>CATXEA010000015.1 GCA_958367245.1 uncultured Blautia sp.
CATGTTCGGGACTTCCACCCGTTAGAGCGCGCCCATGGCGCGCAAACAAAAACAGCGCACCAGCCAATAAAGCTGTTGCGCTGAAAATTATCCATGATCCGTTTCAGGATATCTGCTCTCTTATCTTTGTTTTGATTCTCTGCAGGGCATTGTCGATGGATTTGGGAGATTTGTCCAGAAGGCGGCTGATTTCCACGTAACTGCAGCCCTCCAGATAATATTCCAGAACTTTCTTTTCCATAGAACTTAAACTTCTGGAAATTTCCTCCTCCAGAAATCTACGGTTCTCCTGATCAATGACAATGGTTTCCGGGCTTTGCGCCCAGATATCGTCCAGAGTATTTTCATCGTCCTCTGCACTGAGAGATACGTAGGTATTCAACGGCTGATGTTTCTGCCTGTTGGAACTTTTAATCGCATTATAAATCTGACGGTCAATGCAAATCCTTGCAAAGGTTTGAAAAGAAGCCTCTTTTTCCGGCTGATAATCCTGCACTGCCTTAAAAAGCCCTATCATCCCCTCCTGAATCAGGTCGTCATTGTCACCGCCTATAAGGAACATAGCTCTGGCTTTCTGTTTTACCAGCCCTTTATATTTCTCCATCAGATAGTCAGAAATCCCTGATTCTCCGTTTCTGAGACGAGCAATCAGTTCTTCGTCGCTTACATTTTTGTACTGCTCCATCGCTCTTATTTCGCAGCCATTCTCTGACGCACAATTTCATATCCCAGAACACCTGCTGCAACAGACGCGTTCAGAGAATCAATGTCGCCTTTCATTGGAATGGATGCAATGAAATCACACTTTTCGCGAATCAGACGGCTTACGCCCTCTCCTTCATTTCCTATAACAACTCCAATGGGACCTGTAAGACTTAAATCATACATTGTCTCGCCGCCCATATCTGCACAGACAAACCAGATTCCTTTTTCTTTCAGTTCATCAATGGTTTTGCCCAGATTTGTCACCTTTGCCACAGGCGTATAATTCAGCGCGCCTGCAGATGTCTTTGCCACCGTTGACGTAAGACCCACAGCTCTTCTCTTCGGAATGATCACTCCATGAGCGCCTGCAAGATTCGCTGTTCTGATAATTGCGCCAAGATTATGAGGGTCCTCGATGTTATCAAGCAGGAAGATAAACGGAGCCTCTCCCTTTTCTTCCGCCTTTGCAAGGATGTCCTCAACCTCTGCATATTCATATGCAGCAACCTGAGCAATCACCCCCTGGTGCGCTCCTGTTTCGCTTAACTGATCCAGACGCTCCTTTGGCACATAATTAATAATGGTATCTTTCTTTCTGGCTTCCCTGGCAATCGTACGCACAGGGCCATCCTGGCATCCATCCAGAATAAATAACTTATCTACACTCTTACCGGAACGAAATGCTTCCAGTACCGCATTGCGGCCTTCAATCTGCTCTGTCATATTTTGTCCTCTCCGATTCCGGCGCGAACCAGCTCTGTGATTCTGTCGAAATCCTCTTTCAAATACAAATACCCCATTAACGCTTCAAAACCTGTTGCCCTGCGGTAATCGGACATTGTAGCATTTTTCGCCATTGTAGGAGAATGGGCGTTTCTTCCTCTCCTGTAAACGCTGTGTTCCTCTTCCGTAAGCATCGGCTCGATCACTTCCATCATTCCTGACTGGGCTGCCGCTTTTACCAGACTGCTCGCCCTCTTATGAAGCTGATTCACAGGACAGTTTCCCTTTTTTACAAGGATAGTCCTGATAACAAGCTCATACACCCCATCTCCGATATACGCCAGCGTCAAAGGAGAATAGGTCCGAAGATCCCTATCCTCCAGTTTAAATACTTCTTTAAAATTACTTAAGCACGTTTCCATTTTACACCTTCACGTGTATCCTTCAGGATAATTCCCATTGCCAGAAGCTGATCTCTGATCTCATCTGCGCGGGCGAAATCCTTAGCCTTTCTTGCCTCCTGGCGCTGGGCAATCAGGTCTTCGATTTCTTTATCCAGATTCTCCTCTTCTTTTACGACAATCAGTCCAAGAACGTCGCAAAGCTTCACAAGCTCATCAAGCAGACTGCCTGCAAATGCTGAAGAGCTCTCTTCCGTAACATTTGTATTTGCGAATTTAACAAGCTCAAAAATCGCTGCCAGAGCATCCGCAGTATTGAAGTCATCCTCCATTGCCTCTTCAAACTTTGTGACAAAACCTGCTGCTTCTTTGATAAGAGCCTGCTCTGTCTCTGTAACAGCCTCTGTCTTAGCCGCCGCTTTTCTGTCCTTCAGGCTGGATGCAGCGTCTACGATACGTTCCAGAGCATTCTTGGAGGATTCCATCAGATCGGCGCTGAAGTTCAGCGGACTTCTGTAGTGTGCGTTCAGCATAAAGAAACGCAGCACCTGAAGGTCATACTGTTCGCTGATTTCACGGACTGTACGGAAGTTTCCAAGAGATTTGGACATTTTGCGGTTATCAATATTCAGGAATGCATTGTGCATCCAGTATCTTGCAAACTGTTTGCCATTGCAGCATTCACTCTGTGCAATCTCATTTTCATGGTGCGGGAATACAAGGTCTTCTCCGCCGGCATGAATGTCAATCTCTTCGCCAAGGTATTTTTTGGACATTACAGAACACTCAATATGCCATCCCGGACGACCTTCACACCACGGTGACGGCCATGCAGGCTCTCCTTCTTTTTTCGGTTTCCAGAGAACGAAATCCAGCGGATCCTCCTTCTGGTCTTCACCGGATACCTGAAGCGCGCGGAAACCGGACTGAAGATCGTCCAGATTTTTATGAGAAAGCTTGCCGTATTCTTTGAACTTCTTCACACGGAAATAAACGGTTCCGTCTGCAACCGGATATGCGTAACCTTTATCGATCAAAATCTGAATCATATCGATCATACCGTCGATTTCCTGTGTTGCAAGGGGATGGGTTGTTGCAGGCATTACATTCATTCCAGCCATATCTTTTTTACATTCTGCAATGTAACGCTGGGAAATCTCCTCTGCGCTTACCCCTTCCTCGATTGCCTTTTTGATGATCTTATCATCCACATCAGTAAAGTTGGATACGTAATTTACCTCATATCCTTTATACTCCATATAACGGCGCACTGTGTCAAAAACGATCATCGGACGCGCGTTTCCGATATGAATAAGATTATATACCGTCGGTCCGCAGACATACATCCGAACCTTTCCCTCTTCAAGAGGTACAAACTCTTCCTTTCTGCGGCTTAAGGTGTTAAAAAGCTTCATGTCAGTTATCCTCCAATTCTATTTCTCTTCCAGAAGACAGATTGCCTGGGAAGCGATTCCCTCTTCTCTTCCCGTAAAACCAAGACCCTCTTCTGTAGTTGCCTTAATATTCAGTCTGGAACTGTCAATTCCCATGGCTTTCGCCATATTTTCTTTCATCTGTGGAATATGGGGCGCCATCTTCGGTTTCTGGGCAATAATCGTTGCGTCTATATTTCCAATCTCATATCCCTTTTCACGGAGAAGCTTCGTCACATGTTCCAGAAGAAGAATGCTCGAAATCCCCTTATATGCAGGATCCGTATCAGGAAAATGTTTTCCGATATCGCCAAGCGCTGCTGCTCCAAGAAGCGCGTCCATTACCGCGTGTATCAGTACGTCTGCATCTGAATGCCCCAGAAGACCTTTTTCCCACGGAATTTTTACACCGCCCAATATTAAATCTCTGTCCTCTGTAAGTCTGTGTACATCATATCCCATTCCTACACGTATCATTACTCATCTTCTCCTTCTACAAGCTCCAGCATCTTGCTCACACGGAGAAGACTCAGTCTTCTTCTCGTATACGGCGCAAGGCGGAGAGTCGGTTCTATAACAGAATCATCCAATCCTATCTCATAAATCCTGTTTTTACAGCCTGCTTTTTCCAGCATATGTACAAATTCATCTTCATCCGGAAGTTTATCGATAATATCTTTAATCTCATCCAGACTGTTTTCCAAATCTGTAGGATGAATGTCCATAAGTGGTTCCGGAGTATTTTCTTCCCTGATTTTCTCGAAAAGTCCTTTTTTGCCAAAATATTCTTTCAGGAGTCCTTCGTCTTCCTTAGGGTCGAAATCCTTCACATAACAGCGTCCTCTGGAAATGGCGTTTGCTATACGCTTATATTCTCTCAGAACAAGAATTGCCCCTATAGTAACCATTTCTCCGTGAAGCGCATCCAGATGTTCATTGAGCACTTCCATTTCCCACAGATGCACTACGTGATGCTCTGCGCAGGATGCCGGTCTTGAATTCCCGGTCATTTCCACTGCAATCCCTGACAGAATAAGGGCATACATCAGTTTCTCACAGGCATCTTCCTCTCCTGCCGCAATTGCCCGCAGGCTTGACTTTACGGTTTTAAGCGCCCTGCCTTCCATTTCTGCGATTTCACTGCAGAAATATTCTCCAGTGAGCACATTCGAAATTTTCCAGTCTGCAAGACATATATACTTGCCGAGCATATCAGCAACACCGGATGCTGTCAGCCGTCCGGGCGCGTTTGCAAAAATGTTTGTATCTGCATAGACACACATAGGAGCGTCTGCAGGAACTGTGGTTTTAACCCCGTTCCAGTTCATTGCAGCTACGGTAGATACGAATCCGTCCACGCTTGCTGCGGTAGGCACAGAAATAAACGGTACTTTATACCGATGCGCTACAAAACGGCTGATATCATGGATTGTTCCGCTTCCGACAGCCAGTATCAGATCAATATCATCTTCCATAATATTCTCTACAATGGTGACTGCCTGCTCATCTGCCTGAAGTCCCTCTGCATCCAATACCAGCACCTGACACCTGTCATAGATATCTTCCATAATTTCTTCTGTAGCATTATGTGTATTTGTGTCACAGATTACCAGAGGAGAAATATATTCTTTCAGATCTCCATTCAGTAACTCCTCTTCCAGTTTCTCTATGGCTCCTGCTTCAATTAAAATTTCTTTAATTCCTGTATAATGAGCCTTCCCGCAGTTGCAAGATCGGGGAAAGTCGTCCGTATCGACTCGCATTTAGTGTATCCTCCTGATTATCTTAATTTTTAAGCTATAATTTGCTATTATACATGATATCTTGTAAAAATTCAAGATTCCTGTTCGCACAGCAAAAATCTCCCGGACAGGATTTCATTTCGTGAAATCCCGGTCGGGAGATTCAGATTTCAATTATGCGAGATTATTTCTCAATTGCTGCGATTACTTCCACTTCACATAAAACATTCTTCGGAAGAGTCTTTACTGCAACACAGGAACGAGCCGGTTTATTTACGAAATATTTTGCATATACTTCGTTAAATGCTGCGAAATCTCCCATGTCTGCAAGGAAACAGGTTGTTTTTACTGCGTTTTCGAAGCCGGTTCCTGCTTCTTTCAGAACAGCCTCCAGATTCTTCATAACCTGTTCAGCCTGCGCTTCGATGGTATCGCCTGCGATTTCTCCTGTAGCTGGATTTACCGGAATCTGACCGGATGTAAATAAAATATCATTCAGAACGATTGCCTGAGAATATGGTCCGATTGCTGCCGGCGCTTTGTCAGTGTACACTACTTTCATTTTTGTAACCCCTTTCATACATTTTTTCTTTTATTTTATCTCTAATTATTATTAGTGTCAAATATTTTTTTGGTCTTCGCAAACTTTTTTCAAAGATTTAAGTAATTGTAAACCACTCTGGATATTCTGCTGATATTGGTCATAGCGTCATCCTGATTCTTAAACCCTTCAGACATCACACATAAGATATATGTAGTCTTTTCTCCATATACAATGGCAATATCGTGTTGATCCTCGTCCGTTTCTCCTGTCTTATTTCCCACTTTTATACCTTCCGGAAGTCCCTGTGGAATCTTCCAGTTAATATCCTGATTCAAAAGAAGATTCAACATTGCCTTTGACGCTTCTTCATTGACGCATTCTCCCTTATAAATCCGTTCAAGAAGCAGTCCGCAGTCTCTGGCAGAGGTCATATTTCTTTCTCCCAGCCCTTCAGACTTCGACGGCGCCGGATGAAGAGTGTGCTGCACCATTGTATTCGTGTATCCTTCTGCTTTCAGATACTCGTTCATTGCTTCTGCACCGCCCTTGAAGTCAAAGCTGTCTGTCTGCAGGCGAACCAGTTCATTGAAAGATTCATTATCACTGACTGTAATCATATTCCACAGCAGGTTTTCCACCTTCGCTCTGGCTGCGTCCGAATCTTTAATATTAAGCTTCGCCCCTTCATTTGCATTGACTTCTTCCAGATCATTGTATGTCTTTGCCATTGCAAAAGCCTTAATTAAGCTTGCAGAATAAAACTGTCTGTCATTTATAAGAATGGAATCTTCTGTATTCAGGTCTTTTACATAGACACTCCATTCCCCTGTATATTCTTCCAGCATCTTTTCAAGCTGAGGCTTTAAATTCTTAATTCCAAGCTCGTCCAGATTTTTGATACGTCCTGTCTCATCTATAACGAAACCATCTTCCGTCACTGTTTCCTCCTGAAGAAGTTTCCCTCCGTCACCACCGAAATAATAGCTTCCGTTGAAGTCTTTGCCATTACACTTCATCTCCAGATGATGGATTCCTTTTTCTTCTACCAGCCTTCCATATTCATTGAAGTAATAATATCCGTCAAAAGTCACATTATCAACCACAACATGATCGAGATATCTCACCTGCGGAGCAGCCGAAAGCTTTCCGAGATTATCAATCATATAAAATCCGTCAAAAACAACTGCTTCTGCATACTCCCCTTCTTCCCGGTAAGCTGCAGGGATTTCTTTTAAATGGACAAGGTACGGATTTCCAGCCTTAAATTTCCCTTCTTTGTCATGGTAATAGTAACCGTCAAATACACTGTTATTTATCTTATAGGAATCAAAATAATGTACAGCTTCCTGCGTATCCTTTCCACCGTCTGCATTCAGACAATAAAAGCCGTTGCTCTTCATCAGATACTTCCCGCTTCCATCGGAAATCGGCTGTACCTGCGCCTCTTCCGTGACAGATGACAGACTGTTCTGTTCTGCAGCCATAACTGCAGCCGGAAATACCGATATCCCCAAAATAATTCCTGCAATTGCGCTTTTGCAAAGAAGCTTATGTTCTGAAATCAATCCTCTATTAAACATTATTCTCCCTTTCTATTCCCAATTCATTTTTCTCGTTATGAGTCCCCCAGAATCCGCTTAAAATATCCTCAATATTCTCAATTGTGCAAAATTTTCTGTCTGTCCACTCCACCGGAAACAAAGGTCTGTAATCTGTATTTCGAAATCTTTCATCCAGAAGAAGAATCATCCCTATATCTTCCTGTGTTCGAATCACTCTTCCCGATGCCTGAAGTACCTTGTTCATTCCCGGATAGCGGTATGCATAATCAAAACCATTCTCTCCACGGGTGTCATAATAATTTTTGAGGATTTCTCTCTCAGTACCAATCTGAGGAAGCCCTGTTCCCACTACAATCGCTCCAATCAGCCTGTCTCCCATCAGGTCAATTCCCTCTGAAAAGATGCCTCCCATAACGCAAAAACCAACCAGTGTGCCGTCCTGACTGGAAAATTCCTCCAAAAACTCTTCCTTTTCCCGTTCATTCATACCGGAAGTCTGGGAAATACATCGTACCCAGTCTACAGAAAATTCCGTTTCATATACCTCTTTCACTTCTTCCATCAATCTGTAAGACGGAAAAAACACCATATAATTACCTTTTTTCTGCCAGATTGTTCTGGCAATGTACTCTGCGATTCTTCTGTATTCTTCGTAATTTCTCCTTGTATATCTGCTGCTTACATCATATCCGATCAGGATACATCGCTTTTTCCTGTCAAAAGGAGACTGTACATAAATTCCATAATCATCTTCTCTGACACTGAGAAGCTTTCTGTAATAAGTCATGGGAAGCAGAGTAGCAGAAAAAAACACGGTGCTGATTCCCTTTCCAAGAAAAGCCCCAAGATTCGCCGCGGGATTTACGCAAAACAGCTTCATCCAAAATTTCCCGTCCTCGCCATTCTCTGTATAGACCACATAATTTTCATCTACCAGCTCGTCAATATTCAGGAAATCCCTAACGCAAAAATAAAAATCCAGAATCTCATCTACAACCTCCTCATTCGGCGGTTCTTCCAGAAATTTATCCAATTCTCCCATAACCTGAAGCATTCCCAGAGAAACTGCCCCCGGATTTTCCAGAATCTCATATTTCTCACAGGTCTTTTTCAGCTCCAGAAGCTGTCTGTTTACTTTCTCCAAAGCTCTCGAAAGCCCTGAACTGTAATTTTTGACTTTTTTCTTTACTTCCAGAATATCCTCTTTACAGATTGCCGCGCTGTACATTTCCCTGCCACGCTCTACCAGATTGTGCGCCTCGTCTATCAGAAAAATATAATTTCCTTTTACTCCCTCTCCGAAGAAGCGTTTCAGATGCACGTTGGGGTCAAAAACATAGTTGTAATCGCATATCACACCATCTACCCAGAGAGCAAGGTCAAGGCTCATTTCAAAAGGACAGACGTTCCACTTCTCCGCATGATTTCTCAGCGTTTCTCTGTCATAGGTATTTTGAGTTGTCCACAATTCGTAGACAGCATCATTTATTCTGTCATAGTGCCCCTCTGCACAGGGACAATTCTGGGGATTGCATTCTGTTTTTTCGCAGAAACAAAGTTTCTCTTTGGCTGTCAGCGTCAATACTTTAAACCGAAGTCCCTTCTCCTGCAAAATCCCGTAAGCCTCCTCAGCCACCGTTCTGGTAATGGTCTTTGCCGTAAGATAAAAAACAGTTTCTCCCTTTCCTTCTCCTACTGCGCGCACTGCCGGAAAAATTGTGGACATTGTCTTTCCCACACCGGTCGGCGCCTGTATAAAAATCTGCTTTCCTGAAGAAATACTGTGATACACACTGCTTACCATCTGGCGCTGTCCCTCTCTGTAGGCAAAAGGAAATTCCAGTTTTTCCATTGAGGCATTTCTTTCCTTCTTCCATTTTATCTGCCACGATATCCATTTGTGGTACGCATCCAGAAGATTTCCATACCATATTTCCAGTTCTTCCCGGGTAAGCCTCTCATGGAATCTCCTGATTTCTTCTGTATCAAGGTTTGCATATGTCATCTGAATCCCAATAGAATCCAGATTCTGTTTTTCCGCATATATCCATCCATAACACATTGCCTGCGCCCGGTGTACGGCTATGGGTTCCTTCAGATTCTCTACATTCCCGTAAATTCCCTTAATCTCATCAATGGAAGTTTCTCCGTTTTCGTTAAAGATACCGTCTGCTCTCCCCTCTACAACAATTACGACATCTTCATACTCTGTCTCTTTTTTAAGCGGAACTTCTGCCATATAGCTGCTTCCCATCTGTTTCTGTATCTTTCTGTGAAGCCTGCTCCCCTTTTGCATGGCTTCCTTATCCATACTTCCGCTTCTGTTGTCAAGGTTTCCGCTTCTCATAATAAATTCAACAAGATTTCTTACAGAAATACGAACGGTGGGTTTCTCCATGTTTTCTGCCTCCCGGTGATATCTTAATCATTTTAAGAGTATACCATGGTCTGCCGATTCCCGCCAGTATCAGTTTGCTGCCAAAAAAGAACAGGTCTTCTGTCTGAAAACCTGCTCCTCGTCATTCCTTATCAAATCTGAGTGATTACAAAAATATCGTAAATCGCTTTTACCGCAGCCTCAAAATCCCTGTTCTCTACGCCAATAATGATGTTAAGCTCACTGGAACCCTGATCGATCATTTTTACATTGACATTGGCATGCGCCAGTGCGGAAAAAATTCTTCCCGCTGTTCCGCGGGTAGATTTCATGCCGCGGCCCACAACTGCGATCAGGGCAAGATCTGATTCCATCTCCACGAAATCCGGCTGAACTGCCCGGTGAATACCTGCGATTACCTGCTGTTCTTTTTCTTCAAATTCTGACTGATGCACGTATACAGTCAAGGTATCAATTCCTGAAGGAATGTGCTCAAAACTGATTCCCTGATCTTCAAAAACCTGAAGAACCTTGCGGCCGAATCCGATCTCGCTGTTCATCATAGATTTTTCCACATTGATAGAGCAAAATCCTTTTTTGCCCGCAATACCTGTAATCGTATATTTCGGTTTCTTGCAGGTACTTTCCACAATAAGAGTTCCCTTATCCTCCGGCTTATTTGTATTTCGGATATTAATCGGAATTCCCTCTTTACGAACCGGGAAAATAGCGTCCTCATGGAGAACTGTAGCTCCCATATAAGAAAGCTCCCGAAGCTCTCTGTATGTAATCGTCTCAATCGCTTTCGGATTCTCCACAATTCTCGGATCTGTTACCAGAAATCCGGAAACATCCGTCCAGTTCTCATACATATCTGCCTTGATTGCTTTTGCAACAAGAGAACCTGTAATATCTGAGCCGCCTCTGGAAAAAGTCTTTACTGTTCCGTCTTCACATGCTCCGTAAAAACCGGGGATAACGGCATTTTCACATTTGGCAAGTCTCTTTGCCATAAGCTTATCTGTTTTCTCCGCATCGAAATTTCCATTTTTATCAAAGCGGATAACAGAAGCTGCATCCACAAATTCGTAGCCGAGATAAGCAGCCATGATTCTGCCGTTTAAAAACTCACCTCTGGAAGCCGCGTAATCTGTGCCTGCCTGCGCCTTAAAATCCGTCTCAATCTGCTTAAATTCTTCTTCCAGAGAAAGATTCAGGTTCAGTCCGCGGATAATTTCATAGTATCTTTCTTTAATCGCCTTTAACTGATTGCCAAAATCATTGCCTTCTTCCGCAGTGTGATAGCAGGCATAAAGCATATCTGTCACCTTGGTATCTCCGTCAAATCTTTTTCCCGGAGCAGAAGGAACTACGAAACGTCTGCTTTCTTCACTTCTGATAATTTCTCCCACTTTCTGGAACTGCTGGGCATTTGCCAAAGAACTTCCGCCGAATTTCACTACTTTTTTCATCTGTCTGTCTCCTCGCTGTAAAAAACTTTTTCTCTTTACCGTCATAAAGTATGTTTATCATTTTATGAAAAAAACAAACATTTTGCAAGTCTTTCTTTGATTTCTGTCAAAAATCGTAAAATTACACAAGGCCGGAAAGGAATTTCCGTCGGATTGCGTCATTTCGTCTTATTTGCGAAACTCCGTCACCGCCGTAACGGTAAGCTTTTCACCTTCCACCTTAAAATGAACGTCCTTTTTTCCAAAAGGCATACCGTAACTGCGTTCAGGGTCCTTCTGATAACCGGGACGAGGGTCATTTGCCAGTACCCTGAGCAGATTTTCTCTGCTTTCCTCCGGTATCTGCATAAGAAGCTCCTCCGGAAACAGAACTTCAAGCCTGTGATCTTCGATACGCTCTGTAAATCCTCCTCTGGCATCTGTATGCGCATCAAATTCCGGAAGATAGGGCTTAATATCAAAAATCGGAGTTCCATCCATAAGGTCAGCCCCCGAAATATGGATGACAGGCCCTGATTCCGAGTGAAGTTCAATTCCTTCAAGCTTCACACTGGAAAGACCGACAGGATTCGGGCGGAAAGGCGAGCGGGTAGCAAAGACCCCTTTGCGAATATTTCCTCCCAGCCTTGGCGGTCGAACAGTCGGCGACCATGTTTTGTTTTCTGAAAACTCCCAGATTAACCAGAGATAAGAATATTCCTCCATTCCCCGAAGCATATCCGGATTTCTGTATTCCGGCTCAAAAATAATCTTTGACTTCAAAGAATCTATCCTGCCGCTCTGATGAGGTATTCCGAATTTCGTTGGAAAATCACTTTTTATCCTTGCTATTGTTTTCATTTTTTATGCTGCTCCTTTCTTGTCCTGTTTCCGACTGATTTTTGCAGTCATTTTTTGCATCTATTTCTGTACATTCTGCATAAACTGTGATAGAATACCTATTAACACTCTAACGCAAAAAAGCGTTTGGAATGGCACTAATTAGAGAAAGGTTTATTATTATGTATGAGATGATCGAATCTATCAACAGCGCCGTAAACGGTTTCGTGTGGGGTCTTCCCGCAATGGTCTGTATTTTCGGCGTGGGGCTTTATCTGAGCCTTCGTACCCGCTTCGTCCAAATCCGGAAGTTCCCTTATGCCATCAAAACTACTATTGGCAGAATGTTCCGCAAAAAAGAATCCTCCGACGGCTCCCTGACTCCTTTTCAGGCAGTTTGCACAGCTCTTGCCGCAACTGTTGGTACCGGTAATGTAGCCGGCGTTGCAGGCGCTATCGCAATCGGCGGACCGGGAGCTGTTTTCTGGATGTGGGCTTCCGCGCTTTTCGGTATGTGTACCAAGTTTGCAGAGGTTACTCTTGCCGTTCATTTCCGCGAACGCAATAAGGATGGCGAACTGGTAGGCGGACCTATGTACTACATAAAGAACGGTCTTGGCAAAAACTGGCAGTGGCTTGCAGTTCTTTTCTCCGTATTCGGTGTACTCACTGTTTTCGGAACAGGTAATGCCACACAGGTAAACACTATAACCGCATCCATTGATACGGCACTCTTAAATTTCAACCTGATTTCCGAATCTTCTATCGGAACGCTGAACCTGATCATCGGTATTGTAATCACAATTCTGGTCGGTCTGATTCTTTTAGGCGGAATCAAACGTATTGGTAAGGTTACAGAGAAACTTGTTCCATTTATGGCAGTTTTTTATATCATTCTTGCGCTGGGTGTTGTTCTTCTGAACATCAAACGTGTTCCTAATGTATTTTACCAGATTATCTATGGAGCATTCAACCCTTCCGCAGTTACAGGCGGTATTGTAGGAAGCTTTTTCCTCAGTATGCAGAAAGGCGTTTCCCGCGGTATTTTCTCAAACGAAGCAGGTCTTGGTACAGGTTCCATCGCCCATGCCTGCGCTGATACTCAGAAGCCTGTAAAACAGGGCTTATTCGGAATCTTTGAAGTGTTTGCAGATACAATCGTAATCTGTACGCTGACAGCGCTTGTTATTCTGGTAAGCAATGTTCCGATTACTTACGGAGCTGCCGCAGGCGCCGAGCTTACGATTTCCGGTTTCACCTCCACCTACGGAAGCTGGATATCCGTTTTCACAGCCGTTGCCATGTGCTGCTTTGCTTTTTCCACCATCCTTGGCTGGGGACTTTACGGCGCGCGCTGCATTGAATTTTTATTCTCCTCCAGAGCAGTGAAACCTTTCATGGTCGTATACTCTCTGGTAGCTATCCTTGGCGCAACTGTGGAGCTTGGTCTTCTCTGGAGCATAGCGGAAACCTTCAACGGACTGATGTCCATCCCGAACCTTATCGCCCTCTTCCTTCTTTCAGGAACTGTGGTAAAACTGACAAAAGAATATTTTAAAGAAAAATAATTCTGTTTTTCTTTAAAGTAAAATCGCCGGACGCAGATTTCTCTGTGTCCGGCTGTTTTTTCTACTTCTTTTCTTCCATCTCTTTAAAGCTTTCCAGCACTATTTCATATGCCTTTCTGTAGGAAATTCCCATTTCTCTGCTCAGACGGGCTGCGCTTTCATACTCCGGATAACAATATTCTTCCCCGTGGAAAGTGCAGACCTTTACCTCCGCAGTCCCAAGAGGCGTCTCCACTGTGCGCTGTTCTCTTTTAAGAACTGTACGTTCCATCTTTGTATAACGGATGCCGATAGTTGTAGTTTCCCGAAAAATGATTTCCTGTAAGGCTTCCATATCCTCTTCCCTGCAGATGACATTTAAAACCCATGCAGGGCGGTTCTTTTTCATATAAGCCGGAATATAATGAACATCCTTCGCCCCTGCCTTCATCAGCTTTTCCAGAACGATTCCCAGCACCTCACCGCTGCAGTCATCAATATTCGTCTCCATTTTTATGATGGTGTCTCTTTCCTCTGACTGCTCTTCTATGCACATGACACGGAGAATTCCCGGACAATCATACTGGCGTTTCCCTGCGCCGATACCGATTTTTCTGATGGAAAAATGTTCCGGAAGCCTGTCTGAGGTCTTTACTGCCGCAGCAATAGCTGCTCCTGTAGGCGTTACAAGTTCTCCCTGTACGTCCGTAAACTGTATGTTCAGATGGTTTTCGCTTATAATATTCGCAACTGCAGGTACAGGAATCGGAAGGATTCCGTGCTGACAGCGCACTGTACCTCTTCCCTCACATAATACGGGAACAATCACCTCTTCTATCCCCAGATTATCCAGACAGACTGCCGCAGAAATAATATCCACGATAGAGTCCACAGCTCCCACCTCATGGAAATGTACTTCCTCCACCGGAACTCTGTGCGCCTTTGCCTCCGCCTGTGCAAGAACCTCAAAGATTCTCAGAGCAAGCTCTCTTGCATGAGGCGTCATCTCTCCCCTGTCAATAATCTCACGGATTTCCTTCATTCCCCTGTGAATGTGCGTATGTCCGTTATGACTGTGGGAATGTGTTTTATGATGTGTATGCTCCTGATTCTCATGTCCGTGGAGATATGCCATATCATGGTCATGGTTATCTTCATCCAGCACCACATCAAAGTCGCAGGCGTCAATTCCGGATTTTAAAACCCGGCCTGTTTTTATCTTAAATCCCGGCAGCGGCAGGCTGGAAAGTACCTTTTCCAATACTGTCCTGTCTGCTCCCAAATCCAGCAAGGCTGCCACTGTCATATCTCCGCTGATTCCGGAATAGCACTCAAAATATAACGATTTTCTCATTTTTCCTGTTCCTAACTCTAAATTATTCAGATTCTTTTCAGAAATTTTCACATTTTATTCAAATCAATCTCCGGTGTTTCTTCTGCATTCACTGCCAGACGGTTAATCTGTGTAGCCATATAGCCGGCGCCGTAGCCGTTATCAATATTCACAACCGCAATTCCGTTTGCGCAGGAATTAATCATCGTCAAAAGAGCAGACAGCCCATTCAGACTTGCGCCATAACCTACAGAAGTGGGAACTGCAATGACCGGGTTCTTTACCAGACCTCCCAGTACGCTTGCCAGAGCGCCCTCCATTCCCGCAACAGCCACTACGCAGTTCGCGCTCTGAATATCTTCCAGTCTGGAAAACAGCCTGTGCATACCGCTGACTCCCACATCGTAAATCCGCTCCACCGCAGAACCAAAATATTCTGCTGTCTGGGCGGCTTCCTCTGCCACCGGAATATCCGCAGTGCCTGCCGTACACACGGCAATCTTTCCAACACGGATTTTCTCTTTCTTTTCAATCTTGATAATACGGGAAATAGGGTCGTATTCCACCTGTGGAAAATGCTTACGGAGCATTTCGTACTGTCCTTCGGACGCACGGGTTCCGAATACCTCTCCTTCTTCCTGATAAAGACGTTCAAAAATCCGAAGAAGATGCTCGTCTGCCTTCCCGCTGCAGTAAATCACCTCTGCAAATCCGGTTCTCTCCCTGCGGCTGGTATCCAGCTTGGCATATCCCATCTCCCCGTAGCTCTCTTCTTTTAATATCTTTTCTGCATCTTCTACAGTTATGGAACCGTTTTTTACCTCTTCCAGAATCTGCTGCAATGTCATAATGTTTCTCCTTCTCTCCGGTAATTTCTCCTGCTGTTCTGATGTTAATTACTATACTATAGGAAACGGAACTTATCAATCAATTCCGGCTTCTGTTTTTCGCAAACAGGATAACTCCAATCACAGCTGTCAAAAGCTCCGTCACAGGAAAGGTCATCCAAAGACCTGTCATTTTCCAGATTCCTGCCATCAAAAAGGCAAGGGGAATGATAAGAATAAATCCTCTCAGGGCAGAGAGGAGATTCGCGGACTTTATTCTGTCAGACGCCATAAAGTAAATGGCAAGGACAATGTTAAAGCCTGCAAAAATCCCTCCTGTAAAATAAAGCTTAAGTCCCTTTTCCGCGATTGTCTGGAGCAGGCTGTCTGCTTCGCTGTTAAACACTCCCACAATCCACTCTGCCTGCAGAAAGACTCCCGCATAGATAAGAACAGAAAGAATTCCCACTGTAACCAGTCCGTAACGAAACATCTTTTTTATCTTATCCGGCTGCTTCATACCGTAATACCGGCTGATCAGCGGCTGAATCCCCTGTCCGATTCCCGTGTAAATTGCAATCATCACAAGAGAAAGGTTTGCAATCACCCCATATGCTGCCACGCCTGTATTTCCCTGAAGCTTCAGCATAATCACATTAAAGACAAGAATTACGATACCTGAGGACATCTCTCCGATTAACGAGGACAGTCCTCCTCCGAAAATATATCCCAGAACCTTTCCTTCCAATCCTTTTTTTACAAAATGGAATTTATTTTTCTTCCTGAAATAATGAGAGGACAAAATGCAAAGTCCGATTACAGGAGACGTGCCTGTTGCAAACACAGCGCCGAACATTCCCCATCCGAAGATAAAAATAAATATGTAATCAAATACAATGTTGGAAAGACTGCTTACCAGCATAGCTGTCATGGATAACTGCGGATTTCCATCATTTCTCACAAAGCAGACAAAGACATCGTTAAGGAGAAACATCGGAGAAAACAGAAGCATGGTTCTTAAGTAAGTGGTACACATCCCCAAAACCGCTTCGTCAGCCCCCAGAAGAAGGGATATTTTTTCTGCAAAAAAGCCTCCTGCCGCCATATAAAAAACAGCAAAAACAAGAGCTGTTAAAACAGTATGCGTAAAAACAATATTTCCTTTTTCACTCTTTCCCTGCCCCTTAAGCATGGAATATCTGCTGGCGCCTCCCATACCCAGCATAAGACCGCAGCCGTGCATCAGGTTATACACAGGGATAATAAGGTTCAGGGCAGTCAGACCGTCGCTTCCCAGCCCCTGGGCAATAAAAAATGTGTCTGCCAGAATATAACAGGAAATTCCGATCATTCCCAGCACATTCAGGGCTACATACCGGATAAATTCTTTTAAGCAATTTTCCTTATTTGTTTTCATTCCATTTCTCTTACAACTGTCTCCAGCAGCTCCCGGATTGGCAGCTTCTGCGGACAGATTTCCTCACACTGACCGCATTTTACACAGTCAGAGGCTTTTCCCCTTTCCTTCGTTACATTTTCATAGTATTTCTGCGCATCCCAGCCTTTGTATACCTTCTTTTTATTCATTCCTGCAAAAAGGTCCGGAATTGCAATGTGTTCAGGACAGCCGTCCACACAATAACGACACGCTGTACAGGGAATCAGATTTTTGGATACAAAAATATCCTGTACGCGCTTTACAGCCTCCTGCTCTTTTTCATCCAGAGGCTTAAATTCCTTCATATAGCTCACGTTATCACGAAGCTGCTCCAGATTACTCATACCGGAAAGAACCATCATTATCCCTTCAAATCCTGCTGCAAAACGGATTGCATAGCTTGCCGCGCTTCCTCCGTGAAGCTCTTCGAAAACAGCCGCGGCATCATCTGTCAGGTTCACCAGACTTCCGCCCTTTACAGGCTCCATGACAATAACAGGCTTGCCCATTCTTTGGCAGACCTCATAGCACTTTCTGCTCTCCACAGAAGGAGATTCATAGTCTGCGTAATTAAACTGAATCTGCACAACCTCAATCTGGGGATATTCGGTAAGAATCTGCTCCAGCACCACCGCCTTATCGTGGAAAGAAATACCCACATGACGGATTTTTCCCTCCTCTTTCAGAGCAAACGCAGTCTCGTAGGCTCTGCACTTTTTAAATTTCTCAAACCACTGGGCATTCTGCGCATGCATCAGATAAAAGTCAAAGTATTCCACGCCGCAGGCTTTTAACTGTGACTGGAACAAAGGACGGATATCCTCCTCTTTCTCGAAATAATTGCCGGAAAGCTTATCTGTAAGGACATAGCTTTCTCTGGGGTAACGCGCAGCAAGGCACTCCCTGATGGCAGGCTCGCTCTTTTCATTAATGTAGCCGTGAGCTGTGTCAAAATAATTAAAGCCTGCATCCATAAATTCATCAATCATTGTCTTAAACTGTTCTTTGTCAATCTCTTCTCCTATCATCGGCAGACGCATACAGCCGAAGCCGAAGTTCTTCTTTACTTTATCCATAATATCCTCCTTGTATTTTACATCAGGCAGCAGATAGCCTGCTGCCCTTTCTTTTTTTAATACATCGTTCTTGTCAAATCCTTAACCCATCCGTATTTCCTGTAGTGGTACATAACCCAGGGGATTTTTCCCACTTCATCAAGACAGGTACAGGCATAGACCACCAGCACCGGCCAGTGGAAAAGAAACGTGCCTACAGCCGCCAGAGGAACCGCGATTCCCCACATACACACAGCCAGACTGTAAACATCGAACATGGTATCTCCTCCTGCGGCAAAGATACCGTTAATGACAATGGTATTAACTGCCCTTCCAATCATATACACTGCCATAATCACCATCATTCCAACCAGATAATCGCCGGCTTTCTCGGAAAGCTTCACAAATTTCAGTACAAGAGGCGTTGCAGCAAGCATAACTCCGGTAGACAAAAATCCACAGAGAAACGCCAGCTTCACCAGTCTGTCACCGTACAGCTTTCCACGCTTCATATTGCCTGAGCCAAGCTCATTTCCAACCATGATACCGCCGCCGCTGGCAATACCGTTGCAGAGACAGCAAATCAGGTCACGCACTACCGCAGCCACAGAATTGGCTGCAGCCGCATCTGTTCCCATATGCCCCATAAACGCCGTATAAGAAGTAAATCCGATTCCCCAGAATAAACTTCCCCCAAGAAGAGGAAGCGCGCATCTTCGAAAGTCTGCCGCAAGAACCGGAATCCTCTTTGTAAAACGCTTCCAGTTGGGACTGATATATCCCTCTCTGGTCGAATAATAAATACACCAGATTAATTCAATAATTCTGGCGATCAGGGTCGCAAGAGCCGCCCCTCTTACCTCCATAGCAGGAAGCCCGAACAGTCCGAAAATAAATACCGCATTAAGTACAATATTGATAATCACCGCACAGGAGCTGACGAGCGCTGTCTGTGACGCATGTTCACTTACCTTCATTACCGCCAGATAACATTGCGAAATTCCGGTAAGAAGATAGGACCAGCCTGCAATCTGAAGATACTTCACTCCAATAGAGATAAGAACCTCTTCATTCGTAAAAAGTCTCATCAGATAGTCCGGAAAACAGACGCATCCCACGAAGAACAGTACAGAAACAACGCCGCAACAGCGCAGTGTCATACAAAAAATATCATTTACTGTCTGCTTATCTCCCTTCCCCCAGTATTGCGCGCCAAGAATCCCGAATCCGGAAACGAACGCCATAAGAATCATATTCTGTACAAACTGAATCTGGGTTGCCAGAGATACCGCTGCCATGGCATCCTGAGCAAAGCTTCCCAGCATAATGGCGTCTGCCGCTGCAACAAGAGCCAGCATCAGACTCTGCAGGGCAATGGGCACAGTCAGCCGAAACAGCTTCCCGCAAAAAATTTTGTCCGCAAATATATGGTCTTTCATACTTCTGAAACCTTCCTGAAAAAATTTTATCTTTCGGGGGTATAAAAAACGTCCGGTATTCCCATACTATAAATGTTCATTGGATCCCCCTTCACTTCAATGAACTTTCACTAAAGAAGAAATAAAAGTGTATTTCTAAAGTACACTCCTTATATCCTCCCCTTAAAAAGGCGCGGAAAACCTGTATCTTCAGATTTTCTGCGCTTTCCTTATTTTACTCCGAATTTTTCAAGCTCTGCCGCTGCCTGTTTGAAATTCTTAAATACAATAGCTTTCATTCCTGCTTTGACCGCTGCCTCGCAGTTATCCGCCCTGTCGTCCAGGAACACGGTTTTTTGAGGATTAATCTGATAACGCTCTGTCAGAAGCTGAAAGATTTCCGGTTCCGGCTTTATCACCTTCACATCGCAGGAAAAAATTTCTCCATCCATATTTTTCAAAAAAGACATATTTTTTTTCGTCTGCTCCAGCATATAGGTACTGTAATTGGACAGGATATAAAGACGATAGCCCTTTTCCTTCAGATATTTCGTCCAGGTCTGAGCGTAATCCATCTCTTTAATACATTCTGAGGACCGTCTCATCACCTCGCGGATATCCGCCTCATATTCCGGCGCAGACTCCACCATTCTGTTTACATATTCCTCTTCCGGAAAATCGGATCTGTCGCGCTCATTCCATGTCTGGCTTCTGAAAACCGCATCTGCAATTTTTTCATATTTCTCTTTTGGGAAACCAAAGCTCTTCAGATAGTCCTCCCATCCGAATTTCACCAGTACGTTTCCTACGTCAAAAACAATGTTTTCAATCTCTTTCTCTTTCTGCGGCTTCTTTTTTCCCCAGATTTTATAAGCCATGCCAAAGGCATATAAGATAATCGGAAAAATAATCGCCGTCATCAGAGCCGCTTTAAAGGCATTCTGAGAATTTTCCCCGCTTCCAAAAGCAAAGACCATGGGAATACAAAAAACTGCAAGAATCACAATAATTCCCAGAATTGCTCCAAATCGTTTAAAATTTTTCATAAATCTCCTTATAACTCGTTTCTCATTCTTCTCTGTAATACACTTCACGCCGGAGCGAAAAAGCCCCGGCGCAACTGTTTGTTTATTTATTTCTGAAAATAATATCGTTTCTTCCCGGACCATTGGAAATCATGGTAATCGGGAATCCAATCTGTTTTTCTACGAACTCGATATAATTCCGGCAGTTCTCCGGAAGGTCTTCGTATTTTCTGATTCCTCTGATGTCGCATTTCCATCCCGGAAGAGTTTCAAGAACAGGTTTCGCTTTTTCAAGCTTCACTGTTGTCGGGAAGTCTGTTGTCACCTCGCCGTCAATCTCATATCCTGTACATACCGGAATCTCATCCAGATATCCCAGAACATCGAGAACTGTAAAGGCAACGTCTGTTGTTCCCTGCATACGGCATCCATATTTGGATGCAACACAGTCGAACCATCCCATACGTCTCGGACGACCTGTCGTAGCGCCGTATTCTCCTCCGTCTCCTCCGCGTCTGCGAAGCTCGTCTGCCTCCTCTCCGAAAATCTCGGAAACAAAAGCACCTGCGCCCACTGCGCTGGAATACGCCTTACATACTGTGATAATCTGCTTAATCTCATATGGCGGAAGTCCTGCCCCAATGGCGCCGTAAGCTGCCAGAGTAGAGGAAGAAGTTACCATCGGATAAATTCCGTGATCCGGGTCCTTCAGAGAACCAAGCTGTCCCTCCAGAAGAATCTCCTTGCCCTCTTTCAGCGCATTCCACAGATACAGGGAAACGTCGCATACATATGGTTCTACCATTTTCTTATATTCCATAAGTTCTGCAAAAAGCGCGTCCACCTCAAGAAGCGGTTTATGATACAGATGCTCCAGAAGAATGTTCTTTGTCTCACAAACTCTGGTAAGCTTTTCTCTCAGATGCTCTTCATCGAAAAGTTCGCTTACCTGAAAACCGATTTTTGCATATTTGTCTGAATAAAACGGAGCAATTCCTGATTTGGTAGAGCCAAAGGATTTCCCTCCCAGTCGTTCCTCTTCGTACTGGTCGAAAAGGATATGGTACGGCATAACCATCTGCGCCCTGTCGGAAATAAGAATCTTCGGAGCAGGCACGCCTCTTTCCACAATTTCATTGTACTCTTTAAAAAATACAGGAATATTAAGCGCCACACCGTTACCGATCACGCTTGTCGTATGATTATAAAATACGCCTGACGGCATTGTGTGAAGAGCAAATTTACCATAGTCGTTAACAATGGTGTGACCTGCGTTCGCACCACCCTGAAATCTTACGATAATGTCTGCTTTTTGAGCAAGCATGTCGGTAATTTTGCCTTTGCCTTCATCTCCCCAGTTTGCACCAACTACTGCTTTAATCATAATATTTTTCCTCCTCGTGCCTGCGGGCACATCAATCAGACATTAATTTCTGCTGTCATTCCCAGAAGTTCTTTGCGTTCTTCCAGAACAGGCTGAACCACTTTCGCAATAAATGCGGCTGTCTGCTCTTTCGCGCGTCCTACATATTTGGATGGTTCCATCGTCTTCTGAAGCTCTTCCAGAGTCAGGTTAAATGCAGGGTCTGCGGCAATCAGTTCCAGAAGATTGTTCTCTTTACCCTCTACCTTTACATTTTTGCCGGCTTCCATGGAAAGCTCACGGATACGCTCATGGAGTTCCTGACGGTCTCCGCCTGCTTTTACCGCATCCATCATAATATTCTCTGTCGCCATAAACGGAAGCTCGGACATGAGACGCTTCTCGATTACCTTTGGATATACCACAAGTCCGTCTACGACATTTAAGCAAAGATCGAGAATTCCGTCAATGGCAAGGAAACCTTCCGGAACACTGAGACGCTTATTTGCAGAGTCGTCCAGAGTTCTCTCAAACCACTGTGTCGCAGATGTGATAGCCGGATTTAAAGCGTCTACCATTACGAATCTTGAAAGAGAAGCAATACGTTCACTTCTCATCGGGTTTCTCTTATATGCCATAGCAGAAGAACCGATCTGGGATTTCTCAAACGGCTCCTCCACTTCTTTGAGATGCTGAAGAAGACGGATATCGTTGGACATTTTGTGCGCGCTTGCGGCAATTCCTGCAAGTACATTGAGCACACGGGTATCTACTTTACGGGAGTAAGTCTGTCCTGATACAGGATAGCACTCCTTGAAGCCCATCTTCTGCGCGATCATCGGGTCAATCTTATCAATCGTCTCCTGATCTCCGTCAAAAAGCTCCAGAAAGCTTGCCTGAGTTCCTGTAGTACCCTTGGAGCCCAGAAGCTTCATTGTGCCAAGCACGAATTCCAGGTCTTCCAGATCAAGAAGAAATTCCTGTGTCCACAGAGTCGCACGTTTACCTACGGTTGTCGGCTGTGCAGGCTGGAAATGTGTGAATGCCAGTGTCGGCTGATCTTTATATTTATCTGCAAATTTAGAAAGTTCTGCAATTACGTTTACCAGTTTCTTACGAACAAGCTTCAGAGCCTCTGTCATGACAATGACATCTGTATTGTCACCTACATAACAGGATGTCGCTCCCAGATGGATGATGCCTTTTGCCTTCGGGCACTGTACGCCGTAAGCATATACATGGGACATAACGTCATGGCGTACCTGACGCTCACGCTCTTTCGCCACCTCATAGTTAATGTCGTCCACATGCTCCTTAAGCTCATCAATCTGCTCCTGTGTAATGTTAAGACCAAGCTCTTTCTCTGTTTCTGCAAGGGCAATCCAGAGTCTTCTCCATGTGCGGAATTTCATATCCGGGGAAAAAATGTACTGCATCTCTCTGCTTGCATAACGCTCTGATAATGGACTTACATATCTGTCTGTACTCATTCTTCACTCTCCTGATTCACATTCTAATAATTAATAGGAAACAATTATCCGCCAAAATTATATAACATCACCTGTCTAAAATCAACATGAATCTTCTTGTATCCGCCACACAAAATTTCTTTCGTTATTGTGAACACAGCGAACTGCAACCTTTCAGCCCTGATGGAATTTCCCCAGAAACTCTTTCATGCGGACATTGTCCGAAGCAAATACTTCCTGAGGCGTTCCTTCCACTGCAATAACTCCCTTATCCATAAAAATAATATGATCGGAAATATCTCTTGCAAAGGTCATCTCATGGGTCACGATTACCATAGTGATATGCTCTGCTGCCAAATCACGGATAACTTTGAGAATCTCGCCTGTCAGCTCCGGATCAAGCGCGGAGGTAGGCTCATCAAAAAACAGGATTTTCGGGTTCATGCAAAGCGCCCTTGCAATGGAAACTCTCTGCTGCTGTCCGCCGGAAAGCTGAAAGGGATAAGCCTTTTCTCTGTCCGCAAGCCCCATCTTTTTCAGCAGTTCTCTCGCCTGAGCGTAAACCTCTTCTTTTTTTCTCTTCTGCACACGAATCGGCGCATCTGTAATATTTTTCAGCACGGAAAAATGGGGAAAAAGATTGAAATTCTGGAATACCAGCCCCACCTCTCCTTCTTTGATGATCTCACCGCTGTCCGCCTGCTCCAGCCCTGTCGCGCAGCGCAGAAGGGTGGACTTGCCGGAACCGGAAGGGCCGATGATACTCAGTACCTCGCCTTCCTCAACACTCAGGGAAATATCTTTCAGAACTTCTAAATTCCCAAAGCTTTTTTTGATATTTTTCATTTCAAACAATTTCATAATGAATGTCCTCTCTTCTGTCAGCGGTAATAATTAAGCTTCTGTTCAATCTTTTCCATGACTACTGCAACCACCAGATTAAAGATATAGTAAAACACTGCCGCAATCGCAAAGGGAACCATCGTTGTCTGGGCGCTGGCAATCTGCTTGGCAATAGTAAACATCTCCATAACAGCCACAACAAAGGCAAGCGACGTATCTTTTACAAGAGTAATAACCTCATTTGTAACAGAAGGAAGAATACGCTTGATTACCTGCGGAAGGATGATGATAAAAAATGTCTGTACTTTATTGTAGCCCAGAATCTTCGCAGCCTCATACTGACCCACAGACATGGATTCGATTCCTCCTCTGTAGATTTCCGCAAAATAGGCTGCATAATTGATGGAAAATGCAATAAAAGTAGCAATCAGACTGTATCCTCTGGAAATACGGATACCAAAAATAAAATACGGTCCGAAGTAAACAACCATAAGCTGCAGCATCAGAGGTGTTCCCCTCATAACAGATATGTAGCCTGCCACAAGAGCGCGGATAACTGAATTTTTCGACATTCTGCCGAAACAGATCAGAAGTCCCAGCGGCAGTGAAAAAATAAGGGTGACCATAAAAATTTCCACTGATACCGCCATACCTCCTGCAAGCTGGCGCATCATAACACCTATAGACATATCAAAATTCCTCCTGTAACACCATATGACAGAGGGCATATCATACCCTCTGTCATATGTGATTTTCTTTCATGTAAAATTTCTCTCATCCGGAGATACCCGAAATTATTCTGCTTTCTCTTCCTCTGCCGCGTCTTCTGCAGGCTCTTCCTCAGTTTCCTCTGCAGACTCCTCTGCGCCGGCATCCTCTCCAAGACAGAGCATATCAGCCACTTCATATTTCTCGGCAAGCTCTGTGACATCTCCTGCCTCGTAAAGCTTCATTACCTCTGCCCAGACTGTATCTCTGAGTTCTTCGTTTCCTTTTGCAAAACCAATGCCGTACTGCTCGCTCTGGATTGGTTCTTCCATAATCACATACTTGCCTTCCTCTCTCTGGGCAAGCTGATATTTCGCAACGCCGATATCAACGGCAATGGCATCTGCTGCTCCGGAATCAAGATTCATAAACGCCGTATTGTAATCAGGATTCTCTGTAAGAGAAGCAAAGCTTGCTGTCAGATCTTTGTTCCCGTCGCTGTTCAGCGCATCCAGTGCAGCGGAAGCAGCCTGAACCACAACATTCTTTCCTGCCAGATCTTCCAGCTTCTCGATTCCTGCGTCTGCAGCCACTACCATAACCTGCTCGTTATTCAGATACGGGTCTGACCATGTATAATCATCCTCACGGCCATTGATGGTAAAACCGTTCCAGATACAGTCAATATTTCCGGAATTGAGCTCCATATCCTTGGAATCCCAGTTAATCGGGGTCTTTACAAGCTCCCATCCAAGATTGTCGCACACCTTCTGAGCCACATCCAGATCAAATCCCACATACTCTCCGTTATCATCCATATATCCGAAAGGAGGATATTCAGCATCAAAGCCGACCACCAGAGTCTTGCTCTCTGCATCTGCATGAACAGTGACACCTGCCATCATTCCCATAGACATTACTGCTGCCATCATTACTGCCAAAGTTCTTTTTTTCATGACTAATCTCCTTTATTATACATTTTATTCTTTTATCACGTAGCCACTCTGCTGTGTGAAAGTGACTTTATCTTACCATACACAAAGGAGTATGTCAACACTTATTTTGCGCTCTTTCTTACGCTCCGGTACTTCTGTGATACTCTCCCGTGAGAGTTTCCAGCATACCATCCACCTGCTCCGGAATTACTTCCTGCTCCGGAATCTCAGAGAAACGGGACAGGGCTTCCTCCATTTCTTTTTTTGCTTCTGTAAGGATTTCTGCCTGCAGCTTATCTGTCTCCAGCTCTTTTATTTTTCTGTTATATTCCTCTTTGCTACGGATGCTTCTGTATGCAAGAAGGTAGCAGCTTAAATCTCCTGCAGTTTTTTTGTCCAGATACGCCTTCCAAAAGCATTCCAGCGCTTTCTCCATCTGAAAGAGATAGCTGTAGGCACAGCCGAGATTATGGTAGATTTCTCCCTTAAATCCCTGACGCACAGTGTCAATGTCATCTCTTTCCAGCAATTTCTGATATACACGGATGGCATTTACATACATCCGGTTCTCAACCAGCAAATCCCCCTTGTGCTTCTTGCGAAGAGGAACCGGCTCCTGGTCAAGAAGAGCCAGTTTTCCGTTAAGAACACGCAGTTCCTCATAAGTAAGATAATTTATCTCCTTAAAGATAGGATACAGAACATCTTCCGCACTGACGAATTTCCCCATATGAGGGCGTAATTTGGCTGCAAGCTTTGCAAGTCCCAGTTCCTCCTCCAGCCAGACACATAATCCCTCATTTATAATCGAACTGTCTATCAGATAAAGATTGTGGTACAGGTAATAGCAGAGCTCCTCGATGGAATAAATATTCGTGCTGATATTTTCAATGAAATAGGGATGCTCTGCCTTTTTTATCTGGCATAAAATATATCCGCTCACTTTTTTTCCTCCTCTACCACTCTACAATTTCTTCCCAGGTCTTTCCGCTTGACGGGAACATTTCCCCGAAGCCCAGATCCCGGACATATACCCGGCATTCCTTCGGAGAGAGATACTGCAGTTCCAGATAAAGACGGGTCGTCTTATTTGGACGGGGCGGAAGTCCGGGCAGCATCATTCCTACCTTGCGCTTCTGCGGTCTGTCAAAGGTACTGATAACAAATACGATTTCCTCTGTGTCGTCCAGAAGAAATTCGCAGGAAGACTTACAGTCATACCAGTTATTTCCTGCCTCAATAAGAGGATAATATGCCGGAGAACCCATAACGCGCATCTCCATCCCCACATCCGCCAGAACAAGAGATTCGCTGAGATATCGGTAATTCTTCAGTTCCTTATCTTCCAGCTTCTCTTTTCCCGCTGCGCAGGCGCCTTTGGCAAAGAGATTGTTTCCGTAAAAAACCTTTCTCTTCTGATGGCAGAGATGTTTCACAGATTCCTGCGCCCAATCCTGTGAAAAGCCATTTCCGGTAATCTGGATACTGGAATAAAGATCTGTTCCCAGCGTTTTCTGTATAAACAGGGCAAATTCCCGATCTCTCTCTTCCCCCTCTGCAGGCAGATCCGTCTCTACCGACTCCTCCAGACGGACAAGAACCGGTTTCGACGCGCCGTTCATGGACAGCTTTCGAAAAGATACCCCATGCTCTGTAAAAGCATACCATCCGATACTTCTGTTCCATGTCTCTCTTTTCTGCGTCAGAGCATAGTAATAAAAGCTTTCTCCATAATCAAGAAGCATATATTTTTCCTGCGGAAAGCCCAGCTCTTCAAATGCCTTCTGGAAATTTGCCACCTGAACCACGCTGAGCCGGGGTACTGTCACTGCCAGGCATTTCGTATTCTTTACTACTTCCACAATTCCCAGAAATTTAAGCATCCCTTTCAGAAACTGCGCCAGAAGCTCCCACGGCTGAATTTCTTCTCCCTCTACCTGCACAGTTTCCTCTCCCTGACAGATCGTATAGAGGTCGTCGATCATGATACCGCCCTTTTCCCGGGCAAAGTATTCCGCTTCCAGTCCCACACAGTAATCCTTCTGCTCTACACGTCTGCAAAGGCAGGTCGGAGCCTCCAACTGACTTGTCCCCACTTTCATGGAAATAGAGCGCGGCTCCCCGGCTTTACGGTCATAATAACTGATCTGGGACGTTTTTTTCCCGAAATCAATTCCTACTATCAAATCACGAATTTCGTTCATCCTCTGCCTCCTGTTTCTGCTGCCGTATCTTCCGTTTCTATACGGAACATTTCCCTTACATACTGTTCCCGGCGCAGGAATTTCTTCATCTGGGAAAGAACCTCCTGCCCTTTCTCAAGTCTGCGGGCAGAAAGCATCTGATTAATCAACTGATACTTGCTGGAAGGAACTCCTTCTATCTTGTCCATCGTTATCACACGCTCCTGCGTCTTCGTGCTCTTCTTTCCCTCTTCAACCACGAAATAATACCGGAGCGTTTCCCCGTAAAACAGAGTAAAGGTTTTTCCGAAAATTCCCTCATACATTCTTCGCATGGGTTCGATCTTATATTCCGGTTCTGTACCAAGTCCTGCGTCCAGAGCATAATACAGCGTGACCTTCGCCTCCGGATTTCCGTGATATTCCACAAAGGTCTTATCATCAAGCTGGTACGGGCTTAAAAGCTTCGCAGGAAGTCTCCTGAAGAAAGAAAATACCATTTCCCTGCGAATGCATTCCTCCAGCATCTCTCTTTCCATATCCTGATATTTTCCGCTTACTCTCTTCTCTCTGGAAAGCGCCTTAAATAATGCAAGACGGCAAATCTGGTTTACCGGCCACTTATTCTCATATGCATATTCCAGTCTTTCTTTCACGAAAGGACTCATCGGAAATTCTTTTACAAAAACGCCGTAGGAAACCAGTGTCAGATAAGCGCCGATAATCCGCTCCTTACCTGACTGTTTCACATAGCTTTCCAGCACCTTCTCTCCCTCCTTGCGGTAGTCTCCAAGGAGCATAAGAAGGCTTAATATCTTCTCTTCCAAATCATAGGTGTCCATTTCAAAGCCCTGCGCGCTCTTCCATACAGAGAACAGTTCGTCCACAGGACCGAAACGGTATTTCATCAGATAATGAAGAATGACCTCGTCATATTTGCCGCTTCTGTACACAGCCGACGCAAGGGCGAGAAGCTCCTCATCCTCCGCCATATCGCAGCGGATCAGCATACGGCTCACCAGCTTGAGAAGGCTTCCCATATCAAGCCCTTCATATCCGAACTCTTCTATAATTCCCATTGCCTGAGTAAAAAGTCCTCTGGAAATCAGGACAGTGAGAAGTGTCGTTCTGTCCACCAGTGCATATTCCCGGAAATCCATCTTTTTGAGATAATCATCAAGATCCTCTCCATGAACGTGTTCTGCGTAATAATCCAGGATTCTTTTCCGGATTTCCCTCTTATATTCCCCTGAAAAAGCATCCAGACACACAAGCTTCTGGAAAATCTCAAGATTTTCGCTGTCAGGCTGTGTATTTACACAGTAATGGAGAAGCGCTCCCTGCTCCGTCACTCCTGCCTTCAGAACATTTTCCACAATATCATGCTCATCAAACAGCTTCTTTACATTATAATCTACTGTTGCAGCATATCTGCGCTGCTTGTCATCCTGAAAGAGAATTACCGCATCCTCTGTGTAAATACGCGGGTATGCCACTCCCTGTACGCAGGGATAGCTTTCTTCCTTCTCCATCTGATTATGCCGGACAATTACATGACGAACCTTTTTGTCATCACAGTACAGACGGAAGGTAAACATTTTTTTTGCAATCGCCTCTGCCTGAGCATAGGTCTTCGGTTCACTTAAGAATTCCTGATAAAGAACTGCATAATTTTCGTTCATCCTGCCTTCCGCCATTTTACGGCGGGCAAATTCTTCCATCACCTCACGGTAATCCTCATAGGTTCCCGGTTCCCGTTCCTTATTGCTGATAATGCTCGCATAAATAAATGCCTTCTTAGCATCTCCAAGGGTATTGCTGTTATACGTAAAATACATCAGAAGAGGCTTGGGAAGCTCTCTCTGATAAGAAGTATCCATCGTTTCTACATAATATTCATACAGCCTTGTAAGGCGCAGACCATGCTCCACTGCCAGAGAAAACCACCGGAAATATTCGGCTTTCCTTGGATTTCCAAGCATAATATATCTGCAGATAGCCTCCAGCGTATCATCTGTCGGAAACGCCTCATAGCCCATGGCAAGGGCGTCGTAAAGACTTCTGTTAAAGTTTTTTTCATAGCCGGAAAGATAGGCGAAACGCATAACAAGCTCTTCCGTAAGCATCTCTTCCTTCCCTGCAAAAAGAAATACCTGTGCCCAGAACCGATTCAGCCTGTGGAGAAGAGACATATCCCTGCGGATATAATTCCATGCCTCCAGATAGAGAAACGGGCTTCTGCATCCCCTCTCAAACTGTTCTTCCATCATAAATACAGCTCTTGAGGGAGACGAGGTAATTGTAGAATCCACTTTAAGGAGAAGATTAAACAAAAGGAAGCTGTCCTCCTTCTGCATATAAAAATTCTGCAATTTCCGAAGCCCCTGCTCTTTGTCCCTGTAAAGTCCCACTGCCATACACAGATAAAGATATGCGCCTGCAAGCTCCAGATTTTCTTTGGTAAATGTAGTATCGCTGAATTTCTTAAGGATTTCTGCCGCTGCCTCCAGATTCTCCTCCAGATAATAGAGATATGCGCCGTAAAGCTGATATTCCGGATATTCGCATCCTGTCTCCTGAAGCTGATTTAAAATAAACCGGCTGCTTCCCACCCATGTTTTGAAGTCCATTTTTCCGCAGAAATGGGTAAGGCAGTCTTTCATCAGAGACAGCCTCTGCTGCTTCACCTGTGAATCCACTTTTACCGTAACTCTGGAATCTCTGGATGCCATAATTCGATAGGACAGTTCCTGATATGGACTCCTGATGACTATTTCTCCATACTGTCTTCCTCTGCCCAGCTTCTCCTTCTGAATCACATAATCCACCTGATAATGCGTACCAATGAAATCCTCTTCTGTCACCACTTTACGGCTCACTTCCAGAAAATCCCCTCTTGCCTCAATATCCAGACGCAGATGTCCCCATCCAGTTCTCTTTACAGAAAAAGACTCTCTGACAGATTCATTGATATTATAAAATTCTTCTCCGCTGGATTTCAGAGATATACGCACAGGCTCTTTTTTGCCTGTTCCAATAAAAAACTCCTCAAGATGCTGATAAGTGACTGGCTGCCTTGAAAGTCCGCGATACAGGGCATGTACTTTTTCATCTGCATCTTTGAGCACCATCTGGAAACTTTTGTCTGTAAAAAGCCGATATGCCTCCCGGAAATCGGTTTTGGCAATTTCGCAGAATCCCTCCAGATCTTTCACCTCGCCTGCAGAGCTTTTCACCTGTTCCGTCTCAGTTTCAATGATGAACGGAAGCTTATATTCGCCGATGTTTGTAGTAAAGCAAAGCCATCCTTCGTGTTTTTCTCCCGGCTTCATCCCAACGCCATCCACACCGTAAGGCAGACAGATCGTTGTTCCTGAAAATTCATCGCTTCCGGGCACAAGACGTCTGTTGGAAGATGTCACATAGCCGCGTATCCTGCGGTTATCCTCTGTTCCCACGTAGATATCCCCTCTATAGGTCTCTCCGGCTTTCAGAGTGACTGCTATTTTTTCCTGAGAAAACAGAAGTTCCGGCTGTTCGTATTCAAATTTTCCGCTTAACAGTTGTTCTATCTTTTTTTTCAAAATCGTTCACCTTATGTCCTTGTTTATCCTATAATTCGTCATTTTACCTATGGAGACAATTATACACTACAAACGTCTCAAGCGCAAGAAAGCCTGTTCGAAAAAAGCATGGTTCACCCTATTTCCTTTTTTTCATATCAATGGTATTTTTATTGCTAAAATACCCTTAAAATGCTATAATTTTCCTATACTTTCAATCATTTAAAATACCCCATCTGTAAAGGAGGCTTATTATGAAAAACCAAAAGAAACACATCCTTTTCCCGTTTTTTCTTGCTCTCTGCCTGATTCTCGTTACCGCAGGCACAGTCAGCGCAGCTCCCGTATACAAAAACAAATTTGTAAAAACAAAAGGCAAAATCTATCATTATAATGAAAAAGGCAAAAAAGATAAAGGCATTATAAAAGTCAACGGAAAAAACTACTATTTCGACTCCAAAGGAATCCAGCGCACAGGCTGGCAGAAAATCAAAAATAATTATTATTTCTTCCAGATCAAAAACGGCAGAGGCGGCAGTATGGTAACCTCCAAAACCGTAAATGGAATCAAGCTGGGCAGGAACGGAAAAGCCAGCTACAACAGCACAGGTCTGCGCAAGCTTAAGGTCATGGTAAAAGCAAATAAAATCATGGAAAGCATAACCAACTACAACATGTCGAAATCCGAAAAACTTCGGAAGTGTTTCGAAAAGACCCTCTCATACCGTTACTGCAACATCGGTGGTTTCCGCAAAACAGATCCTGCCTGGGATGTTTTTTATGCGGAAGAAATGTTGTTTAAAGGACGCGGAGACTGCTACTGCGGCGCTTCAGCCTTTGCCTACCTTGCCAATGCTGCAGGTTATACAAATGTTGCATCCGTTTCCTCAGGAGGTCATGGATGGGCAGAAGTAAACAACAGAATCTGTGACCCAAACTGGGCGGTTATCACCCAGAAGCCGGACGACTACTTCTATCTTGAAGCTTCTATGAGCGGCGTCGGCGGAAGACCGATGTACAGTCAGAACCGATGGTATGTAAAAAAAGTATAAAGATTCTCTGATTTGCCCGGAATAATTTCCTGAAACGGAATTATTCCGGGCAAATGTGATTTTGTCACAGAACTGTTCTCTGGTCTGATGTATATTTAAGCCACAAAGAAAAAAACTAAAAAAACAACCCCAAAGGAGGACAAATATATGTCAGCTATCAATATAAATAAAGACAATTTCCAGAACGAAGTTATGAATTCCAGCAATCCGGTTCTTTTAGATTTCTGGGCTCCGTGGTGCGGACCATGCCGTATGGTAGTTCCCATCGTAGAGGAGATTGCAGAAGAACGCTCCGACATCACAGTAGGCAAGGTTAATGTAGACGAGCAGCCTGAGCTTGCAAGCCAGTTCGGTATCATGAGCATTCCTACACTGGTTGTAATGAAAGACGGCAAAATCATCAATCAGGCAATGGGAGCCCGCTCCAAGAGCTCTATTCTTGAAATGCTGTAAGAAGGACGCATTGCCTCATATTCAGGAAAGGTGGAACACTAAGATGAAGATTATTATTGTAGGCGGAGTGGCGGGCGGCGCCACTGCTGCCGCACGTATTCGCAGATTAGATGAAAATGCAGAAATCATTGTCTTTGAGCGGTCCGGATATATCTCCTACGCCAACTGCGGTCTGCCCTATTACATTGGAGATGTGCTCACAGAGCCTGAGGCTCTGACCTTACAGACTCCGGAAAGCTTTTTCACCCGATTCAGGGTAACAATGAAGGTATGCCACGAGGTAACTGCCCTTCACCCTGACAGAAAAACCGTTTCCGTAAAAAATCTGGAAACCGGTGAAGAATTCGAAGAATCCTACGACAAGCTGATTCTTTCTCCGGGCGCAAAGCCCACCCAGCCCCGTCTTCCGGGCGTTGGTCTTGAAAAATTGTTCACCCTTCGTACTGTAGAAGACACTTTCCGCATCAAGGAATATATCAATACCAGACATCCGAAATCTGCCGTTCTTGCAGGAGGAGGGTTCATCGGACTTGAACTGGCTGAGAACTTAAGAGAGCTTGGCATGGACGTGACCATTGTCCAGAGACCAAAACAGCTTATGAATCCTTTTGACCCTGACATGGCATCCTTTATCCACAGTGAAATGCGCAGGCACGGCATCCGCCTTGCCCTTGGTCACACAGTAGAAGGCTTTGAAGAAAAAGACGGCGGTGTTGACGTTCTTTTAAAAGACGAAGCTCCTCTTCACGCAGATATGGTAGTTCTTGCCATCGGCGTAACCCCTGACACAGCTCTTGCAAAAGAGGCAGGGCTTGAACTTGGCATTAAGGGAAGCATTGTTGTCAATGACCGCATGGAAACCTCTGTTCCTGACATCTATGCAGCCGGAGATGCCGTACAGGTAAAACATTATGTCACAGGTCAGGATGCTCTGATCTCACTGGCTGGTCCTGCCAATAAACAGGGACGTATCATCGCAGACAACATCTGCGGAGGAGACAGCCGCTATCAGGGCAGTCAGGGAAGCAGCGTAATCAAAGTTTTTGACATGACCGCCGCAACAACAGGCATCAACGAAACGAATGCCAAAAAGGCAGGGCTTGATACAGATAAAGTAATTCTTTCCCCTATGAGTCACGCCGGATACTATCCGGGAGGCAAAGTTATGACCATGAAAGTCGTATTCGAGAAAGAAACCTACCGTCTTCTCGGAGCGCAGATTGTGGGATATGAAGGTGTAGACAAGCGTATTGATGTGCTGGCAACTGCCATTCATGCAGGTATGAACGCTACAGAGTTAAAAGATCTGGATCTCGCCTATGCGCCGCCGTACTCATCGGCAAAAGATCCTGTAAATATGGCAGGTTTTATGATTGATAACATTTCCAAAGGTACGCTGAAGCAGTGGCACCTGGAAGATGCAGACAGTCTTCCCCGCGACGGAAGCGTCACTCTTCTTGATGTGCGTACACCCGGCGAATATTCCAGAGGTCATGTCGAAGGCTTCAAAAATATTCCTGTTGATGAGCTTCGCGAACATCTGGAAGAAATCGAAAAGAATAAACCAGTATACGTTATCTGCCAGAGCGGACTGCGCAGCTATATTGCCACCCGTATTCTGGAAGGAAGCAGCTATGAAGCATATAACTTCTCCGGAGGTTTCCGCTTCTATGACGCAGTAAACAATGACCGCTGCCTGATCAGGACTGCATCAGCCTGCGGGATGGATCAATAAGAACTTCCAGTTTTTCTTCATCCAGAATCTGAACAGTCCCACGTGATAATTTTACCATGCCTTCACTTTGGAAGTAACGGAGCATACGGGTTATTACCTCTCTGTGAGAGCCAAGGTGATTGGCAATTATTTCGTGGGTAAGCTTAAGCTCATTTGTTCCTTCAATCGCCGCCTCTTCCAGAAGAAACATAGCCACCCGCTTATCCATGCTCTTCCACATCACCTGCTCGATCAGCCACATAACATCTGAAAATCTGGACGCCATCAGCTCGTTCGTATAATTTGCCACAGGAGCAGATTCTTCCATGATACTTTTATATACTTCCACGGGAATCACCCAAAGCTGTGTCTCCTTCTCTGCTGCAATGGTAATCTCAAACTGTATGGAGCGCATCATACAGGACGCGGAAAACAGGCACATATCTCTGTCAAACAGACGGTATATGGTAATCTCCCTTCCCTCGTCTGAAAGGATATAAGCGCGAAGCTGACCGCTTTTTATCAGAAACAGCCCCGTACAGTCCATATTTCCGTTATGAATAATTTCTCCCTTCTTCACACTCTTCTCAATCAGACTTCCCATAATTCTGTTCTGCTGATTTTTGTTCAGTTTGTCCCATACAGGAAAAACACTTTGAAAATCCATAGGGTTCCCTCCTTATCTACGCTTTCCTTTTATATCATTCGCCTATAAAATACTTACTTAATTTGCTATCTGCAGTATAATTTATTTTTCGGCATATGTCAAATACATTATTGACTTATGCCAAAAACAGCGTTATACTGATTATATTCCTAAAACAATATGAATTGTTTTCTACATTATAACAGGAGGTGAAAGCCGTGCCAAGACCAAGGAAATGCCGAAAAATCTGTCAGCTTCCCCAGACCAGAGAATTTTTTCCCGCAGGCGATTCATCCTGCGAAACTGCCGTGATACTGACAGTAGACGAGTACGAGGCAATCCGTCTGATTGACAAACACGGTTTTTCCCAGGAAGAATGCAGTACCTATATGCAGGTTGCCAGAACTACGGTTCAGATGATTTATAATTCCGCCAGAAAGAAGCTGGCAAGCGCGCTGGTCGATGGTCTTCCCCTTCGTATTGAAGGCGGCGATTATCAGCTATGCGACGGTAACGAAGAATTTCACGGCTGCGCAGGATGCAGGAAGCATCACCGCAGTTGTACACCAATCACTGTTAAGGAGGATGGTATCATGAAAATCGCGATTCCATTGGACGAAAACCAGAAGGATGTATGTATTGTCCTTTCACGCGCCCCGTATTTTCTTTTCCGCGAAGACGGAAAGGATACGATTGCAGAAAACCCTGCTGCTCAGGCACAGAGCGGCGCAGGAATTTTGGCGGCTCAGTTCCTTGTGGACAACAAGGTTGACGTACTGATCACCCTTCGCTGCGGACAGAACGCCGCCGACGTTTTCAAAGCCGCAAATATGAAAATCTATAAATCCGAACATAAAGCCGCAGCAGACGATCTCTCCGCACTGGAGGAAGGCAATCTCAGTGAACTGACGACCTTTCACGGCGGTTTCCACGGTGTGCAATGAAGATTGCCTGTTTAAGCGGCAAGGGCGGCGCAGGCAAAACTCTGACAGCAGTCAATCTTGCTGCTGCAGCCAAAAATGCCACTTACATTGACTGCGATGTGGAAGAACCAAACGGCAGACTGTTTCTGAAGCCTGAAAATATAAAAGAAACAACCGTCAGCTCTCTTCTCCCTGCTTTCGATGCCGATAAATGTACCGGTTGCAGGAAATGTGTAGATTTCTGCCGTTTTCACGCCCTGATGTTCCTTAAAGAAAAACCTATGCTCTTTCCGGAGGTATGCCATAGCTGCGGCGGCTGTATGATGGTATGTCCGGAAGGCGCCATCACCGAAGAACCCAAACCTGTGGGAATCCTTGAAATCGGAACCCATCAAAATATCCGGGTAATCTCCGGTATCCTGAATCCCGGAGAAGCTTCCGGCGTTCCACTTATCCGGGAAGCGCTGAAGCATGAAGATAAGCTGACAATCATCGACTGTCCTCCGGGCAGCGCCTGCTCTGTTATGGAAAGCGTTATGGATGCAGACTACTGTGTCCTTGTGGTGGAACCCACCGCATTTGGCTTCCATAATTTCCGTATGGTACACGAGCTTGTCACTTTACTGAAAAAGAAGTGCGGAGTCGTTATCAACAAAGAGGATACGCCTTTTGAACCTCTGGAGGAGTTTTGCCGGGAACATAATCTCCCTGTTCTTGCGCGGATTCCCTATGACCCTGAAATCGCAGCTCTTGCAGCCAAAGGGGAAATTGTCTCCGAAAAAAACGAACAGGCACAGGAAATTTTCCAGAGTCTTCTTGCTCAGATAGGAGGTGCCCTGTGAAACGACTACTGATTCTCAGCGGAAAAGGCGGCACAGGCAAAACCACCACAGCAGCGGCGTTTATCCGCTTCGCTCAGGCAAAAGCCATCGCAGACTGTGATGTGGATGCCCCAAATCTTCATCTCGTCACCGTACCCGGAACAAGCCCTGTTGTCTCCGACTTTCTCGGCGGAGATAAGGCTGTCATTGATTCGGAAAAATGCATCGGCTGCGGTCTCTGCCGGAATCACTGCCGGTTTGACGCTCTTATCGAAGAGAACGGCAAATACAGAATAAACGAATACGCCTGTGAAGGCTGCGGCGTCTGCGCCCATGTTTGTCCTCAGGATGCCGTCCGTCTTATCACAGATGTGGCAGGACGAAAAGAGCTCTATCTTGGCGAGACTGTTTTTTCCACCGCCACCCTGAAAATGGGTCGCGGAAATTCCGGCAAGCTGGTTACCGATGTAAAAATGGCAATGCTGAAAAACGCGCCGGAAACCGACCTTGCCATCATTGACGGTTCTCCCGGAATCGGCTGCCCTGTCATGGCTTCTGTCAGCGGCATGGATTTGGTTCTGATTGTTGCGGAACCGAGCCTTTCCGGTCTGAGCGACCTCACCCGACTGGTAAAAACCGCGGCAACTTTCCAGGCAAAGCTTGCCGTATGCGTAAACAAATGGGATGTAAGTCCCGAAAACACACAGCGAATCAAAGACTTCTGCGAAAAAGAAGGTATTCCCTTCGCAGGTATGATTCCTTATGACAAACGAGCCTCCGAGGCAGTAAACGCCGGTCTCAGCCTTGCTGATATCGACTGCCCTGCCCGTGATGCAATAAAAGAAATTTTTGAAACTACAGGCAAATTGCTTGAACGAAACGAAAAGGAGTAATGATTATGAAAATTGCAGTAGCAGCTATGGGCAACACTGTTGCCGGACATTTTGGACATTGTGAAAACTTTATCTTTTTTGACACCGCTGACGGAAAAATCACATCTGTAAATTCCGTACCAAATCCGGGACATCGTCCGGGCTTCCTTCCGAACTTCCTTGCTGACAACGGCGCTGAGGTTGTCATCGCAGGCGGCATGGGCGGCGGAGCCGTTGATATTTTCAACGAGCGCGGCGTAGAAGTTATTGTAGGAGCTACCGGCGATGCAACTGTGGCTGTAGAAGCTTATCTTCGCGGAGAGCTTGTTTCCACAGGTTCTATCTGCCACAACCATGAACATGCCGATGAGTGCGGCAACCACTAAAAACAGGTTTTCTTGGATTTTTACAGACCGGTGTCCTTGGATGCCGGTCTTTTTTATCCCTGTCAGAGACACCCCCTGTTTTTCTCTCATATTATCATCTAAAATGCACAAATCTATTGATTTCCCTACAGTTACCATGTATTATAATTTACAGATACATCTGATTTTCGCAGGATTTTTCTGTGTAAATTTGATAACATCTCATAAAATGCAAACGGAGGAAAAGGAATGAAAACAACCGGAAATGATAATCTTCTCAGAATCTGGTACGACAGGCCTGCTCTTGACTGGCAGACAGAAGCTCTGGCAATCGGAAACGGTTACATGGGCGCTCTTGTATTCGGCGGCGCCAAAACAGACAAGATTCATCTCAACGAGAAGACTGTTTGGAATGGAGGCCCTTCCGAAGGAACAGATTACAAATATGGAAATACAAATCCTGCAGATACCGAGCAGGATCTGGAAAAAATAAAAAAAGACCTGAATGCGCTCCGCAAAAAACTGGATGACAAATCCGAGCATGTATTCGGCTTTGACGGAAATTCCTATCAGGCATGCGGAACAGATACCAAAGGCGAGGCTATGGACTGGCTTAACAAGCTTATGGGCGACCTTACAGGCTATGAAGCTCCTCAGGACTATGCAAACCTCTATATTTCCAGCGATGTGGAAAACGAAGCTGACGTCACAAATTATGTCCGCGACTTAGACCTGCGCACAGCTCTTGCCACAGTAAGCTACGATTATAACGGCGTCCGCTACACCCGCGAATACTTTAACAGTTATCCGGATAACGTGCTTGCCATCCGCCTCAGCGCAGACCAGAAAGAAAAAGTCACGATTTCTGTACGTCTTGAGGACTGTACCGGAGGAACTGCTCCTGTAAACACAGCCGACGGCGACAGAATTACCATGACAAACACGCTCAAAAGCAATGGTCTGAAAACCGAAGCACAGCTTAAAGTTCTTCCAACAGGCGGAACCCTCACCTTAGACGGCTCCTCTGTTCATGTAGAAAAAGCGGATTCCGTTGTCCTGCTTCTTGCCTGCGGCACAGATTATAAAATGGAGCTTCCGTCTTTCAGAGGCGAAGACCCCCATCAGGCAATTACCGCCCGTCTTGACGCTGCCGCAGCAAAAGGCTACGAAGCGCTGAAGACTGCGCATCTTTCTGACTATACAGAGCTTTTCTCCCGTATGGAGCTGGGCTTCAATGAAGAGATTCCTCAGATTCCTACAAGTGAGCTTCTTCAGAAATACCGAAATCTGGTGGAGAAAAACGGCGGCGAGCTTCCTACAGACAAAGAGCAAAGAGCTATGGAGGTTATCTGCTATCAGTTCGGCCGTTACCTTACGATTGCAGGCTCCAGAAAGGGCGCACTCCCTACAAACCTTCAGGGTGTGTGGGGCGAAGACCATTTTGAATGGGGCGGCGACTACCATTTCAACATTAACGTACAGATGAATTACTGGCCGACTATGGCAAGCAATCTGGGAGAATGTCTCCTTCCTTATAACGATTATCTGGACGTTCTGCGCGAAGCAGGACGCACTGCCGCTGCCGCAGCTTTTGGCATTAAGAGCAACGACGGCGAAGAAAACGGCTGGCTGGTAGGATGCTTCAGTACCCCGTATATGTTTGTCACAATGGGGCAGAAAAATAACGCTGCAGGCTGGAACCCCATCGGTTCTGCATGGGGTCTTCTGAACTCCTATGAATACTATCTCTTCACAGAAGATAAAGAATTCCTCAAAAAGCTTTATCCGTCACTGAGAGAAGTTGCCAACTTCTGGAACGAAGCCCTTTACTGGAGTGAATACCAGAAGCGCTATGTATCCGCGCCGTCCTACTCTCCTGAGAACGGACCGATCGCCAACGGCGCTTCCTATGACCAGCAGTTTATCTGGCAGCACTTCGAAAATACCATTGCTGCAGCCGAAATCCTCGGCGTTGACCAGGAGCTCATCCCTCTCTGGAGAGAAAAACAGTCCAAACTGACTCCTGTTATGGTCGGCTCTGACGGTCAGGTAAAAGAGTGGTTTGAAGAAACCCATATCGGCAAAGCGCAGGCCGGAGCTCTTCCGGAAATCGACATTCCACAGTGGAGACAGAGCCTTGGCGCAGACACAAACGGCGAACAGCCTCCGCACCGCCATCTCTCTCATCTGATGGCTCTTTATCCATGCAGCATCATCAGCAAGGATGCTCCTGAATTTATGGATGCAGCTATGGTTTCCTTAAATGAGCGCGGTCTTGATGCAACCGGATGGTCCAAAGCCCATAAGCTGAACCTCTGGGCGCGTACCGGTCATGCCGGTGAAGCATTCCAGATTGTTCAGTCCGCAGTCGGCGGCGGAAATTCCGGTTTCCTTATGAACCTCTTCTCCTCCCACGGCGGCGGTGAAAACTATAAGGGATACCCGATTTTCCAGATTGACGGAAACTTCGGCTACACAGCAGGCGTCAATGAAATGCTTATCCAGAGCCAGCTTGGCTATATCCAGTTCCTTCCGGCTCTGCCGAAACAGTGGGAAACAGGATATGTAAAGGGAATCGTGGCTCGTGGAAACTTTGTCATTGACATGAAGTGGACAGAGGGAACAGCAGATTCCTTTGCAGTAACCTCCAGAAACGGCAATCTCTTTACAGCAGAATATAAGGATTTATCCACCTACGCAGTAAAAGATTCCTGCGGAAATGACATTTCTGTTGAAAAACTCGGAAATGACAAAATTTCCTTCCCTACAAAAGCGGGAGAAACTTATACTATCACAAGAAAATAAAAAACGGTTTTCAGAACATGTTTCATCCATACTCTTACTGTTCTGAATCTGCTGCAAGAGCGGCTGTGTGACAGAAAAGGTCATACAGCCGTTCTTTTTATTTATTTTTAAAACACCTCTTGACTCTACAGTGACTGTAGACCTTATGATACTTTATGAAAAGAGCGTATACAGCATTTTGAGGAGGATTCATATGAAAATCACAGAATTAAAGAAGGAACAGTGGAAAGAAATTAAAGAAATCTATCTGGAAGCCTTTCCAAAGCAGGAACGGAAACCTTTTTTCGTTTTAAAACACTCTGTAAAAAGTAAAAAAGCCCGTATTTTTACAGCAACCGACGATCAGACACTTATGGGCTTCGTAATGGTCATCCCATATGAAGACATGGTTATGGTCGATTATCTGGCTGTTTCCGGAAAAATACGCAGCAAGGGAACCGGAAGTTTTCTCATGCAGGAAATCTGTAAATATTTTTCCGGCAAAAAAGTTGTCCTTTTAATCGAACGTCTGGATGAAAAGGCGGCAAATCAGGAACAAAGAATCGCCCGGAGAAGATTTTATTTCAAAAACGGCTTCACTTCATCCGGCATTTTTACAAAAGGCGCAGGCGGCGATATGGAAATCTTAACTTTCGGAGGGCAGGTGTCTCCCGAACGCTATCTTGAACTTCAGAAATATGCATTAGGCAGTCTTTTTTTCCGCCTGTCGAAAATTAAAATTGTAAAATAAAAGTACACGCAAATATACAGGAAAGGAGTTTCATCATTTATGCGTACTATTTTTTCCAAAATCAAACTCAATAAATGTCAGGTTACGATTCTGTCCGTACTGGTACTGCTGTCCGCTGTGGGAGAAATGCTTCTTCCCTCCCTTCTGGCGCAGATGATCAACAGCGGAGTTGCAAACGCCAAAAACAGGCTGATTTTTACCCTGGCAGGCGTCATGGCAGGAATCACTGTTCTGGCATGTATCATCAACTTTTTATCCGTAAAGCTTGCAGCGCGGATTTCAACTGATTTTTCCGCCAGACTTCGAGGAGAGGTTTTTGATAAAGTGCAAAGCTTTTCCGCTGCCGAGCTGGACCGTTTCGGCGTTGCAAGTCTGGTGACAAGAAGTACCTCTGACATTACCAATATTCAGCTTTTTCTTACCATGCTCCTTCGCATTGGTATTCTGGCGCCCATGATGGCTGTTGCCGGTCTTGTGTTTTCTGCTGCTACCGGCGGAAAAGTAAGTTCTGTCCTTACAGTAGCAATCCCGGTTCTTCTTATAGGGGTCGGAGGCATCGTTATGTTTGCCTCCCGTTATTCCATCCGTCTTCGCCAAAAGCTTGACCAGATTAACCGTCTGTTTCTTGAATCTCTGGAAGGCGTCCGTGTAATCCGCGCTTTCAATAAACAGGCAAATGAAAGCCGTCGTTTCGGTGAGGCAAACAAAGAATACACACAGACTGCCATGACAGCCGGAAAAATCACCAGCTTTCTGATGCCTGCCATCAACGTAATCTTCGGCGTGACAACAGCCGCTGTTTTAGGTCTGGGAGCTGTCTATGTGGAAAGCGGAGCTATGGAAGTCGGTTCTCTGGTGGCTAACAGCCAGTATATCAGCATGGTTCTCATGTCCGTTATGCTTTTTGCTATGGTTATTATGATGTTTCCAACCACCTATGCCTGCGCCGGACGAATCTCAGAAGTTCTGGAAACCGAAAGCAGCATTAAAGACGGAAACTTCCGGATTCAGGACCGTCCTCTTCGTTCCACAATCGAATTTCGTCATGTTACGTTCGCTTATCCCGATGCAGACGAACCCATTCTCAAAGACATCTGCTTTGAATCTCATCCGGGAGAGGTAACTGCTATCATCGGAGGTACCGGAAGAGGGAAATCCAGTATCCTGAAGCTGATTCCAAGACTGTATGACCCGCTGTTCGGAACTGTCCTCATCGACGGTATCAATGCAAAAGACTACAAGGTGGATGAGCTTCGCTCTCTGATTGGTTACGTTCCTCAGAAAAATGTGCTTTTCTCCGGAGACATTGCTTCAAATCTGAATTTCGGAAATGAACAGGGCGGGGAAGCTCAGTGGAAACAGGCTGCATCCATTGCCTGCGCCGACGAATTTATTGAGAAAAAAGCTCAGAAATATCACGACCCGATTTCACAGGGCGGTACTAACCTCTCCGGTGGTCAGAGGCAGAGAATGGCAATAGCTCGAGCTGTGATGAAAGCTCCTGAAATCTACGTCTTTGACGACAGTTTTTCCGCTCTTGATATGAAAACGGACAGGACTCTTCGGCAGAACATCAAAGACCATCTGGGCGATGCCACAGTAATCATGGTTGCCCAGAGAATCAGCTCTATTTTAGATGCCGACCGTATTCTTGTTGTCGATGACGGACAGATTGTCGGACAGGGCACTCACAAAGAGCTTCTTGCCACCTGCTCTCTTTACAGGGAGATGGCAGAAATCCAGTTAGGAAAGGAGAACCTGGAAAATGAATAAGAAAACTGTATTTAAACGTCTGGCAGGTTACCTGAAAGCCTACCGCCTGCGGCTTTTCCTTGTACTTCTTTTTGCCGGAATCAGTACCATGTTTATGGTTCTTGCCCCCTTTTTCATAGGAAAAATAACAACAACACTTTTTGACAGCATCAGGGACGGCGTATTTTACTGGGATAAAATCCTGCTGCTTTTGGCTATCCTTACAGGTTTATACCTGATTTCCCAGTTTTTCTCTGTTCTTCAGGGATTTGGAATGGTAAAAATCACTTCCGGCGTAATGGAAACTCTCCGTCAGGATATTGACGCAAAAATGCACCGGCTAAAACTGAATTATTACGACACTCATACACACGGCGATATTTTAAGTATTATCACCAATGATGTAGATACCATAAACAACACCATAAGCCAGAATCTGACTTCCATTGTCACTCAGCTTATCACTGCTGCAGGAATCTTTATTATGATGCTTATGATAAGTCCGAAGCTTACCTTTATTCCTGTTATTATGGTTCCCCTCTCTTTATTCAGCGCTGCAGGCGTTATGAAGGCAAGCGGGAAATATTACGGCCGTCAGCAGGAATATCTTGGAAAGCTCAACGGTTATATTGAGGAAATATATAACGGTCAGCAGGTTGTTCAGTCCTTTAATTATCAACAAAGAGCAAAAACAGAATTTGGAATATTAAACGAAAAACTCAAAGACAGTTCCCGAAAGGCAGAAACAACCGCCGGGGCAATCAGCCCTATCACCACTCTGGTAAATGACCTTGGTTATGTTCTCTGTGCTGCCATCGGCTGTATCTGGGCAATTGCCGGAAAGCTTGCAGTCGGAAACGTACAGGCAATGCTGGACTACACCCGCAAATTTGCAGAGCCCTTCTCTTCCCTTGCAGGTATGGCGGGAAGCATCGGAGCTGCCGCTGCTGCCGGAGAACGTATCTTCTCTCTCCTTGATGCACCTGAGGAAGAACCTGATACTGCTGTAAGTCATGCCCCTGAAAACCACGGAGGCAGCGTTGTTTTCCGAAATGTACAGTTCGGTTATTCTCCTGACCGTATGTTGATGAAAGACGTTAATCTTACAGTTAAACCCGGACAAAAAGTTGCTGTAGTCGGTCCCACCGGTGCCGGAAAAACAACTCTTATCAATCTGCTGATGCGCTTCTATGAGCTCAACGGAGGAAGCATTTCTGTAGACGGGGTCGATATCAAAGATATGACACGTGCAGAGCTTCGTGACCGCTTCGGCATGGTTCTTCAGGATACCTGGCTTTTCGAAGGAACCATCGGGGAAAACATTGGCTATGCAGAAGAAAATATGTCTCGGGAAAAAATCATTTCCGCCTCTAAATCAGCCTGCTCACACAGCTTCGTCAAGACGCTTCCGGGAGGTTACGACATGATTTTGAGTAAGGGAGCTGAAAACATTTCCCAGGGAGAACGCCAGCTTCTGACGATTGCCCGCGCTATTGCCTCCGACCCTGAGATTATGATTCTCGACGAGGCAACCAGCAATGTAGATACACATACAGAAGTCCTGATTCAAAAAGCAATGGCTGAACTGATGAAAGGCAGAACCAGCTTTGTCATTGCCCACCGTCTCTCTACCATTCGTGATGCAGATATGATTCTGTACATGGAAGACGGCGATATTAAAGAAATAGGAACACATGACGAGCTGATGGCAAAAAACGGAAAATATGCAACCTTATATCTCAGTCAGTTTGCCTGATTTATTTATAGTTATCTCCATATAAGAACAGCCGTTTATCCGGAAAATTTTCCGGATAAACGGCTGTTTCATTTCTTTAAAAGCAGTTCATGCCTGTTTTTCTGTTGTTGCAGTCTTTCCCATAAACAGAACTTCCTGATTTTCTTCATCATAAATCAGAAAGGCGAAAGGACGGTCAAGAGTTACCTCTTTGATAATCTCCGGTTCTTCCGGCATTAATGCGCATTTTTCCATCACGATCGCTGTAACTGCCGCTGCCTTTGTTCCGTTTTCATCCAACTGAAGATTTGTTTTCTGGATAATTGAGCCTACCTTTGCCGGTGTTTCACTTAATCCGGAAAAATCTGCGCTGTCCGAAAAAATATCAGCTAATCCCATTTTGGATAAGATATCTTCCAATAAGGTAGAAGTTGTGAAATCAAGAGCCGGCATTTTACAGATTACCTGAGTGTACTCAGGTTCTGAATTTAACAAACTGTAAAGATCCAGATCTGTCAGCTTAAAGTCCCCTTCCTTCTTCGGAAGAATTCCCACAAACTGCAGTCCATTCTGGTAATAACGGGAAAATGCAGTTGCCTGCTCATTCTCAAAATATCTGTTTCCCTCAGTCATCATATAGGTAGTCTCTTCTGTTCCGTCAAAACCTTTGAAAGTTTCCTTTTCCTCTGACATTACCCATGCCTCTTCGCTCCAGGGTGACTCGAAATACAGGGAATTCGTCAAAACAAGCCCCGCTTCTTCCGAAATCATATCAGGAGTTACGATTTCCGGAATCAGGTGTTCCGTCTGCTCATCTGCCCAGTCATTAATCATTTTGCTGACCTTTCCTGGGTCTCCGAAGTCTTCATTGGTAAGTCCTGCATTGAAATCTGTCTGTACTCTCTCAATATAATCTTCTTTGAGTTTCCAGTTATGGTCTGCCCAAAGCGCGTTTGCAATTTTCAGTTTCTGTCTGTATCCGTTTTTCTCTTCTTCCTCTGAAGAATTGCGTTCTGCTGCAGATTTCGTATATTCTTTGGCATATTTCCCATACTGGTCTGTTCCCAGAAAGCTGTTCAGCGCTTCTTTCGTCTTGCCGCCTGCGCCTTCCGCCAACATACCAAGGGCATAATTCAGGCTTGTGGGACTGAACATCACATTCGGAAAATCAGCTCCTGACGCAATTTCGTCCGTAATCTTCGCAGCATTCTCCATACGGATTTCTGCCTGTATGTTTTCTTCCTTACTTCTGTCTTTCCCGTTCTCCAGTATAATCGGAGCTTCCTCTGCCGCCGGCACAGGAATACAAGCTGTCGTAAATATGGTCGCTGCCGTCAGCGCCGATATAAATACTCTGTTTGCAGTTTTTTTCATAAAAGTCCTCCTGTACGGTTTATTTGTTCCTTTATTATACAGGAATTTTTGTTTATTTCTGTAATATATGCTTTTCACTGAGCTGCTAAAAAAAATTTTTCTATCAATTTGTATGGAATTCGATTATACTGAAAGTAGTAAAATCTTAAGGAGATTCATTATGAAAAAAACAATGTTAGGAAAAACCAATCTTGAAATCCCCGTTATCGCCGTAGGCTGTATGCGAATTGCAGAAATGGAAACAGACCGTCTGACGGAACATATCCGTTTTTGCATCGAACATGGTCTCAATTTCTTCGACCATGCAGATATTTACGGAGGAGGACAATGTGAATCAAGATTTGCGGAAGCATTTAAGAAAACAGGATATAAAAGAGAAGATGTAATCCTGCAGTCAAAATGTGCAATCAGACCGGGTGTTATGTATGACTTTACAAAGAAACATATTCTGGAATCTGTAGACGGCATTTTGAAACGTCTGGATACCGATTATCTGGACGTTCTTCTTCTCCATCGCCCGGATGCTCTCATGGAGCCGGAGGAAGTGGCAGAAGCCTTCGAACTTCTGGAAAAAGAAGGAAAAGTCCGCCATTTCGGAGTTTCCAATCACCGTCCCTACCAAATTGAGCTGTTAAACAAATATGTAAAACAGGAACTGTGCGCCAATCAGCTTCAGTTCAGCATCCCGTTTTCCAACATGGTAGCTGCCGGAATGGAAGCAAATATGCTGACAGACGGAGCAATCGACCGGGATGGCGGAATCCTTGATTACTGCCGTCTTAAAGACATTACCATCCAGGCATGGTCACCTTTCCAGTACGGTTTCTTCGAAGGAATTTTTCTGGGAAACAACGAGAAATACCCTGAATTAAACAAAGCTCTTGAGGAAATAAGTCAGAAATACGATACTACTCCCACTGCCATCGCAACAGCCTGGATTCTGCGCCATCCTGCCAATATCCAGATGATAGCCGGAACCACCAACACTGAAAGAATGAGCGAAATTATAAAAGGAAGCGAAATACGGCTGGAACGTGAAGAGTGGTACCGCCTGTATCTGAGCAGCGGGCATATTCTCCCGTAATTTACGGTGAAATATAATGAAATTAAAAAAATTCATTCCGCCGCTTACTATGTGGCTTATTTTCGAAACCATAGCAGTAACTCTGTGGGTGACATTGGATAATGTATTCTACCTTTTTAATTTTTCTTATATCGGTACATCTATTTCAGTGGGTTTAATTCTATATGGACAAAGAAAAAAATATGCCCGAAATGTCGTTCAATTTGCCGTCGGCTTATACATGCTTGTATATCTGGGTTTTCTTTGCCGGGAAAATATGCAGATAGAGGGCTTTTGGTATTATCTGTTTCTTGGCGTATTCGAGGCTGCCACAATTCACTACATTGTTGCCAAAATCTTTGGTCCGCTGGTGTTTGGTCGCGGCTGGTGCGGATATGCCTGCTGGACTGCTATGGTCCTGGATTTACTCCCCTTCAAGACTCCGCAGGCTCCCCGTAAGCGCTGGGGATATATCCGGTATATTGTTTTTGGGGTTTCCCTTGTATTTGTCAGTATACTATTTATTTTTCAGATTCCAAACAAAGAAGAAATTATGTGGTGGAGCTTCATCATTGGAAATATCCTTTATTATTTGATTGGAATTATTATCGCCTGTAAATGCAGAGACAACAGAGCTTTTTGCAAATACATCTGCCCTGTTACCATTTTCTTAAAACCCATGAGCTACTTCTCTCTTTTTCGGATTAAGGTTGAGAAAGAGAAATGTATCTCCTGTGGAAAATGTGAGCGGGTATGCCCGATGGATGTGGAAGTTCCCAGCAATTCCCGAAAAAAGAGAAATGCAACTGAATGTATTTTATGTATGAAATGTATCGAAGAATGTCCCAAGGGCGCTTTGAAATTATAATATAGCCGTAAGAAACGGCAAGAAAGGAAAAGAAAATGATACTTTGCATTGCATCAGCTCCATGCAGAGTCTGAGGAGACTGCATGGAGGTACAGCATACTGCTGATATCCTCGGACTTTGCTTCTGGTTTGAGAAAAACTGACATGAAAAGGAGCAAAGAAATGAAACATATTAAAAAAAATGAATTTATTGAGTTAAAAGATTTTTTAATTCTTTGGAGCACCCAGAGCATCTCTCAGCTCGGCAGCAGCATTACCGGTTTTGCACTGACTTTATGGCTGTATGAAAAAACAGGCTCTGCACTGGGCACAGCGGCTCTTACCATATTCTCTTATGTACCATATGTACTGACAAGTATATTTGCCGGAGCATTGACAGACCATTTTCATAAAAAGAAGATTATGCTCGGCTGTGATGTATTCGCAGCTATATGTACCTTAATTGTTTTTGTCTTATTCCGCACTGACCGTTTGGCGGTATGGCATTTATATGTTTTAAATATCGTTTCCGGACTAATGAATACGATACAGCAGCCGGCTTCAGAAGTTGCCATGACACTTATCATTCCTGAACACTATTATCAGCAAACAAGCGGACTCCGTTCTCTGTCAAGGTCACTGACATCCATCTTAAATCCCTTGATTGCTACGGCGCTTTACTCATTTACAGGTCTGAATGGCGTCATAGCTGTAGATATCGGAAGCTTTGTAATTGCCTTTACTGCTTTACTGTTTTTTATCAGGATTCCGGAACAAAAAAAGCATCAAAGAGAGCCTATGCTTCCCCTTATAAAAGAAGGGCTTATTTTTCTGAAAGACCATCCGCTGATTCTGACATTGATTTTATTTATGTCAGGCGTTAATCTGGTGGCTTCCGCATTTGATGCAGCCCTGCCCGGTTATGTACTTCCTAATCCCAGAGGCGGTTCATCTGTTTTAGGTATCGTTACCTCCTGTTCCGGCATCGCAATGATTATCGGAAGTCTGGTTGTTTCGCTCTTACCTAAACCAAAGGATCGGGTAAAAGTCATTTATCTGACCATGCTTTTTTCATTAGGTACAGAGAATTTTCTTCTGGCATTTTCCCGGGAACCTGTATTATGGTGTCTTGGACAGATTATCGGATGGGTACTTGTTCCGATTATGGATGCTAATTTGGATGTGATTCTCAGGTCTGCCATTCCGGTAGAGCTACAGGGTCGTGTTTATGCCTGCCGTAATACGCTTCAATTTTTTACCATCCCAATAGGATTGTTTTTGGGCGGATTTATGGTAGATGATGTATGTGAACCGCTGATGAGCGTCTATGGAGATTTACCCCTTCTAAAAACGCTCTTTGGAGAGGGCAAAGGTTCCGGCGCCGCGCTTATGATGTTTATTCTCGGCATAGGCGGAATTCTGGTTTGTCTCATCGCAGGACGGAAATTAAAAAAGTATCAATATAACGAAAACTAATATCCATTGAATAACTTATTCAAACACACACAAATGCCCGGTTCAGGGAATCTACTTCCCACCCGGGCATTTCGTGTCTGAAATCTCATAACCATTTAGCAACCATTCTTAAAAATCCGCCTCAGAATAATACCACTTATCCATGATTTTACTGGTTACGCCTTTGTTATCTCCCTCTGCTTTCCAGCTCCATGAATTATCCCCATCAGCAAGCAACTCTGTTTCAAGGTTCTGAAATGCAAGAGGAACGTCACCCGCTTTCTGTTATATTTCCACCTGATATTCCTCATCAATCCATATGTAATCATAGCCTTTTTCACAGCACATTTTCAGGTACTTTTCATTATCCTGAAGTACAGATGCTTTCGTACATCCTGAATCGTCAATACGTTTTTCTATTTCACTGGCATATTTTTTTATATCTGAAAAATACTTTTGAATATAATTAGGGCTCATAATCAGGCAGTAATATCGGATTTCTTTCAAATATTCTTCGGAAAAATCCTTCTCCCAGTCACCGGGGATATAGCAGCCCTCAATGATAAGATTTTGCCCGTTCTCAATTGCCGTTTTTATCATCTCCCGCACAATAGGCCATAAATAACCGGTCAGTTCTTCATCATCTTCAGGAGTTAAATCTGTGTTTTTGCTTCGTATCAATCCCATCTTTAAATGATCGATTGACAAATATGGCACTTTATATTTTTCCATAAGTCTCTGAGCCAATAAGGTTTTTCCTGTGTGTGAAGCCCCTGTAATCAAGATTATCATTTTCCTATCTCCTCCAAAAATCGACTATTAATCCCGACATCCTTTATTTACTCTCATTCTATCAAAAAAAAGTAAAAATTCAAGTATCAAATGCTCCCCGACTATCTTCTGAAAAGCAGCATACTGCATTCTGTATCTGTCGTTTTTTGTTTTCTCTGTATTTTATCAGTTATAACTGAAGAAAATTATTATCATTTATTGTACTTAAGTTATAAATATGTTATTCTATATCCAATACAAGAAAGGAGGATATTCTTTTATGATCAAACGAGAAATATATATGAAACGTATCCGTCCCTTTATCGGAACAGATTTAATAAAAGTTATGACCGGTATTCGCCGTTGCGGAAAATCGGTTATGCTGGAACTAATCAAACAAGAATTGATTGAATCCGGAACAGACCCCGCTCAGTTCATTTCTATTAATTTTGAAGATATGAACTATGCCCATTTGCAAACTGCAAAAGCGCTGCATAAAGAAATCACAAAGAAAGCCTCTGATATCAATGGCAAGGTCTACCTTTTTTTCGATGAAATCCAGGAAGTAAAGGACTGGGAAAAGTGCATTAACTCCTTCCGTGTTTCCTTAGATTGTGACATCTACATTACCGGTTCAAATGCCAAATTATTGTCAGGTGAACTTGCCACTTATCTCGGCGGACGTTATGTAGAATTTGTTATTTATCCATTTTCTTTTGCAGAATTCATAGAACTATATAAAACAGTCGCTCCCGATGAATCTATCCAGAAATGTTTTCAAAAATATCTTCTGGTTGGAGGTATGCCTTACCTTGCCAACATCCGCTACGCCGATGACCCCTCAAAACAATATCTCCACGATCTGTTCAGTTCTGTACAGTTAAAAGACATCTTAAAACGCAATAAAATTCGTGATGTAGATTTATTGGAACGCATCATTGCCTATGTAATGGCAAACGTAGGAAATACTTTTTCCGCAGCTTCTCTTGCCAGATTTTTAAAAAGCGAGCAACGTACCGTAGCTCCCGAAACACTCCTCAATTACATCAAATATTGCTGTAATGCTTATTTGTTCTATCAGGTAAAACGGGAAGATTTACAGGGCAAACAAATTCTTGCCTCCAATGAAAAATACTATATTGCAGATCACGGCATCCGTGAAGCAGTTTTTGGAGGTAACATGAAACAAATCAATCTTACTTTAGAAAATATTGTTTATCTGGAACTGCTCCGCCGCGGCTATGTAGTTACTGTCGGAAGAATCGGCGACAAAGAAATAGATTTTGTCTGTCATAAACGAGATGAAAAACTTTACGTTCAGGTTACTTATCTGCTTGCTTCTGATGAGACGATTCAACGCGAATTCGGGGTATATGATAATATTCGTGATAACTTTCCGAAATATGTTGTCTCTTTGGATGAATTCGACATGAGCCGCAATGGTATTAAACATCGCAATATCCGTGATTTTCTCTTAGCTGAGGAATGGAACTGAGCTGAGGTTATCTATCACCAAAGAATTTTATATTCTGGAAAAGGAAAGCCTATTCAAGTTCCGACTTGATCGTTGAATTTGGATTGATGATATGATAAAATCATTTGATTTGAATTTGGTGGGGGAAAAGAAATGTATATAGAGACTGAAAGATTAATAATTAGAGATTTACAAATTGAAGATGAGTTAGCTTATATTACAATGGCTTCTGACGGGAGCCTTAATGATTGCGGTTTTGATAAAGATTGTGGCAAATGGATATGCCATTGGATAACAGAAGCGAGAAAATTAGCATATCTTGATAATCCTCTGAAGGAGTTTTTAGCTTATACGGTTTGTTTGAAAAATGAAAATATTGTAATTGGTTCTGTTGGATGTTCTTACTATGAAGATCTTTATGAAACAGGTATTACGTATTTTATTGGTTCACAGTACAGAAATAAAGGTTATGCAACCGAAGCAGTACAAGCATATGTAAATTATTTTTTGAGTCATTATGACGTTCCAAGATTAATCGCGACAGTGCGAGATGAGAATATATCTTCTTGGAAAGTTGTTGAAAGAATAGGATTTGTTTTAACTGAAAAGCGGATGTATAAAGATTTGAATGATGATAAAGAGGAGTTCTATCATTTTTATGAACTAAAAAAGGAATAAAGCAACAGGTATAAAGTATGAACTTTGTTCCATCATATTTTCTGGAATTGGATAATGCGAAATACGTGGAGGTGTTATTAATGACGGTACCGAATACGGAATACGGAAAAATTATAGCAGAAACAGAGCGTCTTATTATCAGAGAAATGGTATCTTCTGATCTCAATGCATTGTGCAAAATATTATGCGATGAAGAAGTAATGTGTACCGCTTATGAAAGCGCGTTCAGTGTGGAAGAAGCACAAAATTGGATGAACAGGCATTTCAGAAGATATGCAGAGTATGGTTTTGGACTTTGGGCTGTTGTGTTAAAAGAAACAAACGAAATGATTGGCCAGTGTGGATTAACCTTTCAAAGCTGGAGAGAAAGAGAACTTCTGGAAATCGGATACTTGTTTCAAAAAGCGTATTGGCACAAAGGTTATGCAACAGAAGCGGCAATCGCATGTAAAAACTATGCTTTCACAGTTCTAAATGCAAATAGCGTATATTCGATTATCAGAGATAATCATACAGCTTCTCAAAAGGTTGCTGGTCGTAATGGAATGAGAGTTGTTGATAAGTTTACCAAAAATTTCAGGAATGTAGATATGAATTTTTTGTTGTACTGTGCAGAGAAGATACACAGGGATTATAATAGTTTCACTGGGAAAAGCACGAAAAACCCGTCCTGCACATAGACTATATAAAACTCCTCTTTGAGGTACCATTTTGAGGGCATTTCTGAAACCTTTGTCTTTATCTGAGGAGAAAGAATATCTTCTTCAATACCAGAGAGGAAGTCCGGAGGCTAAGAATATTCTGATTGAACGAAATCTCCGGCTGGTCGCACATATTGTAAAAAAATACCAGAACACGGATGAAGAACTGGACGATTTGATTTCCATAGGAACAATCGGGCTGATTAAAGCTATTTCAACCTTTGACGGGGAAAGGGCATCAAGACTTTGCACCTACGCAGCGCGCTGTATCGAAAATGAACTTCTCATGTTCTTCCGCAGTAAGAAAAAACATTCCAGAGAAGTCTCTCTTTATGAACCGATCGGAACAGATAAAGAGGGGAATGAAATCAGTCTTCTTGATGTGATTGAAAGCGCGCCTGTTGACGTTGTAGAAAACTGTACAGTCAGGGATAATACCCTTGCCGTTCTTGATGCTATGCCAAAGCTTCTTACAGAAAAAGAATATCAGGTTCTCTGCTGCCGCTACGGGCTTTTCGGAGAGGAGGAACAAACACAGCGGGAAATCGCCGAAAAGCTCTCTATCAGCCGTTCTTATGTATCCAGAATCGAGAAAAATGCCATCCAGAAGCTTCGGACTATTTTCCCGGATTATTCAACGTAACAAAAAAGCTCCCTTGCTTAAAGGGAGCTGTAATTCCTCCGTCACAGCTATGGGAGGACTTTCTTATATTTATTCAGGCTTCTGCTCTTCTCAGAAGATCATACATCTCAATTTCTGTTCCCAAATCTACATAAAGTTTCTGCTGGGCATGAGGCGCGCTCTCCTGAGCTTCCCCATCTTCATTGTAAATTCCCTGAACTGTAACAGAAAGATTCCGTCCATCCGGCTTCATAATTTCAATGGTTTCTCCAACAGTAAATTTATTTCTCTGGGTAATCTGCGCAAAACCGCGTTCATCTACGCTCTCTGCATATCCCAGATATGTGTATTCTTTCTCGTAAGTATTGTTATCGTAAATCTGTGTATTTTCATCCGGTTTGCCATAGAAAAAGCCTGTGGTAAACTGACGGTACGTACAATTGGAAATCTGCTCCTGATACCAGGGCATATTTGCCTGATACTTCTCAGGGCTCTCCATATAGTCGTCAATTGCCTTTCGATAAGTTCTCGCAACTGTTGCAACATAGAGCGCAGTCTTCATTCTGCCCTCAATCTTTAAGCTGTCAATGCCGCTTTCCAGAATATCGCCGATATGCTCAATCATACACAGGTCTTTGGAATTGAAAATATAAGTTCCTCTCTCATTTTCAAAAACAGGCATATATTCTCCGGGACGCTTTTCCTCCACGATAGAATATTTCCAGCGGCAGGGATGAGTACAGGCTCCCTGATTTGCGTCTCTTCCTGTAAGATAGTTGCTCAGAAGACATCTTCCCGAATAAGAAATGCACATTGCTCCGTGGATAAAAGTCTCAATTTCCATATCGTCCGGAATATGCGCACGGATTTCGCGAATCTCTTCAAGAGAAAGTTCTCTTGCTGTCACCACTCTTTTTGCACCAAGCTGATACCAGAAACGATACGTCTCATAATTTGTATTGTTTGCCTGTGTGCTGATATGACGCTCAATCTCCGGACAAATCTCTTTGGCATACATAAAGATTCCCGGGTCTGCGATAATAAGTCCGTCCGGTTTCAGTTCCTTTAATTCATAAAGATACTCCCGCACACCTTCCAGGTCATAATTGTGGGCAAGAATATTCACAGTCACATATACCTTCACTCCATGCTCATGTGCAAAAGCAATGCCTGCTGCCATATCGTCATGTGAAAAATTCTTTGCCTTCGCTCTTAAGCCGAAAGCCTCTCCGCCGATATATACGGCGTCTGCACCAAAAATAACGGCAATCTTAAGCACCTCAAGGCTGCTTGCCGGAACCAATAATTCTGGTTTTCTCATAATCCCTCCTGTTTTACACTGACTGTCACTCCATCTCCCAGAGGAAGAATGGAAGTAACAAGAGCCGGATTGTGCTTCAGCTCATACAGATATTCCCGCATTCTTTTATAGATAGTTCTGTTCCTGCGCTCCACCAGATAATGAGATTCTATGATATCCCCCTCCTGAAGAACATTATCGGAAATCAGAACTCCGCCTTTTTTCATCAGGCGCATTACGTCAGGCAGCCAGTTGATATACTGCCCCTTGGCTGCATCCATAAAAATCATGTCAAAGCTTCCATCCAGTTCTTTCAGAATTTCTCCTGCGTCACCCTCCAGCAGAGTAATCTGTTCCTCTCTTTGGGCTTTTCTGAAATTCTCCTTTGCAATGGGAATCCTTTTTTCATAATTCTCTATGGTGACGATTTCCAGATCTTTCGGTCCATATTCGCACATAAGAAGTGTGGAGAAGCCTATGGCTGTCCCCACCTCCAAAATCCGTTTCGGCTGATTTAACGCCAGAAACATTTTTATGAAACTCTGCATTTCCCTGCGAATAATGGGTACGCGATTCTCCAGTGCATACTGTTCCAGATTCTCCAGAAAGGGAGTGTTTCCCATGTCCAGAGAATTGATATAAGTTCTCATCCGTTCGTCAACGATCACGAAGCACTTACCCCTTCCTGTTCTGTATCTCCTGCAAGAATCCCCATAATCCTGCTTGGCGTATAGGCTGTGCTCAGAAGATACGTTCCCGGACGCAGCTTTCCATGGTAATTGGAAAGCGCTTCCTGTACCACAAATACAAGGTCGTCTTTAATAAGACCTTTATTCTCCAGGGTCTTGGCAATTTTGAAAACAGAAGCGTCATCCTTTATCACAACGGTGATCTCCTGTCCCTCCCCGGGGCTCATAGCCTGCTGGTTAAAAACAGAATAGCCAAACTGATAGGTTGTTTTTCCAAGCCAGAAAATCAGAAGCGCCACACATATATACAGCGCAATTCTGAAAAAACCTCCGGCAAGAACAACTCCGGCTGCTCCCGCCCTGTCTCTTGTATTACCCATGTTTCTCTTCCTTTCCATCCGGAGCGCAGAACTACAAATCTACGTCCGGCGTATTCATATCAATGCCTTCCGTCAGCTTGATACAGATTTTCTGCATCATCTTGCAGAGGGCAAGTTCCGCATCCAGATATGCATTCACCTCCGGATTACTGCGAAGCTCTGAGGATTCCCTTGCCATTCGTTCCATTACCTCGAACAGCTCGTCTCTGTCACACTCATTCTGAATCCTGTAATTGTTGCCGCGAAAAGCATTGACCCTTTCCTGAAGCTGGGGATTCCTGTCCAGATTTTCCTCCTGCTTCCTGTATTCCTGATAAATATCAGTTCTCCTGATGGCATCCAGAAGATTCCTGATACTTTCATCAATGGTATCCATTGCTCTTATCATAAAATCATGCCTCCATGATGATCGGCAGAATCATAGGACTTCTCTTCGTGCGTTTCCATAAGAAATCACTGAGCGCATCTTTGATTACATTCTTAATTTTGCCCCAGTCTGTGATATTTCTGTCAAGACAGGAGTCAAGGGCATTTTCCACTACCTCTCTTGCATGGTCCATAAGGTCCTCGGATTCCCGTACATAGACAAATCCGCGTGATACAATATCCGGTCCCGCAAGGACAACATTGCTGTGACGCTCAAGTGTCACAACCACGATCATAATTCCGTCTTCCGCCAGATGCTGACGGTCACGAAGAACGATATTTCCTACGTCTCCCACACCCAGACCGTCTACAAGAATCGCTCCAGTGTGTACAGAACCTGTAATTTCCGCGCTCTGTGCATCAAGCTCCAGTACATTTCCGGATGCAAGCACAAAAATATTTTCTTTCGGGATTCCCAAATCTTCCACAATATGTTTCTGCGCAGTAAGGTGACGATATTCTCCATGTACCGGAATTGCATATTTCGGGCGTACCAGAGAATAAATCAGTTTGATTTCCTCCTGACAGGCGTGTCCGGATACATGAACGTCCTGAAAAATAACCTTTGCGCCTTTCATGGACAATTCATTAATCACCTTGGATACTGCTTTTTCATTTCCCGGAATCGGATTCGAACTGAAAATAATCGTATCGTTCGGTTTAATGACGATTTTTTTGTGGATGCTGGCTGCCATACGTGACAGAGCCGCCATTGATTCTCCCTGACTTCCTGTCGTAATCAGAACCACCTGCTCATCCGGATAATTTTTGACCTGATCGATCTCTATGAGGGTCTGATCCGGAATTCTCAAATATCCAAGCTCGGAAGCCGTTGTGATAACATTCACCATACTGCGGCCTTCCACAGCCACTTTTCTTCCGAAACGGTAAGCTGTATTAATAATCTGCTGCACACGGTCCACATTAGACGCGAATGTTGCAATGATAATTCTGTTTGTCTTATACTCATTAAACAGATTGTCAAATACACGCCCAACTGTGCGCTCTGACATTGTAAAACCGCTGCGCTCCGCATTGGTACTGTCAACCATCAGGGCAAGTACGCCTTTTTTGCCGATTTCTGCAAAACGCTGTAAATCAATGGCATCTCCAAATACCGGTGTGTAATCCACCTTAAAGTCGCCTGTATGAACTACGATTCCTGCAGGTGAATAAATAGCAAGTGCAGAGGCATCCTGAATACTGTGATTTGTTTTGATAAACTCAATGGAAAACTCGCCCAGATTGATAACCTGTCCGTGTTTTACTTCTTTTAATTTCGTTGTCTTTGTCAGATTGTGCTCTTTTAATTTATTTGCGATCAGAGCCAGTGTCAGCTTCGTGGAATATACCGGTACATTTACATCCTTCAATACATAAGGAAGGGCGCCGATATGGTCCTCGTGTCCATGAGTGATCACGAAGCCTTTTACCTTGCTGATGTTCTCTTTTAAATAGGTCACATCCGGAATCACAAGATCAATTCCCAGCATATCATCCTCCGGGAATGCAAGACCGCAGTCAACTACTACAATGCTGTCACCGTATTCAAAAGCTGTAATATTCATTCCAATCTGCTCTAATCCGCCCAATGGAATGATTTTTAATTTTAATGCAGGTTTCCTGCCTTTACGTGAAGTATTCTTTACCGGATTTTTAAACGGAACAGGCTTCCCTGTTTTTTCTCTGTCTTTTTCGAAATCCTGATTTTTATTATAATAAGGTTTTGAATGCTGTTTGTATTTATAATTTTTCTGTCTGTTTCCCGGCCTTCTTCCGCCGTGTGCAGCCTCTCCAGTCTGGCTGCTGTAATAATTGTCATTTTCGTTCTTCAAGCAATTGCACCTCCATGCTGTGGCTGTTTTGATGACAGTCCGGTATCCCCGCATCAGGCTGCCGGACTGTTATCCTCCATATTAAATTTTAATTGTTCCGTTTCTTTACAGTCACAAAAATTTTTTTACATTTCAAGGTCTACGTCGTCTAACATCTCTTCGAACACATGAAAAACTGCCTGCAGTTCGTTCTCATCCTCGACCATTTCATAGCAGGCTTCCCGGCTGTCATCACTGGACAGATCTTTCAGGATATATGCGTTCGCTTCATCATCCGGAGAATCTGATACAAGCAGATATGCGATTCCGCCGATTCTGGTCTGTTCTTCTACATAGAACTCTACTGCTGTACCATCTTCCATCTGAAATTTAATTTTTTCCATAAATATTCTCCTAACGGGACAGGGAGTCAAGATATCCCTGCAAAATAAAAATGGCTGCTAATTCGTCCAGGTACTGCTTCCGGTTCTCTCTGCGTACCTTAGCTTCCATTAAAGTTCGGTTGGCTTCCACTGTTGTCAGCCTTTCATCCCACATCACAACAGGCAGGCCTGTCCTTCTCTCCAGCATTTCCTTGAATTCCAGAGATTTCTCAGCCCGCTCTCCTATGGTGTTATTCATATTCTTCGGATATCCAAGTACAATACGTTCCACCTGATATTCCTTGGCAATTTCTTCAATCCGCGCCAGAGTCTGACGCAGTTTATTTTCCTGTTTGCGCCAGATTGTCTCCAGTCCCTGTGCGGTAAGTCCCAGAGGGTCGCTCACTGCCACACCTACTGTTTTTGAACCATAATCCAATCCCAGTATTCTCTTCATCAGCGTTCCCATGATCTGTTCTTAATATACTCGTTTAAAAGTTCTTCCACCAGTTCGTCACGCTCTACTTTCATAATCATGCTTCTGGCGCCTTTATGGCTGGTAATATAAGTCGGGTCACCGGACATAATATATCCGACAATCTGATTCACCGGATTGTACCCTTTCTCTTCCATTGCATTGTATACCAGGTCAAGAACCTCTTTTACCTGAAGCTCCTGCTCCGGTTTCGTTCTGAAATACTGTGTATTTCCCAGATTATTCTCTGCCATTTTCTCTCACGTCCTTACTGTTATTTCGCAATCGCAGGCAATGCAGACAACCGTCCCCCACGATTACCTTTACTTTTCTATTTTAATATAGATTGCGTTAAAATACAATCAAAACTTTGCCGGTAAGCAGATGTTCCTCCAAAAACTCCTCTGCTTTCACGGAAACAATGTCATTAACTCCATAACGCTCTTCTTTTTTCACTGCCATTTTTATATATTCACGGCTGTGTCCCACGTACCATTTTTCGCCGTTTAACTCAAGCTCTTCTTCCAGAAGAACTTCCAGTGTATTTCCAAGCATGGATGTTTCATATTCTTTTGCGCGTACCTCGTGAAGCGCAAGCATCTTGTCGCTTCTCTCTCCTTTTACCGCCTCTGTAAGCTGACCTTTCATTGCAGCCGCCTTTGTTCCGTGTCTTCTGGAATATTTAAAAATATGTGTTTCATAAAAACGGATATCTGATACGAATTCATAAGACGCCTGAAATTCCTCTTCTGTCTCCTGCGGAAAACCTACAATGACGTCTGTAGTAAGCGCAGGGTTTTTATAAACCTTTCGGAGGATTTCGCATCTTTCGGCATACTGGGCGCAGCGGTATCTTCTGTTCATTCTCTCAAGAGTTGCATCGCAGCCGCTCTGAAGAGAAAGGTGGAAATGAGGGCAGACCTTCGGCAGGGCAGCAATCGCCCGGGCAAATTCTTCCGTGACAATTCCCGGTTCCAGAGAGCCCAGACGGATTCTCTCAATTCCTTCTATATTATGAACCTCCTGAATCAGAGAAAGCAGAGTTTCTTTTTCGCCCTCCGGAAAATCCACACCATAAGAGCTTAAATGAATTCCTGTAAGCACCACTTCTTTATATCCCTTTGCAGCCAGAGCCCGCACTTCTTCCAGCACCTGACTGATGCTGCGGCTTCTCACCCTTCCTCTCGCATAAGGAATGATACAGTAGGTACAGAACTGGTTACAGCCATCCTGAACCTTTATATAGGCGCGTACATGCTCTGCAGTATGGTCTATCTTCAGTTCCTCATACTCTCTTGTCTGATTGATTTTTATTACATCTCTGTGCTTGCTGTGTTTCTGCTCATACTCCTCTAAGGCTTCCACAATATTTTTTTTCCTGTTATTTCCCAGAATCAAATCCACTGCTTCATCCTCATCCAGCTTTCCTTCGTCTGTCTGAACATAACAGCCGGTTGCTACGACAATCGCGTCCGGATTCATTTTTTTTGCTTTATGAAGCATCTGTCTGGACTTACGGTCTGCAATATTTGTTACTGTACAGGTATTGATAAGATAAACATCTGCTCCCGGCTCAAAAGGCACGATTTCATATCCGGCCTCTTCCAGAAGCTGCTGCATTGCTTCTACTTCGTATGCGTTTACTTTACAGCCTAAATTGTGAAGCGCAACTTTTTTTCCCATGTATTCCTCCTTGTTTTATTCTCTGATGTACTATTGTGTGCATCTTTTATACATTTTCACTAAATCTTTCTAAAAATTTTATATCTTTTCACCTTGACTTTTAAAGGTCCTAAAGGTAAGATGAAAACTGTAATCAGACAGATTACCAGTTATAACCATTGCCGTTTCCAATCATCCGGCAATGAAACCCAAGTAACTGTGAAGGTATTGGACAGTTACGAAACTTATTATATTACAGGGAGGTTCTCACAATGAAAACATTAAAAATTTCACTCAACTCCATCGATAAAGTGAAAGCATTCGTTAACGAGATCAGCAAATTTGACTGCGATTTCGATTTAGTATCCGGAAGATATGTAATCGACGCTAAATCCATCATGGGTATCTTCAGCCTTGACTTATCCAAACCGATTGATTTAAACATTCATGCTGACGGCGCTGCTCTTGATAACGTAATGGCAGTTATTGAGAAATACGTTACAGAATAATTTTTATAATAATTGCTGAGGAACTGGATTTCAGTTCCTCTTTTTTTTGCAGGGAGGCATTTAGGCTCTCCCTGCATTTTTTCTGTACTTATATTTATTTATTCCACTTCAATGATTTCCACTGTATCCAGCGCAGTTTTCATCAATTCTTCAATTTTTTCCGCCAGATTTTCTTCTGATTTACGGATTACTTTAAGATTCGGCTTTGTAACCGGATGCTTTGCCACGAAAATCGTACAGCAGTCTTCAAATGGCTGGATGGAAGTTTCAAAGGTATCAATTTTTCTGGAAATTTCTACAATTTCCTGTTTGTCAAAACCGATTACAGGACGGTAAACAGGAAGCTCACAGACTTCATTTGTAGCATTGAGACTGTGAAGCGTCTGGCTTGCAACCTGTCCGATGCTCTCTCCCGTAATCAGACCAAGGCATCCTGTCTTTTTGGCAAAATGCTCTGCAATACGCATCATGTAACGGCGCATGATAATCGTAAGCTCCTCATGGGGACACTGGTCGTAAATATAGAGCTGAATATCTGTAAAGTTTACTACATGAAGACGAATTGGTCCACTGTATTTTGCTACCAGTCTGGCAAGGTCAACTACCTTCTGTTTTGCGCGCTCGCTGGTATACGGCGGAGCATGGAAGTAAACTGCATCAATCTTTACGCCTCGTTTGGCAATCATATAGCCCGCTACCGGACTGTCAATTCCTCCGGAAAGAAGAAGCATGGCTTTTCCGCTTGTGCCAATCGGCATACCGCCTGCTCCCTTGATCGTCTCTGAATATACATAAATTTTATCGCGGATTTCCACAGAAAGAGTAAGCTCCGGCGTATGAACGTCCACATGAGACTCCGGAAATTCCTTCAGAATACAGCCGCCAAGGTCTGCGCTGACCTCCATGGACGGAATCGGATAATTCTTTTTCGCACGGCGCGTATATACCTTGAAGCTGCCGCTGAAATTCGGATGGCGGTTCTTCATAAACTCTACTACATCTTTGGACATCTGTTCAAATCCATTGTCCTCAAAAATTGCTACAGGACAGATTCCCACAATACCGAACACTCTCTGAAGAGCTTCTACTGCTTCATCGAAATCATATTCCTCCGGACAGTATACATAAATACGTCCCTGATCTTTTTTTACTTCAAATTCTCCCTCAATCTTGGAAAGAGAAATGCGAATCTGCTTTACAAGGGCGTCCTCGAAAAGGTATCTGTTTTTACCCTTGAGTGCGATTTCCGCGTATTTTATCAAAAATGCGTGAAATGTCATTTTTTTCTCCTTTTTGTGTCTGCAAAATTATCTGGGGTACTTGCTGCGTCAACGGCGGGAATAACGGCGAAGAAGAGGAACTGTTTCTTTCAGAATGTCAAGACAATAATCTGCTTCTTCAAAGGTGTTTTCTTCTGAGAAACTGATTCTCACTGTACATTCAATCTGTGAAGCAGGCATTCCCATAGCTGTCAATGTAGCGCTCGCCTTTCTTTTGTGACTGGAGCAGGCGCTTCCTGCAGAAATGTAGATTCCTTTTTCTTCCAGCGTGTGAAGAAGCACTTCGCTTCTGATTCCCATAAAGCTTACACTCAGAATCTGAGGCGCTCCCCGGCGAAGCGGCATACCGTTGATTATTACATCGCCAAGCTCTTCCAGTCCTTTTGCCATTCGTTCTTTTAACTGATAAAGGTGCTCCACCTTTTTGTCCAAATCTGTATAAATCTTTTCGGCTGCAACTCCAAGTCCTGCAATTCCCGGTACATTGTCTGTTCCTGAACGCATACCGTTCTGCTGCCCTCCGCCAAGCATCATAGGCTGTACCTTAGCCTTGCTGCTGATGTAAAGGAATCCCACGCCTTTCGGTCCGTGAATCTTATGACCACTCACAGAAAGGAGGTCGATTCCCGCTTTTTTCGGATAAATCCGAAACTTTCCAAAAGCCTGAATAGCGTCCACATGATACAGCGCCTTCGGGCTTTTTTCATGGACAAGAGCTGCAATCTTTTCTATCGGCATTACGGAACCCACTTCATTATTTACATACATGGTAGAAACAAGAATCGTATCTTCCCGAAGCGCAGCCTCAAGGGCATCAAGCTTTACCACTCCCTGTTCATCCACCGGAAGAATCGTCACATCAAAGCCCTGTTCCTTCAGAAATTCTACGGGACGCGCCACTGCCGCATGTTCCACCGCAGTCGTAATAATATGATTACCTGCCCTTTTATTTGCCATAGCGCCGCCAATGAGCGCCAGATTGTTGGATTCTGTTCCCCCTGAGGTAAAAAGAATCTCTTTTTCTGTTACCTTCAAAATCCGTGCAAGCTTCGAAGCGGCATCCTTAACATACTGCTCTGCCTGTACGCCTTTCGTATGCATAGCTGACGGATTTCCATAATCCTCCAGCATGGTTTTTACCACAATATCTCTCACTTCTTCATAGCATCGGGTTGTGGCTGAATTGTCTAAATATGCTTCCATTTCTTTCTCCTGTTTAGTCCTTTTCCAATTGAAACATCAATACGGAAAGAATCGCCAGTCCTGCTGTCTCTGTTCGCAGTATACGGTGTCCAAGAGTAATGGGGCGGGCGCCAAAGCTTATGGCAGCTTCCACCTCAGCCTCCTCAAAACCGCCCTCCGGACCGATAAAGATTCCTATGGACTGTCCCGGTCTGATTCCGTTCAAAATTTCTTTCGTTTCGCCCATGCCTTTTGCCAGCTCATAGGGAACGAGACAAATGTCAAGGTCTTTCGCAAAATCCAGAGCCTGTTTAAATGTCATTACATTATGAATCTCGGGAATCAGCATACGCTTGGACTGCTTCGCCGCGCTCTCGGAAATCTGCTGCCAGCGCTGCACTTTTTTGTCCGCCTTCTTGGCGTCCAGCTTTACGACACACCGCTTCGTCTCTACAGGAATCACTGCATAAGCTCCAAGCTCTACAGCCTTTTGTATGATCAGTTCCATTTTGTCTGCCTTGGGCAGTCCCTGAAAGAGATAGATACGGTTTGTAAGCTCGTAATTGGGCTCCTGCGCGTACAGAATGTGAAGGAGCACCTCTGTATCCATCTCTTCTATCTGACAGTGATATTCCTTATTTTCGCCGTCGCTGACCCATATCTCCTCTCCCACTTTCATGCGGAGCACGTTTTTGATATGGTTGACGTCGCTTCCTGTAATACGGATACGGTGATTTTCTTCCTCAATCTGATGAGGCTCTGCGAAAAAACGCTGCATAACATCAGTCCTTTCTTGCTGTGACACAAACCCACTCGCCCTGATGTGTTATCTCTACAAGCGTCAGTCCTGCTTCCTTCACAGCCTGTACTACTACCTCTTCCTTTACATCGAGGATTCCTGAGGTGATGTAGTATGCGCCTTTTTTCATCTGATTTACAATAACCGGTGTCAGCGGCACAAGAACGTCTGCCAGAATGTTTGCGGCTACAATATCGTACTTCTCATAACCAACCTTATCCTGTACTTCTTTATCATCTATGATATTTCCGATCATCATATCAAAGGATTCGTCCGGAATATTATTTGCTTCTTTATTCTCAGCAACAGCCGGAACCGCGCATGGGTCAAGGTCTGTTCCCACTACATGCTTCGCGCCGAGCTTCAGTGATATGATACCCAGAATTCCGCTTCCTGTTCCAACATCAAGGAGCTCTGTATCAGGGGTCACGTATTTCTTTAACTGGCGGATAACAAGCTGAGTTGTCTCATGCATACCTGTTCCAAAAGCAGTGCCCGGGTCAATGTGGAGAATCATTTTGTCCTGATCCTCTTCCTTTACCTCTTCCCAGGAAGGAACAATCAGAATATCGTCAACGTAGAACTGATGGAAGTATTCTTTCCAGTTATTAATCCAGTCCTTGTCCTCTGTTTCGGACTCTTCAATAGTTCCCTCTCCGATATCCATGAAGCTTTTCAGTTCATCGAGGGCTGCGCGGACATTCTTCAGGATTTCTTCTTTGTCCGCATCTTCTTCCAGATAAAAATTCAGGTAGGCAATTCCGTCATCCTCCGGTCCTTCCGGCATAATGTCCACAAACATCTGCTCCTTGTCTTCCTCTGTAAGAGGTTTTTTATCAAGGATTTCCGCGCCTTCCACACCTACTTCGGCAAGAGTGCAGATAACGATATCCTCAGCCTCTGTTGTTGTCTTAACAGTAAAACGGTTCCATTTCATAAATTCAGTTTTCTCCAATCTCTTTATTTTTGGTTGTTATTCTTTCAAAAAAGTTTCGGAAAGGAAGACTGCGGGCTTCCTTTTTATAAAAATTCCATGCCAGCTCCACAAGCGCTACTCCTGCCACAGCATCTATGAAATAATGCTGTTTCAGAGTCTGCGTGGAAATAATGATGAGCACGGCAAACACCAGCGAAAATCTCTGATACCACACCGGAATTTCCTTTGCTCCTTTTAAGCCTCTCCAGCAGAGCCAGCTTACATAGCAGTGAATCGAGGGCAGAAGATTCGACGGGTGAGCGCCTCCATCCCATGCATACATCAGATTCAGAACCACTTCAGACAGGGTATTTCCTGCAACATTCGGTCTTATATTTGTGGTAGGAATAAGAAGGAATACAATAAAACATGCCAGATGCACCGTCAGGTCTGTCGCAACGAAGCGGTAAAAAATCTTCTTTCCCCTCTGTGCCGCAAGAATATAATTCGCAGCCCAGAAAGGAAATGCCAGAAGATAAATCCAGATAAATTCCGGAATCAGAGGCACAGCCCTGTCAAAGCCCGTAGTGAAATCGTAGTGGTATCTGGATGCCGTCAAAGCATCCGCGCCCCAGTAAACTACGCAGTTCACTGCCAGAATGGACAAAAGCGGCAGTATTGCCCATACTGGAAGATATTTTTTTTGTAAGTCTTTTATTTTCATCATAACCTTTAATATACAATACTACGAAAAAAAAGAAAAGAGGGAAATCCCTCTTTTCTCTTATTTTATAGAATGTTTCTATTCCTCAAATGTTTCTTTCAGCTTATCCATAAAGCTTTTTTTCTTCTTTTCATGCTTTTCAGTCTTTTCTGATGAATCGTTTTTTTCACTGGAAGGACGGTTTCCGCATGCTTCATCAAATTTGCGCAGCGCTTCTTTTGCCTCTTCGTTAAGATTAGTCGGAACCTGTACTACAAGTGTTATGTAGTGGTCGCCGCGGATATTCTTATTGCGAAGGGACGGCACACCTTTGCCCTTCAGACGGATTCTTGTATCTGTCTGAGTACCCGGTTTCACCTGATATTCTACTTCGCCGTCTACCGTGCTGATGCGTACAGGACCGCCAAGCGCAGCCTGCGCATAGGTTATCGGAGCAGTAGAGAAAATATTCATATCCTGTCTCTGGAAAATCGGATGGCGGGCTACATTTACCTCTACCAGTAAATCTCCCCTCGGTCCGCCGTTGATACCCGGCTCGCCTTTTTCACGAATACGGATGCTCTGTCCATTGTCAATACCTGCCGGTACAGATACCTGAATCTTCTTTCTGGAGGATGTGTAGCCTGTTCCGCGGCAGTCCGGACATTTGTCCTTGATCACCTTACCTGTTCCGTGACATTCCGGACAGGTCTGGACATTACGAACCATACCAAACATGGACTGCTGTGTAAAGACAATCTGTCCCTCACCATTACATTTCGGACAGGTTACCGGAGAGGTTCCCGGTTTCGCTCCTGTTCCGTGACAGGTGGTACATTCGTCCTTCAGCATGATTTCCAGTTCTTTCTCACAGCCAAAGACAGCTTCTTCGAATGTAATGTTGACACGCGCACGAAGATTTGCTCCCCGTCTCGGTCCATTGTCGGCACCGCGTCTGCTTCTTCCGCCTCCGCCGAATAAATCGCCGAAGATGTCGCCAAAGATATCACCCATGTCAGCACCACTGAAGTCAAAACCTCCAAATCCGCCGCCTGCTCCGCCTCCGCCGTTTTCGAAGGCAGCGTGTCCGAACTGGTCATACTGCTTTCTCTTGGCCGGGTCGCTAAGGATCGTATATGCTTCTGTAGCCTCTTTAAACTTCGCCTCAGCCTCAGCATCACCCGGATTTACATCCGGATGATACTTCTTAGCCAGCTTACGGTATGCTTTTTTTAGCGTTGCGTCATCGGCGCCTTTGTCCACGCCTAAGACTTCATAATAATCTCTCTTGTCAGCCATGATTATTTATTCCTATGCCTATTTATCAAACTTCTTTATAGTCGGCGTCTACGACATCATCACCGTAACCAGCTTCATTTCCGCCCTGTGAAGCTCCGCCTCCCATATTGCTCATGTCAGGTCCCTGACCTGCGCCCTGTGCGTTTTCATACATTTTTGCGAAAAGCTTCTGTGCGCTTTCCATCATCTTCTCCTGAGCTGCCTTAATATCTGCAACCTGAGCTTCTGTCATCTCATCTACGTTTGCAGTCTGTGCAAGTAAATCTTTCAGAGCGTTTAAGTCAGCTTCTACTGCTGCTTTGTCGTTGGCATCCAGTTTGTCTCCGGCTTCTTTCAGAGCGTTCTCAACCTGGAATACGATGGAATCTGCACCGTTTCTTGTGTCGATTGCGTCTTTACGTTTCTTATCCTGTGCCTCAAATTCAGCAGCTTCTTTTACAGCCTTATCGATTTCATCGTCAGACATGTTGGAGCCTGCTGTAATTGTGATATGCTGCTCTTTGCCTGTTCCAAGGTCTTTTGCAGATACATTAACAATACCGTTGGCATCGATATCGAAAGTAACCTCGATCTGCGGAACACCACGACGTGCTGGCGGGATTCCATCAAGACGGAACTGTCCGAGAGATTTGTTATCTCTTGCAAACTGACGCTCACCCTGTACAACATTGATATCTACTGCTGTCTGGTTGTCTGCTGCTGTAGAGAAAATCTGGCTCTTCTTTGTCGGAATTGTTGTATTTCTTTCGATCAGACGTGTAGCGATTCCGCCCATTGTCTCAATGGAAAGAGAAAGCGGAGTAACATCCAGAAGAAGGATATCGCCTGCGCCTGCATCACCTGCTAATTTACCGCCCTGTACGGAAGCGCCAAGTGCAACACATTCATCCGGGTTAAGGGTTTTGCTAGGCTCTTTGCCTGTTAACTGTCTTACTTTATCCTGTACTGCAGGAACTCGTGTAGAACCGCCTACCAGAAGTACCTGACCTAACTCAGATGCTGTGATTCCTGCATCGGAAAGGGCACGGCGTACCGGCTCTGCTGTTTTTTCTACAAGATCATGTGTCAGTTCATCAAATTTAGCTCTTGTAAGGTTCATATCGAAGTGTTTCGGACCTTCTGCTGTAGCTGTGATGAATGGCAGATTGATGTTTGTTGTTGTTGCGGAAGAAAGCTCTTTCTTTGCTTTCTCTGCTGCTTCTCTTAATCTCTGGAGAGCCATTTTGTCGTTGCTTAAGTCTACGCCTTCTGTTCTCTTGAACTCAGCAAGCATATAATCTGTAATCTTCTGGTCGAAGTCATCGCCGCCAAGACGGTTATTACCTGCTGTGGAAAGTACCTCGATAACGCCGTCGCCAATTTCGATAACAGAAACGTCGAATGTACCGCCGCCTAAGTCGTATACCATGATTTTCTGTTCTTTTTCGTTGTCAAGACCATATGCCAGAGCTGCTGCTGTAGGCTCGTTGATGATACGTTTTACATCAAGACCTGCGATTTTACCTGCATCCTTAGTTGCCTGACGCTGTGCGTCGTTGAAGTATGCCGGAACTGTGATAACTGCTTCTGTAACAGTTTCTCCAAGGTATCCCTCTGCGTCTTTTTTCAGTTTCTGAAGAATCATAGCAGAAATTTCCTGTGGGGAATATTTCTTGTCGTCAATTGTTACACGGTAATCAGAACCCATCTCTCTTTTAATGGAAGAGATTGTTTTTTCTGCGTTTGTTACTGCCTGACGTTTCGCAGGTTCACCTACGAGACGCTCGCCTGTTTTTGTAAATGCTACAACGGACGGTGTTGTTCTTGCACCTTCTGTATTTGCGATAACGGTTGGCTGTCCACCTTCCATTACAGCTACACAACTGTTTGTTGTACCTAAGTCAATACCAATGATTTTTCCCATGATAATTTTCCTCCTGTTATCATCTATCTGATATTAAAAATTAACCTTTTGCCCATAAAAAAGTTTTTTCTTTTCTCCGAGCGATATTAATTAGCTACCTTAACCATACTGTGACGAACTACGAAATCCTTATAAGTATAACCTTTCTGGAATTCTTCTACGATGATGTTTTCACCGGCTTCTTCGTCCTCCACATGCATCACTGCATTGTGGAAATCAGGGTTGAATTCCTGACCGACAGCTTCGATCGGTTTCACACCAAGCTCTTCAAAGGTTGTCATCATCTGCTTGTAGATCATTTTCATTCCCTCTGCAAATGCATCGCCTTCCTGCGCCTGTGCAAGACCTCTTTCAAAGTTATCTACAACCGGAAGCATATGCTCCACGATGTCTTTTGCACCGATAATATACATGCTGGCCTTTTCTTTCTCCGTTCTTTTGCGGAAATTATCGAATTCTGCCATATTGCGTTTCAAACGGTCTGTCAGTTCTTCAATCTGCTGTTCATATTTATTTTCTTTTTTCTTCTTTCCAAAGAAGGAAGTTTTTGTTTTTTCCTCCGCAGGAGCTTCCTCAGTTTCAGGAGCTGTCTCTTCTGCAGCTTCCCCAGCCGTATTTTTTTCGGCTGTTTCTTCGGTTTCTTCTGTTACAGGAGTTGTTTCCTCTTCCTGTTCCCGGAAAGTGTTTTTGTTATCTTCCACTTTTTTCCTACCGCCTTTCTGCCTGTTCAACTATTTAACTATTTGACTTAATTAACTCGTCTAACTGGATTTTCAATGATTTCAGGCTGTCAACCACATTCTCATAATCCATTCGCTTAGGTCCGATGATTCCAATTGTTCCGTGCATTCCTTTTCCCAGCTCATAGGTTGCTGTAACTACACTGCAGTCCTTCATGGTCTGAATTGGCATCTCGTTTCCGATGTATACCTGAACGCCGGTGTTATTGTCATCCGACATGCGGTCCCGTACCAGATTCATTAGCTGCTGTTTTTCCTCAAAAGTGGAAATCAGCTCACTTGCTTTACTGGTATCTGCAAGCTCCGGATATTTAAAAATGTTTGTTGCCCCTGAAGTATATATTTCCATATCATCTTCATCCACCTGGATCGTCGCTGCCACAGCATCCAGAACTGTTGCAACTACACTGGAATGAGTTCCTGCCTGTTCTTTCAGACGGGCGATCATTCCAAGATTGATATCCTGAATGGGAACACCATTTAAATTAGTATTCAGAAGAAGATTTAATTTCAGGATTGTCTCGTCATCCATCTCCTCATTAAGATTAATGATCTGATTTCGGATAACATTATTATCACTCACAACTACTGCCACCAGTTGAAGTTCGTTTACCCTGGAAAGCTGGATGAACTTTATCTTGCTTCCACTGTACTGGGGTACGGAAATCATTGTTGCGTAGTTGGTATTGGAGGCAAGCACCTTGGCAACCTGCTTGAGCACTTTCTCCATCTTTCCAGTTTTCTCTATCATAAGATCCCGGATTTCTTCTATTTCGGCTTCCTTTTCCTTCATCAGCTCGTCAACATAAAGTCTGTAGCCTTTATCTGAAGGAATTCGTCCTGCCGAAGTATGGGGCTGTACGATATACCCCATATCTGTCAGATCTGACATCTCATTGCGGATAGTCGCTGAACTGACATTCAGGTCAGCATATTTGGAAATGGTACGTGATCCCACCGGCTCTCCGGTTTCCATATAAGTCTTGATGATTGCTTTTAGTATTTTCTTTTTACGCTCATCCAATTCCTTATCCACGAATCCATCCCCTTTCTGCCTTATAATTATAATCCATAAATTATATGCTTTTTCTTCGATTGTTAGCACTCAATAAGAAAGAGTGCTAACATCTATGTTCATAAGATAGCACCCTTGAATTGGTTTGTCAATATAATTCGTCAATTTTTTTTATTATTTTTCCAAATAGATATATATAATATTTAATTCACATTCATTTTTTCTCTCTTGATTTTTCCCCAACTGTTTTTCTGCTTACGATAAGTAAATATCGCCGCCAGACGTACCCATACAAGAACAAAACGCAAAAATACGACCTCTACAAAGCATAACGACACTGCTTTTATTAAATCGCGAAATGTAATCTCCTCGTTAAGAGTCTGATTTTTTGCAATGAATGCAGTCAGGGAAAGTATTGCTCCAAAAACCGCATAGATCAAGAAAAACAACACCATAAACGGAACATTCAGCAATTCCAGATACCATGCCATAATCACAGAAAACACACCTAATCCCTCTATCAGTGGAGAAAGAAGTTCATAAAACAGGAAATACAAATAGGAACCAAAACTGATTACTCCATATTTTATATTGGCAAAAATCTTTCTGTACTTCCACATACTCTGAAGTAAGCCAATGTGCCAGCGCCTTCTCTGTTTCATTAAATCTCTAAGATTTTCCGGCGCCTGACTCCAGCACACTGCGTCAGGAACATACCCGATACGGTATGGAATCATATTGTTCCTGCAAAATACATGAAGCTTCACTACCAATTCCATGTCCTCACCCATTGTACCTGTGTCATATCCTCCGCAGGCTATAACCATTTCTTTCTGAAAAAGTCCGAATGCTCCCGAAATGATAATATTTCCGTTAAACTGATCAAAAAAGATTCTTGATGCAAGAAAAGAACGGTCATATTCCAGAACCTGCATACTTGCCAGAAGATTTTTCGGCATACTGTATTTTATTACCTGACCATTTTTAATCGCAACACCATTAGAAGGACATACAGCCCCCCCAACCGCTACCACGCGGCTGTTTTCAAGGATGGGATGTACAATCTGTCTCAGCGAATCCGACTGAAGCGCTGAGTCAGCGTCCATACAGATAAAATAGGGATATTTCGATATATTGATTCCCATATTCAATGCATCCGCTTTTCCGCCATTTTTCTTGCGCACCAAAGTTATCGGCACTTTCTCCGATATTGTTTTTCGTATATATTCTACCGGCTGACAGGGGAGCTGCATTCTCACCGGACGATTTAAATCCCACAATCCGAATTCCTTTGTCAAAACCTCCGAGGTCTGGTCAGAAGAACCATCATCTACAACAATGATTTCATAAAGGGGGTAGTCCAGAGCCAGAAGGGAACGAACTGTCTGAGCTACTGTTACGTCTTCATTATAAGCAGGTATTACAATGGACACCGGAATAAAATAATCACGGTCCAGACTGTTTTTCATCTGTTCTTTACGGCGCTGGGTATATAACTTTACCGAACCTACAACAACAGAAATAAATAAAAAAGTGGAATATCCAATCAAATAAATCACGAAAAAAAAGGAAATCCCAATATAAATCCATTTAACGGTGTCCATCATACCCTCTTCCTCCTGTGTCCCTGCTCCTCCAGACAATACTCAAGCATTTCTTTGGCAAAACGATCCTTTCCATTCAGAACGTCTGACAGATCACTTTCTCTGACTCCTAAATTCATAAGACTCTGCGCCGCATTATAGCGTACATACCAGTTTGCATTGCCAAGAGCTTTTTTCAGGTTATGTATCGTACTTTCTCCCGGATATGAAGCCAGAGCGGAAGCAGCAATTGCCGCATAATTCCACCGCTCTCCTTTTTCTTCCAGAAAAGCCAAAAAAAGAGGATATACCGGCATGTAAGCATATTTCCCAAGATATCTGATCGCACTGTAATGTATCTCTTCGTTCTGCCTTTCATCCCGGAGAAGCTGATACATTTTATCCTCATATCCCCCTGTCTTGAATCGGATATAGTTAAGAATAGCTACCTGTATTTCCACCTTCCACTCTTCCCATATTTCCCAAAGACCATCTATTAATTTGTGATAATCCCCCCGAAAAGTAAGAAGTCCCTCTGTCAACAGCTTTGAATAATGAAAATAAGGAGATGCATTTAATCTGCGCAGCCCTTCTATCAATAATTCTTCATCCCCAACGCTGTATAGAGTGTATAATGCATTTTCACGGCAATAGATATTTTTGTTTCCAAGCATATTCAAAAGAAATTCTATAGCTACTGTATTTTCCTGTGTGTTTTTCACATGACAATAACTAAGCACATACGCCATATATGCTTTCTGCATATCTTCCTTATTTTGATAATGAGCACATAACTGCTGCGTACTCCTGCGGTAATTCTCAAAATATATTTCGAGATTTCTTCCTGTTTCTAATTCCTCTGTAAGCACCTGCTCAAATGCCATTAAATATTCCACACGACAGAGCTTTTTTACAAACTTATCCTGTTCTTTTTCTGTAAGAATATTTCCCTGCTCCAAACAGTACAGTTGTTTCTCAAAAATCTCTTTTATTTCTGAACACCGCTTCTTATACCGTTTATCTTTCTGCTTTTTATCGAGCATAGATACAACATTATAGCCAATCAAACTGACACAAATCAGCATATAAATATATATTATAAACTCGATTCCTCTCGGATACATCGCTTCACCTCCTCGAAACTCCCTGTTCTGCGATGTAATCATTTCTGTTTTCTTCGTTCCAGAGCTCTTTCATCATATAGTAAGATTCTTTTAATCTTTCATGATAAGTCACCTTTTTCTTCCAGGGTTTCAGCTTAATCTCTTCCATTGGAATGCGTGTTTCCCCTGTTCCAATTCCGGCATAAATTCTATCTATATCCAGATTTTCCACTCCATAATGCTCATAATAATCATCGTGAACACGCATATTGGATGGGTCTGAGAAATTCAAAAGCTGCCATGGAATTTTTACCTCCACATAATCTCCGCTGAAAATAAAATCTGCAAGAGAATTAAAATCCTCTGAATCCGGATTTGCATTGCCATAAAGGAGCTTGCCTGTTTCGTACGTTTCCGCACTCGCTTCCCATTGCCCGGTCAAAAGAGGGGTTGCTGTTTGAAGAATCATCTGAATTTTTTTAAACACAGATGTATCAACATCCGGAACATTTACATACGCATCTCTGTTTGTCGTTTCGTGATGGAACATTGCACGGAGCACTTCATATCTCTTTTGTACCAGAATCCGGCTATTTTCTTTTCCATCTAAAATCATAAGGAAATCACAGTCCCGCTCAAATTCTACCGCCGGGTTCTCACAGAAATCACTTCCCGATTTTGGAGTAATATCAAACGGAATATACAGAGGAAACTGCCCTTCCTCAAAACCCTTCTTGTAAATCATGAAATAAAGAAACTTTTCATCATATTTGACAGATAGGGAGCTTTTTTCATCCTTAAAAATCTCATCCTCTTTGCTCCATTCTGATAATTCTCCATCCACATAACAAACTGATTTCTCTTTCCCCGGATCAAAAGACAGCAACCCAAAATATTGTTCATTGGTTTGATAGTCACTCCAGTAAGGAGTCTTTGTCAAGTCCACCGCATGCATCGTATTCCAGGTTCTCTTAAACCATTCGTCCTGCCAGGTAAAGATACATCCGCCGCTGCAGCCTGACTCCATAATATCTTTCCAGCATTTCATCAACGCATCTCCCTGCTCGCTTTCAGACATATGCCCCTGATTTCTCTTCGTATTATAATCCCTCTGCGCCATTCCACGCCCTGTCGAAACTCCAAACTCCGAAATTACCACAGGCATATTATGATGTCGTGTCAACATGCGAAGATAAGCTATGTAGGTATTTGTATTTCCTTCTGAATCAAGAAACTCATCTTTGTCATTACAGTTCAAAATCGTCTCAATGGGAATTCCCGGTCCGGTATCTGCCATTCCGTCTCTGCTGTGTTCTATATCAGGAATTTCCACTTTGTGAATAATATAATTAAGATAATCAGGAAAATATGGATACACATGATAGGAAGCAAACTGACCGGAAAGCATATTTTCTGTTGTTTTAATGTGTTCCACATTCACCTGGGCACATTTCATGAAATATGCTGTAATATCTTTCGGATATAAAAACGGATCTGTCGTAGGCCAGTTGGAAAACGCCAACAGTCTCTGCTGTTTATATCGTTTGCTTTCATACTCTACCAGCTTATCTCCCACCTGAGCGAGCATGGATTCAAAAGGAGTTGCCTCTTCTGTTGCAGTGACATAGACTCCCTCATAAGGTTTCATTTCCGGATACTTATGATCTGTATATGCCACTGTCAAATCTTCCCATTCTATACCGACAATATACCCCAGTACCCACCGGGAAATATCTTTTCTGTACGAGCCCGAGCCCAATCCTACTCCTAAAGACAGTTTTTTATTTCCGTGAAGTAAATCTACAACAGTACGACAGTCTTCAATCAATACATCTATAAAGTCTGAATCATAGGCATCTCTATGGGAATTCATTACATAATCATTTACCCATACACCGTGAATCAAATATAAAGGAGTTTCATTATTCCTGTTATATTCATAAAAGGCATTATAAAAATCATCCTGTAAAATTGTATATACACGAATTGTATTGGCCCCCATATCTTGAATCTGACGAAACCAGCGAAGATATGTTTTTTTGCTAATAGCATAATCCGTCGCCCAGTGTCCCGGAATACCAACTCCCATATTTACCCCTTTTATCGTATACGGCTGCATTCCTTTTCCCGTATCCACGTATATCTCCTTTTCATCTGTAGTGGTAAAGGTGCTGACCTTAACATCCGGATGAATATCAACATACCATCCCCATCTATAAAAAGCAGAATCGCAGAGTATATATATAAATATAAATGTTATAACCACATAAATAAATCTTTTCACAACCCTGACTCCCTTTTCAGTTTTTAGTGGTTAAACTTCTTAACCTTAGACTCATGGCAATACTGCCTCAGAATTTCAATATGTTCATCCAGCCATTCTCCTCTTTTATGACAAAACTCTCTCATCTGATCTACTGCTTCCATATGAGTATGAGAATTTCTTGAAAGTGGGAGAAGCCAATTATGCTGAAGCGCCTGATTCCATGTTTGATAATTTCTTTCAATGGAAGGTCCCAGCCACTCTACCACCGAATCTATATAGTTATTTATATACTGCTCATTTAATACTCCCTCCCTGAATTCTCTATACCTGTCAATAACTGTTTCAACAAAATCCTCATCCTTACAAAGCATATAATACCAGGCCGAACCCTGCATTTCAAAATGCTGGGACACTATCGTACTATCTCTGTAATTGTCACATGCAGAATTACAATCCCATACGCACATCTTATATTTCTCACCGATGTCTTTATATATATAAGTGGAAAGGTTACCAGCATCATAATTGCAGGTAAACTCTGTAAAGATAAAAAAATCTGCCATAGACTTCATATCCATATAATTCTCCCATGCATAGGGTCCGTTATCATAATCAAAAGAATACAAAATTTTCTCAAATGCTGAAAAATCCTGTAAAATATATTCTCTTCGTTCCTCTGTCAAATATCTTGTCCCAGGATATTCAATATTCAATTTATGCAAATTTCTTAAGGTATATCTTGTAAATGTGTCAATATTTTTAAACAGATTACTGCTTCCTCTGTCTATCCGAAGCACATAAGGAGTCTCCCTGCGTTTCTCATCCGGTTTTGTAAGTCCAAGTCTTCTTCCTTTATCTCCGCTTGAAATTGTTTCTGTAAGAACATAGAGCCCCTGATAGTTTCCATTTAAAAACACCTCACAAAACCGAACATTGGGAGCATACTCCATCATCTCTCCGGCAATATTGTACCACATATAGTTACGAATCAGGGTTTTATCCAGATATGGACCATGCAGCGCCCATTCATCAAACGAATCCATTCCCAACAGAGGCAGGTCATTCTCCATATCCCCCTCCATAGTCTTCACCAGATAATTTTTTTTATCAAAATAACGGGAACTGTTGCCCCGAACCCGAATCGTAATATCTGTTTTCTGAACAGGTGTGTCCCCTATATGATTATTTCCCGTCTTATTATCCACAACAGTCATAAATCCGTTTAAACAATCACTTCCATCGACTGTTTTAGTATATACCGGATTCCTTCCTTTTATCAGGGGCACTCCCGGAATTTCTTCTCCTTGGGTATCTATTAGAATCAACGGCAAATGAGAGCAAAAAGTCTCCTCACCATGGTTTCTGCAGGGTATATATCCCGGCTCTTCCAAATGCTGATGATACCTTTTGCTCTCTTTTTCTGTCAGTTCTCCTGCCGCAACCGCTGTACCAAATGCCAGCGCGCATACTGCAAGACCTATTAATTTCTTTTTCATATTTCTACACAATCTCATCATTCTGAGCTACAAGATTTACATATTCTATCCCACCCAGACGGTAAAAAACATCTGTTGCAATTATGCCCTTCTTTTTCTTATTTTGAATTACTTTTCGAGACAGGGAATAAATAAATTCCACACTGTTCTCTGTCGTATTTTTCACACGCAAATCTGCCTGCTGGTCAAATTCCTTAAAGACAACAGCCTCAATATCTCTTTCCAGCGCCCTGCTTCCTCTGATAATCAAAAGCATCTTTCCGTCATCACGCACTCGTCCCAATAATAAAAGCAGTATAAACGCCGCTGCGCTTCCCGTGGCCGCCACCAGATAGTCTCCTACACCGCAGGCAATCCCCACAATAATAGTCCAAAAAATATATGCCGTATCTCTTGCATCTTTGATTGCCGTACGAAAACGCACAATAGACAAAGCACCAACCATTCCCAAAGACAGCGCAACATTATTTCCGATTACTGTCATTACCGATGCAGTCAAGACAGACAGAAGAATCAGCGTCACATTAAATTTCCTGCTGTAAGATGTTCCCTGATGAGAAAAGTAATAAGACATATAAATTACCACTCCAATTACAGTTGCCACACAAATACGAACTATAATATCAAGAGTCGTCAAATTACCCGGATGTTCTATAATGTTTAAAATTGCATTTCTCATGTTCCTTTATTCTTCCTTTTATATCCAGTTAGCATAGGTTATTCCTCGTCCAAGACTGTATTTTCCCACTGATATCTCACGACATCCTACAGAATCTAAAAGACTTTTTATATAACTCAGTAAAAAACCATTATATTTCACTTCCAGAACAACCCAGGACGATTCAAATACCGGATAAAGACAGAGATTTTTTTCGAAAATGTTATAATTACATTCTGTCCCGCGAATATTACTGTCAAATGTGATTCGTGTATCATTTTCTTTACCGATAAAAGCCATTCGATTATATTCCACAATCGCTTTCGGTCTGTATAAACGACCTTTCATTATACCATAGCACTCTGCGGCAAATTCTTCTGAATGCTGAAGAAGTACCTGATAATCACCACAACATACGGCTTCTGCTTCTTTTCTGTTTAACAAAAGAGAGCGCTTTTTCTGCATTTCTCCCTGTTTCTGTTTCATTTCCAGCTTGGCATATACATCTTCAGAACCATAACACCTGAGTCTGATTTTACGACGGATTTCCAATCCCTCTTCTTTATCAAAATAGTCTCTGTCTCCCAAAGTATCGAAATATAAAGAACGGATACTATATCCATCCGTTCCATTATGCTCATCCTGTTCCAGTATCTGCGATACTTTATCAGAGAGGCGTTTGGCTTGTTCTAACGTAATCAAAAACTTCTTTTCTACACGCAATACCTGATTCAAACTACCTCTCCTCTCCTTTAATATTTAAAAGTATAATATGACCTTTTGAAAAAATCAACTACATCTTATAATTCAGCAAGACTCTTCTTCAATTCCAGCATCTTATCCCTTAACTCCGCAGCCTGCTCAAAGTTTAAATCTGCCGCAGCCACCCGCATCTGTTTCTCTACCTGGGCAATCAGTTTCGTAAGCTCTTTCTTACTCATGGATTCCGGTTCTTTTTCAAGCTGCGCTTCTGTTCTGGCAACTGCCTTGGATACTGCGATGAGATCTCGAACTGCTTTCTTAATCGTAGTCGGTGTGATATTGTGTTCTTTATTATATGCTTCCTGAATGGCGCGTCTTCGCTCCGTCTCACTGATGGCATTTCTCATGGAGTCCGTCATATTGTCCGCATACATGATAACATGACCTTCACTGTTTCTGGCAGCTCGTCCGATAGTCTGGATCAGAGATGTCTCAGAACGAAGGAATCCCTCCTTATCTGCATCAAGAATCGCTACCAGTGTAATTTCCGGAATATCAAGACCTTCTCGCAGGAGATTGATTCCCACAAGCACATCGAATACATCCAGGCGCATATCACGTATAATCTGCGCACGTTCCAGAGTATCCACATCTGAGTGAAGATAACGGACGCGGATTCCCAGTTCTTTCATATATTCTGTCAAATCTTCTGCCATTCGTTTGGTAAGGGTTGTGATAAGCACCTTATTTTTCTTTTCTGTTTCTCTGTTTACTTCTCCGATCAGGTCGTCAATCTGACCTTCCACCGGACGCACCTCTACTCTTGGGTCAAGAAGTCCTGTTGGACGGATGATCTGCTCTGCTCTGAGAAGCTCGTGTTCAAATTCATACTCTCCCGGTGTAGCAGATACAAACAGTACCTGATCCAGCTTGTCTTCAAATTCCCCGAAGCTTAACGGACGGTTATCCTTTGCAGAAGGAAGGCGGAACCCATAGTCCACCAGAGTTGTCTTTCTGCTCTGGTCTCCGGCATACATTCCTCCGACCTGCGGCACTGTTTTGTGAGACTCATCTATAATAAGAAGAAAATCATCCCCAAAGTAATCCATCAGAGTCTTGGGCGGTTCTCCCTCTTTCTGATTCGTCAGATGTCGGGAATAATTCTCGATACCGCTGCAAAATCCTGTCTCCTTGAGCATTTCGATGTCAAAATTCGTTCTCTCCGCTATTCTCTGGGCTTCCAGAAGCTTATCTTCACTCTTAAACCACTGTACCCGCTCTTCCAGTTCTTTCTCAATATCCACACAGGCGCGATTGATGGTTTCCTGAGGAACTACATAATGGGACGCCGGAAAGATTGCAATATGCTCCATTTCCCGACGGACTTTTCCGGTAAGTACGTCAATCTCTGTGATACGGTCAATCTCATCTCCGAAAAATTCCACTCTGTAAGCATACTCTGACGCCATAGCCGGGAATATTTCCAGTACATCCCCTCTTACCCGGAAGGTACTTCTGTGAAAATCCACATCGCTTCTTGTATACTGAATACTCACGAGCTGCCGAAGCACCTCATCGCGGTCTTTCTCCATTCCCGGACGCAGAGAAACCATCATTTTTTCGAAGTTTTCCGGTTCACCAAGACCATAAATGCAGGACACCGAAGAGACAATAATTACATCCTTACGCTCAATCAGAGCTGCTGTTGCAGAAAGCCTGAGCTTGTCAATTTCTTCATTTACAGAAGAATCCTTTGCAATGTAAGTATCTGAGGACGGGACATACGCCTCAGGCTGGTAATAATCGTAATAGGATACGAAATACTCCACCGCATTCTCAGGGAAGAATTCTTTAAACTCTCCGTAGAGCTGCGCTGCCAAGGTCTTGTTGTGCGCCAATATCAGAGTCGGTTTATTCAACGCCTGAATCACATTTGCCATCGTAAAGGTCTTACCTGACCCTGTCACTCCCAAAAGAGTCTGAAACTGATTTCCTTCTTTGAAGCCCTGTACAAGCTGCTCGATGGCCTGCGGCTGGTCGCCTGTAGGGGCAAATTCTGATACTAATTTAAAATGATCCATAAGTTTTCCTTCCTTTTTGAACTAACTTCTTTTCAAAATTTCTTACCTTTGACATAATATTCTAAATAAATAAAACAAATCGGTGCTTTAAATTTATTTCACAATAAATTGACCAATAATTTTTCAGATTGGAAAAACGCCGTTTTCCTAATCCAGTGTTTTAAATAAAGAAGATAACCTGAATATATTATCGATAAGTTGCCTGGGATACTATTACATGTTCCTTCCACTTGCTATCATTCATATGCCATTCTGTACTGTCAACATCAATCCACTTGAACCCTTTACTTTTCAAGAAAAGCCACAAATTTCTATTATTAATAGAGGATTTAGGACCAACAACTATATTTTTTATTAGACTATGCTCAGTATCTTTAAAGCTTAGCTCTTTAAATGGAATTATTGAACATTCATTCACTCTAAATTTTATATCACTGATACTTTTTTCCTCTGTTCTTCTATATCCGCAGTATAACCTATATTCCTTTTCCTCTTGAAATGCTGGATTTTTACACATAATCGCATCTCGCAAAATGTGGGATATTAAAATTTTACTTTTACGATATATTTCATTAGCGTTTCCATTTTTTATTGCATAATTTAAGTTCATTAAAACACTATCACTTATTTTTTGACCTAAAATGTCATACTGTCTTTCTTTGTCATATATAACTTCAGTTCCATATAATGAATAATGTTTTTCGATAAAATCAACATCAAATCCTATTGCAACGCCTTTCCCATCATTTGCATACGAGCGCCACTGACTTAAGACGTCCTTTTCCTTTGATAAACAAAAAATATAGGGACAATCCATTTCTTGCAATAAAGTCCTCGCAATATTTTCTATCAAATTCCATTCTTTTAATATCGAATTATATCCCCCTTTTTTTGCAACAAAGTCTTTCACCATTGCCAGAAGCCAAATAATTTCAGCCGAATCATTCATATTTAGTGGATTACCAAATCTGATGGTATGTGTTTGTAAAATATTATAAAATGTATCCACAGAGCAATAATGATAATATATTCTATTGTTCATCTTTTCCATCCACCACCTCTTCCGTTTCCAGCAAAACACGATCAAAATCACTCTGATATAATTTATCCTGCTTCACACGATATTTTTCAAATTCACTTAGTGCATATGTCTCTGCTGCCTTGGCAGAAATGCTTCCCGTATGTGTTAAAATTTCCTTCTTGGAAAGCCTCAATAAGCCTTCAAATTGTTCTGCCCAGTCTTCCATTGTCATTGGGACGTGTTCTTCAGCTCGCATTTCTGCCAAATCTAAATAAGCGTTAACAATCCTTGCCATTGCTGAAAGTTCCTGCTCTGTTAAATAATTTTTTGCAACTGTTACATCAAATCTTTGTATTTTCCCATTAGGTCCATCTTTCCATGTTTGCAATCCCATATATTGCTTTTCACTGTCTGCTCTATGATAAATTACTTCTGCCGCTGTTTCTCCATGAATTGCCCAATGTAATTGATTTTGCACTTTTGCAAAAAATAGTCTTGTTGTTTGTGCTTTAGGATCATAATCTATACTCGTTGCATAAATATCTGTAATCTTCTGATAAAATCTCCGCTCAGACAAGCGAATTTCACGAATTCTTTCCAGTTGTTCTTCAAAATAATCTTTTGTCAATACAGTACCAAAATTTTTTAAGCGTTCATCATCCATTGCAAATCCCTTAATCGTAAACTCTTCTATAATTCCATTTGCCCATTTACGAAATTGAACAGCTCTGGGTGAATCAACTTTATTGCCAACAGCAATAATTGCTTTCAAATTATAATGATTCGTATTATAACTTTTTCCGTCAGAAGCAGTTATTCGAAATTTTCGAATAACTGACTTCTCATCTACTTCTCCATCTGAAAATATTTTTTTTAAATGATAATTAATAGTATGCGTTTCCACATTATAAAGGAGCCCCATCATTTTTTGAGTCAGCCACACATTTTCATCAAAATATATAGCATTAACATCGCTTTCTCCTGTTGCTGTAATAAAGGTTAAATATTCTGCTGCTGAAGAACGTATCATAGATATCTCTTTTTTCTTTTTCATCCTCTTCCACCTTTCATAAGTTTTATACTATATATTTTTCTTTCACATTTATAATTATAAACACACTCACAAAGCAACTTTCACTTATTTCATTTAGTGCTATTCTACACCTGAATAACATTTGCCACAGTAAAGGTCTTAGCTGACTCTGTCACTGCCAAAAGAGCCTGAAACTAATGCCTGATTTTTTTATATATTATGACTCCTCCACCTTCACAGTTCCTCGTCATACTTTCTTTCCTTCACCTGCTTCAAAGCCCTTTCACAAGCCTGCTCAAGGTTTCCGTCATTTGCATATTTCACTTCAACCAGAATTGCCATTTCACTGTTTTCAGTTTCTATCAGGATATCACTGTTCCTTCTCCGGTTTCCTGATTTGAGAATACCCCCCATTCTTCTTTTACCCGTGAACTACTCGACAACTAAGTTGCCAGAGCATCTGAAATCTGGCGGAACACCGCCTTTTTTCAGGGTACGTCCATGACACCACTACTGCTTGCCTTTCGGCTATACAGCTACTTTTATTATTTCTGGATTTTTTAGTCCGGTTACGGACAGTTTCTTCTGGTTTCCGGATACGGAAAGATATTTCCGCAGGATATTAAATGCTCCTACTGCATCTGCATGAAATCTTACTCCGTCAGTGATATACACGCCCGCTCTTTTCGGTTTGATGCTTCTGCATATAACTTTGATACTTCCGGTGCAAAAGGACTGCACTGGCTGGTATAGCTTTCTTCCTGTCTTATTAATGGAACCCCATATAGTTTCAACTTATATTCCAGCATGGTATACAGCTTGTTATATGGTAGTCCGTGAAACTTCTGGTTTGTCTTGTGTCCCATGTCTTTTTCTTTACGGATATTCCGGATATCTCCTATGACTACACAGCTGATTTCTTCTTTTTTGCAGTATTCTGCAAGCCATCTGGTCACCTTATGGAGATAATCCTTTACTGCATTCTGCTTTTTCCGGTACAACTTCCAGATATGCTTCGATGAACCCGGATATTTTATACCTTTTTCTGACTGCTGTGCATACCATACAGACTGTACTCTGGCAATTTCTTTGTGGAAGTATCTTTCCAATGAAAGGTATTTCCTTCCAAGAATAAAAGTCCTGCCATTTCCGGAATCATAACAGGTCATCAGATTGTGAAGTCCAGGATCGACGGATAAATAATGATCATTCAGGGAAAGCTGTTCCGGTTCTTCCATCTCATAGATAACGATAAGGTCACATGTTCCATTCTCCGGCGGGTAAATCCTCAGCTGTTTTATCTGATCCATGTTCCTGAAAATCTTATTTTCAAGATATAGAAATTGTTCATGGATCCCGTAAGCTTCTTCCATATAGTTTTTCAGCCCCTTTGACAAAGACAGCCTCAACCGGTCTGAGCCTTTCTCATGCCGGATACCCATCTGCATGTATGTGACAGGTATATTGTCCTGTTTAAAACGGGGCGG
>CATXEA010000016.1 GCA_958367245.1 uncultured Blautia sp.
TATACTCGCCGCACTACAAAGGCTACGTGTTTGACTACACTAAACCCAAAACACCTTCTTTGAAGGCATCTGCCGTTTCTGGTCGCAGGGTAAAGCTTACCTGGAAAGCATCCCCGGCAGCTTACCGTCAGGGAAATTCCCAGTACGTGATTTACTACCGAAACGCGAAGAGCAAACATTACCAGAGACTGACTCAGCTTCCGGACAAGAAGGAATTCTATACGACGAAAACCTTAAAAAAAGGAAATACCTACTACTTCCGGATGCGCAGCATCATTTCTGATAAAGATGGAAAATACAAAACTTACGGGGACTTCTCAAAAACCGTTAAAGTGACCATAAAATGACTATAGAATAATTATAAAATGGACATGAAAACGACTGGAATCTTATAAAGATTTCAGTTGTTTTTGAATAAGGGATAATTTATCTGAAAAGGAAACGCACAACCCCTTTTCCCTTCGCATATACTGACTTGAGAGTGTTTAACAGGAGTTGTGTGATTTTGGAGCAATCTTGGAGGGACTTCATAAGAATGCAGCAATCGCAAAGTGGGAATACAGACAGAGGGCGTCTTCAGGTGTCGGTTATAAACAGTCAGAATAATTACCCTGTAGAAAATGCGAAGGTGAGAATTTCTTTTACAGGAGATCCGGACAGTGTGGTGGAAGAACTGGTGACAGATTCTTCAGGAAATACTCCGGTAATTGAGTTGAAGACGCCGCCTGTAGAGTACAGCCAGACTCCGGGGGAGGAGCAGCCCTATTCGGAATATACGGTCAAGATAGATGCAGAGGGATTTGAGCCAAAGGAAGTGGCAGGGAGCGAGGTGCTGCCGGAAGTGCTTTCGCAGCAGCAGGCTGTTGTGAATCCCCTTTTACCCGGGGAAACATTCCAGAGAGTTGTGATACCGCCGCATACTTTATTTTATCAATATCCGCCTAAAAACCCGGAGTCAGAAATAAAGCCCGTCAATGAATCAGGGGAGATTGTACTGAGTAAGGTAGTAGTGCCCGAATATGTCATAGTGCATGACGGACCTGTAGGGGACAGAGCGGCGAGAGATTACTATGTGCGCTATCGGGATTATATCAAAAATGTAGCCAGCAGTGAAATTTATGCCACCTGGCCGGATAACACAATAAGGGCAAATGTACTGGCGATTATGTCCTTTACCCTGAACAGGGTTTATACAGAGTGGTACCGGAATCAACAGTAATTCAGTATTGCAGGAGCCTGATATTCGATTCACTGAATATTAAAATCAATGGAAAAAGTTAGAGGAGATTTTGAAATTAGATAATTATGTAGTCACTTTTTTTGAGGAATGATGATTGGAAAATATGAACTTTCATTATGGGGAATTTCATTCGCTGAAAGATAACACGATGACTCTTCCTGAAAAACAGATTACAGCCTTTATCGGACGAAGTGGATGTGGGAAATCCACATTACTAAAATCGTTAAACGGAATAAATAATCTGGTTGAGGGGGAACAGCAGCATCGTTTTTGTGTCGGCCTGTTTTTATTGACGATAATTATTCAGGGTATTATAATAAATATTGTACTAGAGCATGAATGCTTAATATGGTCGTACAAGGAGGATGAATGATGAAAGAAAAAGTATTATGTAAATTCGAAAAAACTGCAGACAGCATGTATCTTGATTCTTTGGGCTATGATGCTGGCAGTTCTTTGACCAGTACAGGTTAATGCTACAGAAGATTCCAAGAAGATCACACTTAATAAGACGACTGCATCTCAATTCTAAGGAAGTTCTTTTTATCTGAAAGCTTTTGGTGATTCTAAAAATGTTATCCTAAACAATGAAATTACGTGGATAAGCAATAATAAGAAGATTGCAGTTGTAAATGTGAAAGGTAAAGTAAAAATTACCGGTATTGGCACAGTTACAATTATGGCTGCACTTGCAAATGGAGAAAAATCTTCCTGCAAAGTGACTGGTTTTATGGATCAGTTATCAAAAGACAAAAATTTTATAAATGTTTAAGATCAAAGCAATCCCATTGAGAGCGACGTGACAGATACGGTTAAAAGAAAACCGCACGAATAATTAAACCGAAAAAAGTGGGAACGATAACCGGAACCACAACTGTGGATGGAAAGGATACCTTTATTCGAGTTTATCTGAAATAATCTTAACATCATTGGTGAAATTGTCTGGCAGGGTGAATATGTTTAAGGCAACATAATTAATTAAGAACGCTGCATTCTCCGGTAAAAAGAGTTTGTGGAGTTCGTTTTGTATTAATAGAGGGGAAAGGATTATGAATTTACATTTAAAGAAATGGACAGGAAAATGGCGTCTGTATTTTATGACTTTGGGTCTGATTCTGATAAGTATGATTACAGTCCCGGTATCTGCGAATACGGCAGATGTTCCCGGGGTGGCATATGCGGAGCAGCATAGGGAAGAAATTAGGGTCTCTTGGCAGGGAGAAGGGAAAACATCTACAGGTTCTATTGAACATCCTGCGAAAGCTCCGGCAGGAGCCTTTTTCAAAAATGGTTCACAGTGGAGCTACAAATATAAGGATGGTACCATTGCGAAAAATACATGTCTAATCATCAATAAGAAAATTTATTATTTTAATAAATACGGTCAGCGCTGGTACGGTATGCATACGCTGAATGGAAAGAGATATTATTTCGGAACAAAGGATCAGGGCTGGCTTTACAGGAATAAATTGGTTTCTTATAAGGGTGACACTTATTTTACAAATAGGGACGGCACGCTGAAAAAAGGTTGGTTTACCACAAAAAAGTCGGGAAAAACCTATTATTTCGAATCCGATGGAAAAGCGTATAAGGGAAGAAAGAAGATTAACGGAGTCAACTATTATTTCAACAGTTCAGGGGAACTTTTCCGTACAGGAGCAGATTTAAATGTTTCTTCTGACTGTGCGATATTGATTGATGCAGATACCGGAAAGATAATCTTTGGAAAAAATGAAAATATGCGTCATGCAAATGCAAGCACAACGAAGATTTTGACATGTATTCTGGCGCTGGAAAACTGTAAACTGAATGAAAAGGTAAAAGTTTCTGCAAATGCAGCAGCTCAGGAACCGGTGAAACTTTATATGCAAAAGGGTGAGATTTTTTATCTTAAAGATCTACTGTATTCTCTGATGCTTCCGTCTCACAATGATACGGCGGTTGCTATTGCTGAGCATGTGAGTGGTTCCGAGAAAAAATTTGTGAATCTAATGAACAAAAAGGCAGTTTCTCTTGGCTGTATGAATACACATTTTGCTACGCCGAACGGACTGGATGCGGGACTTAATCATTATAGCACTGCTTCAGATCTTTCAAAAATTGCCAGATATGCGATTAAGAACCCTGTATTCCGCAAGATGATAAATACAGCAAGTTATGACTTTACCAGTCTGAATACAAAGCGGCATTTTTATGTTAGTACAACCAATTCCCTGCTGGGATACTTTCCGGGAGTCGTGGGAATGAAGACAGGATATACAAATAAAGCGGGATACTGTTTTGTTGGTCTTTGCAATGCAAAGTCCGGAAAAAAGTATATCAGCGTCGTTTTGGGCGCTCCAAATTCCAGTGTGAGATGGAATGACTCTAGAACCCTGCTGAAATATGCATATGCACATTAAAAATTGGAACAGGCTGTCAGCAGAAAGCCCTGCTTGATATGCCCAAACCCAGCGCTATAATACAAGCAAAGGGCAAAGCCCGAAAAATCGGCTTTGCCCTTTAGTAACTAATGACATATCTTATATCAGTTTTTTGTTTATACAGACTTTGAAGCGGTTTCCTAAAAAAACTCTTCTATTGAGATAGGAATTTTTAACACATTATATCACTATTTTTATCGTTTTATTGTTTTTACAGAAGAATACAAACTATAAGATCTCATATTATCATAGACTTTACAGTAAGCTTGTACTCTATACTTGTATGTCGTTCCCTTTTTTGCTTTGTTATCTGTGAAATAAGTTTTTCCATTAACAGTAGCAACTTTACTCCATTTTTTTCCGCTACTTCTCTCAACAATATATCCATCAGCAAAAGGAATCTTAGACCAACTAACTTTAATGGCGCGGCTTCCAGAGTTCGCAACCTTTATAGATGGTGTTTTCAGCGTAATATAAAAAGGCTTGCTGATACTTCCGAAATAGATGCCTTTTCCGTTCACTATTGCCAGTGCATTACCAATGTTTTTATTGTTGTAATAGCTAATAGAATAATCTTTATCTTTCTTTAAAAGTTTTTTTCCATATTTAATGGTAAAATTCGGCTTTATCTCTTTTCCGGTATAAGTGAACGTAGTCTTTCCTGTCTTAAATCTCATGCAAATGCTATTATTTCCATATGTAGAAACAGATTTTTCACCTTTTCCATTTATGATCGGTATTTCATTCAGACTTTTTACTTTAAACAACAAATCTATTTTCAGATTATTCCTTTTTCAATGTATTGTCAACTATAAATGAGCAAATTTAGGGTTCAATATTCCACTCCTGCATTTTTTTGAGAAAGTATTTTTCGTCATATCCTTGACGAAAACGTAGATGCTTTATCCTATGCGACATGCGAGTGATGCAGAAGATTATAATTATGAGGAGAAGGAGTTCTTTTCTCCAACGCGGCATGTTGATGATACAGAATAATAAAAACGGAGATAAATTATGGTAGATGAATTGAATACAAAAAATTCACATAAATTAATACAAATACATATTTGGAGAATATGATGGAAAATTTAGATTACAACAAAATTGAAATTGAGAAATCAGATATAAAAATCTGCCTTCTATTCCCGTCAAAAACAGAAGAGAATGAAGAAGTCCGTAAAGATATCAGGGCGATTCTCGCGGGTGCTTTGCGCGAACAGGTAGAACATAGAACGCATTGACAAAAATAGAGTGGAGCAGGGAGCATATGTTCTCTGCTTCACTCAATGCAAAGGGATTTTCAAATGGGAAGGACAGTTATTATATATGAAGAAAAAAGTAAGGATGCTTCTTCGTGTAAGCTCCAATCAGCAGTTGGAAACAGACGGAGATTTGAGTATTCAGAGACAGCTTGTAAGGGAATACATAGAAAAAAATCCAGACTGGGAGCAGGATACAAAAGAGTATTTTGAGGGGAGTAACAGTGGTTATCACAATTCTGTAGCAGATCGAGATGTGCTGCAGGAGGCGCTGCAGGATGCAGAAGCAGGAGAATATCAGGTCCTGGTGGCATACAAGGATGACAGAATTGGAAGACGTATGTGGGAAATTGGTGCATATGTTATGGCACTGAAAAATTGCGGTGTAGACATTTACACGGTAAAAGATGGATGTATTTCACCGGAATCAGATGATATTATGGGGCAGATGGTGCTGGCGATGCGTTACGGAAATGCTCAGAAAAGCAGTTCGGATACAGGAATGCGTGTGAAGGACTCAGCTCAGAAAATGGTACAGAAAGGAAAATTTGTAGGTGGAACACCGCCATATGGATATAAGCTGGAATTGTCAGGTGAGCTTAGTAAGCATGGACGTGCGCTTCATCATTTGGTAATCGAACCGGAAAGGGCAGAAGTGGTAAAATATATCTACGAACTGTCCTTGAATAAAGAATACGGTTCTGCAAAGATTGCCAAAATATTAAATGTCCATGAGGTATATAAAAAGATGGCTCCCAAAGATTATTGGAAGTCGGGAACAATTACCAGTATATTGACAAATCCTATTTACACAGGAAGGACCGCATACAAACGTCGGGAAAAAGTTAATGGCAAATTTAAACGTCTGGGTAGTGAAGAATGGATTATTGCATCAGAACCGAATCAGAAACTGATTGTTATAGACGATGATATCTGGAATAAGGTGCAGGAAAGAAGGGAGCGCAGAGGCAGCAAATATAAAAAAAGCCTTAAAAACCAAGATGTAACAGTGATTCAGCGTAATAGTGGAGAACTGGCATTGATTGATATTATATACTGTGGCTATTGTGGCAGTAAGATGACTAATGGAAGTAAATATAATTATTGGACGATTAAGGACACAGGGGAACGGCGTACCAGCAAAATACCCATTTACAAATGTCAGAATGCCTGGCAGGGGATTCCGCACGACAAAAGTAAGCAATACCGTGCAGATAAAATTGAACCAGTTGTTTTTGAGGCTATTGCCAGCTACATAGGCGTTTTGCAGGAAAATGAAGATGTATTTCAGCAAATTGAAGATAATAAAAATAGGGAAGTAGTCTTAAAGAAGGGGGAATTGAAGAAAGAAAAACAGGAATTAGAAAAAATACAAAATAAGATCAGCGTAATGGAAGGTCATATACCAGATGCAATGACTGGAGAGTATCCTTTAAATTTGAAAGAATTGATGGACATTATTCGGAAGCACAAAGATCAGATGCAACAGCAGCAGAAAGTTGTTTCACAAAAAGAATCCGAATTAAAAAGCATAAATGTTTCCTCCGGAGACTGGGAGCAGCTTAGGAAAGAGATTCCTAGTTGGCAGGAGGTGTTCCTCAATTCGGATACTGCAACCAAGCGTGTATTAGTGAATAAGCTTATAAAACGTATAGAAGTTAAGAAAGATGAGATAAAGGTAGAGTTTAAAATAAACTTGAATGATTTCTTGCCTCAACCCCGAATTACTGATGGTTTCGACGTACCGCAATAAAGGCTACGACTTTACCATAACCTCTTCAACAGCCTACGACCATAAATGGATTTACGGGCGCAATATTTTTGATTCAATTGACAGGATTGTGGATGAACTTTTCGAGAATTATCTTTCCAGACCGAATGTAAGGCAGCCGATTCTGACACAGTATTGTGATGGGGAGATGGTGAGCTGCAGGGACAGGGGATGGATGACCCAGTGGGGAAGCAAGAGTCTGGGAGACCAGGGATATTCTGCGATAGAAATTCTCAGGTCTTTTTACGGGAACGATATGTATATTAATGTTGCCGAGGAAATTTCCGGTATTCCGTCTTCCTGGCCCGGCTATGACCTGACAATGGGGGCTTCCGGAAATAAGGTGCGCCAGATTCAGGAACAGCTCAATACCATTGCAGGAGCATACCCGAAGATTCCCAAGGTGGCAGTGGACGGGATTTACGGACGGGAAACAGGGAAAGCTGTGAGTGTATTTCAGAATGTTTTCGGACTTCCGGATACAGGTATCATAGACTATCCCACATGGTATAAAATTCAGGAAATATACGTAGGGGTCAGCCGCATTGCGGAGCTGAGATAAAAATGCTCTGGCGAATGGGGCTGATTGCGCATGGAAATGTGATTGTCGGAAATAAAAAATCCTGCATCTGTAAAAGATGCAGGAAATAAAAAATGCGGAAGATGGGACTTGAACCCACACGAGCGCATTGCTCACAAGATCCTTAGTCTTGCTCGTCTGCCAGTTCCGACACTTCCGCATATCGCATTTCTTTGGGGCTTTTTTTCGTTTGTCCCTCGCGACAAGTGATACTATACCAAAGGTTTGAAAGAATGTCAACAGGTTTTTTAAAAAAAAATAAAAAAAATATTTTTATTTGAAAAAAAGAGGAATTTGATATTTTATGTAGAATATAATTAATAAGAGGTATTTTGTCGTTGCTATTCACAAAGCCTGCCCGTATTTTGTCGGGAAGGGCTTATGGAGGTACTGCCTATGAGAAATATCAGAGAAAGTATGGAACAAAGAGAACTGGAGTTTTTAAATCCGTATGCCTCTCACAGCCTTCATTCCAGAGGCAGGGAACGCCCGGAAGAAGAATGTGATATACGTACGGTTTACCAAAGAGACAGGGACAGGATTCTTCACAGCAAGGCTTTCAGGCGACTGAAGGATAAGACACAGGTTTTTCTGGCGCCTCAGGGGGATCATTACAGAAATAGACTGACACATACGCTTGAGGTATCACAGATTGCCAGAACCATAGCCAAGGCGCTGCGCCTGAATGAGGATTTGGTAGAAGCGATTGCTCTTGGACATGACCTTGGGCATACGCCCTTTGGACACGCAGGGGAGCGGGCGCTTGATCTGGTGAATCCGGAAGGCTTTGCCCATTATAAGCAGAGTGTGCGTGTAGCGCAGGTACTGGAAAAAAACGGAGAAGGACTCAACCTGACATGGGAAGTAAGAGACGGAATTCTAAACCACCGCATCAGTGGCAGTCCGTCCACTATGGAAGGACAGGTTGTGCGCTTTTCAGACAAAATCGCCTACATTCATCACGATATGGATGATGCGCAGAGGGCGGGAATTATTACGGAAGACGACATTCCCATTACTTTGAGAATGCTTCTTGGATATACGACAAGAGAGAGACTGAATACCTTTGTCCATGACATTATAGAGAACAGTCTGGAGAAAGATACCATAAGGATGTCCGCAGAGATTGAAGAAGCTATGATGGAACTTCGTGAAATCATGTTTCAGAATGTCTACGAGAATCCTGTGGCGAAAAAGGAAGAAGAGAAGGCAGTGAAAATGCTGTCGGAATTGTATGAATATTATATAGAACATCCTGAGGCAATGTCCAGAGAATACAGGGAGCTGATTTTGTACAGAGGAGAGAAAAAAGAACAGGCTGTCTGCGATTATCTTTCCGGTATGACAGACCAGTATTCTATGGAGAAGTTCCGGGAAATCTACATACCTAAAGCATGGGAGGTTTTTTAACATGCGTTACTCAGATGATATCATCGAAGAAGTCAGAATGAAAAATGACATCGTAGACGTGATATCCCAATATGTGAAACTTACAAGGAAGGGGAATTCCTACTTTGGACTCTGTCCTTTCCACAATGAAAAAACGCCATCCTTCTCTGTTACGCCGTCCAAGCAAATGTATTATTGTTTTGGCTGCGGGGCAGGAGGAAATGTATTTACCTTTGTGATGGAATATGAGAATTTTACGTTCGGGGAGGCGCTGAAATATCTGGCGGACCGTGCGGGCGTGGAGCTTCCCAAAATAGAATATTCCAAAGAAGCAAAGGCAAAGGCGGAGAGGAAGGTGCAGCTTCTTGAAATAAACAAACAGGCTGCCCAGTATTTTTACTATCAGCTTCGCAGGGAAAACGGCAGGAATGCCCACGATTATCTTACGGGAAGAGGACTTGGCGAAGAAACCATCCGGAAATTCGGGCTTGGCTATTCCGATAAGTACAGTGACGATCTGTATAAATTTCTGAAATCCAAAAACTACAGCGATGAGCTTTTGCGGGAATCAGGGCTTTTTAATACAGACGAACGTCATGGAATGTACGATAAATTCTGGAACAGGGTCATTTTTCCGATTATGGATGTAAATAACCGTGTCATTGGCTTTGGCGGGCGTGTGATGGGGGAGGGGAAACCCAAGTATCTGAACTCTCCTGAGACAAAGATTTTTGACAAAAGCCGTAACCTGTACGGGCTTAATATAGCGAGAACCACGAGGAAAAATTATCTGATTCTCTGCGAGGGCTATATGGATGTGATTGCCATGCATCAGGCAGGCTTCACCAATGCTGTGGCATCTCTGGGAACAGCGCTGACATCGGGACATGCGAGTCTTCTCAAACGGTATACACAGGAAGTTCTCCTTCTTTATGACAGCGATGAAGCGGGAATCAGGGCAGCTCTTCGCGGAATTCCCATTCTCAGGGAGGCAGGGGTGAATTCCAGAGTGGTGAGCTTAAAGCCGTATAAAGATCCGGATGAGTTCATCAGGAACGAAGGACCGGAGGCTTTTGAGGAACGGCTGAACCAGGCAATGGACAGCTTCATGTTCCGAGTCCATACAGCGGAAAGCGAATTTCCGATGAGTGAACCGCAGGGACAGAACAGATTCTTTCAGCAGTGTGCGCAGATGCTTCTGGAACTGGGGGATGAGCTGGAAAGAAATCTCTACATAGAAGCAATTGTAAAGGAATACAGGCGTTATGGAATCAGTGTGGACGACCTTCGCAAACGTGTGAACACACTTGCAATGAAGGGAACTCCGGCAGAAAAGCGCATACAGCCCAAAAGCGCAGCCTCACAGCAGCCTAAAAAAGAGAGCGCTGCTCAGAAGGCTCAGAAACTTTTGCTTACCTGGCTTGTAACGTATCCTGGCATCTTTGATACTGTGGAGAAGTATATAAGTCCGGAGGATTTCGTAGTTCCCCTTTACAGACAGGTGGCGCAAATGCTGTACGATCAGCATGAGGAGGGGGATGTGAATCCTGCGAAGCTTCTCAATGCTTTTACAGACAGTGAGGAGCAAAGAGAGGTTTCCTCGTTATTTAATGCCACAATTCATCTGGAAAATGAGGAAGAGCAGCAGAGGGCCTTTGCGGACACGATTCTCAGAATTAAGGATGAGAGCCTGAAGGAGCGGAACAGAAATCTGGATCCTTCGGATATGAACGGGCTTTTGGATATCATAAAGGCCAAGAAAGAGCTGGAAGAACTTGGAAGAACAAGGAACCGGCTGCATATTTCGTTTGAATAAGGAAACAATATAAACACTATATGGAGGTATAGAGCACATATGGAAATGAATATGGGTAAATTCAGTGAGAAACTGGTAGAACTTCTGGAGCTTGCAAAGAAAAGAAAGAATGTTTTGGAATATCAGGAAATCAGCGATTTCTTTAAAGACCAGCCGCTGGAAGTAGAGCAGATGGAAAAGGTTTTCGATTTTCTGGAAGCCAGCGGAGTGGATGTCCTGCGTATCACAGAAAATGTGGATGAAGTAATTCTGGATGACGATGCAGATATTGATAAGCTTGATGAGGAAGAGGAAATCGACCTTGACAAAATTGACCTGTCCGTTCCGGAAGGTGTGAGCATCGAAGACCCTGTCCGCATGTATCTGAAAGAAATCGGCAAGGTCAGCCTTCTTTCCGCAGAGGAGGAAATCGAACTTGCCCAGAGAATGGAAGAGGGAGACGAGGCTGCGAAGAAGCGTCTTGCAGAGGCGAACCTTCGTCTTGTTGTCAGCATTGCCAAGCGTTACGTTGGAAGAGGAATGCTGTTCCTTGACCTGATTCAGGAAGGAAACCTTGGACTTATCAAGGCAGTGGAGAAGTTCGATTACCGCAAGGGATATAAATTCAGTACCTATGCAACCTGGTGGATCCGTCAGGCTATTACAAGAGCGATTGCAGACCAGGCGAGAACCATCCGTATTCCGGTTCATATGGTAGAGACGATCAACAAGCTGATTCGCGTTTCCCGTCAGCTTCTTCAGGAATTAGGCCGCGAGCCGTCTCCGGAAGAAATTGCAGAGGAAATGGATATGAACGTGGAGCGTGTGCGTGAAATCCTTAAGATTTCCCAGGAGCCGGTTTCTCTGGAAACCCCGATCGGTGAGGAGGAGGACAGCCATCTTGGAGATTTCATTCAGGATGATAATGTACCTGTACCGGCAGATGCGGCAGCATTTACCCTTCTTAAAGAACAGCTTGTGGAAGTTCTCGGAACTCTGACCGAGAGAGAGCAGAAGGTACTCCGCCTGCGTTTCGGTCTTGATGACGGCCGCGCAAGAACTCTTGAGGAGGTTGGAAAAGAATTCAATGTTACAAGAGAGCGTATCCGCCAGATTGAGGCGAAGGCGCTTCGCAAGCTTCGCCATCCAAGCCGCAGCCGCAAGCTGAAAGATTATCTGGATTAAGGAGAAAAGTATGCAGCTTTCGAAGCGTTTATCTGCAGTTGCTTCCATGGTAACAGAAGGAAACCGTCTGGTGGATGTAGGCTGCGACCACGGATATCTGCCCCTGTATCTTTATCTTAATAAAAAAATTCCCAGCGCCATTGCAATGGATGTGCGTCCGGGACCGCTTTCAAGAGCCAGAGAGCACATTGCGGAATATGGCCTTGAAAAGTACATAGAAACAAGGCTTTCCGACGGCCTTTCGGCTCTCTCTCCCGGAGAGGGAGACACACTGACGGTTGCCGGGATGGGCGGACCTCTTATGGAGCGGATTCTCATGGCAAAGGAGGAGGTTCGCGAAAGCTTTCAGGAGCTTATTTTGCAGCCTCAGTCAGATATTCCGCATTTTCGGAGATTCCTTAGGGAAATCGGATGGGAAATCATAGAAGAAGAGATTGTTCTTGAGGATGGGAAATTTTACCCTATGATGAAGGCTGTCAGGGGGGAAGCACAGATAATTCCCGAAGACATGCCCTATACGCCGGAGGAAGCCTTCGGAGGACTTCTTCTGAAAAAACGCCATCCTGTCCTTAAGCTTTATCTGGAAAGGGAACTGCGTATCAGAAACGGGATATTGGAGAAACTGAGAGAAGCGGCGGCAGATGACCGCCGAAAAGAAATAGAGGAGGAGCGCAGTCTGATTCTGGCTGCGCTGGAACAATATGAAAGCATTTGAACTGATTTCCTGGCTTGAGGAGAAATATCCGACCTCTGCAGCAGAGGATTGGGATAATGTAGGACTTCTCACAGGAGATGATACGAAAGAAGTGGGGCATGTATTTCTCGCTCTGGACCTTACGGAGGAAATTCTTGATGAGGCTATTGATAAAGGGGCAGATATGATCATTACCCACCATCCCATGATTTTTTCGGGGATAAAAAAAATAAATAACCACAGCTTTACAGGAAGAAAGATTCTGACCCTGATTCGGCATGAAATTCCGTATTTTGCTATGCACACCAATTATGATGTGCTGGGAATGGCGGATTTAAGCGCAAAATATCTGGCTCTTACAGATACGAAGGTTCTTTCTGTGACACAGGAAGAGTCAGGAGAGGGATTTGGAAGAGTAGGCAAAATTCCGGAGAAAATGACTCTGGGTATGTACGCATCCAGGGTGAAGGAAGCTCTGAGACTGCAGGACGTAAAAGTATATGGAAATCTGGAAAAGGAAGTAGAGACTGCGGCAGTCTGTACAGGTTCTGGCAAAAGTATGATTCGCGCAGCCATAAAAGCAGGGGCTGACGTTTATGTGACAGGAGACATCGACCATCATACAGGGCTTGATACAGTTGCCGAAGGACTGGCGCTCATTGATGCCGGACATTACGGAACAGAATATATTTTTATGGATGCAGTTAAGAAAGAGCTTGAGGGAGCTTTCCCGAAGCTTAAGGTTTCATGCGCTGAGGTAAAGAGTCCATATACTGTCCTGTAAGCAGAAATGGAGGGATTTCATTATGGAACAAAGACAGGTTCAGGTTACAGTTGGGGGAGAAACGAGAACCTATCCGGCAGGAACAAGCTATGCGGATGTGGTGAAAGATTTTGAGGGCAAAACAGAGGCGCCGATTATTCTTGTGATGGCGGACGGTCGTCTCCGTGAGCTTCATAAGCGGCTGAAAAATGACTGTACTGTCGAGCTGATTACCACAAAAGATCCCATCGGATACGAAACTTATAAACGAAGCGCCTGCTTTGTGATGCTCAAGGCTATTTACGATGTTGCAGGCAAGGATAATATTGACAAGGTTGTAATCCACTATTCCATAGGCAGTGGTTATTATTTTACCATGGAAGGAAGCACTATACTGAGCCAGACTTTCCTTGACCGTATTAAGGAAGAAATGCACAGAATCGCAGACGCCTGTGTGCCCATTGCCAAGCGCAGTGTGAGTACAGACAGCGCAATCAGACTTTTTCACAGACATCACATGTACGATAAGGAAAAGCTGTTCCGCTATCGGAGGGTGTCCAAGGTAAATATTTACAGCATTGAGAATTTTGAGGATTATTTCTATGGTTTTATGGCGAATCACACAGGTTATGTGAAGCATTTTGACCTGAGCCTGTATGACGAGGGATTTGTGCTGAGGCTTCCCACAAGGGAAGAGCCGGATGTGATTCCGGATTTTAAGCCAAGGGAAAAAATCTTCCATGTACAGAAGGAATCTCAGGAATGGGGCGATAAGCTTGATATTTCCACAGTGGGAGAGCTCAACGACAGAATTACGAAAACAGGAATCCAGAATGTGCTTCTCATTCAGGAAGCGCTCCACGAAGGAAAGATTTCCAGAATTGCAGAACAGATCGCAAAGGCGGGAAATAAGAAGTTTGTAATGATTGCAGGACCGTCCTCCTCAGGAAAGACGACCTTTTCGCACAGACTTTCCATTCAGCTTGCAGCTCACGGACTGAAGCCGCATCCTATTGCAGTGGACAATTATTTTGTAAACAGAGAAGATACGCCTCTGGACGAATTCGGAGAAAAGAATTACGAATGTCTGGAAGCAATTGATGTGGAACAGTTCAATAAAGATATGCTGGCGCTTCTCAATGGAGAGAGAGTAGAGCTTCCTGTTTTTAATTTCAAGACAGGGCAAAGAGAGTATAAAGGAGATTTCCTTCAGCTTGAAAAGGACGATATTCTTGTTATCGAGGGAATCCACGGCCTTAACGACAAATTAAGCTATGCTCTTCCAAAAGAGAGTAAGTTTAAAATTTATATCAGCGCTCTGACCATGCTCAATATTGACGAGCATAATCGCATTCCAACTACAGACGGCCGTCTGATCCGCAGGATTGTAAGAGATGCCAGAACAAGAGGAACTTCTGCGAAAGATACGATTGCAAGATGGCCCTCTGTGCGCAGAGGAGAGGAAGAAAATATCTTTCCGTTTCAGGAGCAGGCGGATGTGATGATTAACTCCGCGCTGATTTATGAGCTTGCCATTCTTAAAGTATATGCGGAACCGCTGCTGTTTGGAATTGATAAGAATGAACCGGAATATCAGGAAGCCAAGCGTCTTTTGAAGTTTTTTGATTATTTTGTTCCGATACCAAGCGAGGAAGTGCCGAATAATTCTATTTTGAGGGAATTTATAGGAGGAAGCTGCTTCCACGTATAAACAGCTCCGGTGAATACCTTTCTTTGGTAACTGCAGGAATAAAATTTCAGGATGTACTTTACAAGCAGAAACAATCGTGTTAATATACACAGGTGCAACCAGGCCAGGTAATCGCGGCTGAACAGACGAAAGAGTTCAGACGAGGAAAGTCCGGGCTTCGCAGGGCAGGATGCCGGATAACGTCCGGTGGAGGTGACTCCCAGACCAGTGCAACAGAAATAAACCGCCTCACTTGCTGAGGTAAGGGTGGAAAGGCAGTGTAAGAGACTACCGCCGTCTTGGTAACAGGCCGGGCACATGTAAACTCCATTCGAAGCAAGACCGAATAGAAAGCGATACGGCTGCCCGTCGTGCTTTCAGGTGGGTCGCTTGAGCCTTATGGCAACGTAAGGCCTAGACAGATGATTACCCAATGACATAACCCGGCTTATCGGTCTGATTGCATATTTATGAAGAATGAAAACTCCGCAGATTTTTCTGCGGAGTTTTTTGGCGTAATTGCCGGAAAATATTGAAAAAAAATCAGGGATATGATAGAGTTAAACCATAATTTGACAGAACTGGGAAGGGAAAGGAAATGAAAAAAAGCAAGAAAATGACAGCTTTCCTGCTTGCGGTAACGATGCTGGTTTCATCGACATTACCTGCATGGGCCGGAGAGTTTTCGGATGGGGAAGGACAGGTGTTTGATTCCGTATTTGACGATGGAATGGGTGCTGGGTCAACAGATACGGGGGTGACGCCGAATGTAACACCGGAGCCATCGGTAAGCCCGGAGCCGAACATAACACCGGAGCCATCGGTAAGTCCGGAGCCGAGCATAACACCGGAACCATCAGTAACTCCTACACCTACGATAACACCTGGTCCGATGGAACCGGGGTGGGTGAAAGAAGATGGGAAATATTTCTGGAGACAAGAGGATGGGACTTATCTTAGGAAGAAAGGTCTGAATACTCTTGGAGGGAAGAAATACTATTTGAATTCAGATGGCAGCCGTGTTGCAGCTACATGGAAAAAGGTAAAAGACAAATACTACTATTTCCAGAAAAATGGCAGCATGTATACAAAGAAAGGCTGGTTTAACCACGGGGGTTACAGGTATTATATTAATGCGAACGGAAGCAGAAGAAATGACGGATTCGCAGTGGTCAGCGGTAAACGGTATTATCTTAACAGCAGAGGACATCTTCTGAGAAACAAGACGGGTTATAAGATTAGAGACAAATATTATGATATTGATAAAACAGGCGTAGCAGTTGAAATATCAAAAACAAAGATGGAATGCAGAACTGCGACTAAGAATTTTATCAAGAAACATACAAGGGCCGGAATGTCGAACGCTCAGAAATTCCGTACATGTTATAACCAGTTGCTTTGGTATATGCACTATCGGCCGAAGCCATTCAATAAAAAAGATTTTGTCGGTAATGACTGGCCATATAAATGGGCATTGAGTGTGTTTAGTACAAACACAGGCAATTGTTATGGATTTGCCTGCAGTGTGGCAATGTGCGCAAAGGAACTGGGGTATAATCCGGAAATCATTGTGACAACAGGAGATCATGGATTTGTTATAATTGATGGTCTCTATTATGACAATATGGGCGGGCTGTTCGGTTCTTCAAGTCATTTCCCTTATAGAACCTTGTACAGATATAAATTATAAAGAGAATAGGAGGAAAAGTTAATGAGAAAGTTAAAAAGAATTCTTGCTGTGCTTTTATGTCTTGTAATGATTCAGGCGCCTGTTCAGATTTTTACTCAGGCAGCAGAAGTGCAGGCGGCAACAAAGAAACAGGTGAAGTACAGCACAAAAGATGAAAAGTATTACTATTATGAAAATGGAAAAAGAGTAAAGCTTAAAAGTAAATGGGTAACGGTTTCCGGCAGGAAATATTATTTCGGAAAAGAAGGATATGCTTTTGCAGCGCCGAAAGAAGAGGGTGTTACCTATAACATTATTACCAAAAGAATCGGTTCAAAGACATATGGTTTTGACAGCAAGGCTCGTATGGTAAAGAGTGGTCTGTATTACAAACTGGATGGAACTTGCTATTATTTCAATTCAAAGGGAGAATATTCCCAGAAAGAGACTAAGAAGTACAGTGGTCTTGTACCGAAAAGAAATCCCGCAATAGAAAAGAAGAGTGTAACTGCAGCGCGTAAACTTCTTGATAAGTTGGGAAAACCGAAAAAAATTGTGAATAAGGGCAGCAGTTGCGTGGTTCTCAACGCGACAGATTACAGTGTGATTTATGCGCATTATGAGCTTCAGTTTGCCAGAGATAATCGTACAAAGAAAGAAGTCGTTACCGGTATCTGGCCAAGATAAGCGTGAAGGAGAAGAATGATGAAAAAAGGAAAAAAGATGCTTGCTGTAATGCTTGCAGCAGCAATATCGATGACGAGCGCAGTTCCGGCATTTGCATTTTCAGAGGTCGTATTTACAGATACAGAAGAATTTACGGATGCAGCAACTGACTCTGCAGAAGTAACAGAACCAACAGAACCAACAGAACCGACTGAGCCAACGGAACCAACAGAACCGACTGAGCCAACGGAACCGACTGAGCCAACAGAACCATCCCAGCCTGAAAAACCAAGCTATACCCCCGGATGGAACGTTATTGACGGTAATTTATATTATGTTGGCAAGAAGAACAACCTTCTGAAAGGATGGCATATTCTTGACAAAGCAAAATATTATTTTGATCCTGAAACAAGAGCTGCTGTGACGGGGCTTCAGACAATTGGCGGTAAGTTATATTATTTTGATAAAAATGCAAAATTATATGTTTCAAAATTATGTTACCAGATTAATGGTAAATATTATTCCATCAGTTCCAAAGGTGTTCTGAAAAAACTTTCCACAGTAGAGAGGCTGGCGGCTGAACGTGTAAAAAAAGAAGGAAAGAATCTGAAAAGAGCCTTTTTATGGAGTTCCCAATTAAAATATAGAGCTCTGAAGGCGCCGTCTGCAAACAAAGCAGCTGTTTATTATGGAGAGTACGGTTTTAAAAATAAATGCGGCGACTGCAATGTTCAGGCATATACCTTCTATTGGATGGCGAAAGCTCTTGGTTACAATGTTAAATATGTGAAAGGGTATGTTCCACAGGGAAGAGATCAGTACGGAAATCCATCCAATTTTGGCGCTCATGCATGGTGTGAAATCAAAATGGGCGGTAAGACATATGTGTATGATCCGAATTTTGAGAGCCAGTATAAAGGAAAGGGCTACAAGTTCAGATATGGTGACAAAGGGCACTATATGTACTTTGATAAAAATAAAAAAGAAATCAAGAAAAAATAAAGACGAGGTAGAAAAGACATGAAGAAAAATTTTCTGACAGCATTATGCGCAGGTATTTTGGGAAGCGCAGTGATTTTATCCGGTTCTGTGTGTACTTTCGCTGCAGAGGCTGAAACAGCAGCAGAAGAAACAGCAGAATTAAAGACAATCGGAGCAAAAGAAAAAGAAGAAGGCGCTTTTGCGGTAAAGCTTACAAATGCGACAGGAAAAGACATCAAAGATATTAAAATCAAAGTATCCGGACGTTCAGAGTTTACAGATGTAGAAAATCTTCTGGAAAAAGATGAAATATTCGTAGCGGATGAAGAGAGAATGCTTAACTATCTGCCGGAACTGAAAGAGGAAGAAGAGACAAAAGAGGATACAGAACCAGAAGTTAAGGTATTTGATATCCAGCTTACTTTTGCAGATGATACAACCGCAGTAGTACATACTTTCCCGTTCGGTGACATTGAGGAAGGTAAGTTCTGTATGGACGGCGAACTTGCATACCTCGTATTCGAGAGCGTAAGTCTGAAAGAAGAAATAAACACACTAGAAACAGAAAAAACAATTGCAGAGACAATTAAAGCGCAGGAAGAAGCCGCTCAGGCTGCAGCAAATGCGTCTTCTGATAATTACTATGACAGCTATTCTGATGATTCCGGTTACAGCTATGAAAGCAGTGGAAGCAGTAACAGCGGAAGTTCAGCAGCTCCTGATCAGTGTCTTACAGGAGGATTGTTAAACTAATTAAATAAAAATACACAGCGAGGCTTGCAGCAGAGAGCATCCTGAAAACAGGAGGCTCTGCAGCAGCCTTGTTTTGTAAAAATGACGATACACTGCGAATGATTTTGGAGGAACAAAGATGTCATTAGTATCCAATCAGTTTGTGCTGCTTGTAACAGCAGCATTTTTGCTGTACTATCTTGTGCCCAAAAAAGCCCAGTGGATAGTACTTCTTAGTTTCAGTTACATCTACTATTTATCTGGAAATGCCAGATACCTCTTTTTTATTCTGTTCTCTACCTGTATTACCTATGTGTTTGGTATTTTGATCGAACGAATGACAGAAGCCGGTGCAGATAAAAAAACATTGAAAATGATAGTGACCCTGGGGCTTATCTGTAACCTGGGGATGCTGGGAATTGTAAAATATACAAACTTTTTCATTGATAATCTCAATGCATTATTTAATTTTGGAATCAAAGACCTTGAGGTGCTTCTTCCTCTCGGAATTTCCTTTTATACATTCCAGTCGTCAGGGTATCTCCTTGATGTATATTGGAAAAAAACAAAAGCAGAGAAGAACCCGTTTAAGTATGCGCTTTTCGTATCTTTTTTCCCGCAATTGATGCAGGGGCCTATCGGCAAATACGATCATCTGGCGCATCAGCTTTATGAACCTCACAAATTTTCTCTGGAAAATGTAAGCCGCGGTTTGGAACGGATCATCTGGGGATTCGGCAAGAAAATGATTATTGCAGACTGGGCAGGCGTTTTTGTAGATGCTATCTGGGGAGATCTTGATAAATATAATGGAATTGCTTTCTTTGGTCTTATCCTGTACGGAATCCAGCTCTATGCAGACTTTTCCGGCGCTATGGATGTAGTTATCGGTATCGGTAAACTATTTGGGATTACCATGGATGAGAACTTCCGGCGTCCATATCTTGCGAAATCTATGGCAGATTTCTGGAGCAGATGGCACATTACACTTGGTGAGTGGATGAAGAATTATGTGTTCTATCCGGTATCTCTCTCTAAATGGATGAATCGTTTTTCTAAATGGTCTAAAAATAAATTCGGACGTAAGATGGGACGCGTGGTACCGATTGCACTGGCGGATTTAATTGTGTTTTTCCTGGTAGGTATCTGGCATGGAGCAAGCTGGAAATATGTAGCATACGGTCTTTTAAACGGCGGTATTATCGCTTTTAGTGAGCTGATGGCAGGGCAGTACCGTTCATGGAAAAAAGCGCTTCACATAAAAGGAAACGAAAGATGGTTTAATATTTTTGCGATTGTGAGAACTTTTATCCTTGTAAACTTAAGATGGTTTTTTGACCGTTCTGATACACTGACACAGGGATTTTATATGATTAAACAATCTGTAACACATTTTAATCCTTCGCAGATTCTTATGATTCCGGCAGGAACCGGAGGTACAGCCTTTGTGCCGTATGCTCTTCTGATCATAGCGGTAGGCTGTATCATTATGGTGACTGTAGGATGTCTTCAGGAAAGAGGCATTCATATCAGAGAGAGCATTGCGCGTCTCCCATTACCTGTAACTGTCGGCATTTATCTGCTTTTACTGATTGCAATTGGAATGTTTGGTTCCACTGCAGCTCCGAGAGGTTTTATATATGCACAATTCTAAAAAAATCATAAGCGTAATTTTGGTCATAGTCATAACTGTGGGAGTATTCTGGGGATTGGATTTTGCATTGTATCCATGTACATTTATGAGAAATGACCTGCATACTGTATGTGAAACCACAGTAGACGACCTTTATATGGGAACTTCCCACGGAAAAATGAACATTGACCCTGCTGCTATGGAAGAAGTAACGGGACGTAGTGGACACAATCTCTGTGTAGGCGGTGAATATGCTATTGATACCTATTATATGGCGAAACTTCTTCTTGAAAAAGGGAAAAAACCTTCAAGGATTATTTATGAAGTGTCCCCTGGATATTTTACTATGGAAAAAGAGGAGGGGAACAATTATCTGTTGTTTTATCACGAGTTCCCGCTTTCCATGGCAAAGCTTGAATATTTTTGGGATGCCATTCGCAAATGTAATTTCAGAACCATGCTTTTCCCGTGGTATGAATATCCTTTGTCCTACGAGCTTTCCAATTTAAAAGAGACTGTGATAAAGAAGGCGTCAGGAGATTTTGGGATTGAAGATTTAAAGACAGAAACTCAGGAATATCATAAAAACGGTTTCATTGAGCGTTATCCTGTGGATCCGTCTACGTTCAGTTTCGCCGGAATCAAAGAGTTCCGAAAAGAAGATGTAAAAGAAGTGAATATGAAATATATGAAAAAGCTGATTGATCTGTGCAAGGAACATGAAATTGAATTTGTGGCTGTTACAACACCGCTGCCGATTCAGACATTGAAAGAATTTTCAGAAGGATATATGGCAGCATGGGAATATTTCGATGAGTTTTTCAAAGAACAGGGTGTGAAATATATCAATTTTAATGGAAGGAAATATATGAATGCGGCAACCCACAGCGTAGAGGATTTCACAGATCTTGATGGACATATGCACGGGGAAGCAGCAAGAGAATTTTCGAGAATCCTTGCATCCGTATTGGATGCCTGATGAACACAGGAGGAAAGGGATATGAAGAGTATTATTGAATATCTGGAGCAGTCTGCAGAAAAATATCCGGATAAAACGGCGTTTGCGGATGAAACCACAGCATGTACTTTTAAAGAATTAAAAGAACGGGCGAGACGAGTTGGGTCTTTTCTCGCGCAGGAAGGATGTCATTGCAAACCGGTTCCTGTAGTTATGGAAAAAAGCACTTCTGCAATTGCAATAATGATGGGAATTGTGTATGCAGGAGGCTTTTATGTAATTCTGGACGCATCGCAGCCGACAATTCGACTTAACCAGATTCTTGCAGCCTTAAAACCGCAGATGCTTATTGCAGACAGAGAAAATATGGAAGTAGTAAATTCTCTGGATTACAGTGGTATGGTATATCATCCTGACGAGCTTATGAAAAAACAGGAGAAACCGGAATTATTGAATGAAATCAGGGAGAAGAGAACAGATGTGGATCCGCTCTATGTAATGTTCACATCCGGCTCTACGGGAGTACCCAAAGGAGTTGTGGTTAGTCACAGGTCTGTGATTGACTTTATGGAGCCGTTTACAGAAATTTTTGGAATTACACAGGATGATGTTATCGGCAACCAGGCGCCATGGGACTTCGATGTATCTGTGAAAGATATTTACGCGGGTTTAAAAACCGGCGCGCAGGTACAGATTATTCCACGAAAATTGTTTTCATTCCCAATGATGCTTCTTGATTTTCTTGAAGAAAGACAGGTTACAAATCTTACCTGGGCAGTGTCTGCTCTGTGCATTGTATCAGTTCTTAATGGATTTGCATACAAAGTTCCGTCACGTATCAAACGTGTTATGTTTTCCGGTGAGACTATGCCGATTCGTCATCTGAATTATTGGAGAAAATATCTTCCGGATGCTATGTATGTGAATCTTTACGGTCCTACAGAGATTACCTGTAACTGTACCTACTATATTCTTGACCGCGAATTTCAGGCAGGAGATAAGATTCCTATCGGTGTGGCATTTCCGAATGAAAAGGTATTCCTTCTTGACGAGGAGGATCATGAAGTGACGGAGAATGGCAAAGAAGGTGAAATTTGTGTTTCCGGTACAGCTCTTGCTCTCGGATATTATAATAACAAAGAGCAGACGGAGAAAGCTTTTGTTCAAAATCCTCTGAACCCGTATTATAACGAGCCAATCTACCGCACAGGAGATATTGCAGTGCGCAATGAAAACGGAGAACTGTGTTTTGCCTCCAGAAAAGACTTCCAGATTAAGCATATGGGGCACAGAATTGAACTGGGCGAGATTGAGGCATCCATGGAAAAGGTGGAGGAGGTAAAAAGAAGCTGCTGCTTCTTTGATACTCAGAAGAATAAAATCGTCTGTTTTTATCAGGGTGGCATTGATAAACGCGCTCTTTGCAAAAAACTTGCAGGTTATTTGCCAGATTATATGATTCCGAATATTTTTCGGCAGATTGAAGAAATGCCTGTGACCAAGAACGGTAAGATTGATCGTGCAAAATTAAAAGAAATATATAAAAAATGATTGCATTATTGTTCAGAATATAAGACAATAGAGTATAAGAAAAGCAGCGAAACATCCGTTGCAGAAAATAAAATCAGAAAGTGGAGGATGAAAAATGGATGAATTAATGGAAATTTTAGAGGACATTTGTCCGGAGGTGGATTTTGAAATGGAGACATCACTTGTTGATGACAAGATTTTATCTTCATTTGATATTCTGTCTATTATCAGTGAGATCAGCGATGTTTTTGGCATTACTCTGACTCCGGCAGAGATTATTCCTGAGAATTTTAATTCAGCAGAAGCATTATGGAATATGATCTGTGATTTAAGACAATAAAAGACAGAAGGAGACGGCAGATATGAATAAGAAAAGAAATTTTCTGGCTATGCTGTTTGTCTCAATGTTGTTGGTGTGCCTGACACCGTTTGTTGTTGGGGCTGCCTCTGAGACACCAGATGGCCTTACGAAAAAAGAAAATGGCAGATATTGCTATTACGAAAACGGGGAAAAGGTGAGGAAAGCCTGGAGAGAAGTAGATGGAAAGAAATATTATTTCCTGTCAACGGGCTGGGCAACTTCTCACAGCATACAGCTTAATGGTAAGGTTTATGTCTTTAATTCCAAAGCGCAGTTACATCAGCCGGCTCGAAAAAGCATTTTCAGATCACGTGGATATTCCTACTACGTGAATATAGACGGAACTGCTGATACAGGATGGCTGATTATCAAGAATAAACTTTACAGAGCTTACTCAAAAAGCGGCAGATTTGCAGTAAATAAGACAGAAAATGGAATCAAATTCGGCAAGGATGGAGCTGCTGTGAGCAACACGGCTTCCAAGCTGAAGATTCGTACCATGCAGATTGTTTCGGATATAACAAACAGCAAGATGACAAAAAGCCAGAAGTTATACGCGTGTTGGCGTTATATGGTAAACAGCGGAAAGTTTCGTTATTGGAGTACCAGCCCTAATATATGGAAAAAGGGCTGGCAGAAAGAATTTGCTCTTTCGATGCTGACGAATTACAGGGGGAGCTGTTCCAGTTTTGCCTGTGCATTCGCAGCTTTGGCTGCAGAGGTTGGGTATACTCCATATGTGATTTCAGGGCGAGTGCCCGGAAACAGAGACGGGGCTGCAGACGGACTGACGAGACACTGCTGGGTAAAAATTAATGGAAAGCATTATGACCCGGAAGGAACCTGGGCTGGCTGGGCAGGATATGTATACGGGGCATCCGAATATCCGATGTATCATACAATCACTCAGACAATTAATTTCAAAACATATGTATAATCAAAAACCGCGTCCTGCATAAAAAGGGGACGCGGTTTTTTTGTGTGCGCCTTGCGGAGCACGTTTCTTATTTATTTCTGTGACCTCTGTATTTCTCCTCACAGTATTTACATCTGTAAACTTCTTTTTCCGGATCTGCAAGCACGAAAATCTGGTCAAGTTCCTGCTCGATGGAAGTGATGCAGCGCGGATTCTTGCATTTGATCACATTGACGATTTCTTTCGGAAGATGAAGTTCTCTTTTTTCAACGATTTCACCGTCTTTGATGATGTTTACAGTGATATTGTGGTCGATGAAACCAAGAACATTAAGGTCAAGGTTGTCGATAGGGCATTCTACTTTGATGATATCTTTTTTGCCCATCTTGTTGCTGCGCGCATTTTTGATGATCGCAACAGTACAGTCAAGCTTGTCAAGCTTTAAGTCATGATAAATTGTCATGGCTTTGCCGGCTTTGATATGGTCTAATACGAAACCTTCGCGAAGTGCTCCTACATTTAACATGGTAATTCCACCTCCAGTAATGTGAGAATCAGCGCCATACGGACATATACGCCGTACTGTGCCTGTTTGAAGTATGCAGCTCTTGGGTCGGAATCCACTTCTGTGGAAATCTCATTTACACGGGGAAGCGGATGAAGGACGTACATATCGTCTTTGGCAAGGCTCATTTTCTGCTTGTCCAGTATGTAGAAGTCTTTCATGCGGACGTAATCTTCCTCATTGAAAAAACGCTCTTTCTGAACACGGGTCATGTAAAGGATGTCAAGAGACGGCATGGCGTCTTCCAGACGTTCTACCTCCTGGAATTCAATATGGTTGCGTTTCAGCACATCCTCACGGATATAACTTGGGATGCGGAGCTCTTCCGGTGAAATCAGAACGAATTTCACATTTTCGTAGCGAACAAGAGCTTCGATCAGGGAATGAACAGTACGGCCGAATTTCAGGTCTCCGCAAAGTCCGATGGTGATATTGTCTAAACGGCCCTTCATGGAACGAATCGTAAGTAAGTCTGTTAAAGTCTGGGTAGGATGCTGATGGCCGCCGTCACCGGCGTTGATAACTGGAATAGAAGAAGCCATGGAAGCTACTAACGGAGCACCCTCTTTTGGATGGCGCATAGCACAGATATCTGCATAACAGGATACGACGCGGATAGTATCGCTTACGCTCTCACCTTTTGCAGCGGAACTGGAATCAGCGGAAGAAAAACCAAGAACCTTACCGCCAAGGTTCATCATGGCTGCTTCAAAGCTTAAGCGGGTACGTGTACTTGGCTCATAGAACAGAGTGGCAAGCTTCATATCGTCACATACATGCGCGTATTTCTTGGGGTTCTTTGCGATGTCGCTGGCTAAATCCAGAAGAGTGTCAAGTTCTTCTACAGAGAAGTCCAGCGGGCTCATTAAGTGTCTCATTTCATACCTCCATATTTTTGTAGTAAGTTGGTATTGATTTTTAGGAATCTTCAAGAACGCTTTAGCGTTCTTGCTGAAATAAAAATTTTTTAGTTACTCAAAAATTCCTTCATAACATATTATAACATATAAATGGTTTTTTCAAGAAGATTTTTTTACTATTTTTTCAAAAAAAAGTCCTGCTGCAAACCACAGCGGGGCATAATCGAGACGGATCAGACCCTTATAGTTCCAGGGGGAGCTGCTGTAATCCCAGGGGCATATATGAAAAATTTTCAAAAAAGCGCCGCTTACGAATTCGGTAAAATAAATTCCTATTGTATAAAGACTGCCCCGCAGCGCGACCGGAAAACGGGCGATTCTTTTATAGACGGGGCCGATAACAGAAGCGCACCCATATATAGGAAACATCAGGAGGGAGGTTTTGCCCATCATGGTAAAACTGCCTTCTAAAAGAGAGTGCAGTCCTGTCCAGAGAATTTCCATGCACCAGCCTATGGCGCCGCAAAGGAAAAATGTTTTCGGGAGAGTTGATTTCATGTGATTTTTCCTCGTATCAGAGTATTTTTTTTACAACAATTTAACCTGATTGTAGTATTGCCTGCCTTGAAAAAAACATACATCTGGGATATAATAAAATAACCTTAATTTAGCGTTGTACATCGACGATGTTTTGGGGAAAGCTTAAAGAGGAGTATTGAAAAATGAACTACAGAGAAAGTCGCGCCTATATCGAAAATGCCCAGCCCCTGGGAATGGTTCTGGGACTGGGAAATATGCTGGAGCTTATGGAAAGGCTTGGAAATCCGCAGGATGATCTGAAATTTGTCCATGTGGGAGGAACAAACGGAAAAGGCTCTGTAATTGCATATTTATATTCGACGCTGACACTTGCGGGATACCGGGTGGGAAGGTACGTCTCACCAACCCTTTATTCATACAGAGAGAGACTGGAAACAGCAGGGAAAAAAGTAACCAAAGAAAAATTTGCGGAATATATTACAAAAATTGCAGAAGTAATTGAAGAAATGACAGCGGAAGGTCTGCCTCATCCAACGCCGTTTGAAATTGAGACGGCAGCAGCTTTTTTATATTTTAAGGAAGAAAACTGCGATCTTGTCCTTCTGGAAGTAGGGATGGGCGGAGATTTGGACGCTACGAATATTATCAGGACAACTCTTATTTCTGTTCTTACATCCATCAGCATGGACCATATGACATTTCTGGGAACTACCCTTGGCGAGATTGCAGAGAAAAAAGCAGGCATTATTAAAGACGGCTGCCATACTGTGACGATTAATCAGGAACCGGAGGCTTTGGCTGTGATTCTTGAAAGATGTGAGGGAATGGGAGTTGCCTGTACGATTTCTGATTATAAAGAAGCGGCTGTGCTGGAAGAAAGCTGTCAGGGACAGACTTTCCGTTACAGAGGCGAGGTTTATCGGCTTTCTCTTGCAGGCGTGTGTCAGATTGAGAATGCAGTTCTTGCTTTAAATGTACTGGACGTACTTTCTGAAAAAGGTTTTCCTGTTGCACTGGAGCAGAGGAAAGAGGGGCTTTTAAAAACATCATGGGACGGCAGATTTACTTTTATACATGAGAAACCGCTGTTTATTGTGGACGGCGCTCATAATCCGGCTGCTGCAGACAGACTGGTGGACTCCATTGAACATTATTTTAAGGGGAAACGGATTATTTTTATCGTCGGTGTGTTTAAAGATAAGGATTACAGAAGTGTGATCGAAAAAACGGCAGGTTACGCAGGTGAAATCCTGACAATAGAAACGCCTGATAATCCGAGAGCTTTATCAGCGAAGGAGCTTGCCCGTGTTGTTGCGGAATATAACCCCAATGTACGTGCCATGAGCAGTGTGGAAGAGGCGGTAAGGACAGCGTTTAAGCTTGCAGGGGAAGAGGATGTTATCATCTCTTTTGGTTCTCTTTCCAACATCGGAAAAATTACGGAAGCAGTAGAAGGGGAATAAGAAACGGAGAAAATAATGGTTGATTTACAGGAATGCAGAGACAGAATAGACGAGATTGACAGCGAGATTATCCGGCTTTTTGAGCAGAGAATGAAAGTCTGCGAGGATGTGGCGGAATACAAAATCAACACAGGGAAAAAAGTCCTGGACCCTCAGAGAGAGCGTTCTAAAATTGAAACCCTGCGTAAGAAGGCGCACGGAGAATTTAATGCTCTTGGCGCACAGGAGCTTTTTCAGCAGATTATGGCGATAAGCCGTAAAAGACAGTATCAGCTTCTCACAGAACATGGAGTGGAGGAGGATGAGGAACTTGAAATGGTAGACGCCCTTTTGCTTAAAGATGTGACGGTAGTATTTCAGGGAGTAGAGGGCGCGTACAGCTACGCTGCCATGAGGGAATATTTTCAGGATGATATTAAAAGCTATCATGTGAAAACATGGAGAGACGCTATGGAAGAGGTTTCCGGGGGAAAAGCGGATTATGCAGTTCTGCCCATCGAGAACTCTACGGCAGGAATCGTAGCAGATATTTACGATCTTCTGACAGAATATCAGTTAAGCATTGTAGGCGAACAGATCATCCGTGTAGAGCATGTGCTTCTTGGACTTCCGGATGCGGAAATCGAACAGATTACTCAGGTATGCTCTCATCCGCAGGGACTTGCCCAGTGTGGGAAATTTCTGGAGAACCATCCGCAGTGGAAAAGAAAAGAAGTGGAAAATACAGCAGGAGCAGCCAAACGTGTGCGGGAAGAAGGCAATCCTTCCCAGGCGGCGATTGCAAGCATTCATGCAGGCGAGCTTTACGGTCTAAAGGTTCTTGCCCGCAATATCTGCTACAATGATAAAAATGTTACACGGTTTATCATTGTAAGCAAAAAGCCGGTCTACGTAAAGGATGCCCGCAAAGTCAGCATCTGCTTTGAGCTGCCCCACGAAAGCGGTACTCTTTACAATATGCTTTCGCATATTATTTACAATGGGCTTAACATGTCGCGTATCGAATCCCGTCCGATTCCGGGTAAAACATGGGAATATCGCTTTTTTGTGGATTTCGAAGGAAATTTAAAAGACAGCGCTGTAAAAAACGCTCTGCGCGGGATTAAGGCGGAAGCCAACCGCATGAGGGTTCTCGGAAACTATTAACACAAATTTATGACAGAAAGAAGAACAGCGATCATGGGAATGAAGGAATGTGTTCTCTACCGGGACTTTGCCCACGGCGAAGTGCTGGAAAAAATGACGGCTCTTATCGCCGCCGTTGAAAAAAAACAGGAAAAAACAGAGCAGAATAAAGAGGATTTTTATGGATGTGTAAACCAACTGGTGGAAATGGCAGGCTTATATGGCTTTTCGGGAAATTTGTGGCACTGCTATCTTACCTTCCTTCTGGTCAATCACGAAAACGCGTTCAGCAGGGCGTGTGAGATTCGCGGAGAGGCGGCAGGCAGCATCAATGAACTGGCACTTTACGATTTCACTATTTTTAAAGAATGGTACGATTTTGACCTCATGGTATTTGACAGAAGCTTTGATACCTCCTGCTGCCGGGTTCTGTGCGATTACACAAATACGGATACAAACAGCAAGATGTTTAACAAGAGGATAAGGGACCGTATCTGCGAGATGAGCAAAACTCTGGCAGCAGCAAAAAGCACAGAAGAATTTAAAGCGGATATGGTGCAGTTTTATAAAGATTTCGGAGTGGGTAAGCTTGGACTTCACAAGGCATTCCGTGTGGGGCATGATGTAAACGGGGAGGTTGTCATTGAACCGATTACCAGAACAGCCCATGTGAATCTGGAAGACCTGGTAGGATATGAGATTCCGAAGCAGAAGCTGATTGAGAATACAGAAGCTTTCGTGGAGGGAAGAAAGGCGAATAACTGCCTCCTTTTCGGGGATGCGGGAACCGGAAAATCATCCAGCATCAAGGGAATCCTCAATAAGTATTATGACAGAGGGCTTCGTATCATAGAAGTGTACAAGCACCAGTTTCAGGATTTGAATGATGTAATCGCTCAGATTAAGAACAGAAATTATAAATTTATTATCTATATGGACGATCTTTCTTTTGAAGAATTTGAGATAGAATATAAATATCTGAAGGCAGTGATCGAAGGCGGACTGGAGAAGAAGCCGGATAATATTCTGATTTATGCGACAAGCAACAGAAGACATCTGGTAAGAGAACGCGCCGGAGACAAGCTGGAAATTATGGATGAGGATGACCTTCATTCATCGGATACGGTACAGGAGAAGCTTTCTCTTGTATACCGTTTCGGTGTGCGTATTTATTTTGGAGCGCCGAATAAAAAAGAGTTTCAGAATATAGTGAAGACTCTGGCGCAGCGTTTCGGTGTGACTATGCCGGAGGAGAAGCTTCTTCTGGAAGCAAATAAATGGGAGCTTTCCCACGGGGGATTGACGGGAAGGACAGCCCAGCAGTTTATTGACCATATTCTTGGCACAATAGAAAACTGAAAGCATCAGGCAAAACTAAAGTAGAAAGGGGATTTTACAATGGCAGTAACCACATTTGCAGCAATTGACATCGGTTCTTATGAAGTCAGTATGAAGATTTTTGAATTGTCAAAAAAATTCGGCTTCAGAGAATTGAATGATATCCGATACAGTCTGGAAGTGGGAAAAGGCGTTTACTCAGAGCGCAAGATGGATAAAGAAATGATTGATATTCTGTGCGAAGTTCTGAATGATTTTAAGCGGATCATGGCAGATTTTGGGGTAGAAGAGTACAGAGCCTGTGCGACAAGTGCATTTCGTGAACTTGAGAATCCGATTCTTGTCACAGATCAGATTTATCAAAGGACACAGCTTAAAGTAGAAGTTCTGAGCAATGCAGAACAGCATTTCCTTGGCTATAAATCGATTGCAGCCATAGAAAACGGGTTTAAAAAGATGATTCAGAAGGGTACAGCCATTCTGGATGTAGGCGGGGGAAGCCTGCAGGTATCTCTTTTTGATAAGGATTCTCTTGTTACGACTCAGTGCCTTAAAATGGGAAGCCTGAGAATCCGCCAGCGTCTGAAAGATCTGGAAAAAACAACGATTCATTATGACCGCCTTGTAGAAGAATTTATCCGAAATGATATAGTAAGCTTCCAGAGGCTCCATCTCAGGGACAGAGATGTAAAAAATGTGATTCTTATGGGAGATTTTATCACAGATACGATTTTTCAGGAAGAAATGCGGGATAATATCATTACAAAAGAAGAGTTTATGCAGCGTTATGAGAATACGGTGCATAAATCAGAGCAGGTTCTTGCAGAAGAAATGGAAATTGACCCCGAATATGCGGCTCTTGTGGTACCGACCATGATTGTCTGCAAAAGCTTTATTGATGTGTTTAACGCGGAAGCTCTCTGGGCGCCGGGAGTATCGCTTCTTGATGGAATTGCATATGATTTTGCAGAAAAGAAGAAATTTATAAAAAGCGTACATAATTTTGAAAATGACATTCTTGTAACAGCAAGAAACATTGCCAAACGCTACTCCAGCGGAAAGAGTCATATTCAGGGAACTATGAATCTCTGTCTTGATATTTTTGACAGTATGAAAAAGGTTCACGGAATGACTGCGAGAGAAAGGCTTCTTCTGCAGATTGCAGCCCTTCTCCATGACTGCGGCAAATACATCAGTATGGGGGATGTAGCGGAATGTTCTTACCAGATTATCATGTCCACGGAAATTATCGGTCTTTCCACAGAGGAAAGGGAAATGATTGCCTGGGCAGTGCGCTTCAACTCCATTCCGCTTACTGTTTACGATGAACTGAAAATGAAAGCAGGAATCGACAGAACGAGTTATATGACAATTGCGAAAATGGCGGCTATTCTGCGGCTTGCAAATGCAATGGACAGAAGCCACTATCAGAAAATCAGAGGGATTAAAACCGTTCTCAAAGACAGGGAGCTTCAGATGATCGTAGATTCCAGTCAGGACGTTTCTCTGGAACTGGGGCTTCTGAAAGATAAGGTAGAATTTTTTGAGGAAGTATTTGGTATTGGACTCAAGCTCAGACGTAAGGGAAGAGCATAGGGGGAGGATTTTATGGATATCAAAAATTTTGAAAAAAGTGAATATTTTGTAAACAGGGAGTTGAGCTGGCTGAAATTTGACGAGCGTGTTTTGAGTGAAGCCAGAGACAAAAATCTGCCGCTTTTTGACAGGCTTAAATTTTTAAGTATCACAGCGTCCAATCTGGATGAGTTTTTTATGGTGCGCGTGGCTTCTCTCAAGGATCAGGTTCACGCAGGGTATCAGAAAACAGATATCGCCGGAATGACCGCTAAGGAGCAGTTAAAGGAAATCAGCGTCCAGACGCACGAGCTGGTGCATGTACAGTATAATACCCTTAACCGTGCGCTTCTTCCGGCGCTGGAAAAAGCAGGACTTCATCTTGTTGTGAGCCATGAGGAACTGACAGAAAAGCAGAAAGAATTTGTAGACAGCTATTTTGAAGACAATGTTTATCCTGTTCTGACGCCGATGGCTATGGATTCGTCAAGACCGTTTCCGCTTATCAGAAATAAGACGCTGAATATTGGAGCGCTGATTACAAAGAAAGATAAGAAAAAGGGAGAATTGCTTTTTGCGACTGTACAGGTTCCGTCCGTACTGCCCCGTGTAATTACAATTCCTTCCGGCAAAGACGGCGTGACTGCAGTGATTCTTCTGGAAGAAATTATTGAGCGTAATATTGATAAACTGTTTTTAAGCTATGACGTTGTCTGCGCCCATCCTTACCGCATCATGCGAAATGCGGATCTTACCATTGACGAGGACGAGGCGGAAGACCTGCTTGTGGAAATCCAGAAGCAGCTTAAGAAACGCCAGTGGGGAGAGGTCATCCGTCTGGAAGCTGAAGACAAGATGGATAAACGCCTTCTTAAAATCCTGAAAACGGAATTTGAAATTAAGGATGAGGATATTTTTGAAATCAGCGGTCCTCTGGATCTTACGATGCTGATGAAGGTGTACTCTCTGGAAGGCTTCGATGAATTTAAAACACCGAAATATACGCCTGCTCCTGTGCCGGCATTCAGAAATGACAAAGATATCTTTTCCGTAATCCGTGAGGGAGACGTATTTCTGCATCACCCGTATATGAGCTTTGACCCTGTTGTAAACTTTGTCCGTCAGGCTGCGAAGGATCCGGATGTACTTGCAATCAAGCAGACCCTTTACCGTGTCAGCGGCAACTCGCCGATTATTGCCGCCCTTGCCCAGGCTGCCGAAAATGGCAAACAGGTTTCTGTTCTTGTGGAGTTAAAGGCGCGCTTTGACGAGGAAAATAATATTGTCTGGGCGAAGAAGCTGGAGAAAGCGGGATGTCATGTTATCTATGGCCTTGTGGGACTGAAGACGCACAGTAAGATTACCCTTGTTGTGAGAAGAGAAGAGGCGGGAATCCGTCGCTATGTACATCTGGCTACCGGAAACTATAATGACTCTACAGCGAAGCTTTATACAGACTGCGGTATTTTTACCTGTGACGAGCGGTTTGGGGAGGATGCTACGGCTGTATTTAATATGCTTTCCGGTTACTCTGAACCGAAGCGCTGGAATGAGCTGATTGTTGCGCCTATCTGGATGAAAGAGCGTTTCCTGAAGATGATCAAGAGAGAGGCGAAAAATGCGAAAGAGGGGCTTCCGGCTCTGATTCGGGCAAAAATTAATTCTCTTTGCGACCCGAAAATTATGGCTGCGCTTTGCTATGCGTCTTCCTGCGGCGTGCAGGTGGAGCTTCTGGTGAGAGGAATCTGCTGTCTGAAGGTAGGAATCCCGGGAGTCAGCGAAAATATCCATGTGCGTTCTATAGTGGGTGAATTTCTGGAGCACAGCCGTATTTTTTACTTTGAAAACGGAGGCAGTCCGGAAATTTATATGGGCAGCGCAGACTGGATGCCGCGTAATCTTGACCGCCGTGTGGAAATTGTTTTTCCGGTGGAGGATGAGGAAATCAAAAAAGAAATCACGCATATTCTTGACTTGGAATTCAGGGATAATGTAAAAGCTCACATCCTTCAGGCAGACGGAACTTATGTAAAAACGGACAAACGGGGCAAGGTTCTTGTAAATTCACAGATGGAATTCTGTAAGGAAGCTACGGAGGCAGCGGCAAACAGAAAAAAAGACGAGAAGGCGAAGACCAGGGTGTTTATCCCGGCGGAGCCTGCGGAGGATATCGAAGAATAAAAAAATCCATTCAAGGGAAGTGGAAAAAATGCAGAAAAAACGGGAAGGAAACTATTCCCTCCTCCTCCTGGCAGGGGGGAAGAGCAGCCGCATGGGGAAGGACAAGGCAGGACTTTTCCTGAATGGCAAGACGTTTCCGAGACATTTGATAGATAAGGCAGAGCAGCTTGGAATCAGGCAGAAGTTTCTCTCCGGTCATTTCATGGAAGAAGCAGACGTCCGGGTTGTGGAAGATATTTATAAAGACAGAGGACCTTTAGGAGGGCTTCACGCCTGCATGAAGGTTATGGAAACGCCGTATTGTCTGGTACTTCCTGTAGATGTGCCCCAGATTCCCCTTAAAGTGCTGGAAGCTCTTCTGGCTGCACATGAGGAGAAGTGTATGCAGGGACAGGGGGAGCTTCCGCTTCTTCTGGCTCATGGGGACAGGGAGGAGCCTCTTATTGGCATTTACCCTGTAAAGATGGCGGATGCTGTCGGCGAAGTGATTCGGGAAAAATCCTGCTGGGTTTTCCGGATTTTGAACCAGTGGGGCTACGAGACCTGCGAAATCCCTCTGGAGGAGTGGCAGGTGGGAAATATCAATACGCCAAAGGAATATGAGCTTCTTTTGGAGTATGAGAAAAGAGGAAAGATAGAATGACAGAGGGAGTTTTTCTGGAACAGGCTGTGGAGCTTATCAAAGAGCATGTGCAGAAAATCACAGATACGGAAATAGTGGAAGTAAAAGATGCAGGGGGCTATATTCTTGCGGAGGACATTTATGCGGCTGTGGATAATCCGCCGTTCCCAAGGTCTCCGGTAGACGGCTATGCAGTGCGCTCGGAGGATTTGCAGGGAGCATCTTTTGATTCTCCTGCGAAGCTTACAGTGGCAGGCTGTATCTATGCAGGGGATGACGGGCAGTCCTTTCAGGCGCAGCCCGGAGAGTGTTACCGGATTATGACAGGAGGGCCTTTTCCGAAAGGGACAGACACTGCGGTGAAGCAGGAGGATACGGACTACGGGGAAGATACCGTGGAAATTTATAAAGAACAGAAAGCGTTTGACAATTACTGTTTTCAGGGAGAGGATTATAAGAAAGATACGCTTTTGATTACTTCCGGAATCAGGATTACCTTTGCAGAGCAGGGGATTTTGGCAGGAATCGGACGGACGCAGGTGAAGGTATACCGTAAGCCGGTGATTCGTGTATTTGCAACGGGAGATGAGCTGTGTCGTCCGGGGCTTCCCTTAAAACCGGGAAAAATTTATGATTCCAACAGTATGATGGTTGCATCCCGTCTCCATGAGCTGGGAGTCATGCCGGCTTCCGTGGCTCACTCCGACGACAGCGAGGAAGGAGTTGCGCGGGATTTAAAGAAGGCTTCAGAAGATGCGGATATCATAGTGACAACAGGAGGAGTGTCTGTAGGGAAAAAGGATATTCTTCACGGCGCGTTGAAGCTTCTTGGCGCAGAAAAAATCTTCTGGAAAGTAAAAATCCAGCCGGGTACGCCGACAATTTTTTCCGTATATAAAAATACGCTGATTCTTTCCCTGTCCGGAAACCCCTTTGGGGCAATGGCGAATCTGGAGCTGCTTCTAAGACCTATGCTTCAGGAAATGACAGGAAATGAAATTTTTTATATGGAACAAAAGGATGGTACTGCCTGCATGGAATTTCCCAAAAAGAGCAGAGTGAGACGTTTTGTCCGCGCAGTCTACCGAAACGGAGAGGTCTTTCTTCCTCAGGGGATTTTTTCCTCGGGCGCAATCGGTACGCTGCGGGGGTGCAACTGTTTCCTTGATATTCCGGCAGGCAGCGGCTGTATCGAAAAAGGAGAGAAGGTACACGTATGGATGCTGTAAAGAAACCCTTTCTTGCCGCAGTGAGCGGTGTGAAAAATTCGGGGAAAACCACATTTCTTGAAAAGCTGGTGCCGGAACTTACCGCCCGCGGCTATCGGGTTGCGGTGATCAAGCATGACGGCCATGAATTTCAGGGAGATGTGGAAGGGACAGATACATATCGGATGAATCAGGCAGGTGCTTACGGCACCTGCATTTTTTCAAAAAACAAGTGGATGATCCAGAAAAAAGAGCCTGATATGAAGGTGGAAAGTCTGGTGGGATTTTTTCCTGAGGCAGACATTATTCTTCTGGAGGGGATGAAGGATTCCCCTTATCCGAAATTTGAACTTGTAAGAAAAGGAAATTCGAAGGAAAGTGTCTGCTGCCCGAAAACTCTGATGGCTCTTGTGACAGATACGGAGCTTCAGGTGGAGGGAGTGCCGGTTGTGGGACTTGAGGACATAAAAAATTGTGCAGATTTGCTGGAAAAACGCATGAAAAAATAGGAAAATTGACGAGATTGTGAAACTTTTCTCGATATTTTTTATGGATATCTTGAAGTAGAAAAATGATGGTGGTAAAATAAAAAAAAGTGTGCGTGAAATGAACACACGAGAAGGAGGGTATTGCCATGGCTTTGAAACAAGTCCAGACAACCTGCCCGTACTGCGGAGCAGGCTGCCAGATTATGTTCACAATCGATGCGGATAAAAATAAGATTGTGGAAGCTGTTCCGGCGCAGGGAAGAACAAATGCCGGAACTCTCTGCCTGAAAGGTCATTATGGCTGGGACTATCTCAACGATCCTCAGATCCTGACGAAACGTCTCCGCAAACCAATGATCCGCAAAGGCGGTAAGAAATCACCTCTCGAGGAGGTTTCCTGGGAGGAAGCAATCTCCTACGTTGCCAAACGTCTGGGAGAGATTAAGGAGAAATATGGTCCTGATTCCATTATGGGTACAGGTTCTGCACGAGGTGCGGGAAATGAAGCCAATTATCTGATGCAGAAATTCATGCGCGCATGTATCGGTACAAACAATGTCGATCACTGCGCGCGAATATGACATGCGCCTTCGGTAGCGGGTCTACTGTATTCTTTAGGTTCAGGCGCAATGTCAATGGGCATCCCGGAGATCGAGGATGCAGGCTGTTTACTTTGCTTCGGTTATAACGGAGCAGATTCCCATCCGATCGTAGCGAGACGTATTGTCCGCGGCAAACAGAAGGGAATGAAAATTATCTGTGTTGACCCACGTGTGACAGAAACCGCGCGTATTTCCGATATACATTTACAGCTTAAGGGCGGAAGCAACCTTGCTCTTGTAAATGCGATGGCTCATGTCATCTGGAAAGAGGGACTGACAGACGATGCGTTTATCGCAGAACATACAAAGGGATTTGATGAATTCCTGAAAGTAATTGAAAAATATACACCGGAATATGCAGAGCCTATCACTCACATTCCGGCAGAAGAAATCCGTAAGGCGGCAAGACTGTACGCGACAACGAAACCTGCCATGATTCTCTACGGCATGGGTGTGTGCCAGTTTACACAGGCAGTAGATGTTGTAAAGGGCCTTGCAAACCTTGCTCTTATGACCGGAAACTTCGGCGGTCCTTCCATGGGAATCGGACCTGTCCGCGGACAGAACAACGTACAGGGTGCCTGCGATATGGGCGCGCTGCCGAATTCCTATCCGGGATACCAGAATGTTACAGTTCCGGAAAACCGCGAAAAATTTGAAAAGGCATGGGGAGTACCGCTTTCCGATAAAATCGGATGTCCGATTACTCACGTACCTCACAGAATTCTTCACGAAACAGATGAGAAAAAGAAAATTCACGCATATTATATCTTCGGTGAAGATCCGGCGCAGTCCGATCCGGACCTTGCTGAGGTAAGAGAAGCGCTGGACAAGTGCGACTTCGTTGTGATGCAGGATATTTATATGAATAAGACAGGTCTTTACGCAGACGTCATTCTCCCTGCAACTGCATGGGGCGAGAACGAGGGCGTATATACCTGTGCAGACCGCGGTTTCCAGAGAGTTCGCAAGCTCATTGAGCCGGAAGGAGATTTGAAGCCAGACTGGCAGATCATTGCTGAGATTTCCACAGCGATGGGATATCCGATGAACTACAAAAATACAGAAGAAATCTGGAACGAGCTGATTGACCTGTGTCCAAGCTTTGCCGGCGCAACATACGAAAAAATGGAGAAATACGGCGGCGTTCAGTGGCCGTGCCGTGATAAATCCATGGAAGACAAGGGTACTCCGTATCTTCATAAAGACGGAGTATTTGCCACAAAGGATCATAAGGCACTGTTTTACGGAACTGACTGGCATCCGCCGTTAGAGCTGGAGAATGACCAGTATCCGATGACCTTATCTACAGTCCGTGAGGTAGGCCATTATTCTGTACGAACCATGACAGGTAACTGCCGTACTCTCAGAAATCTGGAAGACGAGCCGGGATGGGTACAGATGAATACAGAAGACTGCCGCCGTATGGGCTTTGAAAAAGGAGAGCTTGTCAAGATTCTTTCCAAACGAGGCTATTGTATTACACGATGTCTGCCTACAGACCGTGTAAAACCGGGCGCTACTTATATGACCTACCAGTGGTGGATCGGCGCCTGCAACGAGCTGACAACTGCCAAGCTTGACCCGATCAGTAATACGCCGGAGTACAAATATTGCGCCTGCCGCGTAGAAAAGATCAAAGATCAGGAGTGGGCGGAAAGACATGTAAAAGAGCTTTACGAAGATATCCGCGCCCAGATGGGTATTGATACCGGAAAGGGGGCGAAAGCATGAATTACTTCGTAAAAGGAAATCCGGACCTTTGCATCGGCTGCCGTACCTGTATGATCGGCTGTGTGGTTGCACATGAAGGTAAACATATTTTTGAGGTTGATCCTGATTCCTACAGCTTCAACCCGAAGCTCCATATGGTAAAGACAGCCCGGTTAAGCGTTCCGGTACAGTGTAAGCACTGTGAAAATCCGGCATGTATGGCAGTATGTCCTGTAGGAGCGATTTCCCAGAAAGATCACTGTGTGGTGATTGATACGGATATTTGCATGGGATGTAAGTCCTGTATGGATGCATGTCCGTTTGGTGCGATTAATATGACGGTGAAGACAGGCTGTCTGCAGGCAGACGGTTCTGAGAAAAAAGTTGCCAATAAATGTGATTTGTGTTACGGGTTGCCGGGAGGTCCTGCATGTGTGAGAGTCTGTCCTACAGAGGCTCTGACTCTTGTAAAAGAGGAAGATTTAAACACTGCCATGGAACGTAAACGTGCGGAAACAGCAAGAAATACATACCGTGAGACACACCCGCAGGAATAACAGGAGGCTGGTTCAAAAATGAAAAAAGAATTAGGATGTTTCGTTGTTGGCGACAGCACGAAATGTACCGGATGTAAGGCATGCGAGGTTGCATGCTTTACCGTCCATAACCGTAAGAGCAATCATGTGGGAAAAACAGTGGGGACGGTTACAGTTCCGGTGACTCCCAAGCTGTATCTTACAAGATTTGAAGATGGCTGTATGCCGATTCAGTGTAAACATTGTGAGGATGCGCCCTGCCTTAACGCATGTACCAAGGGAGCGATCAGCCGCGTTGACAATCAGGTAATCGTAGATCCTGAGAAATGTATCGGCTGTAAGGACTGTATGCAGGCATGTCCTTTTGGCGCGATCGCTCTTCTTCCTTATGCAAAGGACGGAAAACTGGTTGCCCAGACAATGGGAGACACCAGAGTGTTCGCTTCCAAATGCGACCTCTGTGAAGGAATCGAGGGAGGCCCTGCATGTGTGAGAGTCTGTCCTCATCAGGCGCTCCGTCTCGTTGATCCGGAGGCGGAAAGAGAAGAAAAAAACAAAAAAGCAGCAGAAGCTCTGCTTCTGACGAAAAACTGGAGATAAGGGAGGGCGGAATTCATGATAGTTGCAATTGATCAGAATCTTTGTACAGGCTGCCGTGAGTGCGCGGAAGTTTGTCCTGCCTATGCCATCGTCGGAGAGCAGGGGAAACCGCAGACTATTGATACAGACAAATGTATCATGTGCGGTCAGTGTGTTCAGAAGTGTAAATCCTATGTTTCCATTCTGACACACGGCAAAGAGGCTTATGAGAAAGTAAGAAAAGAAAGAAATATTCCGGATAGCGTACAGGAGCCGTTATTTGCCGCTCATGCAGTGTGCAATCTGGATAAAGTAAAAGCAGCGCTTGCTGACAAAGAGAAATTCACAATTGTACAGTGCGCGCCTGCAGTGCGTGTAGCGATTGCAGAGGAGTTTGGCGCAGAGCTTGGTACTCTGACACCGGGCAGGCTTTCCGCAGCTCTTCATGCGCTGGGCTTTGACAGAGTGTATGATACCAACTTCCCGGCTGACGTAACCATTATGGAAGAAGGTACAGAGCTTGTGAAGCGTGTGACTCAGGGCGGTGTGCTTCCGATGTTCACCTCCTGCTGTCCTGCATGGGTGAAGTTCCTGGAGAACAATTATCCGGAGCTTACAGACCATCTTTCCACAGCCAAGAGCCCGCAGCAGATTGGCGGGGCAATTTTCAAAACCTACGGAGCGCAGCTTGAGGAAAAATCAGGAGCGGATATTTACAGTGTTTCTGTTATGCCGTGTACCTGCAAGGTGTTTGAGTGCCAGCGTCCGGAGATGAAGGACAGCGGCTTCAGGGATGTGGATGTTGCGATTACGACCAGAGATCTGGCATGGCTTATTAAAGATATGGGAATTGACTGGAACAATCTTGAGGAGATGGAATTTGACCAGCCTCTTGGACTTTATACAGGCGCAGGCACAATCTTTGGCGTTACAGGCGGCGTTATGGAGGCTGCTATCCGTACAGGATATGAGCTTGTTACAGGCCAGCCGATTCCGGATGTGGAAGTGACGGCAGTCCGCGGTACAGAAGGTTTCCGTACATCTACGATCAGAGTTGGAGATCTGGATTTGAGAGTCGGCGTTGTGACAGGACTTAAAAATGTGATTCCTGTGCTGGAAGCTGTGAAGGCAGGCACTTTAAATCTTCATTTTATTGAGGTTATGACCTGTCCGGAGGGCTGTGTCAGCGGCGGCGGACAACCGAAGCTTCTGATGGATACAGACAGAGAGGAAGCATATGCTGCAAGACGCGCGGCAACCTTTGCCCATGACAAAGCGCTTCCAATCCGTAAATCCCATGAAAATCCGGCAATCAAAAAAATCTACGATGAATTTCTTGAAGAGCCGAATAGTCATATTGCGCATCATCTTTTACATACTACTTACTGTAATAAGTAAATATTGTTATAAAATACAAAGGAGTTCCTGTAAAGACAGGGACTCCTTTTTTTCTATTTTTATCGTGAAATAAATGAAAGGTTGTGGTAGAATAAGGAATAATGGATTTTGAAGCGGGAGATGAGGTTTTATGAAGCATGTGATTATTGGCACGGCAGGACATGTGGACCACGGGAAATCCTGCCTTATCAAGGCTTTGACAGGAATAGAAACAGACCGTCTGAAGGAAGAAAAAAAGAGAGGCATTACCATTGAACTGGGCTTTGCTTATCTGGATATGCCGGATGGGAGCAGGGCAGGAATCGTGGATGTGCCCGGACATGAAAAATTTGTGAAGAATATGCTTGCAGGCGCGGGAGGCATGGATTTGGCGATGCTGGTTGTTGCGGCTGACGAGGGAATTATGCCGCAGACAGTGGAGCATCTCGATATTTTGTCTATTCTGGGAATAAAGAAAGGCGTTATTGTTATTACCAAGACAGACCTTGCAGAGCCGGAGCTTGTAGAACTGGTAGAAGAGGATGTCAGAGAACTGACAGAGGGGACGTTTCTGGAAGATGCTCCTGTTGTGCCGGTGTCTGTCTATAAAGGAGAAGGACTGGATGAACTGAAGGAGGTTCTTTATCAGATGTGCAGGGAGCTTCCGGAGCGCGGACAGATGAATAATTTCCGTCTTCCCATTGACCGTGTTTTTACATTGAAAGGATTTGGAACGATCGTCACAGGAACTCTTGCGGAGGGAAAAATAAAAAAAGAGCAGGAGGCAGTCCTTTATCCGGAAAATGCTCCTGTAAAAATCAGGAGTATTCAGGTACATGAAGCAAATACAGACGTTGCATATGCAGGTCAGCGAGTGGCTGTAAACATTCCTGACCGCAAAAAAGAAGAAATTCTCCGCGGAGACGTTCTTGCTCTGAAAAACAGTATGTATCCGACTCATATGGCAGACGTTCGGGTGGAAGCTCTGAAACATACGGAACGTATTATCAGGCATGGCAGCCGCGTACATATTTATCACGGGACAAAAGAACTGCTGGGCAAAATTATCCTTATGGACAGAGAGGAACTGAAAGCAGGGGAGAGCTGCTATGCGCAGCTTCGTCTGGAAGAAGAAACAGTGGTTCGAAAAGGCGACCGATTTGTTATTCGCTTCTATTCTCCTGCGGAGACAATCGGCGGAGGGGTAATCCTTGACGCCTGTCCTGCGAAGCATCGCAAAAATGATAAAAAAGCTCTGAAATCTTTTGAGATAAAAGAAAAAGGTACTCAGGAGGAAATGCTGGAAGTTTCCCTTAGAGAACACTGGGGATATTTCTGCGACCTTCAGGAATTATGCAGGCGCAGCTCTCTTGACCGCTCAAAGGTAAAAAATGCGGCTAAGAAGCTGGAGGAAGAGAAAAAAATCCTCTGTCTTTACGAAGAAACGTATATTCACAGAGAGGAATTTGATTTTTACCGCAGAAAAACAGAGAAATTTCTGGATGAGTTTCACAAAACCTATCCCTTAAAGGAGGGAATGGGGATAGAGGAAGCCAGAAGCAGGTTAGGCTTTCCGGAAACACGGATTGCGGATGCAGTTCTGAATCTTCTGAAAGAAGAAAAGATTATTAAAGAACAGCATGGAATGCTCAGTAAAAAGCGGTTCAAGGTAGTTGTAAAGGAAGATGAGGATGCGATTATGCAGGAAATTATCCGCTATTATCTGGAAGCGGGATTTGCGCCTCTGACTACGGAACTCTATGGAAAAGAGCATCGGAATCAGAAGAAATTTCAGGCAGTTTTTACTTCCCTTCTGAATAAGAAGACATTGATTCGCCTTGATACGCAGTATTGCGTACACAGGGACTATTATGAAAAGGCAAAAAAAGCCTTTGCAGAGATGGCGCAGGAAAAACCTGTGGTAATTCTCGGAGAATTTCGCGATTATCTGGGGTGTTCCAGAAAGGTGGCAGTTGCGCTTCTTGAGCATTTTGACAAAAATGGATTTACCAGAAAAACAGAAGAAGGGAGAATCCTGAAGGTAAAGAATTGATATGAGTGAGGGAAAAAAAGAAGAGCTTTTCAGAAAAATACCGAAAGTAGATACATTACTAAAAGAAAAAGAAATACAGGAATTGTGCTCTGTGTATGGGCATGGCGCAGTAGTGGATGGAATACGGCAGTGTCTGGAAGAACTGCGAAGAAGCGCAATAGAGTCTCCGGAGCTGTTTGCTTCAAAAATGGAAGGTCTTGGCGCACAGATAATAAAGAAGGTGAAAGAAACAGACGCTCTGTCCGTGCGTAAGGTGTTCAATGCTACGGGGATTATTCTTCACACCAATCTGGGGCGCGCGCCTCTGGGAAAGCGTCAGCTTGAAGCAGTTCTTGAAACCTTCGGCGGTTATTCCAATCTGGAATATAATCTGGAAACAGGAAAGCGCGGCAAACGATGGGAGCATTATGCAGGAGAGATTTCAGAAATCACAGGTTCCGGGGGCGCGATTGCTGTGAATAACAACGCGGCAGCCGTGACTTTGATTCTCAGCACCCTCACAAGAGGGAAGGAAGTCATTGTATCCAGAGGAGAGCTGATTGAAATTGGCGGACGTTTCCGTATTCCGGAGGTAATGGAGCAGAGCGGAGCCATTCTTCGCGAGACAGGATGCACCAACCGCACAAGAATCTCCGATTACGAGAAAGCTATCAATGAGAACACAGGGGCGCTTCTTAAAGTCCATACAAGTAATTATAAGATTATGGGATTCACAGAGGAGGTTTCTGTGGAGGAGCTGGTGGAACTGGGTGAAAAATATCATTTGCCTGTAATTGTGGATCTGGGCAGCGGCGTTCTTGTAAATCTGGAAAAATATGGTCTTCCCCATGAACCCACAGTACAGGAAACCTTGAAAAAAGGAGCGGATCTTGTATGTTTTTCGGGTGATAAACTCCTTGGCGGACCGCAGGCAGGAATCATCGCAGGAAAGAAAACATACATTAAAGCAATGGAAAACCATCCTCTGATGCGCGCCTTCCGCCTTGATAAATGCACAATTGCAGCTTTGGAGGCTACTTTCCGTGAATACAGGGATGAAGAGAGGGCTGTGAAAAATATACCGGTTCTGAGGATGATTACCACGCCTGTAAACGAAGTAAGGGAACGGGCGCAGACAGTCTGTGAGGCTTTGAAAAGCGCAGGAGTGAAAGAAAAGGTGGAAGTGCAAAAGAGCAGAGCCATGCTGGGGGGCGGTTCCATGCCTACAGAAGAAATACCAAGCTATGCGGTGACTGTTATGCCAAAAAGCGAGAGCTGCGAGGCGCTTGCCGCAAGAATGCGAAGTCTTCCGGTACCCATTATTGTACATATAAAAAATGACAGAGTGATTCTGGACATGCGTACAGTGTCAGAGGAAGAATTACATGAATTTACGGAAGAATTAAAGCTGCTGTGGTAAGGATTAAAGATTGACAGTAAGAGATGTGTAAGAATGTCAGATTTTTTTTGGCGGACGCCTGTGAGAATCGAACTCACCCAGGATGCGGTTAACATCCAACACAGGTTTTGAAGACCAGGGGGCACACCAGTTACCCAACGACGCCCAAAAGAATTGAATTAAGTATAACAGAATGAGAAAAAAATAGCAAGCAGAAAGGTATTGGCATGAAGAAAGAAAACGTACAGATTCAGAGATTTGAAAATGGAAAGGTTATAAATGTAACAGACGAGACAGCAACGGAGTTTCGCTTTGAGGTAAAAACCTGGGGAAGAGAAAGCCTTTGGATTAGCTGTACACCGGAAAATCTGGAGGAACTGGTGATTGGTCTTCTTTTTTCCAATGGCTGTATAGATTGTGCAGAGCAGGTAGAACGGGTAGATGTTTCCTTCGAAAAATCCGAAATTCATGCGATTTTGGGCGAAAAGCATCCTACTGCAAAGGAAGAGACAGCAGAAATTTCTTCCGAACCTGACATCGTGGAGCTGTTCGCACGGGCAGACGAAATTTTTGGACATCCCGGAGAGCTTTTCGCAGATACCGGATGCGCTCATTGCTGTACGATGATGGTGGACGACAGGGTAATCTGCAGCTATGAGGATATAGGACGCCACAATGCTCTTGACAAAGTGATAGGAAGAGGGTTAAAACAGAAAGTGGATTTTTCCAGAGCAGTGATTTTTACCACGGGAAGGATTTCAGGAGATTATCTCAAAAAAATCATAGGAGCCGGAATTTCGTGGGTGGTATCGCGTTCCGCTGTGACAGGCGAGGCTGTAAGGCTTGCAAGAGAGAACAATATCCATATGTTTGGCTTTGTTCGTGGTGGAAATGGTAATATTTATAATTAATAGCAGGTAAAATTTATAAAAAATGCACAAAAAATATTGTTAAAATCATAACGTAGTGGTATAATATGTGCCATGACTGATTGTAACGGAGGAGGTATTTTTTATGAATTACGAAGATGTACAGAAGGTTTCCAATGCTGCGGCAGGCAAAGCAAAGCTGCTGGAAAGCAACTTTGTGAAATACTTTATGAGAGCGGTTATGGCAGGATTTTTCATTGATGTTGCCATGATTTTCTCGAATGTAGTGGGAAATATTTTTTCTGAGTCTATGCCTGCATGGGGAAAATTCCTTGGAGCCATTGTGTTTTCACTGGCAGTTCTTCTGATTTCCATGATTGGAGGGGAGCTGTTCACAGGAAACAATATGGTGATGGCATTCGGAGCTTTTGATAAAAAGGTCAGTTGGGGAAAGGTTGGAAAGGTATGGCTGGTAAGCTATGTCGGAAACTTTGTGGGCTGTGCGCTCATGGCGCTGATCTTTGTGGGAGCAGGAGCTTCCGGCACCGCAGATTATTATGCGGGATTTATGGGAAATAAACTGGCAATTCCGGTTGGTCAGATGTTTATGCGCGCTGTTTTATGTAACTTCTTTGTTTGCCTTGGCGTTCTCTGCGGAATGAAATTAAAGAGCGAGGCAGGAAGATTCCTGATGATCGTGATGTGTATTTCGGGCTTTGTTGTAAGCGGATTTGAGCACTGTATCGCAAACATGGGAAATTTTGTTGCAGGGGCGTTTCTTGTACCGGGGTTGTCTGTGACTGCAATGCTTAAGAGCATGGTGGTAGTAACACTTGGAAATATGGTTGGCGGCGCTTTGCTGCTTGCATGGCCGCTTAGAAAGATGAGTGCAGACGAATAATGGCAAAGGCTTTATACATAGCAGAAAAACCCAGCGTAGCGCAGGAGTTTGCAAAAGCTTTAAAAATTAACGGACAGAGAAAAGACGGATATCTCGAATCAGAAGATTGTGTAGTAACCTGGTGCGTAGGGCATCTGGTTACTATGAGCTATCCCGAAAAATACGACATGAAATACAAAAGGTGGAGTTTAGATACCCTGCCTTTTTTGCCGCGTGAATTTAAGTACGAGGTGATTCCTGCTGTTCAGAAACAGTTTACGATTGTAAAGGGGCTTCTGAACAGAGCGGATATTGACACGATTTATGTTTGTACGGACTCCGGACGGGAAGGAGAGTATATTTACCGTCTTGTGGCGCAGATGGCAGGGGTTCACGGAAAAAAAGAAAAGAGAGTCTGGATTGATTCCCAGACAGAAGAGGAAATTCTTCGGGGAATCAGGGAGGCAAAGGATTTATCCGCATACGACAATCTCTCTGCTTCGGCGTATCTTCGGGCGAAGGAAGATTATCTTATGGGAATTAATTTTTCCAGAGTTTTGACTCTTAGATATGGAAACAGTGTGTCCAATTATCTGAATACCAAATATCAGGCAATTTCTGTGGGAAGGGTAATGACCTGTGTTCTTGGGATGGTCGTCCGCAGAGAAAGGGAAATCAGGGCATTCGTAAAGACTCCTTTTTATCGTGTGCTCAGCAGTATTTCGCTGGAAAATGAGAAGTTTGAGGCTGAGTGGAAAGCAGTGGAGGGAAGCCGCTATTTCCAGTCCCCTCTTTTATATAAAGAGAATGGATTTAAGCAAAAAGAGGATGCGCAGAAGCTGATACAGGAGCTTTCTGTGACTGTTCCTCTTACCTGTACGGTGGAAAAAGCAGAGCGCAAACAAGAGACGAAGAATCCGCCCCTTCTTTTTAACCTTGCAGAACTCCAGAATGTGTGCTCCAAACTCTTTAAAATAAGTCCGGACGAAACTCTCAGAATCGTGCAGGAGCTTTATGAGAAGAAGCTCGTGACATATCCAAGAACAGATGCCCGTGTTCTTTCTACGGCTGTGGCGAAGGAGATTTATAAGAATCTTTCCGGACTTACCAGATACCCGCAGGCAGGAGAGGCGGCAGCAGGAGCAATTGAACTTGGAAACTGGAAAAATATTGCGAAGACAAGATATGTAAATGATAAACAGATTACAGACCATTATGCGATCATACCCACAGGGCAGGGACTGAACGCGCTTGGAAGCCTTTCCTCCACTTCGCAGAAGGTGTACGAAACGATAGTGCGCCGCTTCTTATGTATTTTTTATCCTCCGGCGATTTATCAGAAGGTAAGTCTTGTGACGAAGATTCAGGGAGAGTCTTTCTTTTCTTCATTTAAAGTTCTTCTGGAGGAAGGGTACTTGAAGATTGCATCCAATTCTTTTGCGGGGAAAAAAGCCTCCGATGAGGAAAAAAAGGAGGATGACAGCGAGGTTTCCTGTAATGCAGCGCTCCTTGGAGCATTGCAGAAGCTGAAAAAGGGTGATATACTGTCGGTTAGCGGACTTGGCATTAAGGAGGGGGAGACCTCGCCGCCGAAACGCTACAATTCCGGTTCCATGATTCTTGCAATGGAGAATGCGGGGCAGCTTATTGAGGATGAGGAGCTCCGCGCTCAGATTAAGGGCAGCGGAATCGGAACAAGCGCCACCAGAGCGGAAATCTTAAAGAAGCTCTTTCACATTAAATACCTGTCTCTGAATAAAAAAACACAGGTGATTACTCCCACTTTACTGGGAGAGATGATTTTTGATGTGGTGAACTGCTCCATTCGGCAGCTTCTCAATCCTGAACTTACTGCAAGCTGGGAAAAAGGTCTCACCTATGTGGCAGAGGGAAGCATCACAGAGCAGGAGTATATGGATAAACTGGAGCGTTTTGTACGAATCCGCACGAAACAGGTGGAGGATAGTAATTTTCAATATGCCCTGCGGCAGTTTTTTGATGCTGCAGCGCAGAACTATAAGAAGCCGGAGACTGTGAAAAAGAAGTCCTGACGGTTTTTTGACGAGGAGGAAAAATATTATGATGAAGGATTTTACGATCAGCAATCTACTGGACTTAAAAGAGACTATTGCAGCGGAGCTGTTTGAAGGAAAAACCTATCCGTGGGAAGTGCTTCCGGAAATCGGCGATTTCGTTGTAAAGCTGGGAAAAACTTTAAGTCCGCAGGAATATGACTATCAGGAAGGCGACATCTGGATTGCAAAAAGCGCTAAAGTAGCTCCGACGGCATGTATCAACGGTCCGGTAATCATCGGAAAAGATGCAGAAATCCGTCACTGCGCGTTCATCCGCGGCAAAGCCATTATAGGCGAGGGCGCAGTTGTGGGAAATTCTACAGAACTTAAAAATGCAGTGCTTTTTAACAAGGTACAGGTTCCTCATTATAATTATGTCGGGGATGCAGTTCTCGGCTATAAATCGCACATGGGAGCAGGCTCCATCTGCTCTAATGTGAAATCTGACAAGAAAACTGTCACAGTAAAAGACGGGGAAGAAAAGATTGAAACAGGATTAAAGAAATTCGGCGCCATGCTGGGCGATAATGTAGAAGTGGGCTGCGGCTCCGTACTCAATCCGGGAACAGTTATCGGAAGAAACTGTAATATCTATCCTCTTTCCTCTGTGAGAGGATGTATTCCTGCAGACAGTATTTACAAATGCGCAGGAGAGGTAGTGGAGAAACAGTAAATTTCGAATTACAGGATGAGAGCAGACAGTGCTATAATCAAAATATATGAAACAGACAGTTGCTTTATATTATAACAAAAATGATAATAAAAGGAGAGGGTGAGAATGAAGAAGACTGTTGTTTTGCTTATTTTGACTTTGGCGCTGGGGAGTGCAATAACAGGCTGCAGCCTTAACAGGAAAGCAGGGAAGCTTTCTGAGACTCAGACGGAGAAGATTTCTGAAAATTCAAAGAAACAGACCGGTAAAAAAGATGATAAAAAAACAGCTTCTGCCGAAAAAGAAAAGACGCCTGTACAGGGGACTGATAAAAATGACCAGACAGCTTCTCAGAACACAGCGCCTACGGAAATACCGGAGCAGGGCTGGGATTCCAATGAGCTTTATGATGGGGATTTAGACAGTGAGGAAAAAGATTCTATGGAAGAACTGGGCTTTTCGACGGAACCGTGGACGTCCATCACAGTCTACAGGAAAGACCTCAGCGAGGTGAGGATCAACCGCGGAGAGGATGGAATCTGGTATGACGACAACGGAGTATCTTATGGAGACTTCAGTCAGCCGGGAGGAAGTTCTGAAGAGGATTACAGCAATTATGACAGCAACGGCGAGGCATATTACTGGAATGAGCTGGATGCGCGGAAAGCTGCTATGGAGGAATCCGGTGAGATTAACGACCCACATGACCTTTATTCCTGGGATGGAGGGACGAATTCCTATATTCCTTATCAGCAGGCAGGATCAGACGGAAGTCCGATTGGAAGAGGCAATGGATGGTATTACTTTGATGCAGAAGAGGGAGAATATCTTCCGTGGTAACAGATTTTGAAAATAAAAGCAGAATATGAAGGCTGCTCTGTAAAAAAACATCGCCCCCGTCTTTCAGGACCGAGAGACAGAGGCGGTGTTTTTGTTTTGAAAATACAGATATTATCCAAACAGGATATTTCGCAGGATTACCAGAATGGTAATGTGCAGCGGGTAAAAAGCATAGAAGAAATATTTTGCAAATTTACCTTTAATGAAACCGCGCTTTCCATTGTACATGTTGATGGAGATAAAGGCAAAACAAGCCTTCCATTCATAGTAGAGCCAGCAGCTTCCGATAATTGCCTGAGCAGTTTTTTCGCTGCGGAACCAGTACATAATGAGGAGGAAGATGAAGCCTTTCCAGCCATAATCCGCATCCAGAAATACGGAGACGGTCAGAAGTCCCAGTACACACAGAAGCTGCATGGAACGCTTTTCCCAGAAATACTCGATGGCGCAGAATGCTGCATAGCCAAGAAACAGGGTGAAAAATACATTCTGTTTCTGGTAGCGCCATGTATTCGAGAACATGAAATTCCACGGGATTTCAGAAATACAGGCAAAGATAAGAAGGTTTCTGCCGTATTTGAAACGGTTCCGTGTATGAAGGAAGCCCTCCACAAGAAGAAAGCAGAAAATCGGAAAAGCAGCCCGCCCAACATCTCTGCAGACACGGTACAGGTCATAATTCCGTTCGTTCAGGGTGAACAGAGTCTGGCGGGCAGGCTCATATCCGGTAAGCAGTACAAGCGCCGAGTGGTCAATCAGCATAATGACCATGGCAATGACTTTCAGGACGCTGCCGCTTAAAACCTGCATTCTTTCAGGCAGGAAAGAGGTATTTTTCAGTTCAGTCATGTTTTATTCCTCACAATTTATTCTTGATACAAGTATATATTCGCAGAAGGGCTTTGTCAATTCAGACAGTATGATACGGGAAATTTTGATTGTCCGAAGGAGAAATATGGGGTATAGTGAAAGGCAGATGAAATAAAGGAGACAGAAGACGACATGATATATTTGGAGACGTTTCAATTTCCGGAGAAGGATGAGGAATTTGATTTTTTTATGTCTGTAAAGAGAACCTGTTATGACAGTTATTATCCATTTGGAGTGCTGTCAGAGAAACGGTTTCGTCAAATAGATTTTGAGCCGGTTACTATTTTGTACGGGGGAAACGGCTGCGGGAAGAGCACGGCTTTAAATGTTATTGCAGATAAGCTTGGAGCAGAAAGAGATTCCGTTTACAACCGTTCCAGCTTTTTTGAGGAATATCTGGCAAGATGTTCAGGCAGAAAATCGCTGGAAAAGCCTGAGGAAATCCGCATTATCACCAGCGACGATGTCTTTGATTATATGCTTGATATCCGCAATTTCAATGAGGGGATAGACAGGAAGAGAGAAGATATTTTTCAGGAATATCTGGATGCCAAATATTCGAAATTCCAGCTCAAATCTCTGGACGATTACGATAAGCTGAAAAAGGTAAATCTTGCCAGAAGCAAAACCCAGTCTCAGTTTGTGCGAAAAAACCTTCACGACAATGTGAGGGAGCGAAGCAACGGAGAGAGTGCGTTTTACTATTTTACTGATAAAATCAGGGATAATGGTCTGTATCTTCTGGACGAGCCGGAGAACAGCCTTTCTGTGGAGCGTCAGATGGAACTGAAGGAATTTCTGGAAAATTCAGCCAGATTCTTTGGGTGTCAGTTTATTATTTCCACGCATTCCCCTTTTCTTCTTTCCATGAGCGGGGCAAAAATCTACGACCTTGATGAAACTCCGGTGGATGTAAAAAGGTGGACGGAATTGGAAAATGTACGGGCATATTACAGGTTTTTCAAAAAAAACGGGCATCTTTTTGAATAATCTTTATTTTTTTACAAAATATGACTGGACGAATTGTGCGTTTTGTGAGAAAATGATGATAGGTTGTTAGGCATGTTTCTAAAAGTGCTGCTGGAAACGAAGTGGCCGGCAGTTTAAATATGCCTCAATAATAACAACAGAAGTTAATTTAACTTGAAAGGAGTTTTACAATGATTTATTCACGCGAAGTAGAAGAAATGTGCCCAGTTGCACAGGGCGTTAATCATGGCGCCGCTCCAATCCCAGAAGAAGCAAAATGGGTACAGGCAAAAGAAGTCAAAGACATTTCCGGTCTTACACATGGTATCGGTTGGTGTGCACCTCAGCAGGGTGCCTGCAAGCTTACTCTGAATGTTAAAGAAGGTATCATCCAGGAAGCTCTGGTTGAGACTATCGGATGTTCTGGTATGACTCACTCCGCAGCTATGGCTTCTGAAATTCTTCCAGGCCGTACAGTAATGGAGGCACTGAACACAGACTTAGTATGTGATGCGATTAACACAGCTATGAGAGAACTTTTCCTTCAGATCGTTTACGGTCGTACACAGTCCGCATTCTCAGAGGATGGACTTCCGATCGGCGCTGGTCTTGAAGACCTTGGTAAAGGACTTCGCTCTCAGGTTGGTACAATGTACGGAACTCTGAAAAAAGGACCTCGTTACCTGGAAATGGCAGAAGGTTATGTAACAGGTATCGCTCTTGATGCAGACAATGAAATCATCGGATACCAGTTCGTAAGCCTTGGAAAAATGACTGACTTCATCAAAAAAGGCGACGACCCGAATACCGCATGGGAAAAAGCTAAAGGTCAGTACGGCCGTGTAGCAGACGCTGTTAAGATTATTGACCCGAGAAAAGAATAATTTGAGGAGGTAACGGGAAATGGCTTTATTTGAATCATATGAGAGACGAATTGACAAGATCAATTCTGTTTTAAACAGCTATGGAATCGCTTCTCTTGAGGAAGCTGAAAAAATTACAAAAGACGCAGGTCTTAATGTATACGATCAGATTAAAGGCATCCAGCCAATCTGCTTCGAGAACGCTTGCTGGGCATACATCGTAGGCGCAGCTATCGCAATCAAAAAAGGCTGCAAGAGAGCAGCAGATGCAGCAGCAGCTATCGGTGAAGGTCTTCAGGCTTTCTGTATCCCGGGTTCCGTTGCTGATACACGTAAAGTAGGTCTTGGACATGGTAACCTTGGCAAAATGCTTCTTGAAGAAGATACAGAGTGCTTCGCTTTCTTAGCTGGTCACGAATCTTTCGCAGCAGCAGAGGGTGCTATCGGTATCGCTGAAAAAGCAAACAAAGTTCGTCAGAAACCTCTTCGCGTTATCCTGAACGGTCTTGGAAAAGACGCTGCTCAGATTATCGCAAGAATCAACGGCTTTACATATGTTGAGACTGAGTATGATCCATACACAAACGAAGTAAAAGAAGTATTCCGTAAATCCTACTCTGAAGGACTTCGTGCACAGGTTAACTGCTACGGTGCAAACAGCGTTCCGGAAGGCGTTGCTATCATGTGGAAAGAAGGCGTTGACGTTTCTATCACAGGTAACTCCACAAACCCGACTCGTTTCCAGCATCCGGTTGCAGGTACATACAAAAAAGAATGTAACGAAAAAGGCAAAAAATACTTCTCCGTTGCATCCGGCGGCGGTACAGGACGTACCCTTCACCCAGACAACATGGCAGCAGGTCCTGCTTCCTACGGTATGACAGATACTTTAGGACGTATGCACTCTGACGCTCAGTTCGCTGGTTCTTCTTCCGTACCGGCTCACGTAGAAATGATGGGTCTTATCGGCGCAGGTAACAACCCGATGGTTGGTATGACTGTAGCTGTAGCTGTTTCCATCGAGGAAGCTGCTAAAGAAGGCAAATTCTAATTTTTTATTAAAGCAAGGCTAAGGGCTTTTGGGATTGATTCCCAAAAGCCCTTTTTATGTGTTGAACTGTTTTTTTGATTGAATCTAACCATGTTTTCTGGTAAAAAAAGAAAAATAACTTGATAAACATCTGCCTGAAAGATGTCCGGAAATGCTTTTCTGCTTATAAAACAGGAGGTTCAATGGGACTCGCCGTTCTGTGTCTCAAAATCATGACAAATGCTTGCTTTTTTATCTGTATATATTTTTCTATCGTCTGCGATGGCAATTTTCATATGAATCACATCCTTTTTAAATTCTTATCAACGTAAAGGTATATTGGATTTCAGATAGCCGTATGTGATTTTGATGCCAGAAAATGCACGTTCTTGCCAGAAGTATTGTTTTTGGGAGAAAATCAATTAAAATAACGTAAGAAAAGCAGTGTTTATGAAAGAGGGTGGAGGGAATTGTCAGATGTCTCGGTTGTACGTACAGAAAAAAAGTATAGTATCTCACTGTATCAGCAGAATAGATTGTTGAATCGTTTAGAGCCGATTATGAGTATCGACAAACACAGCAGTATTGGTGGATATATGGTGCGTTCCTTATATTTTGACAGTATTTATGACAATGATTATTTTGACAAAATCAGCGGATTAGAGGTTCGAAAGAAAGTACGGCTGCGTATATACTCACCTGAACAAACGACCGTGAAATTGGAGTTAAAACAAAAGCAAGGCAGCGCTCAGAAAAAAATCAGCCTTTCCATTACAAAAGAATTGGCGGAAGAGATGATACATGGACATTACACAGGTCTGGTAGAACTCAACTCTGATTTAGCGTTGACGTTTTATCAGATATTAGAAACAGGTCTGTATCGTCCAAAATGTATTGTTGAGTATCAGAGGATTGCCTTTGCGGAGGAAAGCAATGATACACGGATTACGATGGATTCAGAAATCGGAATGAGTCCTTTTTGTGATCATTTTTTTGATAAACAGTTAAGTTTAATTCCTGTAAGAAAAGAACCGGTATTAGAGGTGAAATACAACGGATTTTTATTGAGTAATATCAAGCAGGTTTTAGACTTTGCAGATGCATCTGAACTGGCTATCAGTAAATATGCTATGTCTCGGCAGGCTTTGGGAATGTAAAAAGCGTTATCGCTAGATTATTTGGAGGTATTCAACATGAAAGAGTTTATTATGCAATATTCGCAGGAAGTGATTCAGGAGCTTTCTGTACAACAAATCATTTTAAACATGGTTACCGCACTTGTGCTGGGACTGGTTATTTATTTATCTTATCGTTTTTCCCATTCCGGTGCTGTATACAGTGCAAGATTTAATGTATCCCTTTTAATGATGACATTGATTACCACGATGATTATGAATGTTATAGGCAATAACATTGCGTTATCTCTTGGTATGGTGGGTGCGCTTTCTATTGTAAGATTCCGAACTGCGATTAAAGATGCGCGCGATACAGCTTATATTTTCTGGTGTATTGCAGTTGGGATTTGCTGCGGGGTTTCTTATTATGCACTGGCAGCGATTAGTACAGGAATGATTTTCTTAGTAATGCTTATTATGGGAAGTGTCAAGACAAATAACAGATATTTACTGATCATTCATGCAGACAAAGAAGATTGTGCAAAAGAAATTGAAGTAACAATTTTGCAGGAGTATAAAGGCCAGGCTGTTTTGCGTGTGGCAAATCGCACGTCGGGACAATTAGAGTACATATACGAATTAACCACTCAAATGGTTGAAAGAAAAAAAGAGGGCGATGTAAATCCCGTTGAACTGTTAAGAAAGATCGACGGCGTATATCGTGTAAACCTGGTATGTCAAAACGAGGAGATGAGCAGATAATGAGAGGGAAAGAAAAACAAATTTCTAGTCTTCTTATTCTACTGCTGATAGTAGGTGGCGCTATTTTATTTTATCAACAAGAAAAGCAATATTATTTTCCGAAGCCCCCATCAGCTACAGAAGAACAGACAACAGATTTATCAGGAAAAAGTATTGTGGCAAAGAGTGATTTTATTCCAGATGATCATACGAGTGTTGGAGGAAGAACGAACTATCAGTCTAAGAAAATACGAGTCGATGATTCATTCACCAGTAATTTGCCATTAGTTGTGATTGACACAGGCAGCCAAAAACCACAGCGTGGAGTTGTATGGGATAATAAAAAAGAATACCATGTTCCAACGGGAGAAGACCCTTATGCATATGGAGAAGTATATATTGTCAATAATTCAAATAGTGTAAATCAGGTTGGAGATTATCCAGAGTCACGTTCATTGTGTAAAGTTAAAATCAGAGGAAATTCTTCGGGCAATTATGATAAAAAACAATATCTTTTGAAATTGATAGATGAAGATGGAAAATCTGAAAAAAAGAATATTTTGGGAATGGGTAAAGATAATGAATGGATTTTAAATGTTTCGTTTGCGGATAAATCGTTGTTACGCAATTATTTGGCATATGTAACTGCAGGCGAAATTATGCCATATACACCAGATTCTCGTTTTTGTGAAGTGGTTTGGAAAGACGAAGTCGGATACAGGTATGAAGGTGTGTACTTATTGTTAGAAAGTATAAAAGTTGAAAAACACAGAGTTGATCTTCCTAAATATTCAGAAAATAGTCATATAACACCGACGCTGCTGCGAAGAGATCGATATAATGAAAATAAAATAATATTGAACAACTATGCTACACAAAACGGACTTACTTATGGATATCTGGATATCGAGTATCCGGACAAGGAAAAGATTACGGAAAAAGGCATTTATAATATTACACAGCAGATTAATCGATTGGAACAGGCGTTATATTCGGATTCATGGGAAGAATTTGTAAAATATAGAGATTATGTTGATATGCAGTCTTTTGTAGATTATTTTGTCTTGAATGAATTTTTCTTAAATTATGATGCTGGATATAATTCTACATATATGTATATGAACTATAGCGGTAAATTGACGATGGGTCCGGTTTGGGACTTTGATCAGGCAATAGATAATTATTCGGACCGCCCGGCTAATTTATATACAACTGCATTTCATTCTGCACCATGGTTTGATCGGATACTTCAAGATCCGGTTTTTACGGAATCCATTATTGAACGATACAAAGAATTGAGGAAGTCTATTTTGTCGGACAATTCAATAGATGAATTCGTAAATGAAACAGTTGAATACTTGGGAGAAGCAATTGAAAGAGACTGGGCAAGATGGGGATATTACTATACGGCTGGTAACTGTTTGAAGTCGGGTATTTATGAGAAAGATAGAAATACAAAGACGTATCAGGATGAAGTAAATAAGATTTTGAATGTTCTTTCTGTACATGGGGCATGGATGGATGAACATTTGGATAGCTTATATCAGTTTAAAATGATTTCCTTAGAGGATGCTGGTCGCGATTTGACGAGCGGAAAAGATTATCGTTCTGCACTTGCAGTTGTTTTTATTGCTGTTTTCCTTATTTCTGTCAAGCTGGTATTGAAATATGAAAGTGAATAAAAAGGAGGCGTTCAAATGAAGCACAAAAAACTATGGTTTTGGCTTATGACAGTCACATCTGTTATTTATATTCTGTGGAGGTTATTTTTCACCCTTCCGCTTCATGCTGGAATTGTAGCACTGATTGCCGGAATCGCGTTGTTTTCGGCAGAGTTTATCAGTATGTTGGAAGCGGTGATTCATTACATTTGCATGAGCAAAGATAAAGTTCCGGAATTTCCGGTTATAGCTGAGGTGGATTATCCCCATATAGACGTATTGATTGCAACACACAGCGAAGAAGCGGATTTGTTGTTTAAAACGGTAAATGGCTGCAAGCATATGGATTATCCAGATAAATCCAAAGTACATATTTATCTGTGTGACGATAACAATCGGCCTGAAATTGCGAAGCTGGCTCATGACATGGGGGTCGGATACTTTGGATTGTCCGATAATAAGCTGGCCAAAGCAGGTAACTTGAACCATGCTCTTTCTAAGACAGACTCTCCATTAGTTGTAACTTTTGATGCGGACATGATTCCGAGAAGCATTTTTTTAATGGAGACGGTTCCTTACTTCTTTTTACCAGAAATGATTTTGGATCACGGGGAATGGAGAAAACGAACAGAAGAAGAAATCGATCCCGATTATAAAATCGGTTTTGTTCAGACACCCCAGAGTTTTTATAACCCGGATCTGTTCCAGTTTAATTTTTTTGCAGAGAGTAATATCCCAAATGAGCAGGATTACTTCTTTAAAGAAGTAAACGTAGGAAGAAACAGCAGTAACTCTGCAATCTATGCAGGTTCTAACACAGTAATATCTCGCCGGGCGCTGGAAGAAGTGGGCGGTATCCGCACAAAAACCATTACAGAAGATTTTGCTACAGGAATTGATATTCAGGCAAAAGGATATACCTGTTTTGCCATTGATAAAGTTTTGGCTTCCGGTCTTGCCCCGGATGATTTTCCAAATCTGTTGAAACAACGGCAGCGCTGGGGGCGTGGCTGTGTACAAACAATTCGAAGCTTTAAGTTTCTGTTTGGAAAGTTGCCATTTATATCAAAATTAAGCTATCTCTCCTGTTTGCTCTACTGGTGGACATTTTTGCGCAGAATCATCTATATTCTCTCCCCTATTCTCTTTACCGTATTTGGGGTATTGGTAGTTAAGACAGATATTTTGGGGATTTTATTGATTTGGCTGCCATCCTATTTGATTTATAACCACTCATTGCGTTTGTTGTCTGGTAAGGTACGCGATCAGAAATGGAGCAATATTGTAGATACAATATTGTGTCCATATATGATACTCCCAATCTTGGCGGAAACCTTTGGAATCCGCATGAGGAAGTTTTCGGTCACGAATAAGGAAAAAACAGTATCCAGAAGCGCAAAAATTATCTATGCAATTCCACATATGATTTTACTGGCAGCATCTATCGTGGGGATTTATTTCAGTATAGAATTTATGCTGTTGTACAAAAGCATACTGGGACTTGTTGTGCTGTTTTGGCTGTGTATGAATACATATTTTCTGGCAATGGCAATCTTTTTCCTCTTTGGAAGAATTAACTACAGAAGTTCGGAACGGTTCCGCGCAGAGATCCCGATTACCTTTTCTGTGGGTACACGCAAAGGCAATGGCATCACCTGTGATGTTTCCGAAAATGGGTTGGCCTTTATCACAGATTTTCCGGAATTTCTCCATGGGGTTGTTGACTTTGAGCTGCAGGATGAAAAGTGGAATGCGACAGTGCCGGGTGAAATCGTTCATGTGGGAAAGATCGGGGATAAATGGAGATACAGTGTAAAGCTGGTTGATTTACCTTTTGAAGAAAAGCAAAACTACGATCAGATCGTATTTGACCGTGTGCCTACATTGGCAACAGAGATTAAAACCAGTGCAGCTAAGGATTTGCTGATATTTTTCAAGAGAAAAACCGCATCTTCTGTGTTATCTCAAAGAAAATTACCGAGAATAGTATTGAATACTTCCATGCGGACAGACAACGGAAGTGTTGTCCATGTTTTGGATTATAATTATCAGTATATGTTGATTACCGGAGCTGTCCCGGATTCAGAGTTTGATCTGTACATGGGAAGAACTGCTTTGCATTTGAAAAAAACACAATCTTCCGTTGGTGGTAAAGATAATCTGTTTGAAATTGAAAACTGGGAAAATATATCGGATTCCCTGGAGCTTCATGAAGCATTGTTGAAATTGATTCAAGGAAAACAGATGGAGGAAAAAGAGCTAGTGAATGTATAAGAAAAGCGCAATCAGATTGTTTGCAGGGGTTGCGGCAGCAGTATTTGCCGCCGCAACCTTTCTGTTATTATTTATGCTGCATGAGCAAAAACAAATAAATGAAACCCTATCCGATGCACAGCATACCCTTCAGATGCAAAATCAGGAGCTTCAGCAAGAAATAAACGATTTGCTTACGAAAAAAGGTGGAATAGAGGAACATGGACAGCTATCCATAAAAGGAACACAAGTAGTAGATCAAAATGGAAATCCTCTTATGTTGCGAGGGGTGAGCAGCCACGGTATTGCATGGTATCCAGAATATACGAACTATTCTGCTTTAAAAACTCTAAAAGATTATGGCGCAAATGTATTTCGGATTGCTATGTATGTGGAACAGAATGATGGCTATTTAGAAGAACCAGAATTAAACAAAAAGCTCCTGTTCTCTGCAATCGAAAATTCTTTGGCAGCAGACTTGTACACCATTGTTGATTGGCATGTGCTTCGGGATGAAAATCCGAATCGTAATATCGAGGAAGCGATGGATGTACTGGAAGAAGTAGCACAGCGATATGGAGACAATCCCGGTATCATTTATGAGATCTGTAATGAACCGAATGGGGATACAACGTATGACGACATTGTTCGCTATGCGGAGCAGGTCATACCAATCATACGCAAGCACGCTCCAAATTCTTTAGTTCTGGTGGGGACGCCGAACTTCTGTACATCACTTTCAGAAGCGATAGAAAATCCCATCGAGTACCAGAATATTATGTACACCTATCACTATTATGCCGGAATATCGGATTGTAAGTTTGCGATAGAGGAAATTGCAAGAGGGCTTGAAGGCGGTTTGCCAATATTCGTCAGTGAATGGGGATTGGATAGCCACGATGTTGCGGAACATCATTGGAATGAGACCAGGGACTTTTTAGATTATTTAGAAAATAAAAAAATTGGATGGATAAATTGGTCACTGAGCAACAAAAATGAGGGTTATTCTATGATTGAGCCGGCCAGCAGAAAGCTTAATAGCTGGAATGAGGGGGATATAACAGATAGTGGGAGATTTGTTTTGAAATATTTATCTTTAGGAAAGGATCAGAAGTTAAAATGAAGACAATATACAAAGTAGGAATTGGAATTGTTTTGTTGATTTTGGATTGTGTGCTTATTTTGGTTTATTGTAAATGGAAAATTCATCTATTAACTCCTTTTTTTGTAGGTGTAGTTATATTGATTGACTTGCTGACCATTTTGTTTCTATTGCTCTTGGAGAGAAATCAGAAATTAAAAAAGGTGGTAGAAACAGATTGGCTTACAGGTGGATATAATCGATATGGATTTCTTCAGAAAGCCAATACCCTGTTAAAAACTACAAAAAGTGGTGTTGGCAATTATATTGTTGTAAACATGAATATCGTTGATTTTAAAAAAATCAACCAACAATTTGGAGAAAGAGATGCCGATCAGATTTTGAAAGAAATTTATACACTGTTTGATGGTTATGTAAAGGATAATGAATTGTTTTGCCGCAGTGGAGTTGACTACTTTTTGTTTCTTCTGCATAAGGAAACCAATGATATACTGAACAATTCTTTAAACCAGATGCTGCAAAGCATTGAGAAGATGGACAGAGCGGTTCAGGTTGACTTTAAAATCGGTGCATGCAGAATTCAGGATTCTGACTCCTTAGAAATCACCATTAACCAGGCAGCTTATATTATGAATCAAAATGATACTGTAAATCAATGTGTTTTCTATGATGATAATTTCGCAAAACAGGAAAAAGAAAAAAGTGATTTGCTTGACGCTTTTGAATCAGATATAAGACACAGAGAATTTCAAGTGTATTTGCAGCCGATTGTATCGACGAGTAATAAATTTCCGTTAGCTGCGGAGGCGTTGGTTCGTTGGAAGCATCCCCAAAAGGGATTGCTTTCTCCAGATAAGTTTATCCCTGTCTTGGAAGAGTACAATAAAATAGCAGAATTGGACCTGTATATGTTTGAATCCGCATGTCAGATTATAGAGAATCAAATTTCCAAAGGTCAAAGCTATGTGGAGATTTCAGTCAATTTGTCAAGAACTCACCTGAAACAAAAAGGTCTATGTATTTGTGATGATTACTACAGAATCAAATCCCGATATCATATTCCTGAAGGCGCGCTCAAGTTAGAAATCACAGAGAATTCCATGTTTGAGTTAGATGATTTCGACATGATTACCAATATCGTAGATGAGTTTCATGCGATGGGATTACGAGTTGGTCTTGATGATTTTGGATATGCCTATTCATCTTTAGTCCTATTAAAAGATCTTAAAGTTGATGTGCTGAAGTTGGATCGTTCGTTTTTTTTGAATGAAAATTTAAAATCATACAAAATTGTAGGGAAAATTATTGAGTTAGCACATGAGTTAGGGATGCTCGTTGTCGCAGAAGGAATTGAGGAAAAATATCAAGTGGATAAGCTCCATAGCTTAAATTGTGATTATATTCAAGGATATTATTTTTCAAAACCGGTTTCCTGCGAGGATTTTGAACGATGGAGAAAAAAACATGATTAGTTTTTGAATTCTCTTTCTGCGTGAAACTCGGATGAAAGGAAGTGAGTGCATGGAAGGTAAAGAGGGGATGAACGGAAAAAGCATTAAAAAAATATTGTTTTTCAAATCGCGTATTATGGTTTACGCGCTTATCATTTTATTGATGCCAATCAATTTTACGTTTTACCTATCTTCTTTTCACAAGCAGCAAAAGGAACGATCGGAGCAAATGTTTCATCAAATAATGCAGGTTATTAAGATGAATGAAAATGACATCAAAGCAGAACGGGATGAATTTTCGGAATTTTGCATCCAAAAAGCAAAAATGGTAGCTTATTTTGTTGCGCATGAGCCAAATACACGTTATGATTTAGAAAGTATAAAAGAATTGGCAAGTGTAATGGTTGTCGATGAAATACATTTTTTCAATAAAGAAGGCGAGATTTATACAGGAAGCCATCCTGAGTATTATGGATATACTGTTTACTCTGGAGAACAGATCGGTTTTTTTGAACAAATGTTAGATGATACAAATCTTGCACTATGTCAGGATATTTTGCCCAATACAGCAGAAGGAAAAGAAATGCAGTACGCAGCTGTTTGGCTGGAGGATAAAAGCGGATTTGTTCAAATTGGCATGAGACCGGAACGATTGCTAAATTTAATAGAAGAAAAAAGTTTGCAAAATATCATAAAGAGCATCCCGTTTGAAAAAAGAGAATATTTTCACGTTATAGATATAGACAAGGGGAATGTCATTGCATCATCAGTGGATCAGATGATGGGGGAGAATTTTTCAGATAGCATACATTCATTAGAAAGTGAGAAATATTCGGATACGGTACAGCTTCATCAAATGTTTGATGGGCGTAGGTATTGTGTCTATATGCGGGTGTTTGAGAAATATCTGCTTATACATACCTATGACTCACAGTATTTATTAAACAACACCGTAAGCTCTTCTGTTATACTGTTGGCAAGTATTTTGTTAACCACAATCTGTATTGTCAGTGTTTTTCTTAGATATGTTAAACACCATATTGTAGACAATGTGTTTACACTAAACGAAAAATTAAAGAAAATTGAATTAGGCGATTTAGAGAGTGTGGAAATCGATACTCAAATTCTGGAGTTTAATGTTCTTATTTATTATATCAACCAATTATTACAAAGCATACGTTTTGATAATAAGCGCATGCAGGATATTATTAACCGTGGACAAATATCATTGGGAATATTTGAATACAATTCATTTTATAAAAAAATTTTTTTAAATCAACAAATGAAGAGTATTTTAGGCTTCGAAATTTCTCTCCCAATATCTTATGATGCTGAGAAAAACATGATTTTGGAAAAACTGAATGAAATTGAACAAAATTGTGTTGATCCGGTACATGACATATACGAATACGATAAAAATGGAGAGATTTTGTACGTTCAACTAAAAAAATATTTTGATGCTCAGAACGTGATTTATTATCTTAATAATATATCCTTATGGTGGAATAAAATAAATTTGATGAAGGATGATAGCTTCAAGGATGTCTTAACAGGACTGCTCAATCGCAGAGGGATTCAAGAAAATGTCAAACGAATATTTGGCGATAAAGAAATCGTCAGAGAAGCTGCAGTTATTCTGCTGGATGCAGATGGGTTAAAACGAATTAATGACCTGTATGGACATCTAATAGGAGATGAATATTTAAAAAAAATTGCAGCTATCCTCTCTGGATTTTCCCATAAAAACACCCTAAGCGCCAGATTAGGCGGAGATGAATTTGTGGTCATAGTCTATGGTTTTGATAAAAAAGAAGAAGTTGACTATGTTATTAACGAACTGATTTCAAAGCGTGGTTCAATTTTTGATGCCCCGCAGTTATTAGAATACAAAGAAAAATTGGAGTTTTCCGTAGGGGCTTCATACTTTCCGTCAGAAGGAAAAAACTATCAAGAATTAATTAGCTTGGCAGATGAGCGAATGTATCAGGAAAAAAGGAAACGAAAATCATTAATGGATATTTGAGATTAAGTAGTTCATTTACAAGGCAATGACAGGATGATTGGAAACAGTACCACGATTCTCGGCTCGGCCAATTCTTTTAAATATACCTATGAAGCTGCCCTTCGCGAAGTATGGTGAAATGGTATTGGAGGAGGGCAGTTTTTAGTTTTTTGCTGTCTCTGACACGGATAGGAAAGCTTGTACCGTCTGTCATGATGCAGGATTCTTTATCAATAGTATCTACATAATCTGCATTGACAAGGACTCCGCGGTTGATGGACAGGAAACAGGGGGCATTTTTCGTAAGGTGAAGAAAGGTTCCTAAAGTCATGCGAGTGCGAAGATGTCTCCCGTCATTTGTATGGATGTTCAGATAGTGTGCGTTACTTACCACAGATATAATCTCGGACAAAAGCAAAGAAATGGACTGTCTGTTGCTGATGATTTCAATGTAGGGTAATTCGGGGAGATGTTTTTTTACATCCGATAGAAGCTGGAACACTCTCTGGCTGGTAAAAGGCTTCACAATATAATCATATGCATGGAAAGAAAAAGCCTCGGGCATAAAATCACTGGTTGAGGTCAGAAAAACCAGGAAACAGGCATGGTCTTTTTCGCGCAGTCTGCGGGCAGTCTCTATGCCATTTATCCCTTCCATAATGATATCCATAAAAACAACTTGATAAACACCTGCCTGAAAGCTGTCCAGAAATGCTTTTCCGCTGACAAAACAGGAGGTTTCAATGGAATCGCAGCCCTGTGTCTCAAAATCATGACAAAGGCTTGCTATTTTATCTGTATATATTTTTTCGTCGTCTACAATGGCAATTTTCATATGAATCACATCCTTTTTAGAATTATTTTAACATAAAAGTATATGGGATTCCAGATAGCCGTATGTGAGAGAGGCTTTTTTTAACGGGAATCAGACCCGCAAAGCATAACTCTGGCAGAGAAAAGTCCGGTGTGCCAGGTAAAAGTACTGGTGCCGTTGGATTTTTCAGCAATATGGCGGACGGACTGGATACCGATGCCGTTTCCGTTCCGTTTGGAAGACTGGAATATCCCGCTTTTTTCTCTGATTTCTCCGTCAAAAGTATTTTCAACCTGAATCAGAAGCAGGCGATTGGAGTGCATATAGATCTGTATTCTGATCTGGCGTCGCACAGGGGCGGTATTTTGGCTGGCTTCTACTGCATTTTCAAGAAGATTGGAAAGTACAAGGCACATGTCAAGCTCATCGACAGAAATTTTTGCGGGCAGATCAATCTGTGCGTGGAATGGGATGTCTTCCCGTCTGGCGAGTGAACAATAATATCCGATTACGCTGTCAGCGGCTTTGTTTTCGCAAAAAATCATATTCAGGTTCGGTATTCTGGATATCACTGTGTTCAGATAAGATTGAATCTTTTCCAGATCTCCGTCCTGAGTCAGAAGTGAAATCATGTTAAAGTGATACCTCATATCGTGCCGTGCCTGTCTGGCGTCTTCGATGGCAGTTTTGAGACTGGCATATCGCTCCTGCTGCATGGAAAGAAAATGATTTTCCAACTGCAGTCTGGAATTCCGGTTTAAGCTTTCTGCTATTAGAAAAAAGACGGTAAAAAAAGCAATCAGGAGGAGAAGAAAAACAAGACTGAGCACGAAATATATCTGCAGCACTCGGCCAATATACAGCGTATGGCGGTACTTGGGAACCAAAAACCTGTTCAGGGCAATGAAAATAACCGGAAATATCCAGAAAATATACCATGTCTGTGCAAAATTATCGTTCTCTATCATATTTTGAACCGAATGGATAGCCGGATAATATGCACACGCTACAAATAGCCAGCAGACTGTGTTATAGATAATCCCGCCCCATATGCAAAACCAGAGCATATCGTCTGTCCGGTTCAGAATCAGGGCTGCATTGACAGCTCTGGAAAGGCCGTTGATGCAGGAAAAAACCGCACAGACCGACAGGGCAACAGTACCGGATTTCCACAAAGAAATACGGAGAGTTTTTATATATACGGCTGCCGCAGCTAATATCAGTACAATCAGAGCCGGTGCAGTGGATGTTTGCCGATGGTAACAGATTGTTCCTCCAATGCCAGAAAGACACAGGAAAAGAAACAGTATTCGGCTAAGGAGTCTGGTCGGCGTTTGTTTCAGGTAAGATCTGACTGGTATATATGCCAATAGAATCCCCGGTATCATAATGGTAAGTTCCAGTATAGGGCGAAATACGTCAGTCATTATACAGGCCCCCTTTGAAAAAGAAATTCCATAAAAGTCTGTCGGGCAGTTTTTAGGAGCTCATGGCTGACAAATACTTTACTTCCGTCATCCATGAGGAAGGAATCACCCTTAAAATCAGCAGCATGTTCCAGATTGGCAATAACGCCGCGGCTGCAGATAAAGAAGCGCGGATCGTATGTGAGAGGCGCTGTGAACATTTTGAAAGACTGGCGTGTGACCAGTGTTTTTTGGGCAGTAGTATGAATGTATATCATATGGGAAAAGTGCTCCGCATAGATGATATTTTTGTAGGACAGACGGATCACACAGCCGTTTGATTTAATATTAAGGTATTTATCCGGTTGCGGAATTCGTGAAAGAAGTTCATCCATCAAACTGTCTATCTCTTCTTCTGTAACAGGTTTTACAAGGTAGTGCATGGCGCGTACCTGAAAACCCTCCAATGCATGATCGGCAGATATGGTAGTAAACACAAGAGAGCATTCTGTATTTGACTCGCGCAGCTTTCTTGCTGTTTCAATTCCATTTTCTCCTGTCATATAAATATCAAGAAATACAACTGTGAAGCGTTGAGACTTTTCTGCTATAAGAAAGTCTGCTCCGCTTTTGTATTCAAATAAATCTGCCTGAACATTACAGCTGTTCAGCTTTCGCTCCAGACGGCTCCGTAAGAGCGCCCGTTCTGCGGCGACATCATCAACAATAGCTATTTTCATGTCTGAGATACCCTTTGTGCAATTCTTTATTTATTAAAGTATAAGTATAACACTGAATTGCGGGAATCGGTATATGTATAAGACAAAATTCGTGCTGTTTTCGGGCATTTCGTGACAAACTACTTGAAAAGAAAATTAGGAAGAAACAGGTATTTCTTTACATATTGTTCAGTTTTGACAAGATTGTTAACTATAAGTTAGGTAACAATAAAAAGGCATAAAGACTAAAAAAGTAAAAAATACATGGATAAACATGGGAATATAAACGATGATAAAAAATAATGAAAAATAAGAAGGTGCAAAATGCACAATAAAACAGGGAGAATAATGAGGAAAATAAAATAAATGACAAAAACAGGATTGACAAAATGAGACGGGAGTGCTAGGATATACTCATATAAGTTAGGTAACATATTTTGAGGGAAGACAGGAGGGATGGTGAAGAGCTTGGCAGGACGAAGCACAGTGTCCATGCAGAATATAGCAGACGAGCTCGGAGTCAGCAAGGTTACAGTCTCTAAAGCCTTGAACGGCAAAGACGGCGTAGGCGAGGTTTTAAAAGAGAAGATTCTGCAGAAAGCGGCAGAGCGAGGCTATGTGCTTCCAGATTACGGACAGAGGAAAGCGAGAACGGTCGGCATCATTATGAGTGAGCGTTTTAATTCCGGAGGCAGGGATCGGTTCTACATGGGAATGTATGACTCGATTATCCATGAACTGAGAATGCGGGCGTATTCCAGCGCAATGATTACGCCGAATCGTGAAAGTCTTGAACAGGATGTGGAGACACTTGAGAAACCGGGGATATTTGACGGATTGATTTTTCTCGGTATTCTGGATAAAAAGGTGCGGGAACGAATTGACCGGATCGCACTTCCAAAGGTGTATGTGGATATCTATGATTCGACATACCACTCCGACTCGGTCGTAACTGAGAATATTTATTCTGCATACGAAATGACGAAGTATCTGATCCGGAAAGGACACCGGGAGATTGGATTTGTCGGAACACTTGGTGTAACGACGAGCATTAATGACCGATATCTCGGTTATTTGCGGGCGATGCTCGAGGAGGGGCTTGCCCAGAACCCGGACTGGATGATTCCGGACAGAGACGCGGACGGAACGGCAGCGGAGCTGCTGCTTCCTGAGAAACTGCCTACAGCTTTTATGTGCAATTGCGATGAAACTGCATTCAGGCTGGTAAAGGCATTGAAACTGAAAAATCTGTCTGTTCCTGATGATGTGTCAGTAGCCGGGTTTGACAATGATATCTATGCGAAGCTTTGTGAGCCTGCGCTTACAACGGTTGCGGCAGATATGGAAGAAATCGGCAGAATTGCCGTTGACAGCATTGCCAGATGCATGGAAGCTCCGGACACAGGGAATGGCGAGGTTTACCGGATTCCGGGTAAAATGGTTATAAGGGATTCGGTACGAGAAATGAGAGGAGAGTGAAAAAGTGAAGGCAACGAAGAAAAAGAATTCTGTAAAGAAACCGAGATGGACCAGAAACGATACAGAGCTTTCGATTCTGGCACTGCCTACTGTAATATGGTATGTATTGTTCTGTTTCCTGCCGATGTTCGGTCTGATCATCGCATTTAAGAACTACAGGGTAACAGGTGGAAAGAGCTTTATATACAATGTTCTGCACAGTGACTGGTCCGGATTTAAAAACTTCGAGTTTCTTTTTAAATCCAAGGATTTATTCGTTATTCTGAGAAATACGATTCTGTACAATGTAGCGTTTATTGTGCTCGGTATGTTCCTGTCTGTGGGACTGGCGATTATGATCAGTCTTCTTCACAGCAAGCGCAAATCAAAGGTATACCAGACACTGATGTTCTTCCCGTACTTTATGTCATGGGTAGTAGTGTCCTATTTCCTTGATGCGTTCCTGAATCAGGACAACGGTCTGATCAACAGTATGCTGCGCGATGGCGGCGGCGAGCCGGTTCGCTGGTACATGAGTGCAGGCGTATGGCCTTTCCTTTTGATTTTTATGTATCTGTGGAAGTCAACCGGATACAACATGGTTATTTACCTGTCCAGTATCACAGGTATTGATACGACACTTTATGAGGCTGCGGTGGTAGACGGCGCAACGAAACGCCAGCAGGTATGGTACATTACACTTCCGTGTCTGAAGAATGTTATCGTTATGATGTTCATTCTGAATATCGGAAAGGTATTCTACTCTGATTTCGGTCTGTTCTTCCAGTTGTCACAGGGAGCGTCGGGATCGATCTTTAACACGACTGCGACAATCGATACATACGTATTTAATGCAATTCGTTCTTCAACACCGATCGGTATGACCTCGGCTGTTACATTCTTCCAGTCAGTAGCATGCTGTATCACGATTCTTATTGCGAATGCAATTGTGCGTAAGATAGATGAAGACAGCGCGATTATATAGGAGGGGAGAAAGATGGCAAAGAAAAAAGATGTCGTTGAGGAGCAGAACAAGCTGAACCGGATATCGAAAAAATCAGATTTATGCTTTAACCTTGTGTTTATCATTCTGGCTCTCGTATGTATTATTCCGGTAATATTTATTTTCATTATTTCTATCTCGTCAGAGGAATCAATCCGCCATATCGGATACCGCTTCATTCCTCAGTCGTTTTCGGCAGATTCCTATATCTTCCTCTATCGTGAGGCGAGTATGATTCTGCGCGCGCTGGGCATTTCCGTTGTTGTTACGGTAGTGGGAACTACCCTTGGCGTTATGCTGACAACGATGATGGGATATGTTATTTCAAGAAGCAATTACAGGTTAAAAGGTCTTGCTACGATGATCGTATTTATCCCGATGATTTTCAACGGCGGTATGCTTTCATCCTACGTAGTAAACACGCAGTTCCTGCACTTAAAGGACAGCATATGGGCGCTTATCCTGCCGCTGCTTGTTTCCTCATTCAATGTTGTAATTTGTAAGACCTTCTTCAAAACAAATATTCCGGAGTCTGTAATGGAGTCTGCGCAGATTGACGGCGCATCGCAGTTTACGATTTTTACAAGGATCGCACTGCCTCTTGCAAAGCCGCTGCTTGCTACAGTCGCTCTGTTCCTTACATTCGGTTACTGGAACGACTGGTTCCAGTCCTCCCTGTACATTACAAATACGAAGCTGTTCTCACTGCAGGCTCTTCTTGACCATGTACAGAGAAATATTGAAATGATGGCAAACAATCCTGCGCTTGGAGCAACAATGGTGGAATACATCAACTCCATGCCGAAGGAAGGCGCGCGTATGGCAATGGCTATTATCATCATTATCCCAATCGCATGTACCTATCCGTTCTTCCAGAGATACTTTATCTCAGGTCTTACAGTAGGCGCGGTTAAGGGCTGATAAAAAATGGAGATGTCCGGCGGCATTTCCGCAAAAATGAAAATGGCTGCCAAAAGGCAGTACAAAATATAAAGGAGGATTTTCAAATGAAAATGAAACAGGTTCTTGCAGTGACACTGTCAGCAGCAATGGCAATCGGCGCATTCAGCGCTACAGGAGTAACTGCCGCAGCAGCAGACGATGTTGTGACACTGAAATGGGTGCAGGTAGGTAACGGTATGCCGGAGAACTACGACGCATGGCTTGCACAGATCAATCCATATCTTGAGGAGAAGATTGGCGTGAACGTAGACATGGAGATCGTTCCGTGGGGCGACTGGGAAAACCGCAGAAGTGTTATCACAAACTCAGGCGAGTATTTTGACATTCTCTTTACAGACCAGACAAGATACAGCTCTGAAGTATCTACAGGTGTTCTCATGGACATCACAGAGCTTCTTCCGGAGAAAGCTCCTGAACTGTATTCCTTTATTCCTGAGGATTACTGGAAAGCAGTTTCTGTAAACGGACAGATTTACGGTGTTCCGACTTACAAAGACAGCTCCGTGACACAGTATTTTATCTGGGATAAGGATATCGCTGACAAATATGAAATTGACATCCAGAGCGTAACAGATTTTGACAGCCTGTATGAAGCTCTTACAAAGATTAAAGAGGGCGAAGGCGGCTCACCGTACTATATGTCAAAGAATGGTGCAGATTTCCTTGTAACAAACTACTTCGACCAGCTTGGCGCAGGTCTTTCCGCACTTGGTATCCGTTACGATGACGAGACAAAGACAGTTGTGAACCCGCTTGAGGATGAAGAACTTCTTTCCAAACTTGACGTAGTGCATAAAATGTATGTAGACGGAATCATCAACGGAGATGCTCCGACAGCAGATGACTCTAATAAATACAGAACATTCTTTACAGCTCAGGGATGGAGCGGAGCTGCTAAGTCTACATGGGGACCGAACAACGGTATCGCAAACTGTGAAGCAGTTCAGTTCGGTGATACAATCGTTTCCAACACATCTGTACGTGGTTCTATCAGCGGAATCTACTCAGGATGTAAGAACCCGGATAAAGCTCTTGAGCTTCTTCAGCTTGTAAACACAGACAGCAAGGTTCGTGACTGGCTGTACTACGGCGTAGAGGGTGAAAACTTCGAGTATACAGAGGATGGAACAGTAAACAGACTGAACAGCGACTGGAGCATGGCCGGTTATACACAGGGTACTTTCTTCGCAGTTTCTGATGTTGCAGGTCAGGAAGGACAGTGGGAAGAGGTTAAGACTCTGAACGAGAACGCTACACCGTCTGCTATGCTTGGATTCGATATGGACACAAGTGAAGTTGAGACAGAGCTGGCAAACTGCCGCGCTGTATATGAGAAATACAAATCAGAGTTCTTCACAGGCGCTCAGGACCCGAGAGAACTGATTGAAACAATCAAGAGCGAGCTTGATGCAGCAGGATGGGAGACAGTCCGTGCAGCAGCACAGGAACAGGTTGATGCTACAAAGTAATAAATAATTATAAGCCATAAGGCTGCTGCAAATTGTGTATATATCTTATATTTCGCATTTTGCAGCAGCCATTTTGTTTCTTGGAACGAAACGGAAATAGCAAATGACAAAAGGAGTGAAAACAGATGTGGTATATTGATAAAAGAATACAGGTAATCTGCGATGAGTTAAACAGACTGATCACAGTAAAGACGATTCCGTTTGACTCTATTTCATACAAGGAAGGGCTGTTTTTCTATCCGGATCAGGCGGATAAAGAAGGCGGAGAGTGGAAGGAATTTTATCCAAAGACAATGAAATGGTACGGACCGGATCGCTACTACTGGTTCCGCACAGATTATACAGTGCCGCAGGAACTGGATGGAAAGGCACTTCGCCTTCATGTAAAAACCCAGATTGATGAGTGGGATGACGCAAAAAATCCTCAGTTTCTTCTGTTTGTAAATGGAGAGGTTACACAGGGGCTTGACATGAATCACCGCATCGTACAGATGACAGATGCGGCGAAGGCAGGCGATAGCTGGAGATTCGACATGCAGTCCTATACAGGTATTCTTTACTCTGAGTTCGATATGATTTTTGAGATGCAGCAGGTAGATCTTCGCGTAGAGAAGCTGTACTATGACCTTATTGTGCCGCTGCGGGCTTTTACACGTATGGAAAAAGACGACAAAGTTCGCATGGACATCGAGACAGTGCTCAACAATGCGATAAATATGCTGGATCTGCGCACACCGTATTCAGAAGATTTCTATAAGAGTATTGATGCGGCAGAGGAATATCTGGAAAAAGCTCTGTATCAGGATATGACAGGGTATGATGATGTAATTGCTACATGTATCGGACATACACATATTGATGTTGCATGGTGGTGGACGGTTTCCCAGACAAGAGAGAAGGTAGCAAGAAGCTTTGCAACGGTGCTGAAGCTTATGGACGAGTATCCGCAGTACCGCTTTATGTCAAGCCAGCCGCAGCTTTATCAGTTCCTGAAAGAACGCTATCCTGAGGTTTACGACCGCATCAAAGCGCGTATAAAAGAAGGCCGCTGGGAGCCGGAGGGCGGTATGTGGCTTGAGGCAGATACAAACCTTACATCAGGAGAATCTCTTGTGCGTCAGTTCTTCTATGGAAAGAAATTTTTCCGCGAAGAATTTGGCGTAGACAGTAAGATTCTGTGGCTGCCGGATGTATTCGGATATTCGGGAGCTCTGCCGCAGATTATGAAAAAGAGCGGTATTGAGTATTTTATGACAACAAAGCTTGCATGGAATCAGATTGACAAAATGCCGTACGATACATTTATGTGGAAAGGAATTGACGGTTCTTCTATTTTTACCCACCTGATTACAACACTGGGCGTTGGACAGGACGAGGCAGATTTCTTTACCACATATAATGGTATGCTTCACCCGGATGCGATTATGGGCGGATGGCACAGATATCAGAATAAAGATATCAATAATGACATTCTGATTGCCTTTGGCTACGGTGATGGAGGCGGCGGCCCGACAAGAGATATGCTTGAGACTGCGAAGCGTATGGAGAAAGGAATCCGCGGTATTCCGAAGGTACGTCAGGAGTTTTCAAAGGTATACTTTGACGAGCTGTATGACCGCGTAAAGGACAGCAACAGACTTTCCACATGGGAAGGCGAGCTGTACTTTGAGTACCACAGAGGTACGTATACTTCTGTAGCGCGAAACAAACGCTCCAACAGAAAATCAGAAGAGATGATGATGGATCTGGAACTTCTGTGTACGCTGGCTGCAATGCAGGGCAAAAAGACTCCGACAGAGCAGCTTGAGCGTATGTGGAAGGTGATTTTGCTTAATCAGTTCCACGATATTCTTCCGGGCTCCAGTATCCATGAGGTATACGAGGTAACGAAGAAAGAATATGCGCAGCTTGAAGAGGAAGGCCGCGCTCTGATTGCTGACAGACTGGCAGAGCTCACCGGACAGGGCGAGAGCGTAACTCTGTTTAATACAGTCGGTTTTGAGAGAAATGACGTGGTACGTCTGCCTGAGACTATTACAGGCGCTCTTGAGGATGAAAACGGCAGGCGTTATCCGGTACAGACTCTTGAAGGCGAATCCATAGCGTATGTAGAGGGGCTGCCGTCCAAGGGCTTCAAGTCCTTCCGCGTAGTAGAGGGAAACGCAGAGTCTGCATTCAGACAGTCCGGAAACACACTGGAGACGCCGTACTATACAGTTGTTCTCGATGAAAAGGGTATGTTCTCCTCTATCTATGATAAGAAGAACCATCGTGAGATTTTGCAGCAGGGTAAAAAAGGCAATCGTTTCTGTATGTATGAGGACAAGCCGATGTATTACGACTGCTGGGATATTGATATTTACTATACAGAAAAAAGCTGGGATGCAGATCAGCTTACAAAGATGGAATGGATTTCTGAAGGCCCTGTATGCACAGTGCTTGAAATCGAACGTCCAATCAGCAATTCCCTGATTCGCCAGAAGATTTACTTCTATGCGGATTCTCCGAGAATTGACTTTGAGACATGGGTAGACTGGAAAGAACATCAGCATCTTTTGAAGGTTCATTTCCCGATTGACGTACATACAGATGAAGCATCTTTCGATATTCAGTTCGGTAATCTGACAAGAAAAGTTCACACAAATACAAGCTGGGATCAGGCGCGTTTTGAGTCCTGCGGACAGAAGTGGATGGATCTTTCAGAAGGACATTACGGAGTCAGCCTTTTAAATGACTGCAAGTACGGTCATTCTGTAAAAGACTGTGAGATGGCGCTTACTCTGATTAAGTCAGGTATTGAGCCGAACCCGACTGCAGATCAGGAAGAGCATGTATTTACTTACTCACTCCTGCCTCACAGCGGAAACCTGCGCGAGAGTAATACCGTCCATGAAGGCTACTGCCTGAACTTCCCGGTACATGTAAGCACGGGAAGCGCGTTTGGAAAGACAGACTCCTTTGTATCCTGTGACAGCAAAAATGTTATGATTGAGACTGTAAAAGAAGCAGAGGATGGAAACGGTATTATCATCCGTGCCTATGAGTACGAAAATTCACGTACACAGGCGGCCTTTGCGTTCGGTATGGGAAGAACGATTGAAAGCGTACAGGAGTGCAATCTGATTGAAGAGCCGGAAGGCGAAATGATGGCGCATACAGACGACAGCTTCAGCTTTACAATCAAACCGTATGAGATTAAGAGCTACAGGGTGGTGCTGAAATAAAAATGGAAAAATATAAGGACAGGACGCTCTCTCCAAAGGAGAGGGCAGCTGACCTGCTTGAGCGGTTAAGCCTCACGGAAAAGGTGGGGCAGCTCAATCAGAGACTGTACGGCTTTCGGGTATGTATGCGAAAAGATGACCAATTGACGCTTTCGGATGAATTTTGTCAGGAAGTTGAGCGCTTCGGAGGCCTTGGCGTGCTGTACGGGCTGTACCGCGCAGACCCGTGGTCAGGACGAAACTATGAAAACGGTCTTACAGGAGCGTATGCAGTACAGGCATACAATATGGTGCAAAAATATGTCGTGGAACATTCCCGCTTCGGTATTCCGGCGCTTATGTCAAGCGAGAGTCCCCACGGACATCAGGCTCTCGACGGTTATCTGCTGCCGGTCAATCTCGCAGTGGGCGCGTCGTGGAATACGAAGCTTGCGAAGAAAGCGGCGGCTCTCTGCGCCCATCAGATGAAGGAGATGGGAGTCGATCTGGCTCTCGTTTCCATGCTTGACGTACTGCGCGATCCCAGATGGGGACGCTGTGAGGAGTGTTTTGGCGAGGATCCGTACCATGCGTCAGAATTTGCGAAAGCAGTCGTTGAGGGGTATTGTCTGGAGGGCGTAGATGTTGTGGCAAAGCATTTTGCCGCGCAGGGAGAAACAACAGGAGGAGTCAATGCAAGCGCTGCCCGCATCGGTGAACGGGAGCTTCGGGAAATCCATCTTCCTCCTGCCGGGGCTGCAGTCCGCGCAGGCGCAAAGGGCGTGATGGCGGCATATAATGAAATCGACGGAATACCCTGCCACAATAATCAATGGCTTCTTCGCGATGTTCTGCGGGGTGAGATGGGATTTGACGGTATTGTGATGGCGGACGGAGTTGCAGTGGACAGGCTGGGATTTTTGTACGATACGCCGGAGAAATGCGGAGCTGCGGCTCTTTCCTCCGGAGTCGATGTCTCCCTGTGGGACGAAGGATTTGCCCATCTGGAAGCAGCAGTTGAGCAGGGACTTGTGACAGAGGAGCGGATTGATGAAGCGGTACTGCGCGTACTGACGCTGAAATTTGAGAGAGGTCTGTTTGAGCATCCGTATCTGGAATACAAGGAGGACAATGCCGACATTCCTGAAATGGATGAAGAGCTTCCTTTAAATCTGGCGCTTGCCGAAGAGTCGATGGTTCTTCTGAAAAATGAGGATGAGCTGCTGCCTCTTGGAAGCTATGGGAAACAGCGGCAAAAGCTTCGAGTAGCTTTAATCGGAGAAAATATCCGTGATATTTATGCTCTTCTCGGAGATTATACCCCTCCTGTCAAAGCAGAAAATACATGGACAGTTGAGAAGGGATTCCGTGCAGTTTTTGGCGGCAGAGACGATATGGAGCTTGTAGTCTGCGATAAAGCGCAGCAGACTGCAGACTGCGATGTGACAATTCTTGTGGTTGGAGGAAGTTCAAGCCGTTTTGGCGATGTTGAATTTGATGTTAACGGCGCGGCAATCACGAAAGGAACAGTGGCGATGGACTGCGGAGAAGGCGTGGATTTGGCATCCCTTAAACTGCCTCAGTCACAGCTTGCGCTTGCAGAGGAGGTATTTGCACACTCGAAAAAGACGGTGACTGCAGTGATTGCAGGAAGACCGTATGCGATACCGGAGATTGCCGAAAAATCCAATGCGCTTTTATACTGCTTTTACCCGGGACCTATGGGCGGATTGGCTCTTGCCAAAATAGTATGCGGTCTGTGTGAACCGTCAGGCAGACTTCCTGTATCTCTGCCGCGGGGCGCAGAACTGCTTCCGGTATGGTATAATTACCGCATTTCATATGAGGCAATGCACTATACGGATGAGAAGAACGGCGCTCTGTATCCGTTCGGCTTCGGGCTGGGATATGGGAAAGCACAGTATAGTGATGCTGTTTTTTTCTGTGAAAATGGAATGACAACGGTTACATTTACTGTTCGTAATCCTGTAGACAGAGCCGTGACTGCAGTGCCGATGCTTTTTCTCAGTCATAAAGGCGGCAGTATTGTGCCGCGTATAGAGGAGCTGAAGCGATTTGAAAAGCTGTATCTTGCACCGGGGGAGGAGCGCTGCGTACAGTTTACGCTTACCCGGGATGATTTTGCAGTGTGGGACTGCCGGATGCAGAGAACGGTTGAATCCGGAAAGAAGAAGCTTTCTTTACGCGATGGAATGTACTGCTTGTGGAATAAAGAGATTATGGTATAAGATGCCGCCGGTTGCTTGCTGCGACCGGCGGTATTTTAACAGGCGTTTGATTTGAATACAGGTTTTTTTGGGGGGGATTCTGCGTAAACGACACGATTTGGAGCGTAAACGACACGCCGCAGAAGGAAAATTTCGTGTATAATAAAGAAGACGAAAGAAATCCATAGGTGGGGTGGAAGAGATTGACAAAAATTTTTGATGAAAATAAAATTTTGACAGACAGACAGACAGACAGACGATAATCGGCTCCGCTCAAATGGCAGATATGCTATGCGTAGAACGGAGACTAAACAAAGAGAATTACAAGAAAGTAATGACGGGGATTATCCCTAGTGAGTTGGAAAAAGCATATAGGATAGCAAAAAACAGCGGAGAAAAAATTGATTGCAGAACAAAAATTTTGTTTGGAGAATTAGAACACAAAGAAAAAGGGGTTGCAACCAATGAGTATTCAAAAATGTACGACAAGTCACGCTATAAGTTTTTCTTGTATGCACCATTTGACTTATGCGGAAATGAATGTTGTAAAACGATGAAAAAAGAACCATTGCGGTTATATGCAAGAAAATCGAAAAGAGTTCCGATAACCGCGCAGATGGCAAGTGAAAGTAAATTGCGTACTCAAAGTTGGCTGCAAAGTGGGTGCAACGCTTTTGATAGCAAAAAACCTATGAGCAATCCTATGAGCTTTTGGACGGAACAAGATGTGCTTTTATACATCAAAGAAAACAATCTGCCGATATGTTCAGTTTATGGCGAAGTAGTCACAGATTATGAAGCTATGGGACAATGTGAAAATCAGATGTCATTTGCGGATTTTGGGATTTTTGACAAGGAAAGACCATTGTTGAAAACAACAGGTTGTCAAAGAACCGGATGCGTACTTTGCGGATTCGGATGTCACTTAGAGAAAGAGAGCAGATTTTTAAGGCTAAAAGAAACGCACCCTAAATTCCATAATCTGCTTTATCTCTTGAAAAACAATGGTGTGACATACGCAGAAGCTATTGACTGGGTAAACGAACACGGAAACATGAACATTAAGTATTAAATATTCCCGGATTGTGGAATCATGTGCTATTTAGCACAGAAATAAGAGAAAGGAGCCGTAATGGATTTTGGATATTACAACATGGATTGCATGGATGGGATGAAATATTTCCCGGATGGTTACTTTGACCTTGCGATTGTGGATCCACCGTATGGCTTACATGAGCATGGTGGCAAAAATAGGAATACATATGTTAAGCAGAAAAATGGAACAAAAACATATGTAAAGGACGGACAGTACGAAAACAGAGGGTGGGACAATGAGCCCCCCTCTATGGAATACTTCGAGGAATTGTTTCGGGTATCCAGAAATCAGATTATATGGGGATGCAATTACTTTGATTTTACTTTGGCTGGTGGTCTTATCGTATGGGATAAATGCAATGATGGTTCTGACCAGTCGGATGCAGAGGTGGCATTCTGCAGTCTGACTAAAAGGATAGACATATTCCGGTATATGTGGCGGGGGATGTTCCAGGGAAAGTCCATTACTG
>CATXEA010000017.1 GCA_958367245.1 uncultured Blautia sp.
GTGATAATGTCTGCTGACTGATTCCTAAATTTGTAGCACAGCCCTGCAGTCCTAAATTCTTATGATCATGATAATACTGGACTGCATCCAGCTTAAATTGTTTGTCATAGTGCTTTGCCATAATGAGATCCTCCTTCAGTGCGGTACCTACATTGTACCATGATTTTTCTTATAAGGAATTCTCATTTTGACTTGTACTATTTATATTCTAACACCAGGTTTTCGAATTATCCATTGAAATTGGATTCAATCTGTCAGTTTCATCTTCTGCAGCTTTGTTACCACCGCCTACTGTTGGGTCGTAACCTAATCTTCGTCGTGCAGCAATCAATTCAACAAAATCTCGTTCTGAAAGTGATGCCTCGTTCAATACAGATTCAACTGTTATTTCTTCTAAATCTATTAAATCATATATTTTTTTAATCTTTTGATTATTCGTCAAAACATTTTTCAACAAATATTTTTTATATTCTTCAAACGTTTCCCCATTAAACACATCAACCATACTTACTTCCTTTATTTTATATATTTACCCGTTTTTATCTCATTATCTAAAGTTTATTTGTATACACCTCAACTATCTACAGATTCCCCATCTTTTCGAGACTCAAATATAATACTATAAATTCCGCACGCTATTCTCCCCCATTATAAGCATCACTTGAAACAATATCAATTTAAAGACTTCAGTTTTACACAAGATTGCTTATGTCAACAATATCCAATCCATGTTCTGATTTTTCAATGATCGGTGCAACATTGGTTGGAAAGATATCTCCCGAAAAATGATTCTGCTGAATTCGCAATTCTATATCATATACTACTTTTTCGATTTCATCTGCCATATCAGAATCAATATAATATCTGCCACACATAATTGTCACTTTCCTTTAAGCATTACTCTATTTGTAATCAATGCCATCCTGCAGCTTTACCTACCTCATCTGCACAGATAAACCCCAATATTGCCGCAAGATAACCAATCTTATGATTTATAATGCCAATAACACATAAAACCATAATCGCTCTGATTCCAACCCATACTCCATTTGGTCCATGATTATGGTTTTTTCGGAGTTTGAAAAGCATATATTGAATAAGCAACGTACATACGAAATATCCAATCCCATAAATCACAAATTCCAGCATATCCTCATCCTCTTCATAATATTTCTATACGGTGTATTCCAAGTCTTCTGTTAGAACTTGTTCTTACTCTACCACAATTTCTTCCATACGCTTGTAATTTCTGTACAATATAATCAGCTACTTCCTTCTCTATGGCAGATTTATTCAATCTGCCTTCCGCACGAAATTCATATATCCTTTCATTCTTCTCAATCAACCTGTCTATATATGCCATAAGCCGGTGCCGCATCTGAAAGGAACAACCTCTCTGCACATAATAATTTGCTTTCTTGCTTCTACATATCGGTAAACTGCTATCCGCTTTGTGATCCTGATTCATTAACTCATCTGTTAGGTTAAAGTAATCATATACCACGAACTGCTTGTTCTGCCCTGTTGTACTTATATCCCAGGTGACATCTAACTGATACGGCTCTCCATCAATATTTACAATATTCCATGCATGTGGCACACACTGTCCGCTTTTTGTTGAATCACCGGTTACAACTATACACTTCACATCAACTGCATTCAAAAGAACTTTTACTGCCTTCGCAATCCCTTCACATTGGGCTTTATGATGTGCAAAAACACCGAGAATATTGTGTGAAGCAATCACTCTGGATAACTTCTCCTTATCGCTTCCTTCATAATCATACGCAACATTCCGACAAATCCAATCGTGCACCCGAAGTTCTTTTTCATAATCACTACATTCTAGCAGCTGCAGCTTTCCTGCAAGTTCATTTACCATCTTTTCAATTTTTCGGTTATATTCTTTTACCTTTTCTTTCGTAAAAAAATATTGCGGACAGATTGCAATATGCCCAAACATATCACTGGCGATGCTACAGGCTGACTGATTCAGAAAATAAATCAATGGATTATCTCTCGTCATTGCCATAAATATACGTTCAAAACTATCCTGCGTAAATTTACCACGCACCGGAATTGGTATGATCTCCTGATGCAACATTACCCCATTGTAAAATGCCTTATAAATCGCCTGCTCTTGTTTATTCAGTTGGTGATAATAATAGCGATCTACAATCATTTTTCTGTGACTTCCTTACTCTTTTGTAAAATACACCATAACAACTGTGATATCATCTCCACACCCAAGTTCACTGGTTTCTGTCAGCCAGTTCTTCAAGTTTGCCTGTACTGTCTCTGCTCCATGCTCCTGAATCATCTGCAGATAATCCTTACATGTCTTCTGGTATTCTTCATTGGAAGTATAGCTGTTTGCAAATCCATCTGTGGAAAGAATATACATATATGACTCTTCACTCTCTATTTCTCGTCTCCGCACCGATGCCACTGCTTTTCTCCAGGCATCCATTTTTGACAAAGAGTGCGTTTCTGTTCCAAGGAATTTCTCTGGTTCTACCAGCGGTGCGACTTCATCTTTTGTCACAACATTGATATCACCATCTCCGATCTGGAAAGAAAAAACAAAGCTGTCTGTAACCAGCATTCCAAGCAGTGTCGTTCCATACAATGAAAATACAGATGGCCACTTAATATTTCCATCTTCATCGGTCATTCCATCTACTTTATTTTTATAAAAAGACTGTTTCACCCTTGCCTGCCACTCTTCACATACATCCTGGGCAAACCGCATATCCCCTTCCCTGTTAAGGAATGTGATCAGATTGGAAAGTCCGGTTTCATCTTCTCCATAAACTTTCAGATAGTTCTTCATCACTTCATAGAAAGAATTTACAGCAATCATAGAACCTCTGTCACTTCTTGGACATTTAGAGCTTCCATGACCGTCTGCGACTGCAATGATTGCAATGTTATCTGATATCTCTACAATTCGTTTATTATCTTGGCAAGGTATTTGATTTCTTACGTGAGTCGCACCTTTGACGATTCCATCACATATATAGCGTTTCATCCGACTCCTCCTCTTCTTACCAGACAGCCCCTTCATCAAAATCATCTGGATTTGGAATATTACTCATATCAAGTACCAGCGGTGCCCCATTGTTTGCCGGTGCAAACGGATCATCTGCCGGGGTGGATACAACTACGGAAACACCCGATGCAGGTGTCGAAGCTGGCACAGAGTTCATCGGCTTGCTTGATGGTGCTGATACCATAGAAGCTGTCGTAGATGCCCATTTAATCATTTTTGCAAGGGCTGCCGCGTTATTTGCCTGTAAAACCAACTCATTATTTCCACAAAACTCAACTAACACGTCATCATCTGCATCTTGACCAATGGAAATTGCAATTTTAACTGCTTTTCTAAACCATGGTAATTTTTTCAATTTTTCTAAACTTATTTTATAATCATCTGTAGGTTGTCCATCAGAAAGAAGTACAATAACCGGCGGTAATGCTCTCTCCGGCATTGGTGGAATACTCAGCTGAGCCGCTAAAAGGTCAAAAGCTTTTCCCAGCTCTGTCAGTCCATTTGCATCCATATCTTCCCACCCATAATCTTCAACCGGTACTGGGGTTGTTGTAATCCAACTTGCACCTGAAGAAAACTGTAATGCACGGATTAAAAGCTGTGCGTTCGGATTATTGTCTGCTGCAGAACGCATTTCCGGTATGCACTCCTGAATTGTATTGTTGACAATTCCAATTTTCTCTCCGTACATGGATCCTGAACAGTCCACTACCCAAAAGAAATGAATTGGTCTTGTTGCTAATTCTCCGCCTGGTCTTTGTAATATTTCCATCTTCTTATCCCCCTATCTTTTCACATCCAACTTGTAAGTCATCAAGTATCTTCTTATCTATTTGCCATGCATGTTCCAGCTTTGCTCTGCAAACTTTAACTTCTCTATTAATTACTTCTTCTCTATCTTTAGCGTATTTAATTCTAAGCAATATTGAATAAAGATCTAACTCCTTTTGCATTCCCAAGGCTACTGTTGCTTTATCAATCTCTTCTTGCATTTTATCCTCTGATACCATTCCCCACTCTCCTTTAAGCGATTATCTGAACTCTCCAACCGTTCCAGGAAATATAATCTTTACACCTTTTGCAATCCCAGCTGTTTTTCCTGGTGCAACCGGTATCTGCGTGCCATCTGCTTTCTGATAAGTCCAGTTTACTTTATCTTCATTCCGAATTCCCCAGAGTGCAGGATTCTTCGGATTCTGTACCACTGATCCTACAACTGTATCCATATCAAAATCATCATAAACATGATGATGTAGCAGTTTTGTATTCTGATTTAACAGTACCTGGTTCTTCCCAATAATAATCTTATTTGGTACCTGTACAGCTTTTCCACAGTTCCAGCAGGTATGTGCCACACCTTTTGCTTCCAAATCTTCATCATAAAAAAGCTGTGCACCACAGGAACACAGCAGCATTCCACTCATCATATTGGAAAATAGCGTCATCCATTCTGGTTCCGTGATACGTTTGCTTGGCTCATTCAGTCCTACTGTAAATGCCTTTGTAAACATCTGACGAAATTTTTCCGGATATAATGGCCAGTAAATCGTTGCATTGTCGTGAATCCCTTTTACCGGTCTGTTCGTCTTATTATTCGGATCAAAGATAAACACCGGATCTGTACCGTACAGCTTCACTCTTGCTGCCATATCCATACAACGGATACTTGCTTCCAGCTTTCCTTCCAGTGGATGATTCACCATAAAGAGATAAAATAACAACACAGAAAGAGAATAACGGTCCGTATCTTTGGATGGTCTCTTTTCTCCTCTTACAATCTCCGGTGCCATAAATCCCGGTGTACCAAGAACCCCACCCGGTTTGCTGTTATCAAAAGAAACATTGTCATTATCGCAAATCAGTACATCTCCATTATCTGGATTAAAGAACAGGTTTCCAAATGAAATGTCCTGATACTTTGCTCCCATAGCGTGAAGTTTCTGATAACCTCTGGTCAAATTAAAAGCAGTTCTGCACAGAGTATAAAAAGATGGATTTACACGTTTCTTCATCAGATCCACGATACTTTTATAATTTTTCGGTCGAAGAGGCATAATATAACCATATAAATCACTCTTAGCCGGTACAATCAGCTCCATAGGCCAAAGGAAACTATCATCCGGTGAGCCTTTTGCAATGATTGTTTCCAGAATCTTTTTCTGACGCTCCGTAGCGCTGCCTTTAAAGTACCATTTCAAGGCATAATGATTACTGCCAAGTTTCACATCATAAACTTCTCCCTGTCCACCGGCTCCCAGAAGACTGACTACCTCATATTTATTTCCACTCTCCGAAGTGAGCATTGTTCCGTTCTTTAATTGTCCTTCCATTATGGTATCTGCCTCCTTTGTTTAATCAACTGCAATACCTGATTTACAACGCTTCCATCTGCCACAATCATGCAATAGGATTTATTACCAAACTGCATTTCACAGGCATTGCTATATGGTGTAATTGCGGTCAGGTAACCATAAGTCTTGTCAAATCCCCATTTGGTTGCCTGAAACACAATTCTCTGATTCGTTATGTATAAAATTCCCCGGTGCTGCACAAGTTCTATATGTTCAACGGTCCTTCCTCTTCCAGAACTCCAACGAGTTCCTTCAAATAATCCAGGACTGCTATGCCCATAATGGCGATACTGCTTTACCGTCTTTTCTTCCAGATTGACTGCCTTATCAATAAAATGGATTTTCTCTCCACGTTTCAGGAACAGTTTGTCTGTATTAAAAATTGGAAGTCTGCCGGCAATAATCTCCTGCCTTGCTGCATCGGGCAAAATTGTTGTCACCGTAGGAATCTGATTCCGATTTCCAAATAACAACTCCCATACACTCATAGCCTCACCTCTTTATTTTCGTCTTCTTATTGCATTTTCATTTATTTGCATCATATTTTATATTTCATTTATACAAAAACACATTTAGTCATCTATGCATTTTTTGACGTTCTATATATTTTAACTATTCTAAAATACATGGTCATTGCCCAATATCTATATTTATTTTTATTCCCCTATAGATTTACACTACTCTCAAACATCCTCAGACGTTTTCTCAGCGTAATATTGTTTTATTCCCCTATAGATTTACACTACTCTCAAACTCTCCGCCATCAACATAATGCAAGTCAAGTGTTTTATTCCCCTATAGATTTACACTACTCTCAAACTGAATGGATGACTAAATATGCAGAAGAAAAGTTTTATTCCCCTATAGATTTACACTACTCTCAAACCTCAAATTCAAGAAAACGACCTGCTATCGCCGTGAAATCTATAGGGCTAACTTATTTAAAACTCACATAAATCGCAATCAACAACCAAACGATTTTCTTTTTCTAATCTTTCAAAATCATGGCTATCGATTAATAACACTCGAAAAGAATGTCCGGTGGCGGTATTTACAAATTCTTGTAATTGTTTACGTTCTATATAACTACTTAAATTAACAAAAATAAACAGTTTCTCGCCTTCAAACTCACGTATCAGCTCCATATACGCATAAATTTTGTCTACAAACCTGGAATATTCTTCCGATACGGTCAATTGTACAGCTTTAAGTATCTGTTGAAAAGTAATATCGTGACACTCTATTTCCGCATCAAAATTAAGGCATAACTCGTTAATGTATGTCTCGATTTCTGCCATCAATTGTTGTGTTCGTTCATAGTATACCGCATCCTGACCACACTTTTCCATTGCTATTAGCACTTTTTTGATGATGGCCCTACTATTCATTTCAATAGATAATGGGTCTGTGATTAACTCTACGTGTTTATAAAAACTAACAGGCTCATCATGAACAGACAGTACTGTATTACCTTCAAAATTATTTATCTGTTTTTTTATATCTGTCAACAATTCATATAAAAAGTCCGGTGCTTCAATCACGAGCACATTAACTTCATGATCCGAAATTTCAATCCTACTGTTTATTTTAGGATGCACAATTTTCATAATATAATCAACCTTTCATCCGTATCTATCACCTCTTTGTCAGATTTTCCTACCAAAAATTCCATTTTTGAAAATTGTTTTTCTGTTACTGATAAAATCTGAACTACCCCTGCTGGAGGCTTAGCCTTTCGAATTGTATGAATCACACTTTTTTCTACGCTTTGATTTAAAACCATTCTACAATAAACAGATTCTTGCATCATAAAGAAACCATTTTTCAAAAGTGTTTTTCGAAACATACGATAATTTTTCACATCTTCCGATGTCTGTACAGGCAAATCAAAAAAAACTAAAACTCTCATAAATCGATAACTCATAATCCATAAAATGTAATCACTGACAAGTCTTTTTCGTTTATTGCATCAAAAATACTTCTCACATAAATCTTAATCCCATTATTTAATACTTGCCGTGTATTATTAATCCCGATCTCTTGCTGCAAAATTTCTAACATTTTGTGTTTTTCCTCTACTGAAAAAGTGATAAATCCTTGGGAATACACATACCGATCTACCAGAATTCGAAATGGTTCCATAAGATCACAACTTAAATTAAACTGATTAAACATATTGTCATGAAAAAATCCCAGCTGTGTCAAATATCCATTTGCAACAATCTCCCTATTAATTGTTGATAAAATAAGGGCATATCCATAATTTAAAGCTGCATTAATCGGATTATCATCATTTCTGGTAAATTCCTTTCCAAACAATGCATTAAAATACACCTTTGCTGCATGGCCTTCTCGGTTTGTTGCATCACGAAATTCCATCTCTTCTATGTAGGTTCTGAGCAAAACCTCTTCCTCTTTTTTCAGATCCGACAAAAATTCTGCTTGTTTTCGAATTTTCTCTTTCACAATTCTTGTCCAAATTTCCCCTTTTAACTCTTCAGACCAAGTCATTTGTAACTTAATTTTGCTGGAACAATCATGGCATCCATAATAAGGCACCAATTCCGACTGAGGATTTCTTTTGCTGTCACAAAAAATTACTTTAATTTTTTTCTGCATGAGCGCTTCGATCAAACACCCTGTAAGAGATACCGCAGGATTCTCTATAATAAGCGTATGAATATCGTCCAAGAGAATCCTTTTTGTATCTTCTTTTCTTACTTCTAAAAAACTCATTTTATAATCTAATTTGCAGCGTTTCGTAATTACTACCGTTTTAAAGCTCATAATAACTCCAATAAATTCTGAGATATTTTTCTGTGAAGTCCCGCCGCCGAAATATCTACAATACGGACATCTTTGTAAGATTTTGTCCAATTAGACAATTTAGAACTTCCTGTAAATATTGCAGCCTGTCCAACTCCTCCTAATATTTTCAAATCGCACCCAGTTGTCCTACCTGTTTGAAAAATAGAGAGAATATTCAAAAGTATCTCTACCTGTTTTTCCAATGTTAATTTCTCGAATACTTTTTCTCCACTTTGTAACACTTGCAATTGACTGCCAAATACTATGCAAAATGGTTTTTCTTTTAATTTATTTGAAAAAAATGAGAATAACTCTCGATTTTTTTCTTTCGTTATTTTGTCGTATGTTTCATCTACTAACAAAGCAGTACTTTGTTGCTTCCTTTTAGAAAAACTTTCTAATCTCTTAATATATGTTTCCTTTTCTCTATCAACAAGAAGAGGCATCATAGAGCCGAATACGATCGTCTTACCTCCGTTAGATTTACTCGCTAGGGTTGCTGCAAATCCATCAAATGTCAACAATGTATTTACTTTAAATTTTCTTAAACCTAAGGGAAAGCTTACTTCCTGCACAATTTCCTTTGATTTCCCAAGAATCTGTGCAACTGTTTTTCCTGCATAGTCTTTTGCATAGGTTTCATTTTTCATAATCCGTTCCGCTTCCATCAAATCGATCGGTATAAACATCACTTCTTGTTTGGGTTTCTTTCCTGCTTCAAGATATTTCACCAACAGAAAATAACTAGCTGTCGATTTATTATAACCTCCATATTTTTCTGTATCCAATCCCGCTTTTCGCTCAATTAATCCTGAAGCCGCCCTTAAAGGCTGTTGGTCAAAAAATCCCCCTTTTCTTTCAAAAGCATACCTTGTATAGTGAACACTGTTTTTCATAAGTATTCTTTTTATCCTAGCAATATCTTTTCCGCCATTCCACACCAGCTCTTTTCCGCGCCATACTTTATTGCCAAAAATCACCTTCGTTTTTACTGAATAGTCATCTTGATCAACTTTAAAAAATTTTGCAGTAAATCTGGCATTGTATACCTCTCCCGCCACAATATTCAAATATGCATCCTTGGCATGATGTAGGTCGTTGACACTTCTACTTTTCACACATTTAAGTACTTCATTTCGAAAATCTGAAACAAGACCAGCCTTTACAAAAACAATTTCTGTTTCTGGAAACATATATTGAAGAATTCTCGTTACGGCTTTTGTGGATTGTCTGGTCTCTACTAATTGTCTATTAATAAACTCCAGTTTCTCTGTATTAGAAAATCCATTTGATCTCGTCAAGCGACGATACTTTTCATCAGAAATCAGTCCTTTTTCATGATATACTCTCCACATTTCTGCCATATTTTGTCTAATTTCCGAATTAATTGGATACCTATCTCCTTTTGCCCCATTTTCCTCTGACAAAACAAGCACTTTATTGGAAAGACTATCATCCTTTACTCTGCACTGTGGATAAATATGATCTACATTATACGTATCTGTTTTCAACTTTTCGATATGAATTGGTTTTGCAGAATACATGCTTTTTCCAAGTTGCATAAAATACAAAAAAAGCACTTCACTTCTAAGTTCCCGTTCGCTCATACCTTCTAATTGCGTTGAAAGTTCCCGTACTTCGTTCCTATCCATGTTTTTATACAGTTCCAAAATTTGTTCTTTTCTTGATTTTTTTCGATTTTTAACTTCTTCCTGTCCTCTTGCCATTTCCACATAAATCTTTTTAGGAACTGTTTTACAAACACTCTTAATATCTTTTATTATATCCAGTGTTCTATAAATTGGACGTTTAACTGCATTTGAAACATGCATTTCTTCCAATAAAGATTCTACCGTCATTGGGTGTTCTGCATAATATTTCCTTTGCTCTTCCATAATGCATTCTTTAAATGTATAGCGATCTGAAAGCAGCTGCATTAAATTGTCATTTGTATCCCACAATGCCTGTATGATACTAAAACTTTCTCCAGTTTCTTTATTTGCAGCCCGGATTCCTGTTAAAAACTCTTTGGATAATCTTCCAAAACCATTGTATTTTAACTTAGATAAATATTTTCTGTCCTCATCTGAAAGTTTAGGAAACTCCCTCTCTAATCGCTGCAGAACTCTGCTTTTTTCTTCTGAATATGTAATACACTCAATAATTCGTTCTGCTTCTCCTTCATTTAAAATTCCTGAGCGTAAAAGCCTTTTGAAATCATGTTGTGGTTTGAGAGAAGATTTTATAGTAACATCTACACCACCAAGCACATCCTCCTTTTTCATATAGCTGTTGCTAATTAAATATTTCTTAATCTTATCAACCGTTACTTTTTTATTTTCCTCAAAAAGCCTGTAAATCTCCTGTTTGCAGTCCACTGAAATCGGATTTCCATTAATCTTAATATTATTAATTTCATTTAATACAGTAAATTTTGAGTATAATAATGAATTCTGTGGCAATACAGTTTCACCCGGTAAGTAAGAACAGTTATTTGTCATTCGATTGATAAATTCATCTTCACTTTGATCTAAGTCCACCTTATTTTCAAAATTCCACGGATAAATTTTCCCTTCCGCTTTTCGTGTCAGCCATGCATATTTACTTGCTTCACAAAGTGGTCCCACATAATAGGGAATGCGAAATTCAAATATAGAAAGCAACTTTGATTTATTTGAAATCCCCTGTTCATCCGATTCTTTCAAAAACGGCAAATAATTTTCTGCATTTTCCAGAATTTTTTTCAGTTCGTCATAATAAAGCTGATAAGGTATGACTCTATTATCTCCTGTTACCTGTTTTGGCATAAATGTATATGTTTCTAATCTTAGCATCATATCTTGATAGATTGCCTGATCTTCTTTATCACACTGAATATTTTTTTATTTCTTTTTCAGATAATCACAAAATTCTTCTTGCGTGATCTTTTTCTTATAATCTTTTGTCCGCTTTTCTTTTGATATGTTATACACATAAGATGCATAATTTTCTTTTTCTGCATTTTTAAAAATAGAATGATACTCTTTGGGGCAATACTTACGAACAAAATTCTTCAATATTTTCAAATCTGTTTGGTGTTGAGTATAGTCTTTTATCTTTGCTTCAGAAATACTGAAACAACCATGTAAAGAATCCACCAATAAAGCCCAATCATAAAGTGCTCGAAGCCGAATTAAATATTCTGCATCTACTTCGTCCATTTCATCCAAAAGTAGTTGAAAATCTTCTTCTGACTTTCTCAAGGAAATAGAAATCTTCTCTTGAAACTCTTTCTGATTAAATAATTTTCCTGCCTCTACACTTCCTCCCGAAAGAAGTTTGATGATTCCCTCTTTACTAATACAGTCCTCTTCTTCTTTTTTCGGGTTTTTCCCATCATAAAGCAGATCCCAGAATTTTCGTTCTTTATTTTTAACAGTCTGATGCGATAAAAGAATATTTTGAAATTCCTCTTTATTATGGCATACCCATGGAGATACAACAAAAAGTTCCATGAATTTTTCGTAAACCGAATCAAAATCTAGTAATTCAGAAATATTATCTTTATTTACTTCACTTAAAAAATGTCCGCGATGTGCCATAAGCCAGGCAACTGCCAAATAGACAAGACGAACATCATGCGGCGTTTTGTCTTCCATCAATTCCTTAATAAGATGGTGGATCGTTGGATATTCTCTGTGGTAATCTTTATCCGTATAGTTTTCATCTTGAAAAAATATATAAGTATCTCTTCCACTGGTATCTTCCCTGAATAATGCACTTTCCTTCAAACGAATAAAAAACTTCTCATCAATTTCACTAATAGCTTTTGCAAAAATCTGCTGTGTTAAGTGAACTCTTTGCTGCCTGCGATCTAAACGCCTGCGTGCTGTCCTATACATTCTCCTGTCAGAACATTGTTTTCCTTCTTCAAACACATGTGCCCCCCACATTAGTTCACCTTTATACTTCAGCAAATTAAACTGTTCATCCGTCACTGCATAGCCAACAGAATTCGTTCCAATATCTAATCCTACATAATAATTCTCATTCACTCTTGACACCCCACCTCAAAATATGATATTTTAAACGTGTAAATCAATTACCCTATAGATTTACACTGCAAGTTCAAATAACATTATTATGAATACGTCGGATAACCGACAAACACAGTGTGTGTTATAAAAAGTCTATTGTATATAGGCTTTTTATTTATGCTGTTTTACTCATTCTTTAGATTTCCACATATTTAAAAAAATATATTTTTTTACTTTGTCTCATGTCGATAGTTATATTTATGTAAAAATCTTTTTTATTGCTTTGTGATACAACATTATATCATAAAACATTGAATTCCCTGTCCCCTCTCAGGCGACATTTTACACTAACTGATATTTGATCTTATTCTTTCTGGCATACTCTTCTGCATAAGAGCCAAACGAACATTGAATAATAAACTGTTTATCTGTATTGGTAAAAGCGTCCTGCCCAATCTGCTTTACGCTGTCTGGAATAATTAGAAAATCCAAAGAACTGCAGCCGAAAAATGCCCGTTCACCTATCTCTCTTAGGTTTTCATGTAATTCCACTTTTTTCAAATTTCTACAGTTTTCAAACATTCGATCCGGGATTCGCTCTATATTTTCTGGAATTGTCAAATGATCCAGTGACTCACATTCTGCCAAAAGCCCCTCACCTAACCAGAACACACTCCTTGGAATCTCGATGGTCCGCAGTCCAGTTCCCTTAAACGCCCCATCTCCAGCTGTTTTTAAAACCCTAGGCAAAGATACCGACTTTAAATTGCTGCAGTTCTCAAAAGCAGCGTCCCCTATTTCTTCTACGCTGATAGGCAATACCACCTGATGCAGCTTATCGCATTCTTTAAAAGCATTTCGTCCAATATATGTGATTCCTTCTGTCAAGATTGCTTCCTCTGTTGGTAAATTACTGAAACTGTCATCTGCGATCTCAACTACCGGCATATTCCCAGATTTGTTCTGAAAAATAATGGTCTTGTTCTTATCTCCACGGAATCCAGTTACTGCAAGACCTTTTCCCTTGCGGCTCTTTTCATAGGTAAAAAGCTCTCCGTAAGCTTTTCCAGATGATGACTGTTCTCCCTGAATTGCAGGTCCACTTCCCTGTTTCTGAATGGAAATATCACAGGCTTTTCCCAATACCTTTCCTCCATAGCAGAAGCACCATACCGATACAATCCAGTCTGCATTGACACGGCTCATACCAAAATCATCCATCAACTGCTTCACATATCGAAAGGCAAAGGTATTATTAATATGGGATACACTCTGGATCTCCTGTGCAATTCCCATGTTATATGCCATAAGCAATAGATTTGCATTCTTCGCCTGATCTGGAAATAAGTCTTTTACCAATGCAGTAAATCTCTTTTTATCATCCAGAGATGCCTGGTGTTTCACAAGCATCTCTTCAAAATCCTGTTCAAATATGTCTATCACCTTCTTCCATATTATTTTCTATAAATTCCAGATACTTTGATCTCTTTCTTAGTATAGGTACAATACTGCTCTACAAATTTTTTATCTTCTTCCCATTTCGCAATTGCATATTTCATATTTTCCATTGTTCGTCTCTGATTAATAAAAAATTCAAGATAACTTATTATCTCACCTTTAGATAATATTTTGTTATCTATTATAAACTTTAAAATTCTATGACGCTTTTCTTGAGATAGTCCTTTTACTTCTGAAACACTATATCCGTACTGCATTAGCAAAGATTCCGTTGCAAATCCACCTTGTTTCTTATCTTTGCCTTGTATATATTTTTTCTCATCTGAGATTTTACATAACAATGTTCCTTTTTCTTTCACTCTTTTATATGTTGACTCTAGCATAAAAAAGATTTTACAATTCGGACAATAGCCTGCTGGAATTTTTATTGTCATGATCTTGCCATTTTTATCACTTACATCTAATAATGCAGTAATATCTTGTATCTCATGTGACTCATGTCTACATCGAAACATATTTCCTCTAATGATAAAATCTTCCATTTCAACCTGAACAAGAGGCATTCTACCTTTCTTCTTATCCATTATCTCATAAGTAGCTTCTTGACCATATAAAAATATCGCACAAAAATCTGTAAATTTTCTTATATTATTTTTTTCAGATATATTCTTATCTAAAGAAATACTAAAATTTCTCAGATCTCTCTCTATAAAATCAGATCTTCGCACTTTGATTCCATAAAAGAATCTTCCCTCCAGACTAAGCATATGGTGAAATAACGACAGTAGCATTTCTTTTATTTTCTTTCCATGGCTATCATACTCTCTCAATTTATCAAACTTTACATTTATTCCTTGCTGTTCAATGCAAAATATTTTCTTGTCTAGCACAATTTTGGGATTAATCATGTGTGCCATTAATTCAATATGTACTCTATCAGTCAAATTAAGTCCATAAATTTCCTGCATAGCAGGTAATTCAGTACATTTCTTTTTTAACTTTAATACCTGTTCTCTGTTTTCAAGGAATTGACTAGCTTCCTTTTTCAAAACACTCCGCACTGTCGCTTTTTCACAATTTAATGGATCAATACCTGCATGCGAATCATAAATTGTTTGAAATGAGTGCAAATATCTTTTATTATTCACAATCGCTTTTAATTCCTCATTTCGCACAAGCGTTTCTACATATTGACTAACTTTTGCATGATATTGCTCTTTTATTGCTTTATCGTTTACATCATAGTTGTCTAAGTTCAGCATTTTTACTCCACTCCCAATGCCTTAAATACAGCTTCTTCTGCAGAAGAATAAAAAATCAGGCTAAATGCGCCCACCAAATCTGATGGAACCATCCCAAGATCTCCTGCGGAGGTAATCGGAAGCAATACTTTCTTCGCTCCACTGTCTAAACATACTTGCAAGGTGCTTGCCAACTCCTCCACTTTTATTAAAGTACCGCCGATACTGATTTCCCCGAGAATTGCAAGACTGTTTATTGGAGTTTTTCCAAGCGCTGCGGAACAAATCGCAATCAATGTAGGTAACGCCAGATTTCCTGTCATCCCAATCCCCTGCATGTCCTGATAATTGATAATATAGTCTTTTGTAGTGGTACTGATCTGACCGGAAATACGGTTTCCATTGGCTTTCAGATAATTGAACGCTGTATTGGTTGCTTCTTTCGATTCTTTTCCTGATCCAATACCAGTACAAGTCAGTTTTCCATTTCCAGGCATCATCTGTGTTTCCAGCATATAACAACCAATCATTCCCGTTTTTGATTTTGAAACCGTATAAACAGAACCAGGTTTTCCCATTCCTTCCGGAATCAACTTGCCGCCGCCCTGCTCAGGAACAGAAACATAATGTTCTTCAAAACTGTCATTTTCTATATAAGAGAAATTCACATCATAGAACTCCATGCCACCAATTTTCTTCAGCTGTTCTTTTACTCTGCGGCGAAGTTCCAAAGATATCTCTACGATTTCGCGTAATTCTTCCTTACTTACCTCTCCATCAGGATAAAGAAGTTTGGTAAACCCTGAAACCATCTTGCGAACGGCAATGGTATCACGCTGGTTCAGGTTATTCCCAAGACGGAAATACTTGTCCATCAAATCACTGTAACTATCTTTACGTAACTCACGCATAAACTCAGACAAATAATCCGTAATAAATCCATAATCATTGGTAAAGGAGTCTGGTCTGTATTTTGGAATCTCCCAGCCTGGAATATAACAATGCATACGGTCCAAGAATGCTGTATCAGTTCCCATTTCCGGCGGGAATGGATCAAATAAGCTGGAAGTCTTCAAAAGAGTATCCACACTCTGGTTGATATTTCCTACAAAGACCATAGAAGCCTTTGCCTGAATCTCTGCCTTTCCTCGTGAAAATGCTCCGGATGCCATGTAACCTTTCATGATCTGGATACCATCTTTGTCTTTAAACTTAATACCAGCAACCTCATCAAAAGCTACACAATCCCACATACCTACAAGACCTACCGTATGGTTGGACATATTGTAAAAAAGATTTGCAACTGTTGTCTGTCCACCGGCAACTAGAATACTGTTCGGAGAAATCTGCTCATATATGTAAGATTTACCTGTAGAACGTGGTCCTAATTCACAAAGGTTAAAGTTATTCTCTACCAGCGGTATCATACGAGCAATTAAAAGCCATTTTGCTCTCTCACTGAAACTTTCCGGCTCCAAACCAGTCGAACGAAGTAGAATATCCATCCATTCATCCTTTGTGAATGCTTTTCTTCCATTTCTCACTTCATCCATGTCTACATGTGGCATCTGGATTGGTGTCAGCTTACGGATACGGATTGGCTGTGCATTCTTCTTATCTTCCTCAATAAACTCATACTCCATCTGCAGGATACACCAGATACCTCCGCAGAGCAGTCTGTCATAATCCTTTACATAGTCCGGATGAACCGGAATTCCTTTCACACCAAGATTGGAGAATGTAGCTTCATAGCGGTCTTCCTTTGTATTCAATACAACCGTGATACGGTCAATCACTGTATAGCTGCCTCTTTCACGCAAAAGAGAGAGAATCTTCTGTGCCTCATCCGGACGCACATAGTTATCTCTCAAAATACGCTTTACGTTCTCTACTCCCTCTTCAATGATCTCGTCATCATCAGAATTACAGTACTGTCCAAGGAGATATTCCAGTACATAAACTGGAACATTGGCTCCTTCACGGATGGATTTTGTTAAATCCTTCCGGACAATACGACCGTCATAGTATTGACGGAGTTTTTGCTTTATTTCTTCTCTTTTATCCTCAATTTCATTGTCAATAGGATTTCCAAATTCATCCATGATGTTTCCTCCAAAATAATGTTAAGTTTTATAATTCCATCAATTATTCAATGTCTCAACAATAGTATTATAAATTCTATTTCGTTCCTCTAAACTTAAACATTGCTTACACCATTCTTCAACTAGAACACTCCATACATAACCTTTGCTCTGTTTAATATGATTTCCAATATATGTAGTCCAATCATGATGATCCGGTTCAAGAACAGCCTCTTGTAAAACTTGAAACAATGATCCCGCGCCGATACCAAATCTCCCATCCAAATTTTGCCAATTTATCGCTTTTAAATCCTCAATAATCTGTTTCTCTGGTGCTTTTTGTCCTGGCAATCCTACCTGACAATTCGAGCACTCGTTTATTTTATCCCCATCAACAATTGCAAGACCTTTATATGGCAATTTATGTTCTTTTATCAATTTTGCTATTGTATCTACTACTGAAAAATCACCTATAGGTTTAATCAAAATTCTAGTCAGTATCCTTCCTGTATTATCAGACATTTTCAAAATTTCATTTATGATTGTCTCCGCTTCCTCATCTTCAACAAACACATATAATTCTGGATGAAAATAATCATCTATACTACTTAAAGCAAATCTTGTTGATATTCCATATAAAATATCCTTTTCATTCTGCATTTGAATCAACATAATACGTCCTTCTGGAGGTATTTCATCTAATACATGAGTACTATGTGTTGATAGTATTACTTGAATTTTTTTAATTCTAGATAATTTTAATAAATATTGGATCAGTCTTCTCTGTGCTGAAGGATGCAACGATGCTTCTACTTCATCTATTATTAGCAATGATTGATCTGGAATTGTTTGTAAAAGCTTGAATAAATCTAGAGTTGCATCTTCTCCTGCTCCTTGATGAAACTGTGAAACTTCACCAAACGAATTTGTTAATATTCCAACTTCCTTTTTAGGATCAATATTGGTACTTGCAAATCGAGCTGCCTCATATGATCTTCCTAATACATGTGAAATTCCCTTTATACTTTCATCATTTAATATGACATTTTCTTGATTTTCCGTAGCCGCTTGTCTTGCAATTTTAGCATATCCTGCAGTAGCATCTAACGGTAATGTACGGGAAACATCCAAAAAGAACACATTTCGTTTAGGTTTTTTCTTTTTAGGCGTATAGCCCCAATCATTTGTTTTTTTCCAATGTGTTGGTCTTGTATTGTCCCCTTCTTGTATTACATATTCAATATACGCACCATCAATAGCATTCAAATCCCATTGAGTTTTCACAAACATTTTAGATGGATAAAAAGTAGCTCCACTTTTATTATTATACGCACATGCAGCTGCTTTTAAAAATGTGCTCTTACCAATACCATTTTCTCCAACAACTGCACATACTGGAAAATTAAAATCAATTCTTTGACCATTCCACCCATGTATATTATTTATCGTAATACTTTTTATGAATTTTTTCCATTTTCCTTCTGAAAATTGTTTTCTAAGTTCTCCTACCTCTGACATTTTCTCCTCCTAAAACCCAAAGTCATCCACAAATGCAATATCAATCATAAATTCATACTGTTGCAGAACATTCTTCTCATCATTCGCATCTGCCAGTACCAGATAATACTTATCACCATGCTTGTATTCTCTGGACTTCAGTGTGAATTTCTCATGGAATGTCCTCTTCTCCGGTGCATCTTCTCTGCTATTTGCCACAATCGGCACATCAAAGGATATCTTTTCTCCCTCTTCTGTTGTAAAGTATGCCACCAGACTTCTTGCTTTCATAGTATCTGTTACTTTCTCTGTCTGAATGAAATCAAAGTAAGTAATCAGGTTTGTGACTTTTCGATTAACAGAAGTCAAGATCACATCCACATAATCATATGCCACTGCTCTGGTGTTGGTTGTCAATTCAATCACCGGTATCAGCATTTCCTGCAAAGACGATCCACCATGTACATAATTCTGTCCGCCACCAGCGACTTTGAAAATATCTGCTCCAATCGGTGTGGTCACATATAAGTGATTCATATATGCCATCATTCTTGACTTCATTCCCGGTTCATTTACTTTCTGCGTAGTCAGCAGGAATCGCTTATTGGAGTATGCACAGATTTCCCGATCATAAGACACTTTATCAAATTCATGCAGCTTATCTCGCTTATATAAGAATCCATGATCTGCCGTAACAAAGAACTTCGCAGCTGATATATAACCGGTCAGCTTCTTGATCAGTTTATGGATTTCCTCGATTGCCTCTCGGCAGGCTATAAATACTTCATTCTCACTGGCTGGCTTATCTCCACGGGCATCTACCTGGTTGTGATAGATGTATACGATATTTTTCTTCTGTAATAACTCACGGATTTTCTCTTTATTGGCACTTGCCACTTCATCAAAGGATAATGCCACGTTGTTCTCATTCTGTGCTTTTAAAATCTTATCTCTGGAAGACAGATCACCACAGCTCTGTCCGTCTACCGTCACATTCAGTTTTTCATCCACCTGCAATTCCTTGTGTGGTAAAAGACTTGCCATTCCCACAGAAGTCACAGACGGAAGACCACTAATCATGCACTCAAGCTTCGGTGTACACTTTTCATCCAGTTCCAGTCGTTCCATCAGCTCTTTGGCACATTCGTACCGGAACGCATCCGAAATAATCACAATCACACGGTTCTTGCCTTCATAAGCCTTCAGGTAATTGCGATAAAAGTCTTCCTGACGTTTTAATCCAGTATCTGCCATCAGATTATCCGTCAACTCCTGATTCCACTTCGGTGTCACTTTCTGCAGATAAGTAAAGGAATACATGTTCTCAATGCGTTCTCTTACCTTTGAAAATCTCTCTGCATCTTCGATACAGTCATAGGCACTGTAAAACCATCTATAATAAGAATCAACCAAGTATGTCTGTTTCTGATAATCTGCTACCATAGTTTTAATATCACTGGTCACTTCCAGAACAGATACCGCCTTCATCATCTGGTAAGCATATTTGATTGCCTGATATTCATTTTTATATACATTTCCAAAATGGCAGGCCTTTGCTGTTCGCTGTTCTGCGATCTGTGCAAGATTCATATCATCAATCTGAGCATCCAATATCTCATCATTCAACTGATCCAGTGCCCAGTCAATTAAGATATTATCCAATTCTCTGAATGCATCACAATTTACAATGTCCAGAAGCTGTACAGACTGATCTTTTGCTTTGCCTGCATCCTTTTTCATCTCATCTCGGATTCTGCTCACCACTCGTAACGTCTTGTCCGCTTTTTCTGATAATGCATCATAAGCATCCTGATAAAGTACATTGTCCATCAAATTCCGAACAAATACGATGACATCATTTTTCTTTTTCAATACATAAGATTTCAAAACAGTTGGCAATGTATCTTTCAACGATACTGATGCATAAGTCAAGAGCATACATGCTGCCAGATCATCTACGTTCGGATTTTCAGACTGGTATCCAAAATACTTCTCGCATAATTTCCAGAACTTTTCTAAAAGTCCATGATCCTCCAATGCTTTCATGTATGCTTCGCTGTCGTTTAATAATAACTGTCTTGTAATCTCTTCAAAATTCGGAGTCTTTGCATCTGTAAGTATGGCAATAAGACCAATATCAATGGTTTCCACATTGAAATGGTCTATGCCGAGTTCTTTAAACTTCTCAATACGATTCTTGTTTTTCCAGAAGTTACTGTACTGTGCCAGATGTTCTTTAAATCGATTGTCAATTCCAATCTCCTGGGACATCTGGGATACTCGGTCCGTATAGTAGGTCACCGAGTAATAATACATATCTGCTAATGGATTCTCTGTATCACTTGGTTTTGGAAATGGTGCATATACAAGATACTTATTCTCTGTATCTGATTCATTTAATAACCATTTAGAATAAAACCAGTTTGTTCCATCCAAAATATGTAATTTCACATTATTCAACTGTAGCTCAGATACTTCGTCTTCATATTCCCCTTTATCATCAAACCAGAATATAATACGAGTTTCTTCCTTGGAAAATTCTGTATTCAACTGATCTTGTATATTTTGTAAGTCCATCTACCTTGTCTCCTAACACGTTAATTTGTTTTCCTTGGCAAGTTCTTCATTCAAAACTACCACCTCAACGCCCCATATTTTTCTTACTTGCAGTAATCTGGCTTTTAATTCTGCCAACGGTCCGACAAGCCATGTAATATCCTTTGCATTTTTCACAACTAATATAAATTTTAACCTAATCTCTTTCATGCTGTCCACTGACCGAAGTTCAGCTCCAATCTCCGCCAAATCCTGATACCGCCCCATAACTGCAGCCAAATACACCTGCAAAGAATCTATGAATTTTTCTGTTATCTCTGAATAATATTCTTCAAATTTCTGTGTTTTTTCCATTGATTCATTCTTATTAGCTGAGTTTGGACAAGTTGTCTTCGCTTCCAGAAATAAAATCTCATTCTTCTTCCATTTTAAAATGAACTCTACCGTTTTTATTCCAGAGCCAAGATCCTTATATATTTTAGAATCTTCAATGTGAAACAAATTTTCTTCACTGAATTCCCCAAAATTCATTTCTGATTCAGTAATAATTTTCACTGCAGTGCCCCCTCAATTTCCTCTCTATAGAGTTGACGGAAAGTATCCATGATTGCATTATGTGCCAATAATTCAAATTCTTTGGCTGTTTCACATTGCACTCTACCTTCTTCGTCTTTATATAAAGAAACATACTGAACTTCACTGTTTTCTCTTCGTTTTACTTCAATATATTTAGACAAAAAATAGTCGTGGGTAGAAACAAATATCTGTACACCTTCACTTTCCAACATAACAAGCAATTCTGCTAATACTGGAATATACTTTGGGTTTATATTTGCTTCCGGTTCATCCCAAAACAACACCGAGCCTTTCTCCAATGTTCCATTCTTAATTAACTGCCATAAAAGGGCAATCTTACGCAAACCTTCTGCCACCAGATTAAACTCTAATTTTGCCTGGGTACCCGGTTTTAAATAAAAACGATCCTCATGCAATGTTACTTTTCCATTACTGATTTTTTGCAAAATTTCCAAATATTTCTTTCTCGCTGCTGAATCTACACCTCTGGAAATATCAATCTTTGCAGCTGCAATAATATCCAGATACGTATCGTCAAACTCTACGTTTCCCATCTTTACTGCAGCGTCCAGATTCCATGCATTGGATAAAATTTCTTTTGCCGGAATAAATACACTTGTGAGATCCGACATTTGTTTTTCCCATTTTTCTTCTGTCTTGATTTCTGCATCCCATTTTTTTGTCTTGGTAGAAAACAGCATTCCTATCTTTGCTGTATCAGATTCTACAGAAACTTTTGCAGTGTTCTTTCCGTTCTTGTTTCTGTTTACAAGTCGTCCAATACTGGACTGATCCGGGCGAAAAATCATCGTCGTCTTCTGCGAAAAAGATACATCATGTTTAGAAGCCTGACATGCCGCATAAGCCAGCTTCATGATATGAGTTTTCCCCATACCATTTTCTCCGACCAGTACATTCAATCCGCTGCCAAAAGGAATTATAATATCTTCAAATACTGTAAAATTTTCTGCCTCTATTCTTGTTAATGGCATTTCAATCACCTCGTTTTCTTTATTTGAGTTTTGCCAACAAATCTACTTTTAATGCTTTCTTCCCTTCCTGGGCAACTTCCACTCCCTGGAATTTTTCATAATTCACTTTTACGCCATCATCCAGATCAATCTCTATTCTCTTATTGGCAATATGAGCAATAGCCTCATCATAAATCTTCATTTCTGCAAGCTGCTTTGTATATTTCGTCACTGCTTTGGTTGCCTTTGATTTTTCTGAGGCTGATGATGCATTGTCAATGGTATACTGAGCACTCTGCATAGCTGTCTCCACATACTTCTGTGCTCTGTGAAGATAATCGGTTCTTACACGACCAACGGTGTCTGCATCATAGCGGTGCATATAAATCAATGCTTTGAATCCATTCTGCTTGCCACTGTCAAACATCCAGTAGATTGGACGCTTCTGATAAACTTTCAGATGGTCTGCATAAAAATCTTTCAAGAAGTAATTGCGGATTACTTCTCTGGATGTGTCCCCTTTGTTGCCTAATGCATTGGCAATAAAATCTAGGTTTTCTTCCAATGTATCTGCACCGTAGACTGTTCTAACGAATTCAACAAAACGAGATACGATGTCGTCAGAGAAATATTCTTCATCAGTGATTGGAATACAGTTGTCCTTATCTGGGATAAAGGTCTTATATTTGTTGTCATCCCATTCCCCACCGGCATAAATAAGTCCTTCTTCCTTTAGAGAATAACGGCCAAACATACAACCCACCGCATAGGAAATGAAACTGCGGATATCTCTGGATACATCTGCTTTCCGAACAGTAACATCTTTATCTTCCTCTTCCGGCGTCAATTCGTCCTGTAAGCCGTACATGTCAATGAAAATGCAGTTCAATTCTTCCTCATTGGCTTTCAGCTGAACAAAACGGTTGTCACATTCTGCCTGCCACTGTGAAAATGCTTCTGCAATGGTAAGAACCTTGCGGAGTAGCGGATGACGTTGGAAATCCCAGGAGGTTTCAAAGGAGTCCCAGTCATGTTGGCTAATGTCAACACATTCATTACTTATTTCTTCGATTTTAATTAAAACCTCTTTTTCTGGTTTTTCAAAAGATATCCTACTAAGTGCTGTTTGATTCATATGCAAAGTCGGACTTAAAACATTCATAGTTAATTCGACTACTTTGCTATTTAGTAATCCAAGCAAATAGTTATCACTAAATTCAGCGTTATCATTAATTAACGATGGTCCTGATACATCATAAACAAATCCTTTTCCATATTTTCTAAACGACGGTTTATATGTTGTCAAATCCGTAAAACCTATTATATTTTTAAAAAACGAAGTATTATTTGCCCCTACAGATTTTCCATTGTTTTTTATTTTGTTTCCATTCTCTTTCCACTCAATAACATAATCGATATTTCCAAACCATTTTCTGAATGTTCCCCCTTTATTTAATTTTGCCCATTTATATTTATCATTCCATTCAGAACAATTTTGTAGCATTATATCAGAATAATTTACCTCATACCATAATCTGAAATACAAATTATTATTTCCAGTGTGTAGACCTTGCCTAGGATATGATATTTCTGATAGTTTAATACTTTTTCTAAAAACATTAACAAATCCATTGCCAAGCCAATATGCATACACGTTCCCTGGAATTGTTTTGAAATACTCTTGTGTTTCCTCATAATTATTTTGCTTTTGCAGAAAAAGCTTTTCTTTACCTTGCTGTGTCGTTGGCTCTATTAGTCTGCAATAAGTTCCCTTAAAGTTCTCAATGTGGCTTTTTTGGATCACAAAACTTGTCGTTTGTACGACTTCACCACCAATCTCTTCAAATGCTCTCGCCCCCAGATGTGCCATATTTACGATATCACTTAGTTGTATTTTATTTCTCAGTTTTTCAAAACTTGATAAGAACATCCATGCATGCTGTGTAATCATTGCATGATACGCATTTTTCTTTGCCATTTGACCACATTTTTCTATAAATACAGCAAACAAGTCACTTTTACTATCTGAATAATTATCTTTTACATATTTTGATAATTTTACCCCCATTCCAGAAGCTCCCATATACGGCGGATTCGTCACCACCGCATCATATTTCTGTCCCAGATTTTTTGCCACACTTACCAGTTTTCGTAAACTTTCCTGTGTCTCTTCACTTCCCACACTTTCAAAGGAAATCTGTCCATCTGCATCCAAATCTTCTACGAATCTCTCCAGTACATCCCAATCACAAGCATCTACATTCAAGATAGAACCATACTCTCTGGCATCTTTAAATGTATCCAGTAAACCTTCCATCTGCATGACAGCCAGATTTCTTTCCCTCTCACTTAACTGTGTGCCAAAGAACTGCAAATGATTTCGGTTAATGTCATTGCTCTCTACAATGGCATAAACTTTAGGTTCCGGCTTTCCATCTCTTCCACGGAGGAATCGTCTGTTATATCCACGACCTTTCATCATGACTGCAAAGTATGCCAGCTGATATGCTCTCTGATCAATATCCAGTCCATGGATATTATGTTCTACAATCTCAAAAGCTGCTTCTCTCTTGTCATACCCAGCACTTTCATAGATATCCATCAGCACATCAAACATGGCAATCAGAATATGTCCGCTTCCCATACATGGGTCAATACAGGTAATATCCGTAGGTTTCAAATCTTTGTATGTAGCACGAATTTCTGCCAGCTTCACATTAACAGAATCTTCCTGTTCTGCTTCCGGAAGATAGTATTTCCATCCGAATCTTTCTGCGGTTGCCTTTTCATCCGTGCTTGGATCTACTGCCCGCAAATGCTCGATCCAGATTCTTCCCACAGAGTTTTCAACCATATAACGAACAATCCAGTCTGGTGTAAAAAGCTGGGTTGCCGCCGGAATTCTCTCTTTTGTAATTTTTATATTCTTTTTCAGTTTTGCAAAGGTATCATCTTTTAATTCTGTATTGTAATACTGATACAGCCATCCAATGATTTCCACCTGTCCGGTTGGATTGCCTTCTTCATCAAGTGTAGTTACATTAAAATCCACTTCCGGAATGCCTGTCTCCGGATTCACCAGCATATAGATGACATCATCTTTATTCGTATAAGAAATACCAAAGAGTAATTCCATATAATCAGAATCTGCCTCAAACAATCCCGGCAAAACATCATGCAACTGATGGCACTGCTTCAGGAACAATTTACCGAACATTTTATCTGTATCTTCCGATGTACCGCTCATTTTCCAGTTGATGATTTCTTCTTTTTCCTGAGCAGTCAAATCTAAGTCTACATCCGGAGCCTGTGTCACAAGATCTGGTTCCATCTTTCCTTCTTTTTCAGAAGAGAGTACACGAACTCTGTTTGGAAGATAATCGTTCACTTCCATAAAACGGATCGCACAAATTCGGTTAAACCAGGTATAAGCCACTTCTTCTACAACCGCTTCAAAGCCTCGGGATTCAATCTGGGATACCAGTCGTCTTCTCTGTTCACACTGTCGTTTATTCAATGTGACTTCTGTTCCGGCAACGGTCTGATATACTTCAAAATCAGAACCCTTTGTAATCGGTTCACTGCATGATTTTTCTGTAATGCCAAGCATACCGGCTTTATCTGTAACCGAATCGATCAGTTTTTTTCTTGCTTCTATGGCAAATTTTTTTATCGCATTTTTGTTCATGTACTCTTTCCTCCAGAATAATAGTTCTGAGACCATCTATTGGACTCTTATAGTTCATTAGAGACCATCTATGCACTCTATAAAGACCATTAGAGACCATCTATCTAGTTCTATCAAAACCATTATAAGCCATTTTTTAACTTATATTTTGTTTTAGGACCATTTCCAAATTTTTCAATCAATTGTTTTTCCTGCATATTATCAATAATTTTTCTTGTTGCCGATCTGGCTTTATATCCGCACAACTCTGTAGCCTCTTTCATGCTAATATTCCCATGTGCTTTTAGATAATCTATAATCCTTTGTTCTTTATCAACTGCTAAGCTTTCCTGAGTTTCTTCTCTCCTCAAATCAGCAGCTCCCGGAATATATACCACCTGTCCCACTTCAAGCTGCAATGTCACTCGTTCCGCTCGTAAGGAAATATCATACACCGGCTTTTCCCAGTTCTGTTCTTTCCATGCAGTCATAATCTTATCTACTCCACTTCCGGCACGTTCACCAACATTGACAAATCCGAATATTTTAAGCAAATTAGGATTTCTAGGATCACTGTTTCCTCCAGCATAAAATTCTTCTTTTGTAATACGGATCGTTCCCGGATTGGAAATCGTAATCTTTTTCCCATTCTTTACGATAACGATTCCGCGTTTTCCGTAATAATTCGCATGAACCAGTGCATTTGCGACCGCTTCACCTAGTGCATCATGTACATCCACACGATCCACACGTACCCCATCTCTTCGATTGACAAATGGTACGGCGACATCCGCATCAATCCGATTTGTCACTTTATAGAAAAAGTCAAATAGATTTCCACTCCAATCGCCTTCATTGGAATGTGTACGATACAGCCAACGCACATTTCTATCATTACATTCTTCTCTATAATCCAGGAAATAATCTGGAAATACATCGGTAATCCGATCTGCATCTCCAAACATAAGCACCCCCGCAACGGTAGGCGATACGGAGCCTTTTTTATTCTTTGCTGCTGCTTTTAATTTAATCAGGAATTCGTCCTTCATCAGTTTATTCCATGGATGTCCCGCATGCAGTTGTTCAAAAATAATTCGATACCCCTTGATTGTATCAGCATTTAATGCATCAAGCTCCATATCTTCCAGTATCTCAGAATCTACGGAAATATCTCTCTGATCTGCAAACATAGCTCTGACTGCTGCCTCTGTACACAAGAAATCACCTTCATAATCTCGTCTGTAAGTTCCTCTCATGGGATCTGTTCCAATATACACAGGCTTATCATGTCGATCAGCAGCAGGGACATCTATTTCCAAAAGCTTCTTTCCATCACACTCAACAACTTTTACATGGTGATTTAGAAGGATATTTTTTGATATTTTATTTCGGTCATTCAAGATGCTCCAAAAGTTTTTCTGATATTTTGCGATTTGTCTGTCGGTTAATCCATTTACTGTAAAAGAATCTCTGTGTTCTCTTACGCCAAGAAGAATTGTCCCACCATCTGTATTTGCAAAGGATGAGTAAGTCTCCCATATACTCTCTGGAAGACCTCCTTCAGCCAATTTACATTCTCTTTCGTGGTCTTCATCTAAATTCAACTTATTCAAAAGATCTTTTTTCAAATGAATAACCTCCATTCTTTTATTCTAGCTCAATGTAATAATGGTATTTTCATCCAGCTCGTTTAATAATTTTTTCTTCATCTCTGCCAGGAACTTGTCAATATCTTGCTCATTTTCAATTGAATAGGTTCTTGCACCAGCCACATTACTAATGGATACATTCTTGCGTTTCTTCGGCTTTGGCTGCACTGGCGGTGTTACCGGCTTCGGTGGTTCTGTATGACCGCCACCTGTCGGTGGTGTTTCCGGAGGTACAGGCTGTACCGGTTTCGGGCGATGTGCTTCTTCATACTCTGTAATTTCATCCATACACCGAAGCTTCAATGTATCACTTTCCAGTCTGATATTCTTCACTGCAGCAATCTCATGGGATGTGTCCAGCTTCTGCTTCAATTCTGCAAAAGCATTTACGAACTTGTCTCTAAATACAGCGGCGAATTCTTTCTCATCCAGTGTATGTAACACTTTTTCCAGATCATCTTCTACGATTGGACGCATTTCTTCTGCTTCTTTTTCCAGTAAGGTTCCATACTGCTGTACAAACTTCAGGGACATATCCGGCAGTTTCTGAATCTGACTAAATGGATTTTTTGCAGTTACAATAGCTTCCATTTGAGCCACACTGTCAATGATTTCCTGTTCCCGGACATAAGTCTTACTGTTTTCAAACATCTGGATCTGTTCCAGTGCTTTTTCAAAGATTTTTTTCTGACCACCTTTAAAGAAATCAAATACAGGTGCAGCATCATCTGCATCATCTAAGAGAGCATCTCTCTTTTTATCTACCATTTTAAAGAACTCTACCGGCTCTTTGATAGAAAGAAGTTCTTCCAGATTCTTTTTCGCCTGTTCCATCAAGGATTTACAAGGCAGTTTGGGATTCATACGATATTCAATCATGATTTCCCCGAAGGTATCCAGTTTATCCTGTGCCTTGTTTTTGAAGGTTTTCATAATGGTATCGTCATCATCACTGGATAAGGAATAGCCAAAATAATCTTTCAATACTTCTTTTACCGAACGGATCTGTCCATCTGTTGCTCTTTCTCTGATATCAATGAGCAGTTTCTCTACAAACTCACGCTTTGTCAGATATCGTACCAATTCCTCTTTGGTATTAGACAGCATAGATAAGCTCTGACTGTTGTAAGTCAAAGATACTCTTCCCATCTTAAAGAGCATGGCAGCCAGCCACTGCACGTCTTTCGGATCAAAGCCATAGGGAGCTGCCCCGAATTTATCTTGCAGGGATTTCAGAGAAGTTTTCATATGTCTTGCATTGTTAAGACCGATGACCTGAATCACTTCTTCCAGGGCCAGTTTATTTGGTGTAGTGTCACTGGTTCCAAGGAAGGATAACTGTCCATCGTTCCCATTAAATACTGCCGCAATATCAGAAAGCTCCGGCGCGGTCTCCATGTAGGTCAGCTTGTTATACTGCATGGCCACCAGTTTGGCAAGTGCCTCATTGATACGGCTTGAAGGATCTTTTGGTACGATATTCGCTTTATCCCCATTGACATAGATATCTGCATGCTTCAAAGCTTCCTCAATAAAGATACGGATACGGTCTTTCTTTTCCATACGTTCATCTTCTTTTGCACGACGAATGCTGTCAAAACTTCCTCTCGCTCCGGTTGCATTTTTATTTAAAAATTTATAAATCTTGATAGATTCTGTAATTTCATCCAGAAAGGTACTGTCGTTTGGCAGTTTCACAATCACACTATGCTCCTGGGCAGAAAGCATACGCAGAGCAGAATCCGGATAATCCTCTCCATATGGTGTGATAATCGATACTCCGATATCATTGGACTGATTTCCCTTGAAATACCGGTCATCTACTTTCTGGTTAAATGGGAATAAATAACGGCTGCTGTAACGATACTTCTTGTCTGTAAAGATTTCCTCGAAGATTACGGTAGATGCCTCTCCGATAATCTCTCCCATTTCTACCGATTCGTTATTAATGGCATTATTAATTTCCTGCTCTTCATTGGTCAGGAAGATATAGATTTCTCCATTCTTCTGTACCAGTGTCTCACGGATCAGTTTCTTTAAAGATTCTTCGATTTTTCCACGAATTTCAATACGGTCGTCATCAATATTGGAGATCATCAACGTAGTAAGGTTATCTACATTTGCTTTGATCTCTTTGACGTATTTAATCATGAACAGGACTTTCAGCAGCTCCACATCGAACTCGTCCAGTCTGCTATTGTCTTCTGCATCAGTAATGACCTGGCTGTGCTGATGGTCAATGAATTTATGCAGCGGATCATAGAAATAGCTGAATGGTACCAGTACTCCTTCCTGGCTGTCTTTTAACCGAATCGCAGACTCCTGGAACAATGCCAGCATGGAACGGGACTGGTCAGATAAGTGTTTTCCACTGGCTCCATGGGTACGTACAGCTGTCAATACCTGTCCAAGTAAGTTGAACTGGTAGGGAATAAAGGGATAGCAATCTGCAAAATCTGTTTTATCTGTATATAATTTCTTATCTGCCGTATCTGCGGTAAAGGTGATCAGATTCTTGATAATGGATTCTTTCTGCTCGTATAACAGCTTCAATGCAGATTCTGCGATCTCATTTTTTTCAAGGATACGTTTCCGGATAACCTCATCTACATTGGATGCAGACAGGGATAATCTGGTATCGAAACGTCCCTGAATCTTGGAGAAGTCATTTCCTTTTGTCTTTGTGATGGAATCAATATCTTCCTGACTGGTAACGATGACCCATGCCTTTCCTCTGCAGGCAGTTCCCAAATCTTCTACGATAGTCTGTAAGTTCAGCATTAACTGGGTATCATCGGCAATATACTGTCCAATCTCGTCTACCAGAAAAATCACATGATGGTTCGCTCCTTTTTTCTCACAATATTCTTTTACCAGTGATACGAACTTCTCAATACTAAGGTCATAGCTTCCCTTGGCATTCTTACACCAGTTGCGGGCAGCTTCTTCACTCATGAAATCCATTGCCACAATCGTTTTTACGATTTTATCCTGGATAACAGCAAAGGCCTGTCTCTTTTTCTCCCACGGTGCCCCTGCAATCTCTTCAAATTTCTCTTTGAACGCTTCAAATCTGCCTTCGTTATCCAGCTGGCGTTCAAATTCTGCAAGATACGGAATAGATCCGCAGTATCCCTGCATTTCGTTAAATACTTTCATGAAGACTTCTACGATGGCTTCTTTCCCGGAACCAACCTTTGCAGATCCTTTGGAATCAATATTAAAGAGCATGACATCAGAAGAGATGGTACCGGAATTAGTCATTTTGGCAATCAGCATAGGATCATCCACTTTTTTGCCATCTGTGAAGTACTCAATGGCTCTTTTTCCCTCTACCACACTGTTTTTTAACAGGTAAGAAAGAATTTTTAAGAAGTGAGATTTACCACTTCCAAAGAAACCGGAGATCCAGACACCCATTTTGTCGGTATAATTGTTGATTCCTTTTTCATAGTTATCAAAAAAATCACGGAAATGTTTTAACAGTTCTTTTGTTACTACATATTCGTCCAATTCCTGATATACGTTTTCTTCATCAGACTGACCAACTTTGATAACTCCCTTAATGTCACGATCAATCTGTTTTTCAAACATCTCTTTAATCTGCATACTCTTTTCTCCTTCGTCTTTACACAAGCCGGAATGCCCGGTAATAATTCCTGGAATCCATGGTCCCAAATAATTTCAGATCCTGGCCACTGTATTCTCCAGGATAAAACATCACAACCGGTACACTGTCCAGTACCTGATGTAAATTGTTCAAAATATTATGGCTTGCAATGATTGGATGGCATTTTCCTACTCCTGTCAGAAAAATCACACTGTCTGTCAGATCTTCCTGTAGAATCTTTGAGATAATCAAATTCAGTTCGTTCGTCTCATCCAGTCCCAGTGTCTCTACCAGACTGTCTGCCATATCAAAAAAGCCATTGTCTTTTTCCAGATCAAAGAAGGCTTCCAGATATCCTTCTTCCTCTAATACCTGAATCATCGTATGAAACAGGTCAAATTCTATAATTTTAAAGTCTTTATTGCCATTATTAATTCTGTCTTTTAAATATGCGATATGATTTCGCACTTCCAGTTCTGCTCTCGGATCATAATCAAACACATAATAGCCAACTTCATTTCCGAGGCCCTTATTTTCACAAAAAGACTTTTCAGAAATCTTATCTTCGATCCGATTCAATCTTTCTTCCAAACTTAATCGCGCCATACTTAGACTCCCTTCACTGCTTTTAGGTATTCTCCAAGTCCATTTGCAGTCAGTAATTCCTCCGTACGGTAATCAATATGAATTGGCTTGATTGTTCTTGGTTTTGCACTGCTTTCCAGCAATCCTGCCTCAAACATCATTCTGGTAAAACACTGTTTCAACTTCCGTACTGCAGTATCTGTCCAACCTGCGACTATATCACTCTGCATTGCCTTATCTGCAAAAAAAACATTCAGATCCCGGTCTGTAATTTCTTTTTCACCTAATCGAATCTTTTCATCATATATTTCATGCAAAAACTCAAAAAACAATCTGCTGTCCATCAGAATTGCAATCAGATTCAGAATCTTTGCAGTTTCTACATCACATGTAATAAATGCCCGTAATACTGGTTCCGGTAAGGCTGATACCCTTCGGTATGTTCCATTCAGCACCTCATAGGCACGATATTCTGCTTTCACCTGATAGATGTTTTCCTCCCAGGCAATCTTGCGGATATCTGTCTTGCTAAGTCCTTCCAGGATATATCCTGCTGTTTTTCTGGACTCCTGTAACCAGAATAATTTTGATGTAAGTCCTGCACTATATTCCATTACTGTCCACCATCCTTTGTTTCCTGGCAAAGCGGATATTCGCTTTGCAGACTGCGTTCATAATGGACAATATCTCCGAAATCGCAATCTAACTTCTCGCAGATCTTCTCCAGAACCTTCATGGAAACCAGCTCGCCATTGGTCATTTTTGCCACGGTGCTGCTGCTGATTCCCACCTGGTTCATCATATCCACTTTCTTCATATTTTTATCAATCAATAGCTTCCAAAGTCCGTTGTATGATACTGCCATATATTCGACCCCTTTATTATGTAAATTTAAGGTTTTTTCTGTGTTCTTCAATGATAATTTAGCTATTTATACTATAATTGAATCCTTTTTATTGTATCATACTATAGATATTTCTTCAATGATAATCACAAATCAAATATTCGACTTTACGAATGATTTATTTGAAAACCCTAAAACATATCACGGAGTATTTTCTTTTATTCTTCCAAATACATTTTCAATGCATTGTAGCAATTCAGTGTCTCACTATCTGCATCATTGAAATTCTGGGAATATGTCTGCAGACTTCCTGTTGGATCTGTCGCCAGATTCGTCAATGATATATACGCATCATACAATTCTGATAGTGATTCATACGCATCCTTATACTCTTCTGGCGGATTCTTTAATTTTTTCATCAAAGAATTTACGGCATCTTTATTGTCATTAATATTCTCTATCTGAATACTAAAATCACTATCTAAAAAGAGATTTTGCAGTGCCACATTGAAATCAGAAACAAAGTAACCATTTGGTCGCGTATATTTATCTGTCACACTGTCTCTTTCTTCATAAATAGCGTTGTACCACACCTGTTTAATCAAATTGCCACAGGTTTCTGCGTCACTTGCTCCAGAAAGCATGGAATAAGCTGCCATATTCAAATTTGTACCATATTCCTCACTCTGCTTCTGCGCTTCTGCTTTTGCCTTTTCTGCCACATTCTTTTTATGTGTTTGCACTCCAATGGCTGTGATAATTGCTGCAACAAAAACTGCAATCGTTGCTATCACGATGATTTTCTTTGATTTTTTTGTTATCTTCACACCGGTTACTTCTACCTGCTGTGGAGCTTTTTCTGTCTCAACAATGTTCTCTATTGGACAACCACATTTCGGACAGATATCCATTTCTGCTTCCAATTCTGCTCCACAGTCTGAACAGTGTTTCTTTTCTTCCTGAATCAGTACTGTTCCACAATGTACACATTTTTTCGCCTTATCCGATATTTGTTCGCCGCAATTCGGGCATGTTGTCATAGCCATAATCTTTTTCCTCCGTATTTTCTCTCTATGCTTCTTGATACAGAATTGGTTTTAAGCGATCATATATTTCTAACCCTTGTTTTCTTCCAAATCTATGCAAGGAACTCAGATAAATTATTTTCTTGTTTTCTCCATTTTCTAACAAATCCTGTATTTCACTCAGTCTGTCCGCAAATATGGTACTTCCAAATATTTGTTTTAGAACCTCCTGCAGCCTTTTCCGTTCTTCATATTTTGCCTGAAAAATATTTATATCAACCCCGTTCAGTTTATTTTTCAAACATTTCACTCTTTCACTGTTGTCATTACTTGCAATCAAACTTCTTTCAATAGAGGGTGACAAAATCATTTTTTTAGTTGCTGGCAGTCTTATATCCCAATAGTCACGAACTGCATGAAATCCCTGATCTTTACTGATAATAGCTACTCTATCATCATGACCCTTCCCATAGAACTCGCCAACTCTGGTAGCAATATAGAAATCCAATCCATTCTTTCCGGTTTTAACCAATTTGCATGTATCAAACTTGCATCCGGACTGTTCTATTTCTTCCAGATAACGACTTTCACAGCTATGTGCCGCTGAACTAAAAAACAATGTCAGATAATCATTTTTATCCAGGTAGTCAGCACCTCTTAGTCCATTACTCCTTACATTTTCAAAATCCACTAAAAAATACATGACTACTACCCTCTTTTCTGTCTGTTACTTTTTTCATGGTATTCCTCAATTTCATCCTTCCAGTCATCTTCCCAAAAATCTTCTGTTGCATCACAAATGACCGCTTTACTCAATGCGTTACCAACTGCCCTGAAATTAACTGCAATACCCTTGGAATCATTCTCATATGTCACAGATCTGTTTCTGGCAATCCCTATCTTCTCAGCTTCTCTTCCCGCATCAATATTGGCACCCAGGAACAAAAACTCCCATCCACATTCTTTTTTTGCTTCTATCTTTCGCCTGATCTGCTCCTGTGTGAAATGTTCACTGGAATTTTCTAATCCATCCGTAGTAATGACAAATATGATTTTTCCTGCCCGGTGATCTTTTGGGAGATGCTTCTGTACGTTTTCCATTTTCTCGATGGCAGTTCCTACTGCATCTAATAAAGCTGTGCATCCACGAACAAAGTATTCTTTTTCTGTAAGCGGTTCAATAATTTCCACCGGAAATCTGTCATGAATGAGATCCACCTCATCATCGAATAGAATCGTAGTCACATTCACTTTCTTTTCCTGTAACTTTTGCTTTGCAATCATGCCATTAAAGCCGTCAATGGTATCACTTTCCAATCCGCCCATAGAGCCACTTCTGTCCAAAATAAAAACCAACTCAGTTAATTCTGTATTCATGTGATTTCCTCCTTAAAAACTTGTTATTAATCACATTTTATCTACAGAACCAATTGAGTTGGTCGCCTGTCAGGTGACATTGCACCATAGTATTTTGTTAGAACACCGGTTGCCCATACGCATCCAGCACATCATTGATTTCAAACATATCATAAATCTTGTTCTGTAAGAAATATGCTACGATAATATCTGTTTTTGAACTTCTGGACAATGCAAAACCAGCACTTGCCAGTAAATCTTTCGCTTCATCCAATGATAATTCCAATGCTATTGTAAAAGCCAGCACTGTTTTTTTATTCGGAACATAATTAACGTCTTTCCGGATTTTTGAAAAATGTCGACGATCCACATACGCCTTTGTATATGCTTCTGAATCTGTCATACCGCGCTCATCAATCATACGAAGCAATCTCTGTGAAAATGTTTCCTCTAGCTGATTCATCAGATTATCAATGTTTCTGTTTACTGACATTGTAGAAAACATACCTTTTTGGAGTTTCGTCTTCTGCATCGTTGAAACATCAAATTCTTCCGAAGCCGATTCTTCGGTCTGACTATTCTCCAGAATCTGCTGATCCTGCAATGCCTTTTTCTCGGCTCTCTTTTTCCTGAATCTTGTTATTCTATCAAAAATGGATTTCATTTCCTTATCCATCTTGATATCATCCTTCACTGGTTCATAATATTTATCTATGTATTTTCCTACTTCATCTATCAGCTTTTGATCTGCCATATCTTTGCCGCCTTTTATCATTCTTAATCGTCATAATGATTGAATCCACCCAAAAATCCCGGATTGCTATGCCCCTTCTTATGCCCCTTTTTATCATAATAGTTCACACCACCAAAAAATCCCGGACGGCTCTCACCTACTTTATGCCCATTATTATCGTAATGATTCATGCCTCCGAAGAAAGACGGAGAACTATGCCCAATCTTCTTACCATTTGGATCATAATTATTCATACCGCCAAACAATCCCGGGCGGCTCTCGCCTACTTTTTTCCCGTTTGCATCATAATGGTTTATGGCTCCAAATAACCCTGGTCTGCTATATCCTTTTTTACTCATAACGTCATCCTCCCGACTCTATTAGCCTCTTGTTTTATCTCATAATAGCACACTTTTCTCACTTGGAAGTCGCATAACAGGCGACATTCTCCTATCGCATTTACAAACATTATACCATTTATATTTCTTCCGACAATACTCAAAAAAGCCGGAAGTCACTATGATATGCGTGACCTCCGACTCGTTCTGCTTATTCTACACTGTCCTTACACCCAAATCAGCCCCTCTCTCCGGTTTATTATCTGCTTTTGCAGTATCTTTAACTACTGTATTCGCTACGATGCCTGCTCTTGGCACAGCTTCACTGCCCTCATTTCTTTCCGTCACCTGCTGTTCTCGCCTTTCCTTTACACCGCTTTCTTCCAGATTACAGAAACTCTGAAGATACAGAAGCACCTGATTCTGCATATCTGTCAGGTCTTCCATATACTTCTGAAATTCTTCATTGCCTTTACCTTTCTGATAGCTGAGCCAACTTTCATCCGTCAACTTCATTTCATTTTGCATTTTTAACTGGCTGATAATACCGCCATTTCCGGTGCCAATATCAATTTTGCCTTTAAAACTCTGCAATATTTGGTCGTCTTTTTCAGCATAATATACTGTAAAAAACAGCTTTGCCGTCATTGTTGATTCATTGGTTTTTGGATTACGGTCAGCATACCATGCTTTATCCTGTTCTACGATTCGGGAATCCAGGTCAAATAACTTTTGACATCTTGAGTTCATAAATTCACTTTTCTCACAATAATTCACATACACCATCAGTTCCATATCTTTCGGAAGCTCAAGTTCATAGGTTTTCAGCCTCTCAATCGATACTCCGGCACGAACAGACTGATCGCATTCTTCATCACCGATATCTTTCAAATTTTTAAGTAGTTGTATAAGCATTGGGGCAGATATTGAAGCGGCGTAAAAGCCATCTTACTCCGAATATGTCGTGATATTTTTGAATAAACCGATAAGCCGTCAATCGAGTTCCTTCGCAAAGAATGCCGCTGCTTTTTTAGAAAGAGGTTTTCCTTTTTCACTTCTTCCAGTTCTTTCTTTAAATGCAAAATCTCTTTCATAGAGTCAAAATCTTTTTGGGCTTCGGGATTAGATTGGCATTCTTCTAATTTCAAACGAACTATTTTCTTTTTAAATTCGCCACAAATCTTCCGTCTTAAACACGTAATAGCCTTCATAGTAATAACTGTGATCAATACCCTTCATATAGATTTCTCGATCATTTACATTATCCGTAAGAGCATTTTTCAAAAGGAATTTAATTTCGATATCTTTAATAGGGCTTCGCTCCATTGCAAGCAGATAATCCTCTTTATCTACCTTACTCCAGTCAACCACATAGCCAATTTCTTTTTTCAACATCATATCAAGCCATATTCTCGTACTTCTCCCATTTCCTTCTCTAAACGGATGAGCTACATTCATTTCTACATATTTTTCTACAATTTCATCAAAGGTTGACTGAGGCATTTTATCTATGCTCTCCAGTGCTGCTTCCAAATACATTAGCGGAGCAAATCGAAAATTCCCTTTTGATATATTGACTTTGCATAATTTACCTCATATTCTTCATGCGATTACATTTTCCGTCACAAGTTTATTATTGTAAGTATACCATAACATTTGCAATAAATTCAATTTTTCGTGAAGCATTTTAGGTACAATTAATAAATTGATTTTTATACCCGTTTTATGTATTTTATGATATACTTTGTATGAATATAAAAACTGCCTAAGGAGGAGAACATGAAACCTATTCTTATTGGTATAGCAGGCGGTACAGGATCAGGTAAATCAACCTTTACCAACCGAATCAAAGATGCTTTTGGAGATCGAGTTTCCATACTCTATCATGACAACTATTACAAAGCGCATGATGAAATGCCTTTTGAAGAAAGAAAAAAGCTCAACTATGATCATCCGGATGCTTTTGACACGGAGCTGCTCATTGAACATATAAAGGCACTTAAATCAGGACAAAGCATTATTTGTCCTACATATGACTATTCCCAACATAATCGTGCTAAAAACACTATTACCGTTGAGCCAAGAAAAGTTATTCTTATCGAAGGTATCCTTACACTTTGTGACAGCCGTTTAAGAGATCTTATGGATATTAAGATATTTGTAGATGCGGATGCTGATGAGCGAATCTTAAGACGAGTACTTCGTGATACAAAGGAAAGAGGAAGAGATATAGAAAATATCATAGACCAGTACCTTACTACTGTTAAGCCCATGCATTATTTATATGTAGAACCAACCAAAAGTTACGCAGATTTAGTCGTAAACAGCGGACTTAATAATGTCGCATTTGAGGTTATGAAGACCAAAATCGAAGATCTTCTGAAAGAATAAAACAGAGGAGTCTGTTACTTTAATGGTGAAAGTCAGAACAACGGGCGGATTCCCGCCCGCTCTTGACATACGATTTTGTAACTGTATTATATACAAAGCAAAGCCTTATTTCATATTACAGGAGTCCTCCTTATATGCAGTATCCTTTTACTCTATCATATGTCCTCCGCACATCTGAGCTGAACAAAACAAAACGCACAATTTCAATTTTCCTAGGATTCTGGGTACAGAAATCTTTCACTGTTTTGACAGCAATCGTTGCCGCTTTATCCACTGGATAGCCGTAAACACCTGTTGAAATAGCTGGGAATGCAATCGTCTTTATCCCATTCTCCACTGCACACTGCAAGGAATTACGGTAAGCATTTTCCAAAAGCTTTTCCTCTCCATTATTTCCACCATGCCAAATCGGTCCAACTGTATGAATCACGTATTTACAAGGCAGCTTATATGCCTTTGTAATCTTAGCTTCGCCGGTTTTACACCCATGTAATGTGCGGCATTCGGCCAAGAGTTCTGGTCCTGCTGCACGATGAATGGCACCATCTACACCTCCACCACCAAGCAGACTGTTATTTGCTGCATTTACAATTGCCTCCAGATCGTCAACCTTTGTAATATCTCCCTGTACTGTCTGTATACAAAAATTCATGGACTACGCCTCCCTGAAATCATACCGAATCACCGCACAGTTCTTCACTCCCCATGCAGCATATTCTTCGTTGGTCATGTCTGTGAAGTATGACTGTACCACTCTGGCGATTCCGTTATGTGCAACCAGAATATAAGTTTTTTCATCAGATTCTGCCTTAATGTCATCGAGCAGATTATAGATTCTCTGTGCCAGACGAAGTGTAGATTCACCACCCTCATGGCTGCAGGCAAAATATTCCTTGGCTTTCTTAAAGTCCAGCCCGTCACGAGGCGTAGACTCCCATTTGCCAAAATTCTGCTCAATCAATCTTGGTTCTACTCTGCATGGGATTCCTGTCATTTCGGAGATTAGCCGGGCTGTATCTGCAGCTCGACTAAGAGGTGAGTATAATATTTCATCTGCCTTAATTCCCTCTGCAATAATCCTGCGTCCGGTTTCCCGAGCCTGTTCGCGTCCATATTCTGTAAGCGGACTGTCGGTAGTCCCGCAAATTTTATTTTCCACATTCCACACTGTCTGTCCGTGGCGAACAAAATAAAAATGTCCCATCATTCACTCATTTCCATCCCTTCCAAATATCCGGCTGATACCCTACTGTTGCCTGCTTCCCATTACGAACAACAGGAATTTTGATAATCTTTTGATTTTCCAGAATCTTTTCAACTTTATCCTCCTCAGCAATATAAGTAATCAGCGCAAGAAAATCCTTATCCTTACAATTCTGATCAATCAGCTTCCGGTATCCGCCAACAGACTGACAAACAGAATTAAATTCCCCTTTACTCATGCCTTTTTCCTTCATATCGATAAACTGCGCCTTGATTCCGCGCTCCTTAAAATACCGTTCCGCTTTTTTTGTATCAAAATCCTTCTTGCTTCCAAAAATCTGTATATTCATAAACCCTCCTACATTGCACAGCTTCTGCCGTTTTCTTTATCCATATTTCCCTTAATATAACGAGCATTAAATTCCATATTGATTTCACGAATTTCCTTTTTCCCGTCTATGTACTCCTGATACATTTCTGCAAGTCCGGCCATGCAGCCGTCGCAGTTTGCCGCTATATTTCCAAGGGATTCCGCAACAATCTGCTGCCTTTCTTCTTTTGTTGTATCTTTAATCAAATATCCTGCCATAATTTCTTACCTCTTATTTCTTCAGCCTCATAACACAGCTATTTTCCAGATATATTACCAAAATTATACCTTTTCTGAATCATTCTTTCAACAAAAAATCCTGCGCCAATATCATACCAACTATCCGGATACAAAAACAAGCAAGCCCGAAAGCCTGCCTGCTCTGTTTCACACTATTCATCTTAAATTGTTTAATTTTCTATTACTTAGTTCTTATCGCAATACGCCTGTATCGCTTTATCTGCAAATTCAGCGGTTCCGTCTCCTCCGGCTTTATCAATATTAGCGGTAAATTCTTCACTGCCTGAATACATGGAGCCAAGTCCCCGCAGAATTTCGTTTGTACAGGTATAAAAATGCTCTGTGATGAAATCCCGCAGTTCCTTTACCAATTCTAACGCTTTTTCACTGTCAGGATTCTGATTTTTTATTTTTCCGAATTCTGAAAAAATCTCCATCATTTTGACATTAAGCATCTGATTATCCTCCCTGCTTCGCCCTTCTGACTTCTGTTCATATTCCTGATATGCTTCTGTTTTTCCCCAGTATTCTTTTGCCTGTTTTGCGTATTCATCCATTTTTCTTGTATCAAATGCTTCAAAATTCATATGCTTTACTCCAATCGCTTTTATTCCACAGGCGAGATCTATTAATTTCTGTAAATGTTCCCTGCGAAGCTTAAGCAGTTGTATCTGCTGCTCTAATGCTTTGTTCCGGTCAAAATCCGGGCTGTCCAGAATATCTTTAATCTCTTTCAGGGAAAATTCCAGTTCTTTGAAAAGTAAAATATGCTGCAGCCGTTCTAATGCTGTTTCATCATACAGCCGATATCCGGCATTTGTGACCTCTGTGGCCGGCAGAAGTCCTATTTTATCATAGTGGTGAAGAGCACGTATACTTACTCCCGATATTTTACTTACTTCATGTACTGTCATCATTACATTCACCTCTTTCTCTGTGGTAGGCATAGTATAAACTATGACATAACGTCAGAGTCAACAGCTTTTTTTAATATTTCTTCCCTCCCCCTCTACATCTTTTTCAATAAGTTTTTGTAAAATTCCACCGCTCTTGCCACCGCATCCATTCCAATGTTTTCATTTCCGTTGTGAACTGAGGCATACTGCTGGCTGTTGATGTCAATAGGGGCAAAACGGATGACTGCATCACTTAAATCGCTGAAGTGTCTTGCATCTGTCCCTGCCGGAAGAATGAAGGGCGCGCAGGCAGCATAGTTAAACTGCTCCTCTACACAGGATTTAATAAAGTGGTATCCTTCGCTTGTGAGGCTTGCCGGACGATGGTATTCATCCTCCAAAACCTCTTCTATTTCAATCTCGTATTCTGCAGCAAGCTTTCGAAATACTTCTAAATCAGATTGTAAGTCTTCTTCCTTTACGCATCTGAAAAAGACCTCTGCAGTACAGTCTCCCGTCTGTGTTGTCTGAAGATTTTTAAAGGTGCAGGTTGTTCCAAGCATGGCACCTGCCTGTGCATTCAGAGCAGGAATCAGGCGTTTTAAAAGCCCGCCAAAGCACCACATATTTGCAAAAACAAGACGCATTGGAAGATTCATATAAGGCGCCAGAGACTCAAACATAGCCAGCAGTTCCGGATACATTTTTCTCAGGAACGGCTGTTTCTTTTCGATTTCTGTGATAAGCCCTGCCATACGCACTGCCGGCGTTTTTACCTGCTTTGCAAGACTGCTGTGACCTGCCTGCTGCAAAGCCTTTATCCTCACTGTATAACGTCCCTTTTCGTGAACGGCGAGCATTGCGCATTTACAGTTTATTCCGCTCATTGGCGCGTCAATTACTGCTCCGCCCTCGTCTAAAATCCAGTCAAAGGTAAGCTTTTTATCCTGCAGCCAGCTCAGTACTTTTGGAACTCCATCCCCTGCAATTTCCTCATTATGGGAAGAAACCAGGTATACGTTGCAGGGCGGATTCCATCCGTCTTTCAGCAGTTCTTCCAAAGCAGAAAACTCTGCAAACAATGGTGTTTTTGTGTCTACTGTGCCACGTCCCCAGATACAGTTTTCTGCAATTTGTCCGGAAAACGGCGAATATTTCCATTCTCCCTCTGCTGCAACTACATCATGGTGAGACATGATCATCACATTTTTTTCTGTCTGGATTCCCTCCAGCTTATAAACATAACAATCATCCCCGAAGTACCGGATTTCTGCCCGCTGAGATACAACGGGAAACAGATTTTTTATAACATCCCGAAGCTTCAGAAACTCTTCGGGATGAAATTTGTCCTTTTGTGAAACTGTCTGACAGGCAATCATTTCTGCCAGTCTTTTGCAGTAATACTCCTGTTTTTCAGGGGAAGCGATTTCTGTCTTTTGGCAAAGCTTACGCCCTCTCTGCCTGCACATACCGGCACGTACAAGTAAAATAAGAAAAAAGCAAATCAGGATTCCCCCAAAAATAATCAACCATTTCATGATTCATGTTCCCGGATGCACGAAAGTACATCCTTCTCCTTATATTTCATAAATGCAATGACCGCTGCAATGCAAAAAACTGCTCCTGCTGCAGCCGTACATTTCAGTCCTGTTTTTCCCACATTTTCTCCGGCAGCCGCTCCAATCACCGTCAGGGAAGGAACAATCATGATTGCAAAAGAATTTCCCATTTTGACAATAAAACTTCTTGCAGCGCCAAAAATCCCTTCCTGATTGATTCCAGTTGTAATGGTATCATACTGGATAATATCTGCCATCATTGACGCAGGCAGCACATTTAAAACAGCAAAGGGGAAAGACACAAACAGCGCAAAAATACATGCCATCAGCATTTTATTTCCCGGAATATACTCGCTGAAACAAATTACCAGCTCCGCTGCAGAAAAAACAATACATCCGCAGATAATCGGGATTCTTTTCCCCTTTCGCTTTGCCCACCTGTTCACAAAGGGATACATCAAAAGAGAACCTGCAATGGAAATTGCAAGAATCAAAACCGATGAAGTCTCAGGAAGTCCCATCAGGGTTGTAACATAATACATGATACATGCCTGAAAAAATGCCATTCCCGTATTTTCCAGAAGCTGTCCAAGCGTTACAATCCGAAAATGTTCATTGGCAAATGCGTGTCTCAGAGACTCTTTTAAAGAAATTACCGGTACGACAGAGGACACATAATCTTTCTCACGGATGGTAAATGCAGGAATTAAAAGCAGCAAAACTCCGATTACCGTATATACTGCGAAGGTACTTCTCCATGAAGAAACTGCGTTCAGTCCATATCCTTTCCAGATGCTCACAAGCGCAGGCGCAGCATATCCTGCCGCGCTGCCTGTTACAAAGAAAAAAGAACTCCATGTATATGTATTTACACGCTGGTTTTCATCCTGTACCATCTCCGGAATCAGGGCTGTATGAGGTATCATATATATTGTATAAAACAGATAATACCCCCACATAAATACAGCAATCCAGACTGCGTTTCCAATTCCCGACTCAGAAAAGGGAACACAGAAAATCAACAATGCACACACGCCAAACGGCACTGCTGCCCACTTCATCATCGGTATTCTTCGACCGTTTCTGTTCTGACTCCGGTCACTTTTAGCCGCGATCAGAGGGTCTGTCACCGCATCGATCACATGTCCCATTGCCTTAATAAATCCAATTACAGTCAGAATTCCCAGAACAATTACCCCCTGTGGAATCAGGTTTGGCAATCCTGATTCCTTATTCAATATCCGATTTCTTTTAAAATTTTGTCCATAACCCGCGCATTTCGCAGGGAAAATTCATGTGATACGTGCGGCTGCTCCCCTTTTATGATGCAGTTTCCGAGCTGTTCCACTTCCAGACAGTAATTATCTCTGGCAGTGACATGAATTTCCTGACAGGTATCGCCTTTTTTCACATAATAAGTCAGTTCTCCATCTGCATTAAATGGAACCGGAGCCTCAATGGTTCCTTCTGTTCCATAGAGGAAGAAACGGTCGCCCCTCTGCGGGGAGCACATTCCTGATACCATACAGGCTCTTTTGTTTTCAGCAAACTGAAAATATGCGGAAGCAAAGTCATCAATATGCTGGTCTGTAAAATGTCCTACTGCTTTGACTTCTTTTGGCTCTTCTCCAAACAGTGTCAGCATCAGGCTCGTGCAGTAGCATCCCAGATCATACACCGAGCCCCCAAGTGTCTCGCGGCGTACACGGATGTTTTCCGACGTATATCCCGGAGTTATAAAGATTGATTCCATGAAAGAAAGTTCTCCGATTTCACCGGAAGCCAGCGTTTCTTTTACAGATGCAACCAGAGGGCTGTGCAGATATGCAAAGGCTTCCATAAACACAACTCCTGCTTTTTCGCAGGCATCAACCATTTCTTTTACATCAGCTTCTGTTCCGGATAATGGCTTTTCACATAAAATATGTTTTCCCTTCGCCGCAGCCTTCAGCACCCATTCTTTATGTAAGGTATTTGGAAGTGGAATATAAACCGCCTCAATATTTTCATCCTCCAGCATTTCATCCAGAGAATAATAACTCTTCTCAAATCCAAATTCTTTTTTGAACTGATCTACTTTATCCTTCGACCGTCCCGCAATTCCATAAAGACAGCAGTTCTCTGCCTTTTTCATTCCCGGAATTGTACAGCGTCTTGCTATATCTGCTGTTCCCAGTACACCCCATTTAATTTTTCTGCTCATACAAAATACCTCCTATTTTTTGTGATATCTTAAGGAACAAACATCGTCCCCTTTTGCAATACATTTCGGCAAATCCAGAACACTGTCATATCTCTCACCGATTCCGTGGTCGCCGCACATGGCGATATCGCACAGCTTTGCAATTTCCTCATCTGAGCATCCGGCTTTCTGCCATGCTTTTACAAGAGGACAATAATGAAAATCAAGAGACAGCTTTTCGTCTGTGCTTTCCAACACATCCATTTCAAATACCCACTGCGCAGGCTTCGTGAACAATGTTTTTTTCAAACCTTTCAGACTGGTTGTCTTTCCCTTTTTTACAAGGTTCTTTCCCTGTATCCGTCCGCATCTTCGAATCGCCGCACTGGAAAATTCGTTCGGATCAAGTCCCCGCTTTTTCGCCTCGTCCCGCAGAAGATACAGCCACAATGCACGATGCTCCAATTGCTCTCTCACTGCCACGATGATTTTGTTTTTAATTTTTGGTTCGTTTTTGATATTACTCATAAGCGCCCTCTCCTCCTTTTAACAGCCTTTTCTGCTGTAAATTTCGATAACTACATTTTACCATAAATATCCAGATGTTTCAGTATAAAATACCAGCCCCAAAATCCTCTCTACCACCAGGCAACTGCCCTTACAGGCGCTCCGTCGCTGTTTTTCAGCTTCAGCGGACAACAACTGAAATTAACAAGGTCGTTTTTACATAAATGAAGATTTTTGAGATTTTCTATATTTACGATGTCACAGGTTTCAAAGAGTTTTTTATGTCTTGTCAGATTTTCGTCGTCAATAGGGTCAAGACCGATTACGTCAAAACCGATTCCTTTATACTTCCCCTCAATGATATAATTCAGCACCTCATCGTCTATACAGGGATAGCTGCCGAAATAAGCTTCTGTTCCCCAGTATTTATCCCATCCGAGATTAAACAGAAGAAAATCTGCCTGCTCTGCTTTTTCTCCGTATTTTTGAATATATTTCATAGTAATCGCCTGTCCTTCTTTCAGGTCGCGGCAGTCTATGACAAGGGCTTTTCCAATAAATTGCTCCGGCGGAAACTGATCCAGTGTTGTGCGGTTCGGAAATACATGCGCCGGTGGGTCCATATGGGTTCCTGTGTGAGTACAGATTTCAAGTCTTGTTTCCCTGAAACCGTCTTTTTCATAACTGCCTGCCGGAAAAAGCTTCGGTGTTTCTGTCCCCGGGTAAACTGTCATATCTTCTGTAATGGTATGTGTTAAGTCTATTATTTTCATTTGTCCTCCTTTGCGGGATAAAGTTTTTATGGCTCTATTGTATCATGCCTTTCCCCGTAATTCACCCTTTTTCGATATTCCCCCGGCGTAATACCGAAGCGTTCTTTAAATACACGATTAAAAGTACGCTGGCTCTCAAATCCGCTGTCCAGATATATTTCCGTAATCGTATCGGCTGTGTTCTCCAGACGGGAACAGGCATAATTGATGCGTACATCATTTAGATATTGATTAAAATTTCTGTGAAATGTTCCCGAAAAAACACGGGACAATGCAAATTTGCTTACCCCAAGCTCTCCAGCCATATCTTCCAGCGTAAATCTCTTTTTAAAATTGGCAGACACATAAGAAACTGTCTGGTAAATGAAGTCGTAGCATTTCATATTGTTTTTATCTGTCAGCTTTAATTTTCCCATACATCTTGCAAGAATCATCTGTAAATATGCCTGTACAATCCTGAAATCATTCTGTTTCATTCCCATAAGAATGTCAAAAATACGGAAAATCTCATTTTCCGCTTCCTCTGCTCTGATTACAGGATACAGCGGAGCATACTCCAATAAAGCAGGCTCAAACTTTTCCATCAAAAACGGAGAAACATTTATATAAAGAGCACGGTTTACCGATTCTTCTGCAAACACCTGATAATGATGAATAATATCCGGAAATACAAAACCTATATCTCCTTTTTCCATATGGTACAATTCCTGACCAACCCCAAGCTCCAGTGTTCCATCTGTTACATATACAATTTCCAGTGCATTATGAAGATGAGGGGAAATATGTTTCGCTGTTTTCCTGACTACAAGAATTTCCTCTTTTGTATCTTCCAGTGATAAGTGCATAGATTTTCCTCCCTTTTCGCAATCTTTATATATTTGTATGTTATAAAAATGTAAAAAATCGGGCCATTTCGCAGAAACGAAATGACCCTTTATTATTTTTGTTATACATTTGTCGAAGCAGAAGCAATTCCTTTTTCAGCCCGAATTTTGGCATTTGCCTCCTCAACATTCATTTTTGAAAGAATAATCATAATCAGTACGTTAAATACCAGTGGAAGCCACAGGTACATAAACTGCAGCATGTTGATACAGGACTGAGGCTGTGATGCAGCAGTTCCCACATATCCGCTGAATTCCAGAAGCCATCCTACAACTGCTGTTCCGATACCTCCGCCCAGCTTAACGCCTAAAGAAGTACAGGAATACATTGTTCCGTCAACTTTTTTCCCCTTTGTAAGATACGTATACTCCGAACAGGATGCAATGACTGCATTCATATCTCCCTGCCATGGTCCCTGTCCAAAAGCTGCCAGCGCTGTAAAAAGGAGCATCAGCGGTACGCTTCCCATATAACCAGCCACTACTACAAGACCTCTTCCAAGTACAGCAAGCATATATCCTCTGAGGTTCAGTTTATACATTCCTTTCCATTTTCCAACAAGAGTCGGAGTAAAAATCAGCGCAATAATCAGCGGAATATTTACTGCCCACGAAAAAACACCGAACAGGTTTTTATTTTTCAGCACCCATGTCGCATAGAAAATACCGGCTCCAATCATCGCTCCGTATAACTGCTGAAGAATATAAACTCCACAGATCATAATATAATATTTATTTGCGATAATCAGCTTAAATGCTTCTGCCAGACCATATTTTTCTTCCTTCGCCTGTGTTTCACCCAGTTCTTCTTCCGGAAGCTCCTTTACGGAAAGACCGGAAATCGTATTGACGATAAGACCAATCACTGCATAGATAATCGCAACCAGTCTCCATGCCGCGGCATCTCCTCCGCAATAATCTACAAACATAACGGTTACGGACTGAATCAGAAGGCTGGTGGAAAAGGCAAAGATAAAACGGTAAGAACCCATCTCTACACGCTCTTTGCTGTTTCTTGTTACCAGAGATGTCAGCGCTGAGTACGCAATGTTGTTGGCTGTATAAAAAACGCCGTTTAATAAAGTATATGCAATAAAAAACCATGCATACTGCGCCGTTTTTCCCCAGCTTGTAGGAACTGCAAATACTGCTGCCAGTGTGACGGCACATCCAATGTAACCGTAAATCATCCACGGTCTTGCTTTTCCCAGTTTCGAATGTGTCTTATCAATCAGAGAACCAAATATAATATCTGTAAATCCGTCAAAAATCTTTGAAAGCGCAATTAAGGTACCGATTACGCCTGATGCCAGACCGATTGTATCGGTCAGATAAATCATAACAAAGGAGGTAAGAAACGCATATACCACATTTCCCGCAATATCTCCGGAACCATATCCCACTTTGTTATACCATTTTAAATACTTTTTTTCCTCCATACAATAACTCCTTCTTCTTTTCGTATATCATCCGCTTTTTTCTGTTTCATTTCTTCCTGTCTTCCCCTGTTCATCCTCTCACAAAAGGAACCAGTGTAAAACAGAATCGGAAAAAGTTTTCATCAAACCTGTATTTTTCTATTACCTCAGGTCCGCAGCTATTAGAACCAATTCCATTTAAGGCATAATCCACACAAAGCACTGTGCTGTCCGCCTCGACAAGCTCGTAATTGTGCGCTGCTCGCTCCAGCTCTTCCTGAGTATAACGTGATGCATTAAAGGAAAATGTTTTTTCAGATACCGCAGTGATTCCAAACTGCGGATTGAAAATCTCAACATAATCGCAGTCAAAATGACTTCCGTTTTCCTGCGGCATAATATAATCCTCATGCATCTCTCTCACCTTTGCACGATACAGACTGTGACAGGAGGCTCTGTGTTTGTCCCGATAGCTCTCCTGCGGTCCCATTCCGTAATAGCAGGCCTCATTCAGACGTTTATCAAGGAAAAGCCTTACACCAAATCTTGGAAGCTCCGGAAATTCCTCATCTTTTTTTACTGTAAATGCAGATGTTATTTTTCCGCCGGAATCAACTGTCCAGCTAACCTCCACATCCATAATTTTCTGCACAGTCGGCGCAACTACTGCTCCATGACAGGTTATCACAACCTCGTTTCTGCTCTGGCATACATCAATATCGTAAGCTCTAATACCCGCTTCGTCATAATGCGCCTTCTTCCACTGCGCTTTTCTGTACATATCATTATCTGTAGGCGCTCTCCAAATATTCAGTTCCATCGGATGATTCAGATAATTCCTGCCTGCAAAGGTGAGCTGGTCAAAAAGAGCAGTCCGCTTATCAAGCGTATAAACAAAGTCCCTTGCTTTGATTTCAATTTTCGTATCAGATTCTTTCACACAAATTTCTGCATCCTTCACCGGATTGTTCAGCCATTTCAAAGCCTGCTGATTTCTACCGTCACAATTTGTGAGAAGAATTTCATCAAACCCTAAAATATGATGTTTTTCCAGAAGCGGTATCTCTTTTTTCAAACAATAAATCAGTTTCAGATAAACCTTTCCTGTATCTGGAATTTGAAGTCTCAATTCTGTTTTTCCCTCACTGTGAGGCTCTGCAAAAATCTCAGGAAGCTTTCCCCGTCCTATACTCAGACCGTCCCGGGATACCTCATAAAAAATATCTGCATAGTCCTTCAGATTATCAAAATCCATATAATTGTGAAGAATCAACTCTCCGCTTTCCTGATCAAAGGAAACAACCCTTGCAGGACGATGTACATTTTTGTATTCCAGAAGCCCTGTATGAGGAGTGCGGTCAGGGTACACAAGACCATCCATACAGAAGTTTCCATCATGGATTTTTTCCCCGTGGTCGCCTCCGTAGTAATAGATTGTCCTTCCATCCAATGCCTTCCCATGGGCAATTCCGTGGTCGCACCACTCCCATACAAAACCGCCGCACATTCTGTCATCTTTCTGAATCATCTGGAAATAATCCTCGAAATCTCCTGGGCCGTTGCCCATACTGTGGCAGTATTCCACCAGAAGGAATGGCTTGCTTCCATCTTTTTCAAGATACTCCTCTATTTCCCCAAGAGATGGATACATACGACTGTAGATATCAAGGTTTTCATAATTATAGACCACGCTGTAATTGCGGTATCTGGCGCTTTCGTACTGGGTGATTCCTGCAGGGTCAAAATTTTTTGTCCACTCAAGAGCCTTTTCGAAATTACATCCGTAAGCGCTTTCATTTCCCATTGACCACATAACAATGCAGAAACGGTTTTTATCACGCTGAACCATCCTCTTTACTCTGTCGAGAATCGCCTCTTCCCATGCAGGGTCATCTGCAATTTTTTCATTCCATCGGTCAAATCTGTTGTAATCCGTATCGACCTTTCGATACAGCATAAACGGCCCGTGCGCCTCAATGTCTGCCTCATCAATAACCATAAAGCCATATTTTTCGCACATCTGATAAAAATACGGGACATTTGGATAATGGCTGGAGCGAATCGCATTGAAGTTGTGCTGTTTCATCAGTGTAAGGTCTTTTTTTATTTTCTGCACATCAACTGTAAAGCCTGTTTCCGGATCAGAATCATGGCGGTTCACACCGCGGAATTTTATCTTCTGCCCGTTAAATAAAATTACCTTATCAACAATCTCCATTTTGCGTAAAGCGATATGCTCTGTAATCGTCTCATGTTCTGTCTCAAGAATCATGGTATATAAATATGGAGCTTCTGTATTCCAAAGTTTCGGACAGACAATCTCAAACTCTGCCGTTCCATTTTTTTCAAGCTGTCCCTGTGAGACGACCGCCCCGTTTTTGTCCTCGATATTTATGTTCAGCAAGACTGGCTCCTGATAAAATCCCACCTTAATCTTTACCTTTGCCAAATCCTCAGAAATGTCGGTCGTGATGCGATAATCCCAGACTGCCCTCTCCGGCCGCTTCAGAATATACACATCCCGGAAAATCCCGCTCATGCGGAATTTATCCTGATCTTCCAGATAGGAGCCGTCACACCATTTGAGAACAAGGACGGAAATGCTGTTTTCTCCTTCCTTCAAAAAATCTGTTACATCGAATTCACTTGTCATATGAGACACCTGGCTGTATCCCACATATTTCCCGTTAAGCCACAGATAAAAACAACTGTCCACTCCTTCAAAATTCAGAAATGCCTTTGGCGCTTTTTCTTCTTTCTGATAAAAAAATTTATGGACATAGGCTCCGCATGGTATATCATGTGGTACATATGGCGGGTCAAAAGGAAATGGATATCGGATATTTGTATATTGAGGTATGTCATAGCCTGCTGTCTGCCAGACCCCCGGAACCATAATTTCATCAAATTCCGAAACGTCATATCCTTCTTCATAAAACAAATCCGTCACATCGAAGATGCTGTTATAATATCGAAACTTCCAGTTTCCATTCAAAATCTGCAATCTGTCTGATTTCTCCCTGTGCTCATCCAAATCATCCTGTCTTTTCGATGCAGGCACATAATACGCTCTGGGCGGCATGGTATTTTCATGCAGTATATGCAGGTCCTCGTAATAACGCGGTACAATCATTGTTTCCTCTCCTCAAACATGCATTTTTTGTTATCTGTTACCAGTTTTCACTTACTTCTCCGGAAATGCAAGTCTTGTCTTTGACTAAGATAAGCATACTGTAATATGCAAAATATGTCTATAAACGGAAGTAGACAAAATATGCACAAAATGATACAATCAATAAAAAAGGAGGAGGGAAGCCGCGCCATGTATATGAATACAGGATACCTGAATCATTCTCATATTGATTTCAAAGATAAAAGCAGACCGCTGATCGTAGGGAGCTGCGGCACCTATCGGCTTTCTGCACACCCCAGAATGCCCACCTACCGCCCCAGAGGCCGTGTGGATTATCAGATTATCTATATTGCGTCCGGACAGGGATATTTTCATTTCGGCAATCCGGAAAATGAAACGATTGTTCCGGCAGGAAATATAGTTTTGTTCCGACCTAAGGAATTTCAGAAATATGAATACTATGGGGTGGATAAAACAGAAGTTTACTGGATACATTTTACGGGAAGTGATGTTAAAAATATTCTGCGCAAATATGGTTTTTCGGATAAACAGCGTGTTTTCCCTGTAGGTACTTTACTTGAATATGAGCAGATTTTTAAAAGAATCATCGTAGAACTGCAAAGATGTCAGGATAATTACGAAGAGATGTTAACTCTGCTGCTGCGCCACCTTCTAATTCTTTTTCACAGAGAGCTGACCAGAGAACATGTTTTAAAAAATGAATATATGGAACATGAAATGAGCGCTGCCGCCGCCTATTTCCACGAGAATTACAATCGTGATATCAATATTGAGGAATATGCCGCTTCCAGAGGTATGAGCGTTAGCTGGTTTATACGAAATTTCAAAAAATATACCGGCTCCACTCCCATGCAGTTTATTGTATCTCTCCGCATCAGCAATGCACAGATTCTTCTGGAAACCACTAATTATGCAGTAAATGAGATTTCCAGAATTGTAGGATATGATAACCAGCTCTATTTCAGCAGACTTTTTCATAAACTAAAGGGATATTCTCCGACGAAATATCGGAAACGAAAAACAGAAATTCAGATATAGTATTTGGATCAGGGGAAGTTTCTCTGCCTGAAACCTCCCCTTTCACATGTATAGAAATATATTTTTCAGATGCGCTCCAGCACATCGCTCATCCCGTCAATGGCATCGTCAACTGCAGCCAATGCCTCAGAAAGCGTGTCCATGACAATTGAATCAGCCCCTTCTTCCTCATACTCATCTACAAGCTCTGCAAATTCCATTTTCACTGACTCCATTTCCTCTGCCAGTTTCTGTAATCTTGCCCCTTTTGTATCTGTTTTCATTGAAACGATTTTTTTCATGTTTTAAGACTCCTGTTCTTTATTCTTGTTTTGAAATTTTTTATACTCTTATTCTCCGCGAACCGGACAAAACAGCTCATTTCCTCTTCTTCCCGAGCAGACCTTCGCCAGCTTCTGAGCAAATTTATCCTGAAGAGACAGACTCAGGGCACGGGCATCTTCCGGACACACTGTTATACAGCGCATACAGGAAATACAGCGTGAGGAATCTGCTGTTTTCAGATTTACGGGAGAAATAGCTCCTGCCGGACAAAGCTCCGCGCAAAGCCCGCACAAGGTACAGCTATCATTCGCTTCCGGTATTACCGGAACTACTTTATACTCCTTGTAAGGATAATTTCCGGGAAGATGTAAAACCGCCTCTTTGTCGTCCTCCTCGAATACTCCGAGAATTGTCTCTGCAAAAAGTCCCAGTTGTTTCCTGTCCTCCTCATCCGGTCTTCCCGCTGCAAACTGACGGGCAATGGAATGCTCTGCAATGGCAGCAACTCCCGCCTTACAGCAAAATCCCGCCTCTTCCAGATCGTCCTTTAATTCCAGAAGCGCATCCTCATAAGCTCTGTTTCCATACACTGCCACAGCAGCAGCCTTCGCTCCGTTTCCTTTCAGTCTGCTCAGATTCGCGCTTGCCATCAGTGGAATACGTCCCCCATACACCGGAGCTGCCACAATGCAGACATCTTCTTTCCTGATTTTATAATCCTGAAAACGCAGTCTGGAGTTGGAAAGATCAATCTCCACTTTTTCGCAGTCCCACTGACTGCTTAAAATATCTGCAACCTGTTTTGTTCCGCCTGTCGGACTGAAATATATTTCGTATAATTTCATTTTTGTCTTTACTCCTCTCGCAGTAATTCTTAATTGTCTTTATTATAACAAACAAAGGAAAGAAAAGGAACTGTCTCAGTCCCTTTTCTTTCCTCCTCTTATCTTTATTTCTCTTTTTTTCCTTCTGCTGCAAAGGTAATCATAACCTTAAATAAATCGCCGTCCACAAACAGCTTGAACTCACCGCCCTGAAGCTCTGTCAGGCTCTTTGCAATGGAAAGACCAAGGCCGCTGCCCTCTGTGTTTCTGGAGATATCTCCTCTTATGAAACGCTCTGTAAGCTCGTCTGCGGAGATATTTAACGGCTGTGCGGAGATATTTTTCAGGGTAAAGATTACTTTCTTGTTCTTATTGCATACCTCTGCATAAACTCTTGTCCCCTCCATGGCGTATTTGACAACATTGCCGAAAATATTGGAAAGCACACGCCACATTCTCTGTCCGTCTGCACGAATCACGGAGGCTTCATCCTCGAAATGTACCATCATGGTAAGATTCTTTTCCTGAAATTTTTCTTCAAATTCACCAAGAACCTGATGAATCAGTTCCACGAAATCAAGCTCTGTCATCTCTAAATTAATATTACCGGAGCTTGCCTTGGAAGCTTCTACCACATCCTCTGTAAGAATCTTTAATCTCTGTGATTTCTCATCCAGAATCTGCAGGTATCCCTGAATCTTCGGGTCTGTAAAGTTCTCTCTTTTCAGAAGGTCTACATAATTGATAATGGAAGTAAGAGGCGTCTTAATATCGTGGGACACGTTGGTGATAAGGTCTGTTTTCATCCGCTCGCTTCTCATGGTTTTTTCCACTGCTGCGTCAAGACCGTCGCCGATGTTATTAATATATTTCGCCATTTCCCTGCGCTTGCCGTTTACCTTCTCAAGAGGAATCTTATACTGCAGTTCCCCTCCGCTGATGCGTTTGAGTCCGTCAAGTAAGATATCCCTGCCGTAAATCATTGCCTGAAATCCGTTCATAATCTTTTTGAACCATTTAAGGATTCTCTTACAGCCTTTATAGATCCATTTGCAAACCAGTCTGCAAAGACTGTTTTTCCAGATTGTCTTAGCCTTGATTCTGCGGACAAGACTGAGCCATCCAATAAGGAACAAAGTCTGTGCAAAAATGGAAAAGGCAATTCCCAGAATCATAAGTTCTTTCACATGGTCAATCGGCATGTTCAGGTTCAGTCCCAGCATAAGTCCGAAAAAGAGAAGCCCGCCTGTCAGGGCTGCCGCAATCTCTGTATAAATACCGTCAAACCAGTTCAGATGGATTTCTTCATCCTCCGGCTTTCTTCCTGCCATCAGAGTCAGCCATAAAATCAGCATCAGCCATAAAACTGCGCTGATCGCTTCTGCTGCAAGAACCGGTTTCAATTTTCCGGCAAATCGGTTGTATTCTTCATTCGCCGCTGCAAGCTTATCGTCAGCCGGGAATCCTGTATCAATTCCAATGGCAAAAACATAATTTTGGGCATCGCTGATATAGTCTGCATGATATTCCAGAGCTCCCAGCAGATTATTTTCCGTCATCTTGTCAATATTTGTACTACCGCCCTCCTCAGAAGAAATCAGTACATAGGATAAAAAGGAATACCCCTGCATTTCTCCCAATGCTCTGTCAAGATTGTTATAGTTTTCGTAATCTTTTTTATTTGTATATATCTTTTCCTGCTCCAGATCCGCGTAAAGATAGGTTACGTTTGTTTTTCCCTCTTCATAAGTGGAAAGGTCTCCATATCCATAAGTGCCGTTTATGAATCCGTTGAGTTCATTCAGCGCGTAAGCAAGCTCTGTAAATGCATCCTCAGGTTTCCATTCCGGGTTCTGATTGACAAAATCCAGGATATTTTCATAGCCTTCCGGACTGTAGGGTTCTCCAATCCCTGTTGTCTGGTCTATAAGGTTTGGATTGTAATCCCCCACAGCCATACATCCTACATAATTCTGAGGAATCGAAGTGCTTTTGTCTGTAACCTCGCCGAATTCCCTACCATCATAGACTGCATATCTGAGAAATCCCGCTATCTGACTATCTGTACAATTTTGGAGGAATCCTCCTGTCTCCTCATAAGTGAAGTATTCTTCTTCTGCTGTCTGACTTAATTCACACTCAATTGTTCCATTCTTAAGCCCCTGTATAAACTCATTGTAATAGTAATAGTGATACGTTCCATCTTCCTTTCTGCATTTAAGAAGAGGCATATCGTATCCATAATAACTATCTGTATTTCCCCACTCCTCTGCCCATTTGTTCAGGTCCGCTGCTTTATACAGAAATCCGCTGCTTTCTTCCCTGGAAGGATTGACGGCTTTTGTAAGGGAAACCGCTTCTCCCTGATAGAAGATGTCCACATCCATAAGTGCAGAATCCGTATTCTCTCCCAGTATCTCTTTTACGATTTCCGACTTTAAATCAAAGATAATCCTGTATCCATTGTCATACACAAGCTCACTGAACTTCGAACTGTCCCTGAAATCCTCTCCGCTTTCCAGAGAAATTCCGGCTCTGCCCATTCGGTAAATAACAATTCCCCCAAAGGCGGCACACACCAGCATTACATAGGATAAAAGAATTGCAATTCCTTTCATCCATCCGCTTCTGTACCATTTTTTCTTCATAATCATCGTCCCCTTTCTTCAAATACACATTTCCTTTCAAATTTTTTCCATTTTGTATCCAAGTCCCCAGACTACCTTTAAATATCTTGGCTCCTTTGGATTAATTTCGATTTTTTCCCGAATGTGACGGATGTGTACTGCCACTGTATTCTCTGCTGCCACAGCCTCCTCATTCCAGATATTTTCGTATATCTGATTAATGGAAAATACCTTTCCCTGATTCTTAATCAGAAATAAAAGAATGTTGTACTCTATTGGCGTAAGCTTCACAAGCTCTCCGTCTACTCTTACTTCCTTTAATTCATCGTTTACACTAAGTCCTCCTGTTTCATAAATCATGGAATTCTCTCTGGGAACTGCGGCTCCCAGTCTGGTGTATCTGCGAAGCTGGGATTTCACTCTGGCTACCAGCTCCAGCGGGCTGAACGGCTTCGTCACATAATCGTCAGCCCCCACATTAAGTCCGAGGATTTTGTCCGCATCCTCTGACTTCGCAGAAAGAATAATAATGGGAAGCGGATTTTCTTCCCGAATCTTTAAAGTTGCCCGAATACCGTCAAGCCTTGGCATCATAATGTCGATAATCAGAAGATCTATTTTCTGATTTCGAAGCACCTCCATTGCCTCAACTCCGTCATAGGCTGTAACAATCTCATATCCTTCCTGCTGCAGATAAATGGAAATCGCTTCCACAATCGCTTTATCATCATCGCAAACCAATATCTTTGCCATAACTTTCTCCTTCCTCCTGCTGTCAATGCTTTCTGTCTTTTATGATTTAAGGATAACAGTGTTTTTTTAATTTGAAAGGGGGAAATTCTTAAGAATTTCTTATTTTTTCGTTTATACAGACTTTAGAGTAAGTTTACAATATATTTTTAAATCTGTCTATTCATAAGGTAACTCTGCAAAAAGATTCGGGAATTCCTGTACATAATATAATTTTTTGTATTTTTTGTGTTTTTCTATAGAAAAATCAAAAAAATCATGGTAAAATTAGGCAGTATTACAATACAATATTGTACACCCTCTGTGAGATGTACAGAAAAAACTTTTTAAAGTAAAAAGGAGGCGTAATTCTATGAATCAGAAATTCAAAAAATTTACTGCAATTTCCCTGGCAGCTTTGTTGGGTCTTACTGCTGCACCTGCTTCGGCTTTTGCTCAGAGTTTCACGGAAATCGAACAGCCTGCTCTCACAAATGCAATCTCAACTCTTGCCCAGCAGTACGCACAGAGTTTTGAGGAATTCGAAGCCCTGCAGTCCGGTATCCATGAGGAAATGACTTTTACACTGGACGACGCCGGACGTTCTCTTCTCGGCATTTTAGTCCCTGTGGATATTTCCTGGTTTAAAGACGTACGTCTCTCTGCCGATATTTCTATGGAAGAAAGCGCCCAGTTCATGACTGCCGGCGTTTATATGAACGACACGAAGATTTGTACGCTGGAATATTTCTTTGATCTGGAAAATCTGGAAATCTATATGAGGATTCCTGAGCTTCGGGAAGGTTATATCAAAGTAGATTACGAAGAAACTCTGAAACAGCAGAAAGCAATGCTGGAACAGCAGCGACAGGCTCTGGAAGAAAGCGGCGAAGTCAGTCAGGCTGCAGAAGACGCTTTGGAATCTATGGAGAATTCCTCATTTTCAGATCCGGCATTCATAAAAGAATATATGAAGTTTCTGACCAATCTTCCGGAATATATGCCGGAAGCAGCTACTGCAGAAAATATTCTCAACAAATATTCCTCCATTCTCTTTGACCATATAGAGAATACAGAAGCTTCCGAATCAGAAACTCTGGATATTGCCGGCGCCTCTGAAGAATGTACTGTATATGAAGGAATTCTTTCCCAGACAAATGCAAGGTCATTCCTGAAGGAGGTTGTGGAAACTGCCAAATCCGATGAGGAAATAAAAGAAATCCTTGATAAGCTGGATGAAAGCCTCTATCAGAACTTCATGGATGCCCTCGATGAAACATCCGAAAATTTAAGTGAAGAGCTTGAAGACGACGGTTCCCATATTTCTGCAAAAGTATGGGTTACAGAGGACAATACGGTTGTAGGACGTTCCCTTACTCTGAATGATACAGATGAAAGCATCCCGATTTACGACTGGAAGAGAATCACAGATGGAAGCAACGTACAAAGCTCTCTGGCTATCGGTCCTGAGGATGAAGGTTTCAGTATCAGCGGCAAGGGAATCATTGAAAACGATATTCTTTCCGGACAGTGGCACCTCAAAACCTCTTCCGGAGACTATGATACGGAAAACGGCGAGACTCCTGCTCCGACAGACTGGCTCACGATTAATGTAAACAGCTATGATACAACTGCTCTCAAAAAAGGCTGTTTCAAAGGAAGCTACAGCTTTGGATTACCTTCTGTTCTGAGCGCAGATGCAACCCCTGAAGAAAACGCAGCAAACAATCCTCTTGCCAGCTTCCAGCTTCTTCTTGATATTGATTCAGACAGAGATCATGGAAATATTACTCTCAGCCTGACAAGCGAAGGCGTTTCCCTTGGCAGCATCAATGTTGGAGCAAACCTTGGCGTTACCGTGGAAAAACCTGATTTCGCAGACCTTACAAACGTATACGACAGTATGGATGAAGCAGCTATGAATGAATATATGTCAGGAATTACTCTTGACACCATTTTAAACAATCTGGTAGAATCAGGTATGCCCGAGGAGCTTCTTATGCAGCTTCTCACAGGCGGTACAGCAGAAGAAGCTCTGCCGGAAGCGGAGATGAATCCGGAAGCAGCTTCTTGAGACTTCAAGGCTGTTCCACATGAATATTACTAAGAAATAAGGAACGGAACACAAATGAAAATGAAAACTGATCTGGGAGCGGACTCTGTCCGTTCCCTTGTTTTGCGGCTGGCAATCCCGGCAATGATTGCCCAATTTGTCAATGTTTTATACAGCATTATCGACCGTATGTATATCGGTCACATCCCGGGAGACGGCGCTTTGGCGCTGGCAGGCGTGGGCGTCTGCGGTCCTATTGTTACTCTCCTCTCCTCTTTTGGAACTCTGGTCGGGCTGGGCGGCTCCATCCTCATGGGTATCCGCCTTGGTGAAAAAAATTATCAGAAAGCGCGGAAGATTCTTTCCAACTCCTTCCTGCTTTTGTGTTTTTTCTCCCTCGTCCTCACAGTGAGCTTCCTTCTTTCCAAGGATGCTCTGCTGATGTGGTTTGGCGCAAGTAAGGAAACTTTCAAATACGCGAATACCTATATGACCATTTATACAGCAGGCACTTTTTTTGCACTGATGGCAGCCGGACTTAATTACTTTATCAACTGTCAGGGCTTCCCGCTTTTCGGTATGGCAACTGTACTTATCGGAGCTGTCACAAATATCATTCTGGACCCCGTATTTATTTTCGGCTTCCATATGAATGTGGCAGGAGCGGCAATTGCCACTGTCATCTCCCAGATGGCTTCCTGTGCCTTCGCCCTGTGGTTCCTCTTTGGCAAAAGAGTTCCTGTAAAAATCACCTTCGGGCAGTACAGTATCAGGCAGATGGTTCAGATCATTTACCTTGGTCTTTCCCCTTTCCTGATTCTTGCAACAGACAGCCTGATACTGATTGTAATGAATTCCGTACTCCAGAAATACGGCGGCCCTTCTCAGGGCGATATGCTCATCACCTGCGCTACCATCGCGCAGAGCTATCTGCTTTTGATTACCTCGCCTATGATTGGAATCAGCGGCGGTACTCAGGCAATCTTAAGCTATAACTACGGAGCAAGACAGTCAGCCCGTGTAAAATCTGCGGAGAAACATATCCTGCTTCTCATGCTTGCTTTCACAACAGTTATGTTCCTGATTTCCCGGTTTGCTCCTCAGTATTTCGTCCGTCTGTTTACCTCAGACCCGAAATACATGGATTTTTCCATCTGGGCAATCAAGACCTACACTCTTATGATCATTCCGCTGAGCTTTCAATATGTTTTCGTGGATGGTCTTACAGCGCTGGAACGTACAAAAACAGCCCTTGGACTTTCTGTTTTCCGAAAGTCTCTGTATGTAATCTGCACAATCCTGCTTCCGTATTTCTTCACTGCCCAGTCTGCTTTCTACGCAGAACCGATCAGTGATGTAGTCAGCGCCACTTTATCCACGGTTGTTTTTCTTCTTGTGATCAACCGCCATCTTGACAGGCGCGAAAAAATATCTGCCGAGTAATTTCATAATAAACACAAAAATGCTGTTATAAGTCCTGTATAGTTCTCATAACAGCATTTTTTATAACATATTCAACTATTTATTAAGATAAGAATAAATCTTGGAAGACAGGTTTTTTATTCCCGTAACCCCGCTATATTCCCCTGTCTCAGCAAAAATACAAACAATATACGTAGTCTTTTTACCGTAAACAATAGCTACATCATTCTGGCAGCTTGAATTTTCACCGGTTTTGTTCGCGCACTTCACACCTGCGGGAAGCCCTGCCGGAATTTTCCAGCGTCGTGTCTGTTTCAGTAGAAGGTTAAGCATCTCTTTCGAATATTTTTCGGATACACATTCTCCTCTATAAATTTTTTCCAGTAAAATTCCCGCATCTTTGGCAGTGGTAAAATTACTTTTTCCATCGGAAGCAAAAGAAGAAGACGAAGGATGCAGCGTCGAATGTGATTCTGTATTTTTACATCCAAGCGCTTTTATATTTTTATTTACCTTGCTGCATCCATCCAGAAAACTTCCTTTTTTACTGTGCTTACGTGTGAGAGAATTGTATGCCTCATTACTGCTGACAGTAATCAAACTGTTTAACAGACTGTTTATATTTTTATCCTGTTTTATTTCTCCCTTTTTAATACTGCTGTACGTTGATGCCATAGTAAAAAGCTTAATCACACTGGCAGGTTTCATACGTTTCTCATTGATGGAAAGGATATCTCCTGTTTTAAGATTTTTCACATAAACAGACCAGTTTCCTCTATACCCGTCTATTGTTGACTCAATGCTTTTTTTCAGACTGCTCAGCTTCATTTCGTTTTTTTTGCATTTACGACCATTGCAGTCCACATAGAAGCCATCCGGGGTTTTCATATTTTTGGCAACAAGCCCTGTATCCAGAAGATAATAGCCATTTACCCATCGGTTTACATATTTTTTTCCAGTATCAGAAATAAAATATTCTTTTCCCTTAACTGTAACCCAGCCTTTTTTATTTAAAGTAAGCCTTCCGTTAATCTCACCGAAAAAATATTCTCCCTTAAATTCCCGCTTATACACTTTCGCATTCAGAGCATGAAATTTTTTTCCTGTATTAAGGACTCCCTTCCTGTCAAATACATAATAGCCGCTTTTTAAACTGCTGCCCTTGGGCATTCCCAAATAAAGAACTTTATCTTCAAAGGGATTGTACTGTGCATCTTCCGGGAGCTCCAACTTCCATTTTTTATCTGTATTCTCCAGCATGGCATACATATTGTTATTGACCTTAACCCTGACTTTTGATGCGCCATGCACGTTAAATGGTAAAGCCCACAAACAGAAAAGTAATACAAACAAAATCCCTGTCTTCTTTTTCATATTCTATTCCTCAACCAAAGACGCAATCCACTTCGCCGCATTCTCTGTATTTTCTGCACTGGCAGGTACTGCCAGACAGATTGGCTGATACCTCAGACCAAATTCCTCGTCCAGAGAAGTTTCTGTTCCAAGTACAATATAATCACCTTTCAGTCGGTCGCCAAGAGCAGCTTTCGTTTCTTCATCCAGAATATTCTCCAGATTATCAAAAATCCCTGAACTGTTTGCTCTCTCATAAAGACTCTCCGGGAAAATCAGAACATCAATTCCTCTTGCCTGAATCTGCGTGGAATATGCCATCTGCGCATAATAATCAAACTCTGTTCCATCCGCTCCTGTCGTCAGATTACCCGCAATTTCAACAGAGCTGTATTCGTCTCCTTCACAGCCCAGAATCTTTTTAATTTCTTCCGTAACAGGTTCCGCCTCCGTCATAGCTGAGTTCACGGCGGAAATTGCCAGTACTGTTTCTATCTGAAGATTATGATACCAGTCCACTCCGAATTTGGCAACAAGAATCAGGGCAAGCACAGCCACCATTGTTGATTTATAATACATCCAGATATATTCCAGTTTCTTTTTAAATCCCATTCCCTTAATCTTCTCTTTTTCAAGAAGACGGCGTTCCTTTCTTGAAAGATCCGCCCCAAGAGACTGCTCCGGATTCAGCACACTGGAATCGTGGTCGTCCTCCGGTTTATTTAAGCCTTCCATTTCTATTCTCATATTCTAATCCTCTGTGCGTCTGAGTTTCTTATTTCAGGAAACCGCTGATAATCTGCTCTTCTGCCTCAGCTTCCGTAAGACCTAATGTCATAAGTTTAATAATCTGCTCTCCCGCAATCTTACCGATTGCAGCCTCATGGATTAATGCTGCATCCACATGATTCGCAGAAAGCTCCGGAACTGCACGGATTTTTGCGTCTTCCATAATGATGGCATCGCATTCTGTATGTCCTGTACAGCGATTATTTCCCACAATGTTAGAAGCAAAAAGCTGATAGGAATTATCTCTTGCAACAGAACGGGATACTACATTTGCAGAACTGTCCTCTCCGTCCAACTGCACATCAAAATAACTCTCTGCATGCTGATTTCCGTGAGTAAGGAGACGTTCCATAACAACAAGCTTGGCGCCTGCTTTTAAATGCGCGGTATTTTTACGGTTCGTGGAGTCCACTCCCTTAATCTGAACCGTATCCATCTCCATAAAGCTGTCCTCGTCAAGAGAAATCTCCGTAACAGGATTCATTACCCTTTCTCCCTTGCCGTCACCACTTCCGTAATGCTTTTCCACATACTTCACATGTGCGCCTTTCTCAAGGAAAAAGCGGTGGATACCATTGTGGCGTGTAGATAAATCTCCTCCATTATGAATACCGCAGCCTGCGATAATGGTCACATCTGCGCCTTCCCCGATGTAGAAATCATTATATACCACTTCATCAAGACCTGACTGACTCATAATTACGGGAATGTGTACGCTCTCATGCTTTGTTCCCGCTTTTACACGGACTTCAAGCCCTTTCTGGTCTTCTCTTGTCACAATCTCGATATTTGCAGAGCTTGCTCTTCCCACACTTGCACCGTTGGCACGGATATTATATGCTCCCTCCGGAATCTCATGGAGTCCGGCTACCTGAAGTAATAACTCTCTCTGAATTGCATCCATTTCTATCATTCCCTCCTATTAGCGCGCTTCTGCTTTTCCGCAGGCAACAGCCGCATTCGCTGTGCCAAGAAGCTGCGGCAGAATTTCATCTCTTGTACCCTGTTTTGTAACTTTTCCATCTGCAATAAGAACAATCTCATCTGCAATATTCAGGATACGTTCCTGATGGGAAATGATAAGGATGGAACCATGAAGCTGACTGTGCATCTCCTCAAACACCTGAATCAGGTTCTGGAAGCTCCACAGGTCGATTCCTGCCTCCGGCTCGTCAAACACGGAAACCCTTGTCTTTCTTGCCATGATCGTAGCAATTTCAATACGTTTGATCTCTCCTCCGGAAAGACTTCCGTTTACTTCTCGTCTGATATAATCCTTTGCACAAAGCCCTACCTTGGAAAGATATTCACAGGCGCTTCCCACTGTAATCTCCTTGCCTGCTGCCAGACGAATCAGATCAAAAACTGTTACCCCTTTGAATCTGACCGGCTGCTGGAAAGCATAGCTGATTCCAAGCTTCGCTCTGTCTGTGATACTCATATTCGTGATATCCTGTCCATCCCAGAGAATCTGACCGGAAGTCGGCTTCTCGATTCCTGCAATAATCTTGGCAAGTGTCGATTTCCCTCCTCCGTTAGGGCCTGTGATAACAACGAACTTATTATCCTCCAGTGTCATGCTGACGTTATCAAGAATTCCGATTTCTTTCGCATTTTTTGCTTTTTCGTCAGGAACCTGAAAACTGATATTTCTTAATTCTAACATACTTTTAGTTCCTCCATACCGGCGGACTCTTTGTATCCGCCTGTTTTTTTCCGCATTCTTTCCCAGTCGGGATTCTTCTGCGTTTTTATCTGAAATACACAGCAGTTTAATCCTTTTATAACTGCACTAATCCTTATAATACCACATTTTTCTATTTGTGAATAGGTTATTTTTACACACTTGCAGGAGCCAGCCATCCGCTGTCAAGCCGGGCAAGAAGCCTTGCGTTGTGATACGCCATTTTTAAAGTCAGGCAGGTTCTTCCAAGGTATTTACTGCCGTCCGCTGTTTTCATACAGGCAAGGGCAAGGTCGGCTTTGCCCGGATGCTGCAGGCAGATAGGTATCAAAAGCTGAATAGAGTGATTATAGTATTGGGGAATCGCAGTTTTATAATCTGCTTCCAGCATACGTCTTGTCTGTTTGAGCGCTCCGTCAAAGAGCTGGACTCTCATGCTGCTCTCCCTTACCTCTCTGGGAAGGCGCCGCGCATTTTCTTCCTCACCGAAAATATGCTCATACTGTGGGATGATGGGAAGACTGGAGTCAAAAACCAGATCAGACGGGTTTTCCACATAACTTGCCTTCTCCGGCAACTGTGTGATTTCTTCTCTTAAAAGATGATATTCCGTGTAAAATCCATCCAGATACCACGCCTGACGCTCAGGCACCAGATTCGGAACAAAAAACGCGTAAATAGGCTGATAATAGCGATTAAAAAGACCTGTATTAAAGATTGCATAGTTCTTATTTTCGTAAACCTTCCCCTCCTCGTAAAGTCTGTGGAAAGTATGTTCCAGATAGCCTTTCAGGATTCCCTTATCCTGCCCTTCCCCAAAGCTCCATCTCTCCGGCGCCATTCTGGCAAGATTTTCAATCTGCCGGTTATAATTTCCACAATAAGTGAAATCAAATAAATCCATTGGTAACCTCCTGTTCTTTCTTATTTAATTTTAATTCTGTATTATTACTATTGTATTTGGAAAAAATCGCGGCAGAACTGCCGGACTTAAGATTGTCATCCGTAGAAATTTATATTATATTCAAGGTATCACACTTTTTATAAAATAACAAGTCCTTGCCCGGATTTTTGTTTTTGTTTATAATAAAAGCAGCAAAACAAGAAAGGTCTGTATTTATGAAAAAAGAAGGTTATTATTCCAGCGGAGAATTTGCGCGCATGGCTCACGTTACTTTGCGTACTATCCGCTATTATGATAAACAGGAGCTTCTCAAGCCCTCCTATGTTACGGATTCCGGAGCCCGATTTTATACAGATGAAGATTTCGCGAGGCTTTCCCAGATTCTGCTCCTCAAATATCTCGGCTTTTCTTTAGAAGATATCAGGGAAATGCTCATTGATGATTCCGATTATCACTTTATGCTGAATTCCTTAAATATTCAGTTAAAGCTTGTACGTGACCGGATTGAACAGATGCAGCTTGTGGAAAAGGCCATTCAGGATACCGCCGATGCCATCGGTTCCCGCCACACCATTGACTGGAACCGGATGCTTGACCTCATCCACCTCACAGGAATGGAAAAAAGCCTCAAAAATCAGTATCAGAATGCCACAAATATCTCGTCAAGAATCAACCTTCACAGCCTTTATTCCCAGAACCGGACAGGCTGGTTTCCCTGGATTTATGACAAATGCCGGATTTCTGATGGCATGAAGATTCTTGAGACAGGCTGCGGCGACGGCGCGCTCTGGACGCAGAGTATCGCTTCCCTTCCGTCTGCAGTCTCTGTGACGCTTTCCGATATTTCCGAAGGTATGCTCCGCGATGCAAGACGAGCCATCGGCAGAAAAGATTCCCGCTTTTCTTTTGAAGTTTTTAACTGCGAAAACATCCCTTATCCCGATGAAACCTTCGACCTTGTTATCGCAAATCACGTACTTTTTTACTGTGAAGATATTGCGGCGTCATGTCGGGAAATTTCCCGGGTTCTCAAGCCCGGCGGCCGCTTTGTATGCAGCACCTACGGAAGCCGCCACATGCAGGAAGTCAGTCGTCTTGTGCAGGATTTTGACGACAGAATCGTTCTTTCCGCAGACCGCCTTTATGAGCGTTTCGGAAGAGAAAACGGCATGGAAATCCTTCTCCCGTTTTTTTCCCGGGTAAGCTGGGACTCCTATGAAGATTCTCTTCTTGTGCCTGACGCCGAACCTCTGATTTCCTATATTCTCTCCTGCCACGGCAATCAGAATCAGTATATTCTGGAACATTACAAAGAATTTCGTACCTTTGTGACGAAAAAAACAACAAATGGTTTCCATATTACAAAGGATGCAGGGGTTTTCCTTTGTGAAAAATAACCAAATTTTAACTATTTTGTAAAAAACACTTGAAGGTGACCTTGCGTCACCTTTTATAATAGGGATAACTTGAATACGAAAGACGCAAACTATCTGAAAAAGGAGATTATATTTTAATATGAAAGGTATTATTTTAGCAGGAGGTTCCGGCACACGCCTTTACCCGCTTACCATGGTAACCTCCAAACAGTTACTTCCCATTTACGACAAACCGATGATTTACTACCCGATGTCTGTTCTTATGAATGCAGGTATCCGCGATATCCTGATTATTTCCACTCCTCAGGATACCCCACGTTTTCAGGAACTTTTAGGAGACGGTCATCAGTTCGGTGTAAGTCTTACCTATGCAGTTCAGCCAAGCCCTGACGGACTTGCGCAGGCGTTCATTATCGGCGAGGAATTTATCGGCAATGACACCGTGGCAATGGTTCTCGGAGACAATATTTTCGCAGGACACGGTCTGAAAAAGCGCTTAAAAGCTGCTGTAGAGAATGCAGAATCAGGCAAGGGCGCTACTGTTTTCGGCTACTATGTGGACGACCCGGAACGATTCGGTATTGTAGAATTTGACAAAGAGGGAAAAGCAATTTCCATCGAGGAAAAACCGGAGCATCCGAAGAGCAATTACTGTGTTACAGGACTTTATTTCTATGACAACCGTGTTGTAGAATATGCAAAAAACTTAAAGCCAAGCGCCAGAGGAGAGCTTGAGATTACTGACCTGAACCGCATTTATCTGGAAAACGGAGAGCTGAATGTGGAGCTTCTCGGACAGGGCTTTACCTGGCTTGACACAGGCACACATGAGAGTCTTGTGGAAGCAACCAACTTCGTAAAGACAATGGAGAGCCACCAGCACCGCAAAATCGCCTGTCTGGAAGAAATCGCCTACCTCAACGGCTGGATTACAAAAGAAGACGTACTGAATGTTTATGAGGTACTGAAGAAAAATCAGTATGGACAGTATTTAAAGGACGTTCTTGACGGCAAATACCTTGACGTCCTTCACTGATTTCCAAACGCATTTGAAACATTTTGATTATTATACGATTTGAAAAGGAGTTTTCATTATGAATATTATTGTTACCGGCGGCGCCGGATTTATCGGAAGCAACTTTATTTTCCATATGTTAAAAAAATATCCGGACTACCGCATCATCTGTCTGGACTGCCTGACTTACGCAGGAAATCTTTCCACTCTTGCCCCTGTTATGGACAACCCGAATTTCCGCTTTGTCAAAGAAAGCATTACAGACCGTGAAGCTGTTTACAGATTATTTGAAGAAGAACATCCTGATATGGTTGTAAACTTTGCTGCTGAGAGCCATGTTGACCGTTCCATTGAAGACCCTGAGGTTTTCCTCAATACCAATATCATCGGTACTGCAGTTCTCATGGATGCCTGCCGCAAATACGGAATCAAGCGTTACCATCAGGTTTCCACAGACGAGGTTTACGGTGACCTTCCTCTTGACAGACCGGATCTCTTCTTCACAGAAGAAACTCCTATTCACACAAGCAGCCCGTACAGCTCATCCAAAGCTTCCGCTGACCTCCTTGTTCTGGCTTACCACAGAACCTACGGTCTTCCGGTTTCCATCAGCCGCTGCTCCAACAACTACGGACCATACCATTTCCCGGAGAAACTGATTCCGCTGATGATTGCAAACGCCTTAAACGACAAGCCTCTTCCTGTTTACGGAAAAGGAGAAAACGTCCGCGACTGGCTCTATGTAGAAGACCACTGCCGCGCTATCGACCTGATTATCCATAAAGGACGGGTAGGCGAAGTCTACAATGTAGGTGGTCACAACGAGATGACCAATATCGACATTGTAAAAATCATCTGCAAAGAGCTTGGCAAACCGGAAAGTCTGATTACCTATGTAGCAGACCGTAAAGGCCACGATATGCGTTATGCCATCGACCCGACAAAAATCCACAATGAGCTTGGATGGCTGCCGGAGACAAAATTTGCAGACGGTATCAAGAAGACAATCAAATGGTATCTTGAAAATAAAGAATGGTGGGAAACTATCATTTCCGGAGAATATCAGAATTACTACGAAAAAATGTACGGAAATCGCTAAGGAGGTCTGAAGATCATGAAAGTTTTTGTGACAGGTGTAGGCGGACAGCTTGGACATGATGTGATGAATGAGCTTGCAAAACGCGGCTATGAGGGAATCGGAAGCGACATTGCTCCCGTTTACAGCGGTATCCAGGACGGCACTGCAGTTACTTCAATGCCTTATGTACAGATGGATATTACAGATCAGGATTCTGTAAAAGAAGTCATTCGTCAGGCTGCTCCGGACGCTGTTGTTCACTGCGCTGCCTGGACTGCCGTTGACGCTGCAGAAGATGAGGAAAACCGTGAGAAGGTGCGTCTTGTCAATGTGGTCGGCACTCAGAATATTGCAGATATCTGTAAAGAACTTGATATCAAAATGCTCTATCTTTCCACAGATTATGTTTTTGACGGTCAGGGAGAAACTCCGTGGCAGCCGGACTGCAAGGATTATAAGCCGCTCAATGTTTATGGCGAAACCAAGCTTGCCGGAGAACTTGCTGTTTCTGAAACTCTGGACAAATTCTTTATTGTCCGCATTGCATGGGTATTCGGAAAAAACGGAAAGAACTTCATAAAAACTATGATTAATCTCGGCAAAACACATGATACTCTCTCTGTTGTCAACGACCAGATCGGTACGCCGACCTATACCTTTGACCTTGCGAAGCTTCTGGTAGATATGATCGTCACAGACAAATACGGATATTACCACGCAACCAACGAAGGCGGCTTCATAAGCTGGTATGATTTCACAAAAGAAATCTTTCGTCAGGCATGTGAACTGGGACATCCGGAATACGCAAAAGTTACCGTCAACTCTGTAACGACTGCTCAGTATGGCGTTTCCAAAGCAGCCCGTCCATTTAACAGCCGTCTGGACAAAAGCAAGCTTACAGAAAACGGCTTTACTCCTCTTCCGGACTGGAAGGATGCTTTGAACCGCTACTTAAAAGAACTTGATTTCTGATTTTCAGATTTTTTATAACGAAAAAACGAGCCTGCATCTGTTATTCAGAATGCAGGCTCTTATTTTATCCTCTTTTATTTATCTGTACAGTGACTTCCGCAGCCACACTGTGAATCTCCCTCATGGCTGCCGCAGCAATGTCCTCCGGAAGGGCAGCCAATACATTTGGCGCCTTTCTTTTTTTCTCTTATAATGTAGTAAGATGCCAAACCTGCCATAAGAAGTATGACAGCCGCAATAATTAAATTTGTCATATATTATCCCCCTGTTTCTATTTTTTTATTTTATATTTATCTATTTTGTTATTCTTTATGAATGAAGGCTATACTGTGCATTCATCTGTTTCCGGGTATTTCTTGTAAGCATGACTACAATTCCTGCCATCACTGCAACTACTGCAAGTCCTGCTGCAAATCCGCTGCCGAAAGCTCCTGTTGTAATAAAGGTTCCAATCTGATATACAAAAAATGCAACTGTATATCCGGTTCCCAACTGTAATGCAATTCCGCCCCAAAGCCATTTTCTGTCCTGCATTTCGGAATTCATAGCTCCAAGAGCCGCAAAACACGGCGGAGTAAAGAGATTGAACATCAGATATGCAAGAGCTGCCGCCTTTGTCAGAGCCATAACGGCTGCTACTTCACTGCTTCCGCCAACCAGTTCAAAGTCCTCGTTGATAAAGTTTGTCAGTCCGTATACAACTGCCAGAGTACCTACTACATTCTCTTTTGCGATAAAACCTGTAATAGCGGCTGCCGCAAGCTGCCATACACCGAAGCCCAGAGGAATCAGAAGCACTGCAAAAGGCGATGCAATCGATGCCAGAATAGAGGTACTTTCCATTCCCTCTTCCACAACCTGTAATTTCCAGTTAAAACTCTGCATAATCTGCACTGCCGTATTACATACCAGGATAATCGTTCCTGCCTTTACAATATATGCCTTTCCTCTGGAAAGCATGGAAAGTGTTGCTCTTTTTAAGCTTGGAAGCTTATATTCCGGAAGCTCAATGATAAAGAAGGACTTACGGAACTTATAACCTGTAATTTTGTTCACAAGTAAAGCGCCAAGGAAAATCAGGACAATACCAACCAGATACATCATCGGACCAACCCATGAAGCATCCGCAAAGAATGCGCCTGCAAATAAAGCGATAACAGGAAGCTTTGCTCCACATGGCATAAATGGAGTAAGCATTGCAGTTGCTCTTCTTTCACGTTCATTTCTGATAGTACGGCAGGCCATAATTCCCGGAATCGCACATCCTGTACCGATTACCATTGGGATTACGGATTTTCCGGAAAGACCGACTCTTTTAAAAACAGGGTCAAGTACAACTGTAGCGCGCGCCATATAACCACAGTCCTCCAAAAGGGCAATGAGGAAATACATTACCATTACAAGAGGAAGGAAACCGACTACAGCACCGACGCCGCCAATGATTCCATCCACCAGAAGCGCCTGAAGAAACGGACTTGCGCCCTCTGCAAGACCTCCGACCCAGCTCTGGAAAGACTCAATCCAGCCTACCAGCCAGTCTGCAATCCAGGTTCCTACAGTAGACTGGGAAATATAAAATACGAGAAACATTACGCCTGCAAAAATCGGAATTCCCACAAATTTATTTGTAAGAATAGCGTCAATCTTATCCTGCTGATTTTTGTCTTTTGTAAAAACTTTTCTTTTTTCTACGGACTTTACAATTCCATTGACAAAGCTGAAACGCTTTCTGTCTGCAGCCTCCACTGCCGACTTATCCTGAAGATTGATTTCTTCTTCCATATAAGGCGCTTTCTGAAATCTCCCTTTAAGGGCTGCCGCCTGATTCACAACCTCCTTCAGACCGCTGTGTCCTGAAGAAGTGGAAATCGTCCTTATCACCGGACACCCAAGTTTCTCTGATAAAAGTTCAATATCAATCTCTGTTTTTTTCTTATCTGTGAGGTCGCTTTTATTGAGCGCTACAACTACAGGTATTCCAAGTTCCAGAAGCTGTGTTGTAAAAAAGAGACTTCTGCTCAAATTCGCAGCATCTACTATATTGACAATGACATCCGGTCTTTCATTTTTTACATAGCTGCTGGTAATGCTTTCTTCCGACGTAAAAGGGGACATGGAATAAGCGCCCGGTAAATCTACTGCAATCAGTTCCTCTTCTCCCTCGAAATATGTTCTTTTAATCGGGCTTTCTTTTCTGTCTACTGTAACGCCTGCCCAGTTTCCCACTCGTTCATTTCTGCCTGTCAGGGCATTAAACATGGTTGTTTTACCGCTGTTCGGATTTCCTGCAAAAGCGATTCTCATAATTTTCGTCTCCTCCTAAAATCATAAGTTAGTTTTATCTAACCTTGTTTCAAAAAAATTATATGGAAATAGCCTGCGCCAGATCCATATCTATGTTATACCTTGCATCCTTGATGGAAACCACACATCCGCCTTTACGGTGCGTAACCACTGTTATGGGTTCTCCGCTGTAGCATCCCAGCGAAAATAAAAACGCATTCAGTTCCTCATCTTCCGTGGCGATATCTTTTACGATATATTCCTCGCCTTCTCTGGCTTCTGACAAATTCATATACATATCATCCCCTCCTGAATTTCTATATCTTACCGCTTAATTAGAAACGCCTCAAGTTATTTATGGCTCATTTCGGTTACTTATCACTTACAATTGTTAGTATACCCTAACTCTTTGATTTTGTCAAATACTTTTTTATTTTACCCTGTTTCTTCTTTCCCAGAATCCCCCGTCTCATGTATGTGTTTCCTTTACAGTACAATTACTTAATTATATATTTCGTACCTCTGCCTTTGCCTTCAATCGCAATCACACCTTTTTGCTCCATATCTTTCAGCAGCTTTGTTGTCTTTGATTTTCCAAAAGGTATATATGGTGCAATTTCACTTATTGGTTTCAACATTGTCTTGCTCAAGAGTTTATAAATCACTTTTTCGTCTTCGGTTAAATTAACATTCTTTTCAAATAAAGGAAGCACAATTTTCATAGCATTCTCTGACACTTCAAAGTCCGGTTTCATCAACCCTTCTGCATACAGTTGTTTTATTCTTGTAATTCCTGTTCCAAATATCTCGACAAATCCTAATCTATAAAACACATTGGCAAGATTTCTATTTCTTAAAACAGAAAGTTTACCCGACAAATATTCTTCTGCAGTTATTCCGGACGGCAATCCTCCAGGAGATACAACTTCAATTCTGTCATCAAACATGGAAACTCTGATGTGTGAATCCACATCCCATACCCTATGGATCAGAGCATTAGCAATTGCTTCTCTGAAGGCTGCTTCCGGTATCTTCTCTATTTTCTTTCTGTCAGCACCCTGAATTACTTCATACTGATAATAGTCTCTAAATACAGCAATTGCCTTTTCATATTCATCCAAAACGGATATATTTTCAAAAGTTGTTCTCTTCTGAATAATACTGATGTTTTCTCCGAACTTAACAATATCAATTCCCGGAAAATGATTTTTATCCGCCAAAAGTCCTGCTGCATTATTAAAACCATTTACATTATCATACAGGTTCAATGTTCTCAATGTATCCTGATTAAAAGTTTCAATCTGAATACTTTCTTTCAGCTTGCGCTGTAAAATTTCGAAGGACAATTCCTGATCTTTACAAGGTAATTCTTCGAATCTAATATTTTTCCCATCCAATACAAGTCTTGAAAATTCCAGAGTATCTACCTCTATCGTCGCTGTATCATTACGTTTGTATGCTTTTGATTTGTATAAATACGGCTTCTGAAGGCCACTGGCAACAGTGAGTTTTATCGTTTGATCATTATTCTGTATTTCAAGTGTATAATTCGGTTGAGGCGAAATACTGTCATTGATTTTATTTTCGATATCCAGACACGCCTGCTTTACATCCGGCAAACCTTTTACATTTCCATCATCATCTACGCCAAAAAGAATGGTTCCACCATCGTAATTAGAAAAGGCACTGACTGTTTTTAAAAAAGTATTCGTAATCGTTTCCTTGAATTCTAATATTCTCGTTTCACGCATAATAACCGCATCCTTTCGCACTATTGATTATATTATATGCATAAATGCACAAAAAATCAATCGTAAAAATTTACGATTGATTTTTCAATTGTTTTTATACTATAATTTCTTTTTCGTCCGTTTTGGTTATTGAATAGCTCCTGATAACAGGTGAAGTTCAGCCCTCCGCCGATGTTTGCAACCATCAGTTTACTATGACTTCTGCTAACTTCTCGCTATTCGTTGTTACTCACGGATTTCATACCCTGTTTCCATCCGTCTGTTTCTTTTTATTTTACCCTGATTCTTCTTCCCCAGGATACCCAGTCTCCG
>CATXEA010000018.1 GCA_958367245.1 uncultured Blautia sp.
GATTAAAGACAGGAACCCAGTATTTACCTGTGGATTCCATACAGACATCATGGCATTCATTGTCGAGAAGCCATTGCTTGAATTCAAGAATTGAATTGTTGAAAGTGGAAAAGCGCTTCTTTTGATAAGAAGGTTCAATTCCACCAGAGGTTTTTACAATTGTGGCAACGAGAAACGATTTATGGACATCGACACCACAACAGGTTTGGTAAGTAACTTTCATAGTCAGACTCCTTTCGCAGAAAGATAAGAAGCCATTGACTGAACTGCCACACAATTAAACGAAAGGCTTAAACAATTCTTAGTGTACGGATTCATGATGCCACTTATTTGTGCTTGAAAAGGCAGAACTTACACTGATTATTATGCTGTCTAAAACGAAGAAAGTTATTACAACTCCTCCTCCCGTGCTTTGTAGTGTAGCTTCTTGCAAACTATTTTACAGCACAGTATAGAGAGTTGGAACACTTTCATTACTATTTGTGCCGCCAGCCGAAGGCGGCGGAATGGAGATTAATATGAAACGAAAGATAATTGATTGGATTGTTTCACATCTCGTAGAATCGCAAGCGATATTAGTTATATGCGTATTTTTCGTGTGTTTAATAGCTGGTATTAATAGTAATACAACTACTATGATGATTACTTTGCTGGTGTTTATTGGATCAGAGTTTATGGTTCTTTCTGTCGGCTATTTGGAAAGAATTTCAAATGGTATAAATAAATTAGCTGAGGACTGCAATCAGAAATCTGAAATAATTGTCAATACCCCTCTTGAATGGTCAGATATGGCAAAAACTGCGGAACATGATTTTTTAATATGTACACCGACAGGTGGCTCTTTATATTCTTTTAGGCGTGTATTTTCCGAGATGCCAAGTAATGTCCAAATACGCATTATCATTTTAAATTTTAATGATAATGTAGCACTAACGGCTTATTGCGCCGTTGTAAAGCCAAAACTTTCTGTTTTACAATTAAAAGAGAAAAATAAGTCTTTTAATTGGTTAGCTAAAGATCTTTTGGCTATGCCAAATGTTGAAATTAGAGTGTCAAAAACTCCGTTTAATACTGTATACGTTGGCAGAGATGTATTCGGAAATACTAATAATGCAAAAATTAAAGTTCAACATCTTTTGCAGAAATATATAAAGCCTGGTAGTACGGATAATGTTGATGATAAGCTAATCTATAGTGTTTATCCTGATGCTCCACAATATCAAGTTTATTATCGACAGATGAAAGCTATATGGGATAACGGTATTCCATATAGATAAGAAAGGTAAGTTTCTCTATGAAAGTAATTCTTATAAGGCATTCAGAGTCCCAGAAAAATATAGCAAGTACATTTGCTACAGTGCAGAATGAGGAACCTTTAACTAAACATGGTGAGGATATAGCTTTTTTTGCAGGGCAAGAAATACTTAAATATGCTGAGATACAGGGAGTGCAATGTAAAAATATTTATGTTGCAAATTCGCTTCGCGCAATAATGACGGGAAACATTATTTCTCATGTATTGGGGGATGTTTCCGTTACTGCTGTTGATGAGTTTATTTCTTTGAAAAATGATGTTTCGTTAGGTGGATTGAGCGAGGAAGAGGCTGCTAAGATTGATAGTCAGTTCATACAAGAATTGTCTTTGAGTAGAGCGGGTATCCTTAACGGGTATAGATTCTCATCGAACTGGACTAAGGAGATTGTTTGTTCGCATGAAAATGAGGCATATAAGAAATATCTTGACATTCTTTTCTTGAATAAAAATGAAGATTTGGTAATAATGGTGATGCATCATTCGTCAATTACAGCCGTTCTTATTAATATAGCAAGGCAATACTATGGCTATCCTAAGGACTTTTTTGGTAATATTGAATGTGATCTGTGTAATATTTTTTTGATAGAATATCAGGATGAAAAAGCTGATATTAAATTAGCAAATGTTAGTGCTGATAAGCTATTAAAACGGTTCTAACCATTTGTTAAGAGAACCTTGAGCCTAGGGAGTAATAAATTTTTAGGAAGAATCTAAAATATTTATAAAGTGAACGTTAATTGCGAAAGATTACAGGAATTAAGGAAAATCAGGGGGACAGGCACGGTTAAATTTGTATAAATGAATTATAAAAGAAAAATAAACCTATATTATTCATGAGCATATAAAATGCTCAATACTACAAAAACTTGAACCAGTTCCCTTGAAAACCATCGCATTATCTATAAAAATGGGCAAACTACCCCATGTGAAAATCGATTAAGTCACTTTGAACTGTCAAGGTACATTAATAGTTGCTATTCCAACTGTACAGTCAGCTGTTGGATATTTTCTAGCGTCCTGTAAAACTCTTTTTTATAAGGACAGCTACTGCACAGTTTGAATGTGATATCTCTTGCCGAACGTACTGCTCTTGCAGCAATCTTTATCAGCTTTAAACGAATGGTATCCACCTGTTGCTTTCGCATATTTGCAGGAATTACCAAGCGTCTGAACCAATTGAATAAGTTGTAGGCAAGCATGTGAAGCCTCAGGCGGTTGGCATTTACTACTTTAGAATGACTGCTGACAGCAGCAAAGTCAAATCCGCTGTTGCCTTCCTTGATAAAATTTTCCATATTGCCACGACCACAGTAAAACTGAATGATCTGATAGGTCTCCATATCCATGTTTGTAACAATAAAGGTGTACATGTGCGTCAGCTGGTCGTATGTTTTCTCGATTTTAAAAACCACACGTCTTGGATATTTCCATGAACTAGCCTGATACATGAATTCACCATAAGTTACCGCATAACTGATCTGGTTCTCTTTGGTTGCTTTGTACAAGTCTTCATCTTTATCCGAAGCAAGGGCAACGAGTAAAGAATTCTGTTTTAGACGGATGGCATAGGAACAGCCATTTGTCTCACAGTTTTCATAATGCTTGGGAGATGAGAATCCGCTGCCATTACGAAGATAAGTTTTAATACCTCTTTCCAGGTATTCTAAAAAAAGGGATTCCATAAATTTATCGTAAGCGCCAAATATTCCTGCGGATTTTCAAATCCTCAGATTTCCCCTATAATTGTAACTGATAGATACTTAGACTATTTCACTACAATTATGGAGGATAGGTCATGGCAGGTACTCGCAAAGCCCGTGTTCCGATGGCGGAATAGATCAGGCTTATCAATGAATGCCGTCAGAGCGGCATGACAGATGCTGACTGGTGCCGTGAAAACGACACTGCAGTAAGCACCTTTTACAATTGGGATTACATACAAAGATTATGATGAGGAAAATATAAAATTAGCTGTACAGAGAGCAAGAAAATTACACAGTGATAAAGAGGATGATTGCCCTCAATATTATGCGACTACAGTATACTTGCTTATTCAGAAAATAATAGATATTTTACCTGAAAAATAAAACTGTTTTCTAAAAAGAGAAAACTGGTAAATATTTTTTCAGCGTGTTTTATATCTACCCTACTGTATACACGATGGGAAGATGATGTTTCTACAGGTTAGGATTATTGACAGTGAAAGAAAAAATCCCTACCTGTTTTCCAGATTACTTTTCTGCTACACTTTTTTTAATACATAAGAAGATGTGTATTTATCTTATTAAGAGAATATCTAAAAGAGATTTTATATAATGAAAGAAATATTTTTGACCCATAATCGTCCCTGGACGGTTCGAGAAGTGGTAGCCGTTGTTATTCTATTGATTATAGTAACAGTTGGTTTAATCTGGCTCTACAGAAAGAAACGAATAGTTTTATCGCAGATAATAGCAAGTGAATTGCTTCTTGTTTTTCTGGCTATTGTTCTGGCCTCTACAGTATTTACCAGAACACCGAATGGTGTGCATGATTATGAGCTGTTACTGTTTTGGTCCTGGAGAGAAGTAATTGCCGGCGACAGACTGATGTTGGAAGAGATATTGCTTAATATGATTCTTTTGGCGCCGGCAGGTTTTTTGTTACCTTTTGTGTTTAATAAGAGAATTGTGTGGTATAAGGCATTTTTGATGGGAGTGGGATTTTCCACTCTCATTGAAGTTAGTCAGCTTTTATTATGCCGGGGATTGTTTGAGTGGGATGATATACTGCATAATGCTTTGGGGGCAATGGCAGGATGTGGTGTGGCAGAGAGGTTGTTTGGCAGATTTCAATGACAGAAAAGCCAGAGGATTTGCAGAAGATATATGGGAATCTGTTTTAAACAGAAAATTGAGATGCCAATTGTATTCTATTGACTTTTTAATTCATATACCGTACAATGAATCAAGTATAATGATGTTATAAATATAATTATAGAAAGAGAATTCTGTTTGAAACAGAACACAGGGCGATTTTAAATGAAAAAGTTATCTATTGAGAAACTGGTGGAGACGATTCATCATCTCCGAAAAGAAAAAGGACTTACACAGGCTCAGCTTGCGGACATTACAGGAATCAACAGGGCTATGATCGGTCGGATTGAAAACAGGGATTATATACCTACTGTGGAACAGATGCAGATACTTGGAGAAACTCTTGGTTTTGAGGTTGTTGATATGTTTGCGAGTGATTTTGAAACAGCATCAAATACTGCCGGGGATATGGCATGTGAGAATACATCTGACCACATGATTGCGGATAAACGTTATAATATTGCTGTAGCAGGTACCGGATATGTAGGACTTTCTCTAGCTACATTATTGGCGCAGCACAATCATGTGGTTGCCGTAGATATTGTACCTGAGAAGGTTGAGCTTATCAACAATAAAAAATCTCCGATTCAGGACGATTATATTGAAAAATATCTGGCAGAGAAGGAACTGGATCTGACAGCAACTCTGGATGGCGCGTCTGCTTATGCAAATGCTGATTATGTTATTATTGCGGCTCCTACAAATTATGACAGTAAGAAGAATTTTTTTGACTGTTCCGCAGTAGAAGCTGTTATTGAACTGGTGTTAAAGACAAACCCGAATGCGATAATGATTATTAAATCAACAATTCCGGTTGGTTACACGCAATCAGTGCGTAAAAAATACAATACGAAAAATATTATCTTCAGTCCGGAATTCCTGAGAGAATCCAAGGCTCTGTATGATAATCTTTATCCAAGTCGAATCATTGTGTCCTGCGATGATGATTCTGCTGATGCAGCACGTACTTTTGCGAAGCTTCTTCAGCAGGGAGCTATTAAGGAGAATATTGATACTCTGTTTATGGGCTTTACTGAAGCAGAGGCTGTGAAGCTTTTTGCAAATACATATCTGGCTCTTCGCGTATCTTACTTCAATGAGCTGGATACATATGCTGAGTCCAAAGGATTGAATACGTCAGAGATTATTAATGGTGTTTGTCTCGATCCGCGTATTGGCACTCACTACAACAATCCTTCTTTTGGCTACGGTGGCTACTGTCTGCCGAAAGATACTAAACAGTTACTTGCCAATTTCCAGGATGTTCCCCAGAATATGATGTCAGCGATTGTAGAAAGCAACCGTACCAGAAAAGATTTTATTGCAGATCGTGTCCTTGAGATTGCCGGGGCTTATGAGGCCAACAGTACCTGGGATGCAGCAAAGGAAAAAGAGGTTGTTATCGGTGTATACCGTCTGACTATGAAGAGTAATTCTGATAATTTCCGACAGAGTTCTATTCAGGGTGTTATGAAAAGAGTTAAGGCAAAAGGTGCAACTGTTGTGATTTACGAGCCAACCCTTCCGGCAGGAAGTACGTTTTATGGCAGCCGCGTTATTGGAGATTTGAATGAGTTCAAGGCAATTTCACAGGCAATTATCGCAAATCGTTACGATGCCTGTCTGGATGATGTGATTGATAAGGTTTATACCCGGGATATTTTTAAGAGGGATTAAAAGAGGAGAGACATTTGATGCAGAAATTAGATTTAACAGGAAAAACAGTGCTGGTCACAGGAGCAGCCGGTTTTATTGGAAATAATCTGGTTTTGGAATTGTTTAAAACAGTAGAGGCCATTCATGTTGTGGGAATTGATATCTTATCTGATTACAATCCGGTTGAATTGAAGGAATGGAGGCTTGAGCAGATTAAAAAAGAGGCGGAGAAGCATCCGGATTCTTCTTGGATTTTTATCAAAGGAGATATTGCGGATAAAGTTTTAATTGATGCGACATTCTGCGATTATAAGCCGGCAGTTGTGGTGAATCTGGCAGCGCAGGCAGGTGTACGGTATTCTATCACAAATCCGGATACCTATATTCAGTCTAATTTGATTGGATTCTATAATATTCTGGAAGCCTGCCGCCATTCTTATGACGGAGGAAATATCGGTGTGGAGCATTTGGTTTACGCATCTTCCTCATCTGTTTATGGTTCTAATAAGAAGGTTCCGTACAGTACAGATGATAAGGTAGACAATCCGGTAAGTCTTTATGCTGCAACAAAAAAATCAAATGAATTGATGGCACATGCTTATTCAAAACTTTACAACATTCCATCCACCGGTTTGCGTTTCTTTACTGTATATGGTCCGGCAGGACGTACAGATATGGCTTATTTTGGATTCACGAATAAGCTGATTAAAGGTGAGAAAATTCAGATTTTTAATTATGGAAACTGTAAACGTGACTTCACCTATGTGGATGACATCGTAGAGGGCGTGAAGCGTGTAATGCAGGGAGCACCGGAAAAAATAACTGGTGAGGATGGACTTCCGATACCTCCTTATGCAGTTTATAATATCGGCAATAATAATCCGGAAAATCTTTTGGATTTTGTACAAATTTTACAGGAGGAATTGATTGCCGCAGGTGTGTTGCCTGAGAATTATGATTTTGAAGCACACAAAGAACTTGTACCAATGCAGCCGGGGGACGTTCCGGTAACTTATGCAGATACAAGTGCTCTGGAAAGGGATTTTGGATTTAAACCTAGTACCAGTCTGAGGGAAGGACTTCGTAAATTTGCACAATGGTATAAGGATTTTTATATGTAAAATGTGTCAGACATCTTAAAAGACAGTGAGACATTCGTAATACGACAGAAAATGTATAAATTAAGTAACGCATTAGTTGCATTTCATATTTATCCGTGCTAAACTAGACGAGTGAATAAGAAAAGAGAAAGGGAGTATCATGAAAGACACTATACAACAAAGCGGTAATTACAGAGAAGATACCATTGACTTAATGGAACTGTTTTTTGCTGTAAAAAGAAAAATATTATTAATCTTAGCAGTTGGTTTATTAGGAGCGGTTTTAGTTGGTGGATACACCGTTTATTTTATGGAACCTGTTTATACTTCTACTTCCAGTGTCTTAATTCTGTCGAAAGAGACAACTTTGACATCTCTTGCAGATCTTCAGTTGGGAAGTCAGCTTGCCAGCGACTATCAGGTATTGATTAAAAGTACTACAGTTATGGAGAATGCAGTTAAGAAAGTCAATGAGGAGCGTAAAGAAAAAAACAAAAAAGCAATTGCGCTTACCGCAAATGACTTGAAGGCTTGTACTACAATTAATAATCCTGCGGATACCCGTATTCTTGAGATTTCTGTTGCATATACAGATCCGGAAATTGCCAGAGAACTGGTAGACGCTGTTGCAGAGGTTTCTTCGGAATATGTTGGAGATAAGATGGAAATTATTCCGCCTAAGATTATTGAAAAAGGTAAAGTGCCAACTGTTCAGACTTCTCCAAGTGTAAAGAAGAATCTTATGTTAGGCTTTCTGGCTGGATTTGTTCTCTGTGCAGGACTGATTTGTGTTAAAGTTATTATGGACGATACGATTAAAACAGAGGAAGATTTCGATAATTATCTTGGAATTCCATGTCTTGCTTCCATACCGGACAGAAAAGACTACATAACTAAGAAAAAAGGCAAACGCAGATAGAAGGAGGGAATGAGATGAAAAAAGTTATAATAGAAGACATCCGTAAGCAGGATTTTCACTATGCGGAAGCCATCAAAACCCTTCAGACCAATATTCAGTTTGCAGGTAAAAATACGAAGGTTGTTATGATTACCAGTTGTTTTCCGAATGAGGGAAAAAGTGATATTGCTCTTTCCCTTGCAAAGGAAATGGCTGCATCCGGAAAGCGTGTTCTGCTTCTTGATGCGGATATTCGTAAATCTTCTTTTGTATCGAGATTCAAGATACAGGAAAAGGTTTATGGTTTGTCTCAATACTTAAGCGGGCAGATTACTCCTCAGGACTTAATTTATATGACCAATTACCACAATATGAATATGATTTTCTCGGGACCAACAGCTCCGAATCCTACAAATCTACTTGGGGATGAGATTTTCGCTATGATGATGGATACCTTGCGCCAGCATTACGATTATATCTTTGTAGATACGCCTCCAATCAGTTCTGTTATTGATGCGGCAATTGTAGCGCAGCGCTGTGACGGAGCGATTATGGTTGTGGAAAGTGAAGCTGTCAGTTACCGGGCAGTTCAGAAAGCTCTGGCACAGATTGAGAAGAGTGGCTGCAGCATTCTGGGCGGTGTCTTAAATAAGGTAGACACAAAGAGAAATAAATATTATTCTTCTTATTACTATAAAAAATATGGAGAGTATTATAAAAAATCCGAGGAATATATGAAGAATCAGGAATAAGCTATGAAGGACAGAAAGAGAAAAAGTCACAGGCACTATAAAAATGCCAAAAGAAAACAGGCATATATCTGGGGATTTATTATATGCATTTTATTGGTGCTTTGTGTTGGAATTGTGTGGAAAGAGCGCAGTTGGAATAAGCCTGTTTCAGAGCCTTCTGAACAGGAGGAAGAGACTGTGTCTGGGAAGTCGGCTTATAATGATCATCTGAGTAATTACCTGTTTCTTGGAATAGACACGAGAAATCCTGTGGAAACTTATGAGACTCAGGCAGATGCCGGACAGGCAGACGCAATTTTCCTTGTTTCTTTAGACAGGGTCACGAAGGATATTCAGGTACTTGCGATTCCCCGTGATACCATTGCTGAGATTGAGACTTTTACCCCTGCAGGGAAGAGCCTCGGTAAGGTAAAGCAGCATATTAATATTCAGTATGCTTTTGGTGACGGCAGGTTTAAGAGCTGTGATTTGATGAAACAGGCAGTGTCGAAGCTGTTGTATAATCTTCCCATTCAGGGATACTGTTCTTTAAATATGGATGGTATTCCACTGCTGGCAGATTTGGCAGGCGGTGTGGAGATTATTGTTCCTGACGATAGTCTGGCGGAAGTGAATCCGGAGTTTCAGGAAGGGGCTTCTGTAACACTTACCAGTGATAATGTGGAGCAGTTTCTCCGCTATCGAGACAAAACGAAGAGCCAGAGCGCTCTGGTACGCCAGAAGCATCAAAGGGTCTTTTTGAAGGCGTATTTTGAGAAGGTCAGAGAGATGCGAAAGCAAAAGAAATCGTTTGTTCAGGAGATGTATGATACATTACAGCCTTATATGGTCACAAATATGGGCAATGATTTATTTGTAAAGCTTCTTGAGGCATCAGAGAAAAAGATTCCTCAGGAGTATACCCTCCCGGGTGAGGGAACGGAAGGAGACGATGGTTATGAGGAGTATCACGTAGATGAGGATGCTCTCCATGATTTGGTTCTTCAGATGTTTTATAAGCAGGATAGTTGATGGAGAAAACCATTATCTATAGAACGTGTAAATCAAGTTTCATAAAGGAGAGATGAAGAAATGAAGATTTCAAAGAAGATTTTAGCAGGTTTAACAGCAGCAGTTCTGTGTGTGACAACTCCTGCTGGTGTTTGTATGGCAGCAGAAGTTCATAACAGCATGACAGCTACAATCAAACCGAGTGGCGACAGTGTTGGGAATTATGTGGTAACAGAAAAAATTGAGGAATCTGAATCTTTTAAGGTTCTGAAAGAAGAAGCGCCTGAAGTTGTAACTCTGGTTGAGACCATTAATAAGATTGTTAATGATATAATCGGTGAGGATATGGAAGAGGATATTCCTCAGGAAGGTCTTACACAGGAAGCAAGCAAAGCGGCTGCTGTGAAGTTTGTTGAGGAGATTAAAAAACTTCTGGAAGAAACAGATGAAGAAGGTAATGCTGTTCTTTCTGAGGAAGCAAAAGAAGCTGCTGAAAAGATTTTAAAAGATATGGAAGAAAAAGAACTTGAATTTGTAACACCATTCTTTGACCTGGATCTGGAAAAAGATGCTGAAGTTGAGAAGAATGAAAACGGCAATTATGATGTTACTTTAAGTCTTCCTATGATGACAGATTCTCTTGAGAATGTAAATCTGCTTCACTACAGCACAGTTCGTAATATGTGGGAAATTATTGAGCCGGATGAAGTAGACACAGAGAAACAGACTCTTACAGCAGAGTTTGTAGATTTCTCCCCTGTTGCTGTTGTTGCAAAGATTAATACAGAAGAGACAGAGGATGTAAAAGAGGCAGCCGAAGAGCCGGAGATTACCGCTACTCCAGAGCCGGAGAAATAATAAAAAAGTTATTGCTTAAAAAGAAACGATTTATACACGTGTGAAGGAAGGACACCAGACAGCGGAGGCAGAGTATGCAGTTGTCTGGTGTTTTTTAACTTTAAAGAAAGTAAGGTAGAGACTGTGTTTAGAAAAAATAGTGTAATGACGAATTTATTTTTGCTTTTGAGTTGTATTATTCTTCTGGGGGCAGTTGGCTTTATTCTGGTTAAGGATAAACAGGAGGCAGAGAAGGTAGTAAAAGAGGTGGAAACTGTGGTCAGCCGGGAAGAGGAGACACAGGAGGAAGCTACGCAGAAAGAGCTGGCGGTACAGAATAAGGCAGGAGAGAAACCTGCTATGGCGACAGCGACACCGGTGCCAACACAGACTCCTGTTGCAGTGGAGGAGGAAGTGAAGGGCATTGTATGCTGGGGAGACGATCTGATGACTGCTGATTCTACAGATAAGTATTCTTATATGGCTGTGCTTCAGCGTCTTCTGAACGAACAGGGATATGATATTTCTGTGATCAATAAAACGATTCAGGGCGGCGGCACCCTTTCTATGATGAAGATGGCAGGTGTATCAGATCAGGTTCTTCAGGGATATATTTCAGCACATCAGCAGGCAGCTAATGGTGCGGAGATTTCTATTATGGAGCGTGGAATTCGTGACCTGACGCCAGAGCAGACTGAAAGAAACGATCTGGATTGTATTCCTGTTATTTTTATGGGCTACTATGGAGGATGGAATCATAACCCTGCAGAACTTGCAGAGCAGCAGGAGCATATTTTAAAAACATTTCCAAATCAGGAGCGTTTTCTGGTAGTAGGCACCCGTCCGGTTGACGGTTCAGTAGATGCGCCTTCGCTGGATCAGGCGCTTCAGCAGAAATGGGGAGAGCATTACATCAGTCTTGCCCAGACAACTACATATCCGGCGTCTACGATTGAAGCGCAGGAAATTATGGCTCAGACGATTATCCAGAAGATGGAGGAACTGGGGTATCTGAAGAAATAAATACAGAGGAAAGGAATCAGAAACATATGATGAAGAGATTATTGATTTTAGGAGCTGGCGGTTTTGGCCAAATGATTAAGGAAACAGCAGAGTTACTTGGTTATGAAGAGGTGTTCTTTTTGGACGATGCGGCGAAAGCCTCAGATGTTATCGGCAAATGTTGTGATTATGTGATGAATCATGGAGAATTTGATACTGCTGTGGCAGCCTTTGGTAATAATAATACCCGTCTTTTCTGGACGGAGAAGCTTCTTGAGGAAGGATATCAGGTACCTGCAATGGTTCATCCTTCTGCTGTGATCAGTCCAAGCGCTGTTTTGGAAGAGGGTTGCTTCGTGATGCAGAATGCCGTTGTGAATACCCATTCCCGGATCGGACGTGCAGCTCTTGTGAACAGTGGAGCTGTGGTGGATCATGATTCTGTGATTGGAAACGGGGCTCATGTTGGTCTTGGAAGTATTGTGAAAGCGAACTGCACCATTGAGGAGAAAAAGAAGGTGGAAGCAGGAGAGGTGATTTTTTCCACCAGAAGAAAGATTGAGGGAGTGGACAGCCGTGCCCTTGAGGATGCTCTTTATGCCTTTGGCTTCGGCAATCAGTGCAGCTATGTGAAGCCTTTCGGTGAGGGACATATTAATGAGACTTATGCAGTTTATATGCCTACAGAGCAGGGAACAGAGGAGCCTTTCTATGTGCTTCAGAGAATCAATACCAATGTGTTTAAACAGCCGGGTCAGGTTATGGACAATATCTTTGGGGTTACAGAGTATCTTCGTGATGTGATCCGTAAGGAGGGCGGCGACCCTGACAGGGAGACTATGTCCTGTATTAAGACGAAAAACGGTGAAAATTTCTTTGAGGACGATCAGGGACAGCCTTGGAGATGTTCTAATTTTATCACGAATTCCATGTGCTACCAGACAGTGGAGGAGCCGGAGCAGTTTTATCAGTCTGCCAGAAGCTTTGGTCATTTCCTGAAGCAGCTTGGAGATTATCCTGCATCCAGCCTTTATGAGACCATTCCGTTTTTCCATGATACGGTGAAGCGTTTTCAGGCTTTTTCTCAGGCTGTGCAGCGTGATGTGAAGAATCGCGCAAGAACCTGTCGCGGGGAGATTGATTTTGCCCTTGCAAGAGAAGAAGACTGTGCTGTTTTGATGAACCAGTTAAATGAGGGAATTCTTCCGCTTCGTGTAACTCACAACGATACAAAGCTTAATAATATTCTTTTTGACAAAGAAACAGGAGAGGGCTTATGTATCATTGACCTGGATACGATTATGCCGGGACTTGCTGCCAATGATTTCGGAGATTCTATCCGTTTCGGCGCCTCCACAGCAGAGGAGGATGAGAAGGATTTGGATAAGGTTCATTTCGACATTCATCTCTACGAACTTTATGTAAAGGGGTATGTGGAAATGGCAAGAGATGTTCTCACACAGGAGGAGCTTATGAGTCTTCCGTGGGGAGCAAGGCTTATGACTTTTGAGTGTGGAATCCGTTTCCTTGCAGATTATCTTCAGGGGGATGTGTATTTCAAGACAGCATATCCGGAACACAATCTTGTTCGCGCACGTACACAGTTTAAGCTTGTGAAAGAGATGGAAGAGCAATTTGAAGAGATGTGCAGGATTGTGAAGGAGTATGTGTAACGTAAGCGCGAAACACATGTTCTCTGGAACTGTATCAGCAGACCAAGAAATAGCATAACTATTTGACGCAGATGTCTATGAAAAAATGTCTATAGCGAATAGAAATCCGATTGGAGTTATAAATTGGTTTTAAAAAAATATTTTTTTGAAAACAAGAATAAAACTTGACTTTTAGGGGCATAATTCCTATAATGAAATCGGATGGAAAGGAGGAAGACTATGCTTTGTCAGTTTTCGTTTCAGAATTTTAAGTCCTACAAGGGAGAAACAATTTTTGATTTTCAGGCTGTTGCGATTCCCGAATTCGCAGAGTCTCTGCTGACATGTAAAGTAGAAACAAAGGAGAACAAGGAAATAAAAGGAGCGAGTTTGCTTCCTGTTGGGGTTGTTTATGGGCCAAATGGAGGAGGAAAATCGAATCTACTGCAGGCACTTTCCTGTCTGATTTCTACAATAGTAAAGCCAATCCATGATTTGGAGAAGACACGCGAAAACATAATTATTCAGCAAAGAGTGAGCTATGAGCCGTTTTTGCTGGACGAAACATCCAGAGAACAGCCCACTGAATTTGAACTTTTTTTCTGTCAGGGTAAGAATGAATATCGTTATTATCTTGCTTTGTTAAATGAAGAAATTGTTTCCGAATCCTTGTATTGGAGGGCGATTGGAGGCAAGCGTACCGGTACCGTTTTTGAGAGAGAGTATTCTAAAATTGAATTGGGATCAAGCATAAGCAAAGCAAGCATTAATACGTCCGTTAATCCCAAGATGCCTTACTTGTCATTTTTGGCGATCAATTATGACATCCCTGTGATTGCTGAAGTACAAAGCTGGTTTGAATCCTGTATTATTCGAAATTACGCAAACCCGGTTGTGGACCGCACGGTCATGTTTTCACAAAATGAATCTATTAAGAGCCGGATTCTTCAGGCTTTAAATGATATGGGAATCGACCTTTCAGGTTATCGGTTCGATGATGAGGAAAAACAGCTTTATACACAGAGAATCGTGAATGGGAAAGTCTACGAGTTAAAGTACTCGGATGAATCGGATGGCACCAGGAAGCTGATTGCAGCATTGCCGGTTCTTCTGCTTGCCCTGCAGGAAGGCCGCCTGGTAATCATTGATGAGCTGGATGCGAAACTGCATCCGAAACTGCTCAGGTATATGATTTCCATGTTTAAGAATCCAAAGCTGAATACCAGGGGGGCGCAGCTTTTGTTTACTTCCCACGATATGACGACCATGAAGAACACTGTATTTCGTAGGGATGAGATCTGGTTTGCAGCAGAGAACCCAAACCACGAGAGTGAGATTTATTCTCTGTACGAGATTCGCCGTGAAGATAATGAAAGGGTAAATAGCACAGCTGCGTTTGATAAGCAGTATATGGAAGGCAGATACGGAGCTGATCCGTACCTGACCAATATGCTTTCGGGAGGCGATTGGACATGAGTTTAAAGCCTCCAAAGAAAAGCGACCTGAATAAAGGATGGATGAAAAAACGTCTTGATAGAGAAATCAGAATCCGGCCAGAGTATCATTTGATTGTTACGGAAGGGACAAATACAGAGCCACAGTACTTTCAAGCGATAAAGGATATCGTTAATCAGCAATATCAAGAAAAAATCCAGCTTGATATTTATGGTGAAGGGGATAATACACTCAGTTTGTTTGAAAAAGCCAAAGATCTAGCGGGTGAAAACCCGAACGGGTATAAGCATGTTTGGGTGGTTTATGATACGGATGATTTCCCGGCAGACCACATTAATCGTACCGCAGAGTTATGTGTCCGGAACACGACAGATGAGACACAGTACCATGCAGTGTGGTCAAACCAGTGTATAGAACTCTGGTTCCTTCTGCATTTCAGTTATTTCCACTCCGATATCCATCGAAAGGAATACTGGCCCAAATTGACTGATTGGCTGCAGAATCTTGGAAAAGGTGAATATTCCAAAGGGCGGGAAGATATGTATGAGATTCTCAGGCCATTTATGGATCAGGCAATCCGGTATGCCAAAAAGCTGGATGAAACAAACGCTGGAAGACCTCCGGCAAATTCTGCACCGGGTACAAAGGTGTATGAGCTAATTGAAAAATTAAGGCCATATCTATAATGAACAGGAATCTGATTGGACCAGACCCATTGGTAAGTTAATACATGATTTTAGATAGGTTACTTGTTAGTGCAAGCGTTCGGGTATATGATTTTTTATATTTATTATTCCCAGATGCAGGATTGGGCAGAAGAGGATGGCTGGGGAAATACCTGGGATTTCAAGGAAGATGAAAAAACAACTTTGTGAGGAATTAAGAGACCGGGTAAAGGTATGTAAGAGCGACTGTCCGATTAATGGAAGGATAGGATACGCACTGAGGGTATTCCAAAGTTGATAAGATTTTATTCCAAAAGAGCAAACTATTTTATGTGATTGCGTAGAGTAGTTTGCTCTTTTTATTATATTAAAATCGTCGGGAGCGGCAAAATAAATTCGAGAATAAATATAAATTCTGTAATTGTTGCCGATAATGTGGTATACTATTTACGAAACTGATATGGTCATTAAATTGAAATGCAGAGCAGCGGAGGAGAGCAAATGCGGTATCTATCTGTTACAGAAACAGCAAAAAAATGGAATATATCTGAGCGAAGCGTAAGAAATTATTGTGCTCATGGGCGTGTTAATGGTGCGTTTCTTACCGGTAAAACCTGGAACATTCCCGAAAATGCCGAAAAGCCGGAACGTACTAATAAGAAAAAGGAACAGCCCAAAACATTGTTAGATATTTTGCAGAATGAGAAGAAAACCAGGTATTCTGGCGGTATTTACCACAAGACACAGATTGATTTGACATACAATTCTAATCATATGGAAGGTAGTCGCTTAACACATGATCAAACAAGATATATTTTTGAAACAAATACAATCGGTGTGGAAAATGAAGTCTTAAATGTAGATGATGTTATCGAAACAGCAAATCATTTCCGTTGTATAGATATGATTATTGATAATGCAAAAGCTGTTTTATCGGAAAAATTCATTAAGGAATTACACTTGATTTTAAAATCCGGAACAAGTGATTCGAGAAAAGATTGGTTTGCAGTGGGAGACTATAAAAAGATGCCAAATGAAGTTGGTGGCATGACAACTGTATTGCCGGAAAATGTTGCCGATAAGATGAAAGTATTGCTTACAGAATACAATTCAATTGAGAATAAATCATTTGAAGATATTCTGGAGTTCCATGTTGAGTTTGAAAAAATACATCCATTTCAGGATGGAAACGGGCGTGTTGGCAGATTGATCATGTTTAAAGAATGTCTGAAATATAATATTGTTCCATTTATTATTGAAGATACATTAAAACTGTTTTATTATCGTGGATTAAAAGAATGGAACAATGAAAGAGGTTATTTGAGAGATACTTGTTTAACTGCACAGGATAAATACAAGGCATATTTAGATTATTTCAGGATTAGGTACTAACTCACTGATGTAAGGCTTGTGGGTAAGATGAAAGGCGTCCAAACCGACGCCTTTTTTCTTTTTGTCACTATCACGAAAAAGTACGGAAAAATCTGCTATTTTTTTAACAATAAATCATAAAAAATATCTTGTTAAATTGTTATCAATGTGATATATTGAATATAAATCATTCCAAACCCACATTTGAAGTAAAAAAAGTGATGTTTTTGCTCTCGTAGATTCAAATACCACATTTTTTGATGAAAAAATGTTGGGTGAGATTTTATTTTTTTTGACCAGCATTGTTAAATATTAAACAATATCATGCGGAGATATCCGCATGGAAAAGGAAAGGAGCGCCTTATGAGCAGCAAAATTACTATTATCGGTGCAGGAAGCGTTGGTTCTACAATCGCCTATACTTTATCTAACGGTGATATCGCATCTGAGATCGTACTTATCGATATTAATAAAGAAAAAGTAGAGGGTGAAGTTCTTGACATTGCCCAGGGTACCTGTTTCCGTGATCCAATCTCTATTACAGCAGGAGAATATGAAGATGCGAAGGATTCTGACATCGTAATCATTACCTCCGGAATTGCCCGCAAACCGGGACAGACCCGTATTGAGCTTACACAGACGAACGTAAATATCCTGAAGTCCATTACCCCTGAGATTGTCAAAGCAGCGCCGAACGCTCTTTACATTATTGTAAGCAACCCGGTTGACATTATGACTTATGTGTTTACAAAGATTTCCGGGCTTCCGGAAAACCAGATTATCGGTTCCGGTACAATTCTTGATTCTGCCCGTCTTCGCTGCGGTCTTTCCGAGCATTTTAAAGTGGCGCAGAAGAATATTCATGCCTATGTATTCGGTGAGCACGGAGATACTTCCTTTGTTCCGTGGTCAGGCGCTTACATTTCCGGCGTGAGCGTTGACGAGTATTATCACCATGCCAAATTAATGGGTAAAGATGTAAAAGAACTTGACAAAGACGGTATGCTGGAATATGTACGTAAATCAGGCGGAAAGATTATTCAGAATAAAGGCGCTACTTTCTATGCAGTTTCCAATTCTGTATGCAAGCTTTGTTCCATTCTTCTGGCAGCTTCCGATTCTATCACAACTGTATCTTCTATGATGCACGGCGAGTATGGAATCGAGGATGTATGTTTGAGCACACTGACTCTTGTAGGCCCTAATGGCGTACAGGGAAAAATTCCAATGCGTATGAATAAGACAGAAATCGAACTTCTCAAGAAGAGCGCAGATGCTTTAAAAGAAGTTATTGCGCAGATTGATCTGAACTAAAGAAAGGACAACGGAAAATATGAAATACAGTTATTATCCGGGCTGTACCCTGAGAACAAAAGCCAGAGATCTGGACGAATATGCCAGAGCAAGCGCGCTGGCGCTTGGCTTTGAACTGGAAGAAATTGAAGACTGGCAGTGCTGCGGCGGCGTTTATCCGCTGGGAACAGACGAGATTGCAACGAAGCTTTCCTCTGTCCGTACCTTAAATGCAGCTAAAGAAAAAGGTCAGGATCTGGTGACAATCTGCTCTGCCTGTCATCACGTGATCAAACGTGTCAACGACGATATGAAGCATGTGGACGATATCCGTACCAGAGCCAATAACTACATGAAGCTGGAAGAGCCTTATGAAGGAGAGACAACCGTTCTTCATTACCTTGAGGTGTTAAGAGACAGAATCGGTTTTGACAAACTGAAAGAAAAAGTAGTCAATCCTCTTAAAGGCAAAAAAATCGGCGCATATTACGGCTGTCTTCTTTTAAGACCCGGAAAGATTATGGCTTTTGACGATCCGGAAAATCCGAAGATTATGGAAGATTTTATCCGCGCGCTGGGTGCGGAACCTGTAGTTTATCCATATAGAAATGAGTGCTGCGGCGGTTATATTTCTCTGAAAGAGAAGGAGATGGCGCAGAATATGTGCGAAAAGATTATGGACAGCGCGAAAGGCTTTGAGGCAGATATGCTGATTACTGCCTGTCCGCTTTGTAAATATAATCTTTGCAGAAACGGAAATAACAGTATTCCGGTTTACTACTTCACAGAGCTTCTTGCAGAGGCTCTTGGTGTGAAAGAAGCGAAGGAGGAGGCGTAAGATGGAAGTCAAAATGAACGAAAAAAAAGCAGCAGAGCAAATTAAAGAAATTTCCGGAACAAATCCTCTTAAATGTATGAAATGCGGCAAATGCTCCGCAACCTGTCCGTCTTTTAATGAGATGGATATTAAACCGCATCAGTTTGTTTCTTATGTGATAAATGAAGATATTGACGCGCTTGTAAATTCAAAATCTCTGTGGAAATGTCTTTCCTGCTTTGCCTGTGTGGAGAGATGTCCAAGGGATGTAAAGCCGGGGAAACTCATTGATGCTGCGAGACAGCTTGTGGTACGTCAGAAAGGCGGAAACTACCTTTTGGCAGACGAGATTCCAGAGCTTCTTGATCCGGAGCTTCCACAGCAGTTATTAGTAAGTGCATTGAGAAGATACAGGAGGTAACCTAAGTGCAGAGGATAGGTGTATTTGTCTGTCACTGCGGAAGTAATATCGCCGCTACGGTAGACGTTAAAAAAGTAGTAGAGATGGCTGCGAAGGAGCAGGGTGTTGTTCATGCGGAAGATTATCAGTATATGTGTTCCGAAGCAGGACAGGCTAAAATTCAGGAAGCCATCAAAGAGAAAAATCTGACAGGAATCGTTGTATGTTCCTGTTCCCCGCGTATGCATGAGGCTACCTTCCGTAAAGCTGCGGAAAGAGCGGGACTTAACCCGTACATGGTGGAGATTGCAAATATCCGTGAGCATTGTTCATGGATTCACAAGGATATGGAAGAGGCAACTGAGAAAGCGGTTATTCTTGCAAGAGCAGCAATCGCAAAGGTTCATCTGAACGCGCCTCTCCAGCCGGGAGAAAGCCGTGTAACAAAGAGAGCGCTTGTGATCGGCGGCGGTATCGCCGGTATTCAGACTGCTCTTGATATTGCAGACGCAGGCTATGAAGTAGATATCGTGGAAAAAACACCGAGTATCGGCGGAAGAATGTCACAGCTTGACAAGACTTTCCCGACTCTGGACTGTTCCGCATGTATTCTGACACCGAAAATGGTGGAGGCTGCAGCTCACGAAAAGATTACAATTTATACATATAGTGAAGTAGAAAATGTCAGTGGTTTCGTAGGTGATTTCACTGTTGATATTAAGAAAAAAGCAAGAAGCGTGGATATGGACAAATGTACAGGCTGCGGCGCATGCATGGAAAAATGTCCTTCCAAGAAGATACCAAGCGAATTTAACAGAGGCTTAAATAACCGTACGGCAATCTACACACCTTTTGCCCAGGCAATCCCGAATGTGCCGGTTATTGACCGTGAGAACTGTATCAAGTTCAAGACAGGTAAATGCGGTATTTGTTCCAAGGTCTGTCAGGCAGGAGCGATCGATTACGAGCAGAAAGACGAGATTGTGACACGGAAATATGGCGCTATTGTAGTAGCGACAGGTTTTGATACCATTAAGCTTGATAAATACGATGAGTATGCATACAACCAGAGCAAAGATGTTATCACTTCTCTGGAACTGGAACGTATTATGAATGCTGCGGGACCGACAAAAGGTCATCTGGAACGTCTTTCTGACGGAAAAGCGCCGAAGGAAATGGTATTTATCCAGTGTGTGGGAAGCCGCTGCTCCGATGACAGAGGTAAGCCATACTGTTCCAAAATCTGCTGTATGTATACAGCGAAACACGCTATGCTCATCCGTGACAAGTATCCGGATGTAAATGTAACAGTCTTTTATATTGATGTTCGTACTCCGGGTAAGAACTTCGACGAGTTTTACAGACGTGCGGTAGAGCAGTACGGAGTTAATTATATTAAAGGTCAGGTTGGAAAGGTTATTCCGCAGCCGAACGGCAAGCTTCTTGTACAGGGCTCTGACCTTCTTGATAACAAACAGATTCTGAAAGAAGCAGATATGGTAGTTCTTGCGACAGCAATCGAGCCGAATCCGGATGTTCGTAAGATTGCGACCATGCTTACTGCAAGTATTGATACAAACAACTTCCTCACAGAGGCTCATGCAAAGCTTCGTCCTGTAGAATCACCGACTGCCGGTATTTTCCTTTCCGGTGTCTGTCAGGGACCGAAGGATATTCCGGAGACAGTTGCTCAGGCAGGCGCAGCGGCAGTAAAAGCTATCGGCCTTCTTGCAAAAGACAAGCTGATGACAAATCCGTGTACAGCCCAGTCCGACGAGCTTCTCTGCAACGGCTGTTCCACATGTGCAAATGTATGTCCGTACGGAGCAATTTCCTATGAGGAAAAAGAAGTAAATGATCACGGTATCCGTGAGACAAGAAGAATTGCAGTTGTAAATACAGCGCTTTGTCAGGGCTGCGGTGCATGTACCGTTACATGTCCGTCCGGCGCAATGGATCTGCAGGGCTTCTCCAACAGACAGATTTTAGCGGAGGTAGATGCAATATGTCGATAGAAAACAAGGAAGAATTCAGACCGAAGATCGTAGCGTTTTGCTGTAACTGGTGCAGCTACGCAGGCGCAGACCTTGCAGGAAGCAGTCGTCTTACCTATCCGGCTGATGTAAAGATCATCCGTGTTCCATGCTCCTGCCGTGTCAATCCCATGTTCATTCTCCGCGCATTTGAAAAAGGCGCCGACGGTGTGATCATGTGCGGCTGCCATCCGGGAGACTGTCATTACAGCACCGGAAACTACTATGCAAGAAGACGTATGACCCTTCTTTTCTCCATGCTGGATTATCTGGGTGTGGAAAATGGAAGAACACGAGTAGAATGGGTTTCCGCTGCTGAGGGCGTGAAATTCTCACAGACCATGAATGAATTTGTAGAAAAAATCCATTCTCTTGGCAAGAACGTAAGATTGGGGGATTTACGATGCAGGAATTAATCAACCGTGCAAAAGAGCTTCTGGCTGACGGAACTGTAGCCCGTGTTCTCGGCTGGAAAGCCGGAGACTTATCCTACAATCCGGAACCGGCTTTTTTTGAGACAGAGGAGTCTCTGAAGGATTTCGTTTATAACGGATTCTGCGGAGCTAATTTAAGTAAATATATGATTGCGGCGTCCAAGTTTGAGGGAAAAACCCTGATATGTCTCAAACCCTGTGATACATACAGCTTTAACCAGTTAATTAAGGAACACCGCGTTGACAGAGAAAAAGCTTACATTATCGGCGTTGGCTGCAAGGGTAAGCTTGACATCGAAAAAATCAGACAGCAGGGAATTAAGGGTATCGAGAGTATTTCCGGCGCTGAGATTGAGGATGAGGCAGAAATGCTGACAATCCAGACAATTTACGGAGAAAAGACCTGTGCATATAAAGATGCCATGCTGGAGAGATGCCATGTCTGCAAAGGCAAAGAGCATATGATTTATGACGAACTCATCGGCGAGTCCAAAGACACAAAGGATGCAGACCGTTTCGAGGAAGTGGCAAGAATCGAGGCTATGAGTCCGGAAGAGAAGTTTGCCTTTTTCCAGAAAGAATTAAGCAAATGTATCCGCTGTAATGCCTGCAGAAATGTCTGTCCTGCCTGCAGTTGCCGTAAATGTGTATTTGACAGCAATAAATTTGACAGCGCCCAGAAGGCGAATGTAGATTCTTTTGAGGAAAAAATGTTCCACGTAATCCGCGCTTTCCATGTGGCAGGAAGATGTACAGACTGCGGCGAGTGCAGCAGAGTCTGCCCGCAGGGAATACCGCTTCATCTTTTTAACCGTAAGTTTATCAAGGATATCAACGAGTTCTACGGCGAGTATCAGGCAGGAGAGGATATTGACTCTAAAGGACCTCTTACAAACTTTGATTTCGATGATGTTGAGCCTGGTATTGTGGCAGAAAGGGGATAATGTATGTTTAAAATAAAAGCAGAAAATCTACCGGCATTATTCCAAAAAATTGCCGCAGAACAGGAATTATATTTACCGGTGAAGGGAGCGGGTCAGGTTAACTTTGCAGCATGGAGCGAAGACGCAGAGGTTTCCCTTGATACCTTAAAAACCGTAAAATCACCGAAAGACGCCTTTTTTCCGCAGAGTGAAAATCTTTACAACTGTGTAAAAGACGGTAAAAAAATCTCCATCGAACCGGGCGCTTTAAAAGAACAGAACTTCGTTATTTTCGGAATGAAGGCATGTGACGTTCAGGGCGTGAAGGTTCTTGATAATGTATTCTTAAGCGAACCTGTAGACAGTTTTTACGCTGCAAGACGCGACCACGGAACAATCGTCGCTCTTGCCTGCCATGAACCGGAGGAGAGCTGTTTCTGTAAGGTTTTCGGCATTGACTGCGCAGATCCTGTGGCGGATGTTTCCACATGGATGATTGAGGGCGAGCTGTACTGGAAACCTCTGACAGAGAAGGGCGAGAAGCTTACTGAAATTGTAAAAGAACTTCTCACTGACGGAGAAGAGACGAAAGTAGAAGAGGAAAAACAGGCTATCCGCGCAATCGTAGAAAAGCTTCCATACTCTAATCTTTCTTTAGAAGGATGGGGAGAGGAAGACTACATGGAGAGATTTAATTCCTCTGTGTGGGAGGAGCTTTATAAGCCGTGTCTGGCATGTGGAACCTGTACCTTTGTCTGCCCGACCTGCCAGTGCTATGACATTAAAGATTATGATACAGGACATGGGGTACAGCGTTATCGCTGCTGGGATTCCTGTATGTACTCCGATTTTACAATGATGGCTCACGGCAATAACCGTACCAGCCAGATGCAGCGTTTCCGCCAGAGATTTATGCATAAGCTTGTTTACTACCCTGTAAACAATAATGGCATGTTCTCCTGCGTAGGATGCGGCCGCTGTGTGGAAAAATGTCCGGCAGCCTTAAATATTGTAAAAGTAATCAAAGCCTTTGAAAAACAGGGAGGTGAAAACTGATGTGTGAACATAATCACGAACACGGACATGACCATGAATGTACATGTCATAAGGACTATAAATTAGATACGCTGATTCCTATGGTCGGTGTGATCACCGATATCAGAGAGGAGACTCCTGACGTTAAGACGTTCCGTGTCAACGCTCCGGAGGGGGGCAAGCTTTTTGAACATATGCCCGGCCAGTGCGCCATGCTCTGTGCCCCCGGCGTAAGTGAAGGTATGTTTTCTATCACATCTTCACCTACAAATAAAGAATATCAGGAATTCAGTATTAAGAAATGCGGTATGCTCACAGATTATCTTCACAGTCTTGAGGTAGGAGATGAGATTACAGTCCGCGGTCCATACGGAAATCACTTCCCTGTGGAAGAGGAGTTAAAGGGAAAAAATCTTCTCTTTATTGCAGGTGGTATCGGTCTTGCGCCACTCCGTTCTGTTATCAATTATGTACTTGATAATCGTGAAAATTACGGTACTGTAGATATTCTCTATGGTTCCCGTTCTGCAGACGATTTGGTACAGTTAAAGGAAATTCAGGAAGTTTGGATGAAAACAGAGGGCGTGAACGTATATCTTACTATCGACCGCGAGCAGGAAGGCTGGGACGGTCATGTAGGTTTCGTACCGTCTTACCTTAAAGAAATCGGTTTTGATACAAATAAAACAGCCCTTGTCTGCGGACCGCCGATTATGATTAAATTCGTACTTGCAGGCCTGGAGGAGATGGGCTTTTCCAGAGAACAGGTTTACACCACACTGGAGCTTCGCATGAAATGCGGCGTGGGCAAATGCGGACGCTGTAATATCGGTTCCAAATATGTCTGCAAAGACGGTCCTGTATTCCGCTGCGATGAAATCGACGAATTACCGGCGGAGTATTGATAAGCACACCTACACCACCTATAGTGAAAGGAATTATACAATGGAAAATATGGTTAATGTATATTTTTTCGGTAAAAAATACAGCGTGCCTGCAGAGCTTACCATTATGACAGCTATGGAATACGCTGGCTACACCCTTAAAAGAGGCTGTGGCTGCCGTCACGGCTTCTGTGGAGCCTGTGCCACAATTTACAGAATCAAGGGTCAGAATGAGTTAAAGACATGTCTTGCCTGTCAGACACAGGTGCAGGAAGGCATGTATGTGGCAAGCATTCCGTTCTTCCCTACAGATAAGAGAACATACGACATCAATGAAATCAAACCGAACCAGCAGATTATGATGGAGCTCTATCCGGAAATCTACAGTTGTATCGGCTGTAATGCCTGCACAAAGGCATGTACACAGGACTTAAATGTTATGCAGTATATTGCATATGCACAGCGTGGAGAATTCGAAAAATGTGCAGAAGAGTCCTTTGACTGCGTAGGCTGCGGCTGCTGTTCCGTGAGATGTCCGGCTGAGATTTCTCATCCGATGGTAGGTCTTCTTGCAAGACGTCTCACAGGTAAATACATCGCTCCAAAGTCTGAGCACCTTGAGAAACGTGTAGAAGAAATCAACAGCGGCGCATACGACGAGCTTATTGAGCAGATTATGCAGAAACCGATTACAGAGATGCAGGAACTTTACAATAACAGAGATATTGAGAAATAAGGAGGGCAATCATGTATACACCATATCCTGAAAATATGATGGAATCTATCAAAAAGGTAGAGGCTACAAGAGCAGAGCGTATGTCTACAGAGCCGGCTCGTCTTTCTGCGGAAGAAAAAGATGCACTCCTGAAAGAATTCCACCCAGACTATAACCCGGATGCTTTTGCTGAGATTAAGGTTGGACCAAACAAAGGAGAAAAAGCTCCTTTAGAGCTGGCGCACCTTCTTCATTCCACAAGCCGCATCCAGAATGAAAATATTGACCTTTCAAAGGTAGACTACGATGTAGACGTACTTGTTATCGGCGGCGGCGGCGCAGGTTCTTCCTGTGCCATTGAAGCGCACAATGCCGGTGCAAATGTAATGATCGTGACAAAGCTTCGTATCGGCGATGCCAACACTATGATGGCAGAGGGCGGTATTCAGGCTGCAGATAAAGAGAACGATTCTCCTGTACAGCATTACCTTGACTGCTTTGGCGGCGGACACTTTGCAGGAAGACCGGAGCTTGTAAAACGTCTTGTTATGGAAGCTCCGGATGCAATTAAATGGCTCAATGAGCTTGGTGTTGAGTTTGACAAAGAAGAAGACGGAAATATGATCACCACACACGGCGGCGGTACTTCCAGAAAGAGAATGCATGCTGCAAAGGATTACTCCGGCGCTGAAATCATGCGTACAATCCGCGATGAGGTTATTAACCGCGGTATTCCTGTTGTGGAATTTACTTCTGCTGTTGAACTTATTAAAGATGAAAAAGGTCAGGTAGCAGGCGCTGTTCTCCAGAATATGGAAACAGGAGACTACCTTGTGGCAAGAGCAAAAACAGTTGTAATCGCTACAGGTGGAGCGGGAAGAATGCATTATCAGGGCTTCCCGACATCTAACCACTACGGCGCAACAGCAGACGGTCTTGTTCTTGGATACCGTGCAGGCGCACCGCTTCTTTATCAGGATTCTATTCAGTACCATCCGACAGGAGCTGTTTATCCGGCGCAGATTCTTGGCGCTCTTGTAACAGAAAAAGTGCGTTCCGTTGGCGCGCAGCTTGTAAATGCTGAAGGTAAAGCGTACATCCATCCACTGGAAACACGAGATGTAAACGCTTCCGGCGTAATCCGTGAGTGCCGTGAAGGCAGAGGCGTAGAAGTTCCGGGAGGTCTTAAAGGCGTATGGCTTGATACTCCGATGATTGAAATTCTCGGAGGAGAGGGCACAATTGAAAAGAGAATCCCTGCAATGTTCCGTATGTACATGAACTACGGTATTGATATGAGAAAAGTGCCGATTCTCATTTACCCTACTCTTCACTACCAGAACGGTGGTATTGAAATCAACGGCGAAGGCTTTACAAAAACAATTCCAAACCTTCTTGTTGCAGGTGAGGCAGTTGGAGGAATCCACGGAAGAAACCGTCTTATGGGTAACTCCCTTCTGGATATTATCGTATTTGGCCGTAACGCAGGTAAGGCTGCGGCTGCAAAAGCAAAAGAGACAGAGCTTGGTTCTATGAACCTTGACCATATCTACAAATATGCAGAGGAATTAAAGGCGGCAGATGCAGACGAGCATGATATTTCTCCAATGCTCCTTCCAAACTATGCCCGTCACGAAAGATAATTATTTGAAATAAAGGATTATAAAAGCAGTCTTGCCTGATCATTTCCTCCGGAATGGTTGACAGGTTGGGCTGCTTTGCTATAATGAAAGAATAAATTAACAATACTCACAGGAGGAGAGAAAGCAATGCGTGAAATTGAAGTAAGCAGACTTACAGATGTAATCGAAAAGCTCTGTATCGAAGCAAACAATCATCTTCCGGAAGATGTAAAATGCGCGATCAAAAATTGCCGTGCATGTGAAGATGGAGAAATCGCCAAAGGCGTTCTCGACAACATTATCGAAAACTTTGAAATTGCAGACAACGAAAATGTACCGATCTGTCAGGATACAGGTATGGCATGTGTATTCCTTGAAATCGGACAGGACGTTCACTTCACAGGCGGAGATTATACAGAGGCTATTAACGAAGGTGTCCGCCGTGGCTATGATAAAGGCTATTTACGTAAATCTGTAGTGAAAGATCCGGTTCGCCGCGGCAATACAGGAGACAATACTCCGGCTATGATTTATACAGAAATCGTTCCGGGAGATCAGGTTAAGATCACAGTTGGCCCGAAAGGCTTCGGAAGTGAGAATATGAGCCAGATCCGTATGTTTAAGCCGTCTGCAGGTCTTCAGGGAATCAAGGATTTCATTCTGGAAGCAGTAGAGACAGCAGGCCCTAATCCATGTCCTCCAATGGTAGTTGGCGTAGGTATCGGCGGTACTTTTGATAAATGTGCGCTTCTTGCAAAAAAAGCTCTTATGCGTCCGCTGGATTCTCAGAATCCGGATCCGTTCTATGCAGATCTTGAAAAAGAAATGCTGGAAAAAATCAATGAGCTGGGCATCGGACCGCAGGGCTTCGGCGGCAAGACAACAGCCATCGGCCTGAACATCGAAACACTGCCTACTCACATTGCAGGTATGCCATGCGCAGTAAATATCAACTGCCATGTTACCCGTCATAAATCGGAGGTGATTTAATATGGAAAAACGTCGTATTACACTGCCTCTTACAGAGGAACTGGCGCGCAGCCTTCATGCAGGCGACCAGGTATTATTAACAGGAACTATTTATACTTCCCGTGATGCGGGACATAAGAGAATGTGCGAAGCTCTTGCAAAAGGCGAGGAGATTCCTTTTGATCCAAAGGATGCTACAATTTACTATGTTGGACCGACTCCTGCTAAACCGGGCGCTGTAATCGGCTCTGCAGGTCCTACAACAAGTGGACGTATGGATGCTTATGCACCGACCATGATGTCTGTAGGCGCAAGAGGAATGATCGGCAAGGGAGCCCGTCTTCCTGAGGTTGTAGACGCAATGAAGAAATACAGCGGCGTATACTTCGGCGCGATCGGAGGCGCAGGCGCGCTTCTTGCCAAATGTATCAAAAAAGCCGAGCTTATTGCATATGAAGATCTGGGAGCAGAGGCTCTTCGTAAACTGTATGTGGAGGATATGCCTCTTGTAGTTATTATTGACAGCGAGGGCAAAAACCTTTACGAAGACGGAAGAGCTGCTTATCTTGCGCAGAAGAATGTATAAGTGCAGATGAAAGGATTAAGAGAGTATCATTCTCACGGACAGATGTCGGAAGCCTTTCTGACTGCTGCTTTCCTGTCTCTTTCCGGAGGCTTGCAGGATGCTTATACCTATGCGTTCAGGGGCAGCGTATTTGCCAATGCCCAGACAGGAAATATTGTTCTGTTAAGCCAGAATCTTTTTGAAAAAAACTGGGGACTGGCTTTGCGTTATTTCATTCCTGTGTTTTCCTTTGTTCTTGGAGTTGCCATTGCAGAGTGGATTCGCCAGTCCTACAGTAATATACATAGTTTTCACTGGAGACAGTTGGTTGTCTTAAGTGAAATTATACTGCTTTTTATTGTAGGTTTTCTGCCTCAAAGCATGAATATGCTGGCAAACGCTATGGTTTCTTTTTCCTGTGCCATGCAGGTACAGGCGTTCCGTAAGGTTACAGGCTATGCTTTTTCCAGTACTATGTGTATCGGAAATGTTCGAAGCGCCATGGAATCTTTGTATACCTTCTGCAGAAAGCGTGAGCCCAAGATGCTGAAAAAAACCCTTCGCTACTGGGAGATTATTATTCTCTTTGCACTGGGAGCAGGGCTTGGAGGTCATTTTTCCTCAGTATTCGGGGCAAGAACCATCTGGTTTTCCTGTGTTCTTTTACTGATCAGTTTTTTCCTTATGTTTATCAGGGAAGAAGAGGAGTAAGGAACTGCGGTGGTCTGTGCAGTAAAAAAATCCTCTCCGGTATTTTAAACGATACCGGGGAGGATTTTTGTTTTTATTATTTCAGTTCGATTTCTTCCAGCTCTTTTGGCGGGAGTTTTTTTGAGGAATCGGTGAGGTATTTTTTCAGCGCTTTGGAAGCTTTGTTGTAAGGCGCGTTTGTTCCTGCGCCGCCCATGCAGCCGCCGGGACATGCCATTCCCTCGATCATACAGCCCTTGAGCTTTCCTGCCTTGGCAAGAGTCAGGACTTTTTTGCATTCTGCAAGGCTTTCCGCATGTTCGATGTGAACGGGAACGTCCGGATAATATTCCTTCAGACAGGCTTCAATAGCGCCTGCCACACCGCCGGAAACAGCATATCCACGTCCTGCTGCTGTGGCATTGTGGAAGGAAGTGGAAGGCTCGATTTCCTCCGGATTAATTTCCTTTGCATCAAATAAGCCCCACAATTCTTCGTAGGTGATAACGAAATCCACGTCACTTCTTATAGTAGTTCTCATAGCTTCCAGTTTCTTGGCCGCGCATGGTCCGATAAAGACGATTTTTGCATTGGGATGTTCTTTCTTAATGCTTCGCGCTGTGGCAACCATAGGGGTCAGCTCCTGAGAAATATTGTCAATCATATCCGGAAACTGTTTTTTTGCCATCATAGACCAGGAAGGGCAGCAGGAGGTGAGAAGGAACGGAAGGTTTCCTGTTGCAACTTCTTTTGCATAGTGATGCGCCTCTGCAATAGCTCCGATGTCTGCGCCCAGAGCAACCTCATATACATTGCTGAAGCCAAGCGCTGATAAAGCTGCATGGAATTTTGCAGGAGTTACATTGTCTCCAAACTGATTAATATAAGCAGGAGCGATTTCCGCAATAATCTCTACGCCCTCACGAAGGGCATGAGCAAGCTGGAAAATCTGTGATTTATCGGAAATAGCGCCAAATGGGCAGCTTACCATACACATACCGCAGGAAACGCATTTGTCCTGATCGATGGTTGCGCGGCCCTGATTATCGCTTGTGATCGCTTTTACGCCGCAGGCGCGTTCGCAGGGACGCTCTTTATGTGCAATGGCATCGTAAGGGCATACAGCCTTGCATTTGCCGCATTTGATACATTTGGACTGGTCGATATGAGATTTGCCGTTTACCATGGAAATAGCGCCTTTGGGGCAGACCTGCATACAGGGATGAGCCACACAGCCTTTGCACATATTGCTGACTTCGTACTTATTGGGCGCGCAGGCTGCACATGCAGAAGGAATAACCTGCATAAGCGGCGGCTCATAGTATTTCTCATCAATATTACTTGCTTCCACACCTGCTGTCAGATGGACAGCTTTATTTTCGGGACGAAGTGAAAGTCCCATTGCAAGACGGACACGTTCGCTTGCAACAGCTCTTTCGCGGTAAATGCTTTCACGGTATTTGGCGCGTTCTTCCACAATGTTGTAAGGGATTGCTTCAATGTCATGGATCAGCGAATCATCTGTGGACTGGAAACCCAATTTTGCAACTTCAGTAAAAATTTTTCGGCGAATCTGCTTCACCGGAGTGTCAAGACCTCTCATTTATCAGTTCTCCTTTTTGTTTATTTCCGCGCATTTTTGCAGTACAGAAATGCTTCTTTATTTATACTGTCATCTTTAATATCATATAGGAAAATCGTCCAAAAAGCAAGGCTGTGCAGGAAATCGTATCAATTGTCTGAAAAATAACGGGATTGACATGAAAATTGCTTTGTATTTTTGTAGATACAATCGTGAAAAACCGCTAAATATAAGCCTTTTCAGCCTTTACTAAACTTGTGAAAAATGTATATATTTGTTGTAAAATCGCGAATCATATTATATAATTACCACATAGGTAATTGCGGTGACACGCAAAAAATATACAATAAGCACAATGACGGACGCAGCGTCAGAAATATGATAAAACATATCAAGGAGGGAACTGAATGTTAGACCAGTCTTACTACAAGAAAACAGATGAGATTATCGAGCACTATGGACGCAAGCCGGCTTCGTTAATCCCCATCATGCAGGACATTCAGGCAGAATATCGTTATCTGCCGGGAGAGCTTCTTACTTATGTGGCAGCCGAAATCGGCGTAACAGAAGCGAAGGCTTACAGTGTAGCTACATTTTATGAGAACTTCTCTTTTGAGCCGAAGGGCAAATATGTGATTAAGGTATGTGACGGAACTGCCTGCCATGTAAGGAAGTCACAGCCCGTAAAAGACGCTCTGATGAAGGAACTTGGATTAAGCAGCAAGAAGCATACAACAGACGATATGCTTTTTACTGTAGATACTGTTTCCTGTCTTGGCGCCTGCGGACTTGCGCCGACTCTGATGGTAAACGACGATGTTTATCCGAAGATGACACCCGAGAAAGTAATCGAACTGATTGAGAGATTGAGAGGTGAAAATGCATGAGTATTACCTGTAAAGATGATTTATTAAAGAAACAGGCAGAAGCAAAGGAACATATTTCTTCTTATACCTGCCGTGTTCTCGTCTGTTCCGGTACCGGATGTATGGCTTCCGGCGCGCAGAAGATTTACGACGAAATGGTTAAATTATGTGAAGATCTGGACGGAGTACAGATTGAAATGCAGAAAGACCTTCCGCATCTGGGTGTGATCAAAACAGGCTGTCAGGGATTATGCGAATTGGGACCGCTTGTGCGTATCGAGCCTTATCATTATCAGTATGTGCATGTACAGGTGGAAGACTGTAAGGAAATCGTTGACCGGACGGTTATCGCAGGTCAGCCTGTGGAAAGACTGTTCTACAGACAGGGTGACAAAGTCTGTCCGCAGCCGGATGATATTCCGTTTTTAAATCTTCAGACAAGAATCGTTCTGGAAAACTGCGGAAAAATTGATGCAGAATCCATTGACGAATATATCGCAGTCGGCGGTTTTCAGGCTCTGGCAAAGGCGCTCTTCGAAATGACACCGGAATCTGTTATTGATGAAATCACCAGATCAGGTTTAAGAGGAAGAGGAGGAGCTGGTTTCCCGGCTGGTAAGAAATGGTCTCAGGTGGCGCGCCAGAAAGAAAAAGTGCGCTATGTAGTATGTAACGGCGATGAGGGCGACCCCGGCGCATTTATGGACGGCTCCGTAATGGAAGGCGATCCGTATAAGATGATCGAAGGTATGATTATTGCAGCCTATGCAGTTGGCGCAGAGAACGGATATATTTATGTACGTGCGGAATATCCTCTTTCTGTGGCAAGACTTCGTATGGCTATCGATCAGGCAGAGAAGTATGGTCTTCTGGGCGATAATATTTTAGGTTCCGGTATTAATTTCCACTTACATATCAACCGCGGAGCAGGAGCTTTCGTCTGCGGCGAAGGTTCTGCCCTTACTGCATCCATTGAAGGAAACCGCGGTATGCCGCGTGTAAAACCGCCCCGTACCGTTGAAAAAGGTCTTTGGGAAAAACCGACTGTATTAAATAACGTAGAAACTTATGCAAATGTTGCAAAAATCATTCTCCAGGGCGCAGACTGGTTCCGCACCATCGGAACAGAGGGAAGCCCGGGAACAAAGACATTCTCCCTCACCGGAGCAATCGAAAATACAGGTCTTATCGAAGTGCCGATGGGAACGAATCTCCGTCACATTATCTATGATATCGGCGGCGGCTTAAAGAGCGGCGCTGCATTTAAGGGCGTTCAGATTGGCGGACCATCCGGCGGATGTCTGATCGAAGACCAGATTGACAGCCCTCTTGATTTCGATTCTGTTAAGAGTCTTGACGCGATCATGGGCTCCGGCGGACTTGTAGTTATGGACGAAAATACCTGTATGGTAGAGGTTGCCCGTTTCTTTATGAATTTTACCCAGCGCGAGAGCTGCGGTAAGTGTGTTCCGTGCCGTGAAGGAACAAAGCGTATGCTTGAGATTCTGGAGCGTATTGTAGACGGCAAGGGACAGCTTTCTGACCTCGACGAGCTGGAAGAGCTTGCAAATATGGTTCAGAGCATGGCTCTGTGCGGTCTTGGAAAGAGCGCGCCTCTTCCTGTTATCAGTACGCTGAAACGCTTCCGCAAGGAATACGAAGAGCATATTGTTGACAAGAAATGCCGTGCAAAGGTTTGTACAGCGCTTCGTAAATTCCACATTAATCCGGAATTCTGTATCGGCTGCGGCAAATGTGCGAAGAACTGTCCGGCAGGCGCAATTTCCGGAAAGATCAAACATCCGTATACCATTGACAATGACCTTTGTATCAAGTGCGGTTCCTGTAAAGACAACTGTAACTTTGACGCAATTTATGTGGAAATGTAGGAGGGAGGACATATTATGGGTATTATGACAATTGACGGTAGAAAAGTTGAATTTACCGATGAAAAAAATGTCCTGACCGTAATCCGTAAGGCAGGCATCAATATACCGACACTTTGCTATCATTCCGAGGTTTCAACCTTCGGCGCATGTCGTCTGTGTACAGTAGAGGACGACAGGGGAAGAACCTTTGCCTCCTGTTCCGAAGAACCGCGTGACGGAATGGTGATTTATACAAACTCAGGACGTATTAAGAAATACAGAAAGCTCATCGTAGAGCTGCTTCTTGCAGCGCATTGCCGCGACTGTACAACCTGTGTAAAGAGCGGCGAATGTGTGCTTCAGGAGCTGGCGCACCGCCTTGGCGTACACAATATTCGCTTCGAAAATACAAGAGAAATCCATGAGATTGATACAAGCTCACCGGCTCTTGTACGTGATCCGAATAAATGTATCCTCTGCGGCGACTGTGTCCGTGCCTGTGAGGAGCTTCAGGGAATCGGCGCTCTCGGTTTTGCTTTCCGTGGAACAGAAGCTATGGTTATGCCTGCTTTCAACAAAAAAATCGCAGAGACAAATTGTGTCAACTGCGGTCAGTGCCGTGTGTTCTGTCCGACAGGAGCAATTTCCATTAAGACACATATGGACGAGGCATGGGAAGCTCTGGCAGACCCGAATGTGCGCGTAGTGGCTCAGATTGCTCCGGCAGTCCGTGTGGCAGTAGGCGATCATTACGGTCTTACCAAGGGCAAGAGCGTAATGGGCAAGCTTGTCAATGCGCTTCACAGAATGGGATTTGACGAGGTATATGATACAAGCTTCAGTGCAGACCTTACGATTATGGAGGAATCAGCAGAGTTCTTAAAGAGAGTGGAGAAAGGCGAGAAGCTGCCGCTTCTGACTTCCTGCTGCCCTGCATGGGTGAAATTTATCACAGACCAGTATAAGGATTATATTCCGAATCTGTCTACCTGCCGTTCTCCCCAGGGAATGCTTTCTGCTGTAATCAAGGAGTATTTCCGTAATCCGGAACATTCACAGGGCAAGAAGACGTTTATGATTTCCATTATGCCGTGTACAGCCAAGAAGGCTGAGGCAATCCGTCCGAACAGCTTTACAAACGGTGAGCAGGATACAGATATTGTAATTACCACAACAGAGCTGATTCGTATGATTGATAACTTTGGTATTGATTTCGCTTCTCTTGATCCGGAAGCCTGCGATATGCCGTTTGGCTTTGGTTCCGGCGGCGGCGTAATCTTCGGTGTTACCGGCGGCGTTACAGAGGCAGTGCTTCGCCGTCTTACAAAAGAGCATACGAAGGAAGCTATGAGAGAAATCTCAGAATGCGGTGTCCGCGGCGATGAGGGAATCAAGGAATTCAGCGTTCCTTATAATGGAATGGAAATAAAAATCTGTGTTGCCAGCGGTCTTGCCAATGCCCGCAAGGTTATGGATTGGGTGAAAAACGGAGAGAAGGAATATCACCTTATCGAAGTTATGGCATGTCGCCGCGGATGTATTATGGGAGGCGGTCAGCCGACCAGAGCAGGTGACAGAACGAAGGCTGCCCGTGCGAAGGGGCTTTACAATGCAGATAATACGATGATCATTAAGAAGTCTGATGAGAATCCGCTTGTGCTGGAGCTTTATGAGGGACTTCTTAAGGGTAAGGAGCATGAGCTCTTACACAACGATTTTTACTGATTCCTTAATTTACATACGGTATAATTAGAAGCCTCCCTGCATAGGGTATAATAATACATTGTGTTATTTCATACCTGTGCAAGGAGGCTTTTTTATGGAGAATTTTCAGGTTTACCGGGATATTGAAGCGCGGACCGGAGGGGATTTTTACATAGGAGTTGTAGGACCGGTGCGAACAGGGAAGTCTACGTTTATCCGGAGGTTTATGGAACTGACGGCTTTGCCGCAGATGGCGGAGAAGCAGCAGGCAGAGGTCAGAGATCAGCTTCCTTTAAGCGGGGCAGGGAAGCTGATTACTACGGTAGAGCCCAAATTTATTCCCAAGGACGCCGTGTCTGTGCTGTTGGGAGAACAGAAGGTGAATGTCAGGCTGATTGACTGTGTGGGCTTTCTGGTGAAAGATGCTGCAGGGCATATAGAAGACGGGCGTGAGAGGATGGTGAAGACGCCCTGGTTTGAGAAAGCGATTCCTTTTCACGAGGCTGCAAAGCTTGGAACGGAAAAGGTAATTCAGGAGCATTCTACCATCGGACTTGTAATTACCTCAGACGGTTCCTTTGGAGAAATTCCAAGAGAGAATTTTCTGGAGGCGGAGGAGCTGACGATTCAGGAGCTTAAGAAACAGGGAAAGCCTTTTATGGTTCTTGTAAATTCCCAGATGCCCTACAAAGAAAAAGCAATGAAGACTGCGGCGGGAATTCAGGAAAAATACGGGGTTCCTGTTCTGACAGCAAACTGCGACCAGCTTCGCAAAGAAGATATTCACAGAATTCTGGAAATGATTCTCTATGAATTTCCGGTAAGGGAAGTGCAGTTTTATATCCCGAAATGGGTGGAAATACTGCCCCCTGACCATGAGCTGAAAAAAGCGCTCCTTCTTTGCATAAAAGAGAAGCTTCCGTTTTTCTCCAGAATTCGCGGTATCACAAAGGAATCTGTAAAAATACAGGATGACTGTGTGCAGGACACAGTGCTTGAGGATGTGAACCTTTCAAACGGCGTTGTCCGCATCCGAATCAATATCAGGGATGAATATTATTACCAGATGTTAAGTCAGATGAGCGGAATTCACATGGAAAGTGAATATGAGCTGATTCGCACTATGAAAGAGCTTGCAAAGATGAAAGAGGAATATGTGAAGGTGAGGGATTCTCTGGAATCCGTGCGCGGCGCAGGTTATGGGGTGGTCGTTCCGGAGCTTGAGGAGATAGAGCTTGAGGAACCTTCCGTAATCCGTCAGGGAAACAAGTTTGGCGTAAGAATCCGGTCAAAGAGCCCGTCCATCCATATGATAAAAGCAAATATTGAAACAGAGATTGCGCCTATCGTTGGAACGCAGGAGCAGGCAGAAGACCTTATCCGGTATATCGGAGAGAGCAGCCAGCGCGGGGAAAGTATCTGGGAGACGAATATTTTCGGCAAGTCTATTGAGCAGCTTGTGCAGGATGGAATCCGAAGCAAGATTGCAGCCATCAGCGAGGAGAGTCAGGTGAAGCTTCAGGATACTATGCAGAAAATCGTCAATGACAGCAAGGGCGGTCTTGTGTGTATCATTATTTAGCGTGGCGTTCGTTCCATTCTCTGATAAATTCTATCTGCTCCTGGTCGGAAATCATCTGGGATGCCGGATCGTTCCCTGCCGCCAGGCAGCAGAAGAGTACAAACGCCTGCAGCAGCGCGAAAAAAATAAAAGCAACAAACATTGGAAAAACCTCCTTTTAGAAGAATTTGATAAAAAAAGTATACGCCTAAAAATGATTTTTATACATTTTGTGGAAGAAAGATTGTATTTTAGGAAAATAGTTGGTATAATGTCCGTTGTATAAAAAATGACATATGAGGTGACCTATGAAAACAACGGAATTTAAAGTACATTCTATTTATTCAAAGGAAGACATTCAGCAGATGCAGAAAGTAGTAAACCGCAGAATGCGTATCATTGGTTTATCTGTTTCTGTAGTGGTTTTTATTCTCTATGTTGCCGTACTTATCTGGGAATGGAATGAAAACGGGAAGACCTCTTCTCTGTTTACATCTGTTTCAGGCAATGTTCTGAATCTGGTTCTTCTCGGAGGACTGATAGCGGGAATTGTGATTCTGGCAATTCTGCCCCGTATACAGACGAAGAGAATTCTGAAAGACCTTCCGGGCGGCATTTTGAAAGCCAATTACTATTTTTATGAAAAAACATTTGAATACGGATGGGGAAATCATTTTACAAGCATCGGATACGTGGAAATTCAGGAATTTCTGAATCTGGAAAAAACCTTTTATATTAAGGCAAGAGATGTTGCCTACTGGATTAAGAAGGAAGATTTCGAGGTGGGAAATGCAGAGGACTTCCTGAAATTTATGGAAGGCAAAGTGAAATGTAAGATTAAATAATATTCAGGGGGGAGAAATCCCCCCTTTTATAGTGTCATTAAAAAGTTTAAAGAGCCTGCCGGATTTTCGGTTCCTTTTTCGAGGAGGGAAATAAGACCGCGGATGGTTTCCTCGATTTCTTCAGGAGGAGCGGGTGAAAGCCGGTTGTCAAGCTTTACAGAGAGAACAATAAGAACAATTTCTGCAAGAGCGGCAGGATAGTCGAATTTGATTTCTCCGCTTTCGATTCCCTGCTGGATGATTTCTGTAAGTACGGGCTTCATTTCGCAGATAATATGCTGCATATATTTCTGGTGAAGCATGGCTGTTTCCGGAGAATCGGCCTCATTCGGTTCTTCCGAGCCGGTGCGGAATTCAGAGGAGGAATTCCGGCAGGCAAGAAAAATCATTGCCATTCGGATAAAAGGAGAAATGTCCGGCTGCTTTGCCAGATTCTTGGCTGTTTCCAGCGGCTTTTCGTAATTCCTTTTTACAAGGGCGGCAAGCATCGCATCCTTAGACGGGAAATAATAATAGATACTTCCCTTTCCGACACCGGCAGTCTGAGCAATCTCGCTGACTGAGACAGACTGTATATTTTTTGTCTGTAATAAGCTTTGAAGTGCATCCAGAATGAGATTATATTTTTGCTGGTTTGGCATTTCCATCGCCTTTCTGTTTAAAATATCTTAAGTATTCTACCATATAAAATAATAGATGGTAAATTTTAGTATAGCATATTTACCGCAAAAGGGGCAACTGGAAAATATACACAGATATCGCCTCTTTTTTTTGTTGAAATTTAGGAAAGACTACGAGTTGACCGCCGGTCGAAAAAATGCTAATGTATAAATGTAAGCAATCGACCGCTGGTCGAATTATAAAAGTAAAGGTGGAGGTCAATATGACATACGCAGACATTTTTTCAGAAATCAAGACACAGTTTATGGACGCAGATGTAAGCGATATACATGAACATTTAGCATATCAGTTTAATATTATTGGAGAAGGAGAAGGCATCTTTTATGTGGAAGTAAAAGAGGGGAAACTTTATGTGGAACCATATGAATACTTTGACAGAGACGCCATGTTTATCTGTAAAGCGGATACACTTCTGAAGATTGCTTCCGGTAAGCTTGACCCGGTTCTGGCATTTACTATGCAGAAGCTTAAAGTGGAAGGAGATCTGGGCAAGGCTTTAAGGTTAAAAGAGCTTATCGAGAGTAAAGGAAAAACCTTATGAGCAGGAAATTTGGCAAAGCTGCCGCAGCTATTCTTGCGCTTCTGGCAGTTTCTGAGGCAGGAAGCGCCGCTTACTTTTACAGAAGGACAATGAAGAGAAATAAAGTAAAAGTGGAGCGGACTGTGAAAATGGCAGGCACCGACTGGGGTCAGTACATGGAACTGATCGGGGAAAGAAAGGCATATATGATGGCGCAGCCCCATGAAGATGTGTACGTAACATCCTTTGACGGACTGAAGCTTCATGGGACTTATTTTCCCGGAAAAGAATCAAAAACCGTAATCTGTTTTCACGGTTATACAAGCGAGGGACTGAAAGATTACATCGGACTTTCTGACTATTATATGAAGAACGGCTTCGGTATGCTTCTTGTTGACGAGCGGGCTCATGGTCAAAGCGAAGGCGATTATATAGGATTTGGCTGTCTGGACAGACTGGATGCACAGAAATGGATTGACTGGGTTGTGGAACATACTTCTGAAGAAGAGCAGATTCTGCTCCACGGAATTTCCATGGGAGGGGCGACAGTCCTGATGACAAGCAGTCTTGCTCTGCCTCCTCAGGTGAAGGGAGTTGTCTCAGACTGCGGATTCACTTCGCCCAAAGCAGTGTTTAGCCATGTGCTGAACAGTATGTATCACCTGCCGGCATTTCCGCTGATTCAGATTTCAGATTTTGTAAATAAGAGAAAAGCCGGATATGGGCTTGATGAATGTAATGCTGCAAGGGAGGTGCGAAAAGCGCATGTACCGATTCTTCTGATTCACGGAGATGCAGACAACTTCGTGCCATGCCGCATGTGCGAGGAGATTTACAGCAATTGCGTGTCCGGAACAAAGAAGCTGATTGTAGAAGGCGCCAGCCATGCAGAATGTTATTACAAAGACACAGATGCTTATGAAAACGCGCTGGATGACTTTATTGGAGGAGTAATAAAATGATGAAAAAGAGAAAAGGATATCCTGTATATCCGCTTACAGCAGCACAGAAATTTCATTTCTTTTATCTGGATTTCTGCCCGAACAAGGCGGTTGTAAATATCGGAACAAGTCTTACCATTGGTACAGATATTGACTGGAAAGTGCTCAAAGACTCTGTTTATAAAGCATATGAGCGCTGCGATTCCATGCGCCTTCGCTTTGCCCGTGATAAAGAGGGAACCTGGTATCAGTATGTGGTGGAGAAAGAAGAGCGGGATATCGAGTTTGTTGATTTTACAGGGAAAACAATGGAAGAAGCGGAAAAAATCATGCGCGGATGGACAGCAGTTCCTTTTAAGCGTCAGGATTCTCCGATGAACCGTATTGTAATGATCAAAACTCCGGATGGATATAGCGGCATTTATTTTCTGGCAGACCATACAACTATGGATGCCCAGTCTCTTATCTGCTTTTTAAAGGATGTCATTGAAATTTACTGCAGCACTCTGTTTGAGGAAGTGCCTTTCCCGAAAGATATGGCGTCTTATATTGAACAGCTTGAAAAAGACCTTGCATATGAAAAAGGAAATAAAGCTCATGCAAGAGACGAGGAATATTTCCACAGGCTGATTGAAGAATCCGAACCGATTTTTAACGGTATTCTTGGGCCGCAGCTTCTGGAGGCGGAGAGGGCGCGTACAGGAAATCCGAATTTAAGAGCAGCAGTCAATGTATCGGATTCCGTAGAGTCTGATCTTGATATCTTCCATCTGGAAGAAGAGCCTACGAAACGCCTTATGGATTTCTGCGAAAAATACCATGTTTCTCTGGCAACTCTTCTTTTGATGGGGCTTCGTACCTATTTCCAGAAGATGAACGGAAATGACGACGTATCCATCAATACAGCCATTGCAAGACGCGCAACCCTGAAAGAGAAAAAGTCCGGCGGTACAAGAATTCATTCTTTCCCGTTCAGAACCATCATTTCCAGAGATAAGACATTCCTTCAGGGAATTTATGAAATCCGTGATGGACAGAATGAGCTGTTCCGTCATGCAAACTATGACCCGGTTGCATATTTCGCTCACAGAGGAAAGCTTTATCCTCATTCCGGAGGACAGACCTATGAGCCAATGTCTCTTACCTATCAGCCAATGACGCTGAAAGATCAGGGATTAAGCAAAATCGGAGATATCAAGTATAAGACTAAATGGTATCCCAATGGAGCGACAACTCAGGGAATGTATCTGACAGTTATGCACCGCCCGGAGGACAATGGTCTTGACTTTAGCTTTGAGCATCAGGTGAAGGCTGTAAGCCGCGAGGAACTGGAATATTTATACTATTATCTTTGTAAGATTATGTTCAAGGGAATTGAAAATCCGAATCTGAGCATTGATGAAATCATTAAATTGATATAGGAAGATGCCAGGGTCAGAATTGTGGGAGTGCGTGGCACGAAACAATTCGTCAGGCATCTTTTGATTCTAACATCATATTAAGAATAAATTTAAGATTGAAAAAGGAGAAGTACAATGTTTGAAAAATTAGCAGAAATGATCAGCAACTATGTAGAGGTTGAAGCTTGTGACGTAAAACCGGAATCCCGTTTTATGGAGGACTTGGGATTTACCTCCTTTGACTTTATGAGTATGCTCGGGGAAATGGAAGACGAGTTCGACATTGAAATCGACCAGAATGAGATTGCAGATATCCGCACAGTAGGCGAAGCAGTTGAGTATCTGGAAAAAATCGCAGAATAACAGGGTATTTAAGAAAGAGTAGAGGGAAAAAAGAATGATTCTTTGCAGCACAATCCGGGAGATTATCGTAAACGCAGCAGAAAAATTTGGCGATGCGCCGGCTATCCGTTATAAAGTGGGGAAAAATGAAGTTGAGGATAAATCTTATCAGAATTTGAAGGAAGACAGTGAAAGCTTCTCCAATGTTCTGAAAACACTGGGAGAGCTGGGACATCACATTGCAGTAATCGGCATGACTTCCTATCAGTGGATGGTTACATATCTTGGAACTGTAAACAGCGCCAGTGTGGCAGTACCCCTTGACGTATCGCTTCCGACAGATGAAGCCTGTGAACTTATTGACCGCGGAGACGTTACAGTTCTTGTGATTGACGAGGTTCGCAAAGACCTTATGGCTGTTGTGAAGGAGCGTTGTCCGAAACTGAAATATCTGATTTCCATGCAGAAAACAGAACATGACGAAAAAATTCTGTCTTTTGCCCGTCTTTTAAAGGAAAATCAGGGAGGCTTTGACATTGTACCGGATGCAGATTCTCTCTGTACGATTATGTTTACATCAGGAACAACAGGAAAGAGTAAGGGCGTAATGCTTACCCACAGAAATCTGGCGGAGAATGCAACATGTCTGGATATGAAGATTCCGGAAAGAGGAACGATTCTTTCTGTTCTTCCTGTTCACCATGCATACTGTCTGACTATGGATTTCCTCAAAGGCTTTACCCTTGGAACGACAATCTGTATCAACGATTCTCTCCTTCGTGTTGCAAAAAATATTAAGCTGTTTCAGCCGGATATGATTCTTATGGTTCCGCTGATGATTGAGACAATGGCGAAGAAGCTTGAGGAGGTTAAAAATCTTCCGGCTGAAATCGTACGAAAAGAAGTTTTCGGCGAAAAGCTCCATACCATCTGCAGCGGCGGTGCTTACCTGAATCCTGCGCTTATCGACCTCTTTGAGAAATATGGAATTACGATTCAGCAGGGATACGGAATGACAGAATGTTCCCCAGTTATCAGTACAAATTTAAGCTGGAATATCCGAAAGGATTCCGTAGGACAGTTGATTCCAAACTGTGAAGCAAAAACAGTAGACGGCGAACTTTGGGTACGTGGAAGCAGCGTTATGATGGGCTACTATAAAATGCCCGAAGAAACCGAAGAAACTCTGGTTGACGGCTGGCTGAGAACAGGCGATCTGGGATATGTGGACGAAGAGAATTTCGTTTACCTGACCGGAAGAAAGAAGAACCTTATTATTACCAAAAACGGAGAAAACGTGTCTCCGGAAGAACTGGAAAATAAAATCGGTGAAAGCCGCCTTGTTCAGGAAATCCTTTGCCGGGAAAGCGAAGGGGTAATCGAAGCCGAAATTTTCCCTGATTATGAGTATGTAAAGAAGCAGGAAATTGCAGATGTCAGAGAAGCGCTTCAGGAAGTGATCGACGCCTACAACAAAACAGCGGCGCCGCACAAAAAGGTCTTCAGACTGAAAGTCAGAGAGACAGAGTTTGTGAAAACACCTTCCAAGAAGATTAAGAGATTCTGATATTTCCAAAAAACCTCTTGCAATCCTTCCTGACCTATAGTATAATCATCAATGTTGTAAAAACGATGGTCCTCTGTTGCATTGACAGGCATTAAGAACATCCAGATAAGATAGGAGAATATAAAATGAACGAAATTATCAGAAACATTGAAGCAGCTCAGTTAAAAGCTGAAGTACCGCAGTTTAACGTAGGTGACACAGTAAGAGTACACGCTCTCATCAAAGAGGGTAACCGTGAGAGAATCCAGATTTTCGAAGGTACTGTACTTAAGAAACAGGGTGGAAGCACAAGAGCTACTTTCACAGTAAGAAAGAACTCTAACGGTGTTGGCGTTGAGAAAACATGGCCGCTCCACTCCCCACATGTATCTAAAGTAGAAGTTATCCGTCATGGTAAAGTTCGCCGTGCGAAACTGAACTACTTAAGAGACCGTGTAGGTAAAGCAGCTAAGGTTAAAGAGCTCGTTAAATAATTTCATGATTTAAAAGAGAAGGGACAATAACTCGTGTATTGTCCCTCTTTTCCATTATTCGGGGGTTCTATGAAGAAAGACTGGAAAGAGAACAGGAAACTCCAGAATGCAAAAGAGAAGCTGGAGGATAAGAAAATACGGAGCGTCCTTATATGGGTTTTTCAGATTACAGTGACACTTGCTTTTGCGGCGATGACTGCAATCGTGATGTTTCAGTCTGTGACCATGCAGGAGAGCTCTATGGAGCCTACATTATCTGTAGGCGATAAGTTTTTTATGAACCGTATCGTATATAAGATGTCTTCTCCGAAAAGAGGAGATATCATTGTGTTTAAGACGAACGCCAGCGACGATGCGGCGCTTCATATCCGAAGAGTGATAGGACTTCCCGGAGAAACCGTGCAGATTGCGAACGGAAGAATCCTTATCAACGGAGAAACGTATAAGGAGGGCAGGGATTTTCCGTCTATCAGCAACGGCGGACAGGCGTCAAATCCCATTTCTCTGGAAAGCGGAGAATACTTTGTGCTTGGAGATAACAGAAACAACAGTGAGGACAGCAGGCACGGAGATATCGGAATTGTGAAGAAACGCTACATAGCAGGGAAATTGTGGTTTACGATCTCCCCTGTGAAAAAGATAGGATTTTTGAAAGGTTAGGTGAATTATGAACGTACAGTGGTACCCAGGTCATATGACCAAGGCAAAGAGACAGATGCAGGAAGATATCAAGCTCATCGACCTTATCATCGAGCTTGTAGATGCCCGCGTACCTCTTTCCAGCAGAAACCCGGATATCGATGAACTTGGCAAAAATAAGTCCCGCCTGATTATTTTAAACAAGGCAGACCTTGCAGATGACAGGCAGAATGAAAAATGGAAGAAGTTTTTTGAAGAAAAGGGCTTCTTTGTGGTGAAAATTGACTCCCGAAGCAAGGCAGGCATGAAGGCGATACACAATGTGATTCAGGAAGCCTGTAAGGAGAAAATTGAGAGGGACAGAAAGCGCGGCATTAAGAACCGCCCAATCCGCGCTATGGTAGTCGGAATCCCGAATGTAGGCAAATCAACCTTTATCAACAGCTTTGCAGGAAGAGCCTGCGCCAAAACAGGCAATAAGCCGGGCGTTACCAAAGGAAAACAGTGGATTCGCCTCAACAAAGGTGTGGAGCTTCTGGATACCCCTGGTATCCTGTGGCCGAAATTTGAGGATCAGCAGGTGGGAATGCGCCTTGCTTTCGTCGGTTCTATCAAGGACGATATCCTGAATATGGAGGAGCTTGCCCTTGAACTGATTGAATATCTGAGAACAAATTATCAGGGGCTTCTGGCAGACCGTTATCAGATTTCTGAGGAAGGAACTGCAGTGTCTGTCTTAGAGGCGATTGCCAGAGTACGAGGCTGTCTGAAAAAAGGCGAAGAGCTTGATTACGCCAAAGCGTCAGGCGTCCTGTTCGACGAATTCCGTTCCGGAAAAATCGGACACATTACTCTGGAATGGGTGCAGACAGAAGAGGAATAAATTATGAATACAATCAGTGAAATCAAGGCCGAGTTTGCCGCTGCGGATATCAGCGGCTACCCGGCTTTCTGTGAAAAATACAAAGATGACAAAAGAAGCGGAGTGCAGAAGCTGATCGAGCAGTGCCACAGGAAAGAGGCGGCTCTGGAAGCAGAAAAACAGCGTATAGAATCCATGAAGGTTTATGAGCATAAATATGAGCATCTGGGTTATCTCTGCGGAATTGATGAAGTGGGCAGAGGACCTCTGGCAGGTCCTGTAGTTGCCTGTGCAGTGATTCTTCCGAAGGACTGCCGGATTCTTTATCTGAATGATTCGAAGAAGCTTACGGCGGCAAAAAGAGACGAGCTTTACGATATCATTATGAAAGAGGCTGTTTCTGTGGGAATCGGTATGAGAGGGCCGGGCAGGATTGATGAGATTAATATTCTTCAGGCGACCTATGAAGCCATGCGCGAAGCAGTGTCAAATCTTAAGGTGACGCCTCAGCTTTTATTAAACGATGCAGTTACAATTCCGGAGATTACGATTCCGCAGGTTCCCATTATCAAGGGCGATGCAAAAAGCGTTTCCATTGCCGCTGCCAGCATTGTGGCGAAGGTGACAAGGGACAGGATGATGGAAGAATACGACAAATTGATGCCGGAATACGGATTTGCCTCTAATAAAGGATATGGCTCGCAGAGCCACATTGAGGCTCTGAAAAAATTCGGGCCTACTCCGATTCACAGGGCAAGCTTTATAAAAAATTTCATCTGAAAACAAAAAACACGCTGATAATACCATACAAAAGATACCTACACAAAACCCAAAAGGAAGGATATCTTTGAGAAAAAACAAACGTACCCTTGGCAGCAAATATGAAGAGCTGGCTGCCGCCTATCTGAAAAATCAGGGGCTTAAGATTATCCGGAAAAATTACAGAGTGAAATCAGGGGAAATTGATCTGATTGCTCTGGATGGCGAATATCTTGTTTTCGTGGAAGTAAAGTACAGAAGCTCTGACTGCTCCGGCGATTCCCTATGTGCAGTGGATGGGGCGAAGCAGCGTGCTATCAGCCGTACAGCCGTACATTATCTTGCTTCCCGAAAGAAAAATGTAAATCTTCCCTGCCGCTTCGATGTGGTAGGGATTGACAGAGGCGAAGTTCGCTGGATAAAGAATGCTTTTGATTACTGCGGATGAGAGGAGGAAGGAAAATGAAGATTAACTGGCACAGCGAAAAGATGCCGAATATGCGCGTAAACGAAAAAGAAGGAGTTACCTTTCTGACATATCCTGCCTTTGAGGAGATGCCGGAAATCGTACACGGTTTCAGCACCCGTCTGGGAGGGGTGAGCGAAGGAATCTATTCCTCCATGAATCTGAGCTTCACAAGAGGAGATAAGGAGGAAGCAGTAAAGGAAAATTATCGAAGGATTGCCGCTGCCATAGGATTTGAGATGGAAAGTATTGTTACTTCTGACCAGACACACACGGCAAATGTACGCCGGATTACAGAGGAGGACAGGGGAAACGGTATCACGAAGCCCCGTCCGTATAAAGATGTGGACGGTATGATTACCAATGTTCCCGGCGTTGTTCTTGCTACCTTTTATGCAGACTGCGTACCCCTTTATTTCGTAGATCCGGTACATAAGGCAATCGGACTTTCCCATTCCGGCTGGAGAGGAACTGTGGCAAAAATCGGAAAAGTAACCGTCGAAAAGATGAGGGAGGAATACGGCACAAAGCCTGAGGAGATTTATGCGGCTGTGGGGCCTTCTGTCTGTCAGGATTGTTATGAAGTAAGCGAAGACGTAGCAGAGGAATTCAGACATGCATTTTGCCCCGAACACTGGGATGCGCTGTTTTATAAAAAAGAAAACGGCAAATATCAACTGAATCTCTGGGAAGCCAACCGTATTGTCTTTCTGGAGGCTGGCATTCCTGAAGACCATATTTCCATGCCGAATCTCTGTACCTGCTGCAATCCTGAATTTCTCTTTTCTCACAGGGCTTCCAAAGGGAAAAGGGGAAATCTCGGCGCGTTTCTGGGAATTCGGTAAAATCAAAAATGTTATAGAATGATTTAAAAAAGCTTCCGCGCTGTATGTGCGGAAGCTTTTTTATGTCCCGAAGGACAGTATACCTTATTCTTCGTTGTTGTTGATGCGTCTCATAAGATCCATGATCTTTTCGTTGCTGGAACGAACTTTTTCAACAGAAACGTCATGGTTGATAATGTCAATAATGCTTGCCAGATATTTGCTCATGTTTGCTTCAATGTAATATGGCTTGGTGAGCAGCTCAGGCAGGCGGTAGTTCAGGTTGGTTGTGATTACATAGTCTAACCAGCCTTTCTGGTAGTACTCGTCAAATTTATCCAGACCGTCTGTGAAAAGACCGTAGGTTGTGCAGACGAATACACGTTTCGCATTGCGGGCTTTGAGCTGTTTTGCAACGTCAAGCATACTTCCGCCGGAGGAAATCATATCGTCGATAATGACCACATCCTTGCCCTCTACAGAGTCTCCGAGGAACTCGTGCGCTACGATGGGGTTCTTGCCGTTTACGATAGTGGAGTAGTCGCGGCGTTTGTAGAACATACCCATATCAACGCCAAGAATATTGGAGAAGTATACGGCTCTGGACATCGCGCCTTCATCGGGGCTGATGATCATCAGATGTTCGTTGTCTGCCTTTAAGTCAGGAACATTCTTCACGAGCGCTTTCAGGAACTGATAGGTCGGGAAGAAGTTGTCGAAGCCTTTGAGCGGAACTGCATTCTGTACACGCGGGTCATGGGCGTCAAAGGTGATGATGTTTGCAACACCCATATCGCTTAATTCTTTCAGCGCGATTGCACAGTCAAGAGATTCTCTCTTTGTACGTCTGTGCTGACGGCCTTCGTAAAGGAACGGCATGATTACGTTGATACGATGAGCCTTTCCGGTGGCAGCAGAGATGATTCTCTTTAAATCCTGAAAATGGTTGTCTGGTGACATGTGGTTTTCGTGACCGCATACAGAATAAGTCTGGCTGTAATTGGTAACGTCTACCATAATATATAAGTCAGTACCGCGGACGGATTCTTTAATGTAGCCTTTGCCTTCTCCGGTTCCAAAACGCGGACACTCACATTCTACAAGGAATGAATCTTCAACATAACCCTGTGGAATGATGCTGAGAGTTTTTTTGCAAAGGAGCTCGCGGCGGAAGCGTACCAGCTTCTTGTCAACCTCTTCGGCAAGTTCACGGCATCCTGCAAGCGCTGCGATTCGAATCGGGGCAACTGGCATAGATTTCTCAAGTAATTCTATGTTTGGCATATTATTCCTCCTAAGTAATTTGAATTTTAATTGCAAAAAAATAAGTAAAAATCAACATACCTATTACATTTATATCATTTGACTGAAATACAGTCAAGGAATTTATTGATTTTTTCCTGCAAAATTGGTATGATAGACAGGAAATCATGAATGGAGCAATCATAAATGAAGAAAAAATCACATGTAATTTCCAGAGTGCTCCCCGGCGGGATTGGGGAAGAGCTGGAACTGAAACCGGGCGACATACTGGTTTCGATTAACGGACAGCCCATAGAGGATGTGTTTGATTACCGTTATCTGATGAATGACGAATATGTAGAACTTCTTATAAAAAAGACCAATGGCGAAGAGTGGGAGCTTGAGGTGGAGAAAGAATATGAGGATGATCTGGGGTTGGAGTTTGAGAACAGTTTAATGGATGAATACCGTTCCTGCTCCAACCACTGCATGTTCTGTTTTATCGACCAGATGCCGCCGAATATGAGGGAGACTCTGTATTTTAAAGATGACGATTCCAGACTTTCTTTTTTGCAGGGGAATTATGTGACGCTGACAAATATGAGCGATTATGACCTGGAGCGTATCATCCGTTTTCACCTGTCTCCGATTAATGTGTCTTTCCAGACCATGAATCCGCAGCTTCGGTGTGAAATGCTTCACAACCGTTTCGCAGGGGACGCGCTGAAAAAGGTGGACCGTCTTTATGAGGGCGGCGTGACCATGAACGGTCAGATTGTACTGTGCAGGGGTGTTAATGACAAAGAGGAACTGGAATACAGTCTGGAGAAACTCAGCGCTTATGCGCCTGTGCTTCAGAGCGTTTCTATCGTACCGGTCGGGCTTACGAAATTCCGTGACGGACTTTACCCATTGGAGTCTTTTACAAAGGAAGATGCAGAAGCTCTGCTGGCTCAGGTACACCGGTGGCAGGAAAGGATGATGAAAGAACACGGGATTCATTTCGTCCATGCTTCGGATGAATGGTACATTCTGGCAGGACAGGAGCTGCCGGAAGAAGAGCGTTATGACGGGTATCTTCAGCTTGAAAACGGCGTGGGTATGCTTCGTCTTTTGCAGACGGAGATTCAGGACAGCCTTGAATCAGTGGCAGGAGACGACAGGGAAATCCATTTGTCAGCCGCAACAGGTAAACTGGCAGCGCCTTTTATCCGGAGATTTCTGTCCCTGATAGGAGAGAAATTCCCAAATCTGGATGCGCAGGTATATGAAATCGAGAACCGTTTCTTCGGTGAAAAGATTACGGTGTCCGGTCTTATTACCGGCAAAGACTTAAAAGAACAGCTCAAAGGGCAGAAGCTGGGTGAAAAGCTTCTTCTCCCCTGCAATATGCTGAGAAGCGGAGAGGACGTCTTTCTGGATGATGTGACAGTGGAAGAACTTGCCGGAGAGCTGGGCGTTGAAATTGTAATTGTAGACGAGAGCGGAGCAGACTTTGTAAAAAGTGTTCTGAATCCGCCTGACCATAAAAAAGTAAAAAGGAGACAGATATATGAGCAAACCAGTAGTTGCAATTGTGGGCAGACCGAATGTAGGTAAGTCTACGCTGTTTAATGCGCTTGCCGGCGAAAAAATATCTATTGTCAAAGATACGCCGGGAGTGACCAGAGACAGGATTTACGCAGACGTATCCTGGCTGGATAAAACTTTTACTATGATCGATACAGGCGGTATTGAGCCGGACAGCAGCGACATCATTCTTTCCCAGATGAGAGAACAGGCGCAGATTGCCATTGATACTGCCGATGTTATTGTTTTTATCACAGACGTTCATCAGGGACTTGTTGATTCAGACTCCAAGGTTGCGGATATGCTCAGACGAAGCGGCAAGCCGGTTGTGCTTGTTGTGAACAAAGTGGACAGCGTTCAGAAATTTATGATGGATGTCTATGAGTTCTACAATCTCGGAATCGGTGAGCCGATCGCCATTTCTGCAGCCAACCGTATGGGGCTTGGAGATATGCTTGACGAAGTAGTGAAGCATTTTCCGGAGGATGCAGGAGAAGATGAGGATGACGATATTCCGAAAATTGCGATTGTAGGTAAGCCCAATGTGGGCAAATCATCTCTTGTAAACAAGCTTCTCGGCGAAGACCGTGTAATCGTATCCGATATTGCCGGAACTACAAGAGACGCAGTTGATACCAGGGTGACATGGCAGGGCAGAGACTATATCTTTATTGATACGGCAGGGCTTCGCCGCAAGGGAAAGGTAAAAGAGGAGATTGAACGCTACAGCGTAATCCGTACCGTAACTGCCGTAGAACGCGCAGACCTTGTTATCGTTATGATTGACGCATCGGAAGGCGTAACCGAACAGGATGCAAAGATTGCCGGAATTGCCCACGAAAGAGGAAAGGGCGTAATCATTGCCGTAAACAAATGGGATGCCATTGAAAAGAATGACAAGACTATTTACAGACATACAGAAAAAATCAGGAATGTTCTGGCGTATATGCCGTATGCGGAGCTTGTTTTCATCTCAGCGAAGACAGGACTTCGTATTCCGAAAATGTTTGAGACAATTGACGCAGTTATTGAGAACCAGACGCTTCGCGTTCAGACCGGTGTTCTGAATGAGATTCTTTCAGAGGCAGTCGCTATGCAGCAGCCGCCTTCTGACAAAGGCAAACGTCTGAAAATCTTCTATATGACTCAGGTAGCGGTAAAACCGCCGACATTTGTGATTTTTGTTAATGATAAGGAACTGATGCATTTCTCATATGTAAGATATATTGAGAATAAGGTTCGCGAAGCGTTTGGCTTCAGAGGAACTTCGTTAAAGTTCATTATCCGTGAACGAGGGGAAAAGGAATAAATATATGGAACGATTGATTTGTGTGGCGATCGGATATGCATGCGGGCTTTTTCAGAGCGCTTATCTGATCGGTAAAGTATATCACACAGACATGCGGGAGCATGGAAGCGGAAATCTTGGCTCTACTAACGTAATGCGTACTCTCGGGAAAAAAGCCGGGGCGCTGAACCTTCTCGGAGACTGCCTGAAATGTGTGGCTGCAATCCTGATAATCAGGGCGGTTTATGGAAAGACACAGGCAGATATCCTGCCTCTTCTGAGCCTTTATGCGGCTGCGGGATGCGTTCTTGGCCACAACTTTCCGTTTTATCTGAAGTTTAAAGGAGGAAAGGGGATAGCGGCTTCGGTTGGTCTTCTTCTCGCTTTTGATATCAGAATTTTCGCGGTATGTGCAGTTGTATTTTTCGGTCTGTTTTTTACAACGCATTATGTGTCTTTATGTTCTGTCAGCGCCTATGTCACAGCATTGATCTGCATGATCGTTCTGGGACAGATGGGGGCTTACGGTATGGACCCAAGCCACAGGGTGGAACTCTATGTGCTTATGGCGGCGCTTACCATCCTTGCGATTTATCGTCACAGAGAGAATATAAAACGGCTTCTGGATGGAACAGAAAACAAAATCTATCTCAGCCGGAAACAAAAATAAAAATATGAGGTGAAGGATATGGCAAAAATCAGTGTATTAGGCGCAGGAAGCTGGGGAACGGCATTGGCATTGCTTCTCCACAAGAACGGGCATGAAGTTCTTCTCTGGTCCGCTCTTGAAGACGAGGTAAAAATGCTTCGGGAGAAACGGGAACACGAGCATAAGCTTCCGGGAGTAAAGCTTCCGGAAAATATGGAAATCACAACTGATTTAAAGAAGAGTCTGGAAGCGCCGGATGTGGCGGTGCTTGCAGTTCCGTCTCCGTTTACAAGAAGTACCTCAAAGCAGATGGCTCCTTATGTGCGGGATGGTCAGATTATTGTGAATGTGGCAAAAGGCGTGGAAGAAACAACCCTTATGACCCTGAGCGAAATCATTGAACAGGAAATCCCTGCCGCAGAGGTGGCTGTGCTTTCCGGTCCAAGCCATGCTGAAGAGGTGGGAAGAGGGATTCCCACTACCTGCGTTGTAAGTTCTCATAAAAGAGCGACAGCAGAATATCTTCAGGGAATCTTTATGAGTCCTGTTTTCCGTGTATACACGACGCCGGATATTCTTGGCGTAGAGCTTGGCGCAGCCCTCAAAAACGTAATTGCGCTTGCGGCAGGTACGGCAGACGGTCTGGGCTATGGAGACAACACAAAGGCTGCTCTGATTACGAGAGGAATGTCTGAAATTGCCCGCCTTGGCGTGAAAATGAATGCCAAAGCCGAGACTTTTTACGGACTGTCCGGTATCGGAGATCTTATTGTCACCTGTGCCAGCGTACACAGCCGTAACCGCAAAGCAGGTTACCTGATCGGCAAAGGCTACAGTATGGAAGATGCCATGAAAGAAGTGCAGATGGTTGTAGAGGGAGTATACTCTGCAAAAGCGGCAAAGGGACTGGCTGAGAAGTACGGTGTGGAAATGCCGATTATCAACGAGGTTAATAAGGTTCTCTTCGAGGGGAAAGACGCATCGGAAGCAGTTAAAGATCTGATGCTGCGCGATAAAAAAGTAGAAACCCCTATGCTTCCGTGGGAAGAATAAAATTCAGATAATGTTTCATTAAAAAACCTGTCCGAAATCATCAGAGTTCAGCCAAAAGGCGAACCGGCGATTCCGGGCAGGTTTTGTTTTAGAAATTGACATCCCTTAAATCTTCGGGGATAGAAGAACTGTGATAATTTTCGTTCAGAGTATCGAGAATATCCATGTCTTCCTGTTCGATTACAAAGTCAAAAATATTTCCGTTGCTTATGATCCGTTCGGGATTGCTGGATTTCGGTATGACGGAAATTCCTTTCTGTACAGCCCAGTGAAGTCCGATCTGCGCAGGTGTCCTTCCGTATTTCGTGCCAAGCACACACAGAACGTCGTTGTCAAGATATGCGCCTCTTGCCAGAGGTGCGTAAGCCTGTACCTGTATTCCGCGATCCTGACAGTATTCGATCAATTCCTTCGGATAACAGAGCGGATGACATTCGATCTGGTTTACTGCAGGGACGACATCGGATACCTTGGCGAGCTCTTCCAGATGGCGGATTTCGAAATTGCTGACTCCGATAGAGAGCGCGCGGCCGGATTTCTGGATTTCTTCCAGCTCTTTCCAGGTACTTAAATAGCATCCCGGAACAGGCCAGTGTATCAGATAGAGGTCAACATAATCAAGCTTCAGGCGGTCAAGGCTTCTTTCGAAAGCGCCCTGGATATCGCCCAGGCGCTGCGCTGTATTCCATACCTTTGTTGTGATAAACAAATCCTTGCGGGGAACGCCGCATTTTATGATTCCGCGTCCTACATTTTCTTCATTTTTATAAACAGAAGCTGTATCAATAAGACGATAGCCTGCGTCTGCTGCGGTTATAATCGCATTTTCTGCTTCGTTTTCTCCGGTTGCCTTATATACACCCAGCCCTAAAAGGGGCATTTCTCTGTCGTTATTCAGAAAAATGGTATTGTTCAATATAACTCCTCCTCAATATAACATTCCTTTTAAGTTTTACACTACTTTTGAAAGTATAGCATAAAAATGTGAAAGAAGTACATCAAATGTGTTACAAATTTTCAACAGTAATGTGGTAACAAAATAACGAGATGGTTAAACTATTGACAAACCTTGTAAAATAGCCTATTTATTGACTCGAAATTCAGAATCTTTTAGTAATTTTTTACGCTAAATGCCTTGCTAATCACAGAGAAAAGTTGTATAATGACAGTAAATTGATAATTTATTGTCATAAAATAACGAGCGCAATATCCTGTCGAAATGAAAGGGAGGTAAATTGCGGAAAGGAGCATAAAAACATGCACTTGATTAAAGACGAAAACGGCAATCTTGTTCATCACGGACATGAGCACAGCCATGAACATACTCACGATAACGGCGTAACTCATACACATACGCACAGCCATGAAGAATCCCATGAGCACAACCATGCGCATGAGGACGCTTCCTGCGGACATTCTCATGGCGAAGGCTGCGGCTCCTGTCAGGGCGGCGACTGCAAGAACGAAACGATCGCGCTTCTCACCTACATGCTTCAGCACAACGAGCATCATGCGCAGGAGCTTGACCAGATGGCTGAGAATCTGGAGAAGATGGGACTTGCTGCGGCAGCTAAGACGATCAAAGAAGGCGTTGCAGATTTCCAGAAAGGCAATATGAGACTTGGTCTTGCTTTGACACTTGTAAAAGAAGAAATGAAATAGGAGGCGTCGGCAATGTGTTTGGCAACTGTTTATAAAGAAAGCGACAATTCCGTTGTTTTCAAAAATGTAAGCCGCATTGATGTAGACGGAGATAAGGTGATTCTCCGTGACATTATGGGCGATGAGAGAGTGATCGAGGGCAGAATCCTTATGGTGGATCTGGCAAACAGCATCGTGAAGCTCTCCTGTGAATGATCACGGCAGATTTTAGGAGGAATTAGAGTTTTATGGCACATGTAATAGCAGTCGCAGGTAAAGGCGGCGTAGGTAAGACAACATTATGCGGAATGCTGATTCAGTACCTTTGCGAAAAAGGAAAAGGTCCTGTTCTTGCAGTAGACGCAGATGCGAATTCCAACCTTAACGAAGTCCTTGGCGTAAAAGTAGAAACTACACTGGGCGATGTGCGTGAAGAGATCGCACATGCGGAACTTGCTGCGAAGAGCCCGATTCCTACTGGCGTATCCAAGGCGGACTGGGCAGAGATGCGTTTTGAGGACGCTCTTGTTGAGGACGATGATTTTGATCTCCTTGTTATGGGAAGAACACAGGGCAAGGGATGCTACTGTTTCGTAAACGGACTTCTTCAGGCTCAGCTTGCGAAATATCAGAATAACTATCCATATTTTGTTGTAGATAATGAAGCCGGAATGGAACATATCAGCAGAGGCGTTCTTCCGAGTATGCAGACAGCCATTCTTGTCAGCGACTGTTCCAGACGCGGAGTGCAGGCTGTTGGCAGAATTGCACAGTTGATCAAAGAATGCGAGATGAAGCCTTCCACAGTAGGGCTTATTATCAACAGAGCGCCGAAGGGCGAACTCAATGACGGAATCAAAGAAGAAATCGCTAATCAGGGACTCAACCTTCTTGGCGTAGTGCCTCAGGACGAGGCGGTTTATGAATATGACTGCGAAGGACGTCCTACCGCATCCCTTCCTGAAGATAATCCGGTCAAGGTTGCGCTTCGTGCGATTGTTGACAAGTTAGATTTATAATTAAATAGAGCATCCCTTGCCGCTTCTGCGGTGAGGGCTGTTTGTGCGCATAGGCAATTGTAAAAATTGTGGCGCGGACTTTTTTTACAGTTAAATAACCCATGGGTGGGGATGGGTTCCTGCCTGCGGGGTTATTATAAAAATCAATGAAAGACAAAAGTACAATCATGTACAATTTTAAAGGAGGTCTATAATGAGTGAATTCAAATTAACTACAGTGGATGAATTTGAAGCGGCTACTGCCAGACTTTTAGAGACAGGTGCAAAGGTAGGCGCTGATGCATGGCAGTTACGTGTAAAAAATCAGACTCCACACTGTAAATTCGGTGAGCAGGGTATCTGCTGCCGTATCTGTTCCATGGGTCCATGCCGTATTACTGCTAAAGCTCCGAGAGGAATCTGCGGATGTGATGCACACGGAATCGTAGGTCGTAACTATCTTAAATTTACAGCCGGCGGAGCAGCTACACATTCCGACCACGGCCGTGAAATCTGTCATACACTGCACTGCGCAGCAGAAGACGGAAACTACAAGGTAAAAGATCCTGAGAAACTGATCCGTATTGCAAAAGAGTGGGGCGTAGAAACAGAGGGTAAAGATATCTACGATCTGGCTCATGAGATGGCAGAAATCGGTCTTATGGAATACGGTAAACCATTCGGTTACCAGAGATTCCTTGACAGAATGCCTGCAGGACAGAAAGAAAAACTCATTGAGAACGAGGTTGCACCACGTGCCATCGACCGTGAGGTTTCTTCTTCCTTACATATGACACATATGGGATGTTCTTCCCTTCCGGAAGCTCTTGTAAAACAGTCTATCCGCTGCGGTCTTGGCGATGGATGGGGCGGTTCCATGATGGGAACAGAGTTCTCCGACGTACTGTTCGGAACTCCGAAGCCTATTGATACAGAAGCAAACCTTGGCGTTATGGTAGAAGAGAACGTAAACATCGTTGTTCACGGACATGACCCGAGCCTTTCTGAGATGATCTGTGAATATGCAGACAGCAAAGAAATGATCGACTATGCGAAATCTGTTGGTGCAAAAGGAATCACTGTATCCGGTGTATGCTGTACTTCCAACGAAGTAGCTATGCGTCGCGGTATTCCGATGGCAGGTAACTTCCTTCAGCAGGAAAATGTCGTACTTACAGGCGCTTGTGAAGCAATCGTAGTAGACGTTCAGTGTATCTTCCCTGCATTAGGACCTTTAAGCAAATGCTTCCATACTAAATTTATCACAACTTCTCCAATCGCTCAGATGCCTGATTCTGATTTCATCCGTTTCAGCGCTGAAACAGCAGGAGAAAACGCAAAAGCAATCGTTAAACTGGCGATTGACAACTTCAAGAACAGAAAACCTGAGCTTGTACACATTCCTCAGTTAAAACAGAAAGCAACTGTTGGTTACTCTGTAGAAGCAATCGTTAAGACTCTTGACGGTGTTACAAACTCTCAGGTAGATGTTACAGGAACAACCAAACCGTTACTTGAGTGTATTACCTCCGGTGTTATCCGTGGTGCTGTTGCAATGGTTGGATGTAATAACCCGAAAATCCGTCCTGACTATGCACATATCGAACTGATGAAGAAATGTATCGCAAACGATATCGTTATCATTGCTTCCGGATGTTCCGCACAGGCTGCTGCAAAAGCAGGTCTTATGGACAAATCCGCGAAAGATCTCTGCGGTGCAGGTCTGAAACGTGTTTGTGAACTTGCTGATATCCCGCCGGTACTTCACATGGGCTCCTGCGTAGATATTTCCCGTATGATGATCCTTGCAGCCGAGCTTGCAAAAGATGCAGGTCTTCAGATCCATCAGCTTCCGGTTGTAGGATGCGCTCCTGAGTGGATGTCCGAAAAAGCCGTATCTATCGGTAACTATGTAATCGGTACAGGTATCGATACATTCCTCGGTGTAGATCCATACGTTTCCGGTTCTTCTGAAATGGCACAGCTCCTTACAGAGGGAACAAGAAAATGGGTTGATGCAGCTTTCACAGTAGAAACAGACATCGAAAAATTAGTTGACCTGATGATTGAAAGAATTGAAGAAAAGAGAACTGCTTTAGGAATCTAATTGCTTGAATAAATCCTGAAGCTAAATTGACAAAAGGTGGATGACGTAAAATGAAAATAGCAGTTACAGGAAAAGGCGGAGTAGGTAAGACTACTTTTTCAGCAACTCTTGCCCGACTTTACGCAGCAGAGGGAAGACCTGTGCTTGCGGCAGATGTGGATCCGGATGCAAATCTGGGACTTGCCCTTGGTTTTGATGAAGAAACTCTGGATTCTATCGTTCCTATTTCCAAGATGCGTAAGCTTGTTGAGGAACGTACCGGCGCTACGGCAGGAAATCAGTTTTATCATCTGAATCCAAAGGTAGATGACATCCCGGACAAGTACGGAAAAGTCTGCAACGGTGTAAGACTTCTTGTCCTGGGAACTGTGGAGACCGGCGGAGGCGGCTGTGTCTGCCCGGAGCATGTAATGCTGAAGCGTATTATCAATAATCTGGTTCTCCGCAGAGAGGACGTTGTCATTCTTGATATGGAAGCCGGTCTTGAGCATCTCGGCAGAGGAACGACAGAGGGTGTTGACGCTTTTGTCGTAGTGATCGAACCGGGTGCCAGAAGTGTCCAGACTTACAAAAATGTCAAAAGACTTGCAAAAGATCTGGGCGTATCTCAGGTAAAGGTCGTTGCCAACAAGGTGCGAAACGAAGACGACGAGAACTTTATCAGAGAGCGGATTCCACAGGAAGATCTTTTGGGAATGATTCATTATAATACAGAGGTAATTGACGCGGACAGACAGGGCAAATCCCCGTTTGACTACAGCGAAGCAGTTACCAATGAAATCAAAGAGATCAAAGAAAAAATAGATCGTCAGTGATCATAAAATTTAGGAGGTATAACAGTGACTTTATTTGAAAGTGTTTTCGCAGGAAATGATGCGGTTTATGGCCTGACCGAAGGTGCTATTAATCAGGCAATCGAACAGTACGGAGCAGACAAAGCAGTCAGCTTCCCAAACACAGCTTACTCCCTGCCATGCTACTATGCAGTGACAGGAACAAAAATTTCCACTCTTGCTGAGTTAAAAGAAGGCCTTGGCGTTCTGAAAACTCTTATGACAAGAGAAAAAAGAACACATGACGTATTTATGTCAGGTGTTGCTACAGCTCTCTGCGCAGAGTTTATTGAAGTTCTGAAATATATTGATGGAGCTACTCCATATGAAGAGCCATGCTACGGACATCTTGCAGATGCTGCAATCCGTGAACTTGGTGTACCGCTTGTAACAGGCGATATCCCTGGCGTAGCAGTTATCATCGGCAAAGCTGCATCAGCAGAAGAAGCTGCAACACTTGTTAAATCCTATCAGGCACAGGGTATCCTTGTAACACTTGTAGGAGATATCATTGATCAGCTTTCTGAAATCAACTATAAAACAGGCGCAAACGTACGTGTTATCCCGCTTGGTAAAGACATCACATCCGTTATCCATGTAGTATCTGTAGCTCTTCGTGCAGCTCTGATCTTCGGTAACGTAACACCTGGTGATGCCGGAACACTTATGGAATACACAATGAAACGTGTACCTGCATTCGTTAACGCATTTGCTCCGCTGAACGACGTGATCGTAGCTTGCGGCGCAGGCGCTATCGCTCTTGGCTTCCCGGTTATCACAAACCAGCCGGACGTTGCAAGAGTTCCTAAGAGCCTTATCTGCCAGACAGATGTTTCCAAATGGAATGCAACATCTCTGGAAGCTCGTGACATCAAGATCAAAATTACAAATATTGATATTCCGGTTGCATTTGCATCTGCTTTCGAGGGTGAGATCATCCGTCGTAAAGACATGCAGGTTGAATTCGATGGTTCCCGCGTTGACTGTGCAGAGCTTGTACAGACCTGCGAGGCAAGCGAAGTAGAAGACCACAAGATTACTGTAATCGGACCTGAAGTTGATGAAATGGAAGACGGCAGCAAAAACAATATCGCATATGTTGTTAAAGTTGCAGGCAAGAACATGCAGGCTGACTTTGAGCCGGTTATCGAGCGTAAATTCCATAACTACATCAACTGCATCGAGGGTGTTTACCATACAGGACAGCGTGATATGCAGCGTATCCGTATCAGCCACGACGCATACAACGCAGGCTTCCGTATCAAACATCTCGGCGAAGTTCTCTACGCTCAGGTTAAGAACGAATTTGACGCAGTTGTTGATAAATGTGAGGTTGTTATTTACACAGATCCTGCTGAATGTACAAGAGTACGTCACGAGATCGCTATCCCGATCTTCGAGAAACGTGATGAGCGTCTTGACACTCTGACAGACGAATCTGTAGACGTATACTATAGCTGTATCCTTTGTCAGGCATTCTCACCATCTCACGTATGTGTTGTTACACCTGAGAGACTTGGTCTTTGCGGTGCCGTTTCATGGCTGGATGCAAAAGCTACACATCAGCTTGATCCGAACGGACCTTGCCAGATTATTACAAAAGAAAGACCGATCGATGAAAATCTCGGTGCTTACGAAGACGTTGATGAAGCAGTTCAGAAATTCTCACAGGGTGCTCTTGAGCACGTTACACTGTACTCCATCATGCAGGATCCAATGACATCCTGTGGATGCTTCGAGTGTATCTGTGGTATCGAACCATTCTCCAACGGTGTTGTTATCGCTAACCGTGAGTATGCAGGCATGACACCTCTTGGAATGACATTCCCAGAGATGGCTTCCATGACAGGCGGCGGTGTTCAGACACCTGGATTCATGGGACATGGTAAACACTTCATCTCCTCCAAGAAATTCATGAAGGCTGAGGGCGGTATCGAGCGTATCGTATGGATGCCGAAAGAATTAAAAGAGTTTGTTGCTGACCGTCTGAACGCTACAGCAAAAGAACTTTACGGAATCGACAACTTCACTGATATGATCGGTGATGAGACAATCGCTGAAGATCCTGAGACATTAGTAGGATTCCTTACAGAAAAAGGACATCCGGCTCTTGGTCTGGAACCAATGATGTAATTTGCTGCAAATGGGCGCATTGAGCGTTCCTGTGCAGGAAAGCAGGGTAAAAAGTGCGGAAATTGCCTTGTAAATTACATAGAGATTGTAGTATAATTTAGTTGATAAAGTGCGGTATCGAACCGGCGCAGGAGATGCGTGTCCTGCGTCGTGTTCGCACGCAAAATATATTTTTATATAGGAGGCTAACGAGAAATGCCGTTTAATCACAAACCACAGAAGTTTAATGCAAAGATTAACACAGTAACAATCGGAAGCGGAGACAAAACTGTAACATTCGGTGGAGATTCCACATTCCCATTCTACAGCTTTGATGCACCAGCAGAGAACACACCTAAAGTAGGTGTTGAAATTTCTGATATGGGTCTGGAAGGATTTTCCGCAGGAATCAAAGCATATTATGAAGGCGCTGAAACAATCGGCGATATCGCTAAAAAAGCAGCAGCTATGGAAGGTGCTGACTTCCTTGCTCTTACACTTGAAGGCGGAGACCCGAACGGCGCTAACAAATCCATCGACGAACTGCTTGCAGTTGTTAAGGAAGTAGCAGAAGCAGTTGACTGCCCATTAGTAGTAGAAGGCTGCAAAAACGTAGAAAAAGACGCTGAACTTCTTCCGAAGGTATGTGAAGTTCTTCAGGGAAGAAATGTTCTCATCCTTTCCGAAAAAGAAGAGAACTACAAAGCAATCGGTGCTGCAGCAGGTCTTGCATACGATCAGATCGTAGGCGCTGAGTCTGCCGTAGATATCAACCTTGCAAAACAGTTAAACGTTGTTACTACACAGTTAGGTGTTAATGCACAGAAGATCGTTATGAACATTGGTAGTGCAGCAGTTGGATACGGATATGAGTATGTTGTATCTACTATGGACCGTATCAAAGGCGCAGCTTTATCCCAGAATGATAATATGCTGCAGATGCCTATCATTACACCTGTTTCCGCTGAGACATGGGGCGTAAAAGAAGCTATGGCTTCTGAAGCTGATATGCCTGAGTGGGGATCACAGGACGAGCGTGGAATCGATATGGAAATTATGACAGCAGCAGCAGACCTGGCAGCAGGTTCTGACGCGGTTATCTTAAGACATCCGCAGTCTGTTGCAACAATTTCCAAAATGATCAAAGCACTTGCGTAATTGAATAGGAGGAAGAAACTATGGCACTGAATGGTATTCAGATCTTTAAATTAACACCAAAGAAAAACTGTAAGGAATGCGGATGCCCGACATGTATGGCTTTCTCTATGAAGGTTGCACAGGGCGCAATGCAGATTGACCAGTGTCCGCATATGTCCGATGAAGCAATTGCTTCCTTATCCGAGGCAACTGCTCCGCCAATGAAAACAATCAAAATCGGTACAGGTTCTGAAGAATTTACACTTGGCGGTGAAACTGTATTATTCAGACATGAAAAAACTTTTGTGAGCAAACCAAGATATGCAGTATCTCTTTGCACAGGCATGGACGATGCTACAGTAGAAGCGAAGCTTGCTGAAATCCCGAAGGTTGACTACGACCGTATCGGTGAGAGAATGTACGCAGAGCTTGTATATGTAAACTGCATGGAAGGTGCAGACGCAGCAGCATACACAGCATTAGTTGAAAAAGCAGCAGGTCTTGGAAGAACACTTGTTTTAGGATGTAAAGATCCTGAGACAGCAAAAGCAGCTCTTGCAGTATGCAAAGACAGCAAACCGGTATTAAACGGAGCTGACGCATCCAACTATGAAGCAATGAACGCAGTTGCTACAGAAGCTGGCGTAGTTCTCGGTGTAACCGGAAAAGACATTAATGAATTATATGACACAACAGCAGCTCTTGAGAAACTTGGAAACAAGAACCTCGTATTAGATGTTACAGGAGCTGACGTTAAAGAAACTTTTGCTAACGCAGTTATGGTTCGTCGTGCAGCACTCAAAGATCAGGACAGAACATTCGGATATCCATCCATCGTTAATCTGGCTAAACTTGCAAAAGGCGATCACCACTTACAGGCAGCATTAGCATCTGTATTCACAATGAAATACGGTTCCATCATCGTTATGGAGCAGATGACATACGCAGAAGCTCTTCCGTTATACGGACTTCGTCAGAACGTATTCACTGACCCACAGAAACCGATGAAAGTTGAACCAGGTATTTACCCATTAAACGGCGCAGACGAGAACTCCTTAGTTGTTACTACTGTAGACTTTGCTCTTACATACTTCGTAGTATCCGGTGAGTTAGAGCGTTCCGGTGTTCCGCTTAACCTTGTTATCAACGATGCAGGCGGACTTTCCGTACTTACTTCCTGGGCTGCTGGTAAATTCTCCGGCAACAGCATTTCCAAATTCATCATCGAGAATGTTGAACCTAAGGTAAAATGCAGAAAACTCGTTATCCCGGGTAAAGTAGCAGTTCTGAAAGGTGATCTCGAAGCGAAACTTCCAGGATGGGAAATTATCGTAGGACCAAGAGAAGCTGTACAGCTTGTTAAGTTCCTGAAAGATATGCAGTAAAACATACAAAAAATTTTTAAAGGAGACACGGGTATGGCAAAATTTGTAACAATTGGAGAAAGACTTTCCACTACAGCACCTGCAGTTAATAAAGCATTCACAGAGAGAGACGCAGAGCCGATCATCAAAAGAGCAAAACAGCAGCTTGATGCAGGCGCTACATATCTTGATGTAAACATCGGACCTGCTGAGAACGATGGTGAAGATTTAATGAAATGGGCAGTTCAGCTTCTTCAGTCTGAGTTTGACAATGTTCCGCTTGCACTTGATACAACAAATATGAAAGCTATCGAAGCTGGTATTTCCGTATACAACCGTGCAAAAGGCAAACCAATCGTAAACTCTGCTGACGCAGGCGACAGAATTGCAAACATCGACCTTGCAGCAGCTAACGATGCAATCGTTATCGCACTTTGCTCTTCCGGTATGGTTGCAGCAGACAACGATGAGCGTATGATGCACTGCCAGAATATGCTTGAGAGAGGTATGATGCTTGGTATGGATCCTTCTGATCTGTGGTTTGACCCGTTATTCCTTGTTGTTAAAGGAATGCAGGAAAAACAGATGGAAGTTCTGGAAGCAATCAAAATGTTCTCTGATATGGGACTGAACTCTACTGGTGGTCTTTCCAATAACAGTAACGGTATGCCGAAACATATCCGTCCGATTATGGACTCTGCTCTGGTAGCTATGGCTATGATGAATGGTCTTACATCAGCAATCGTTAACCCTAACGACCTGCGTCTGATGGAAACTATCAAATCCTGTGATGTATTCAAAAACAACACACTGTATGCAGATTCCTATCTGGAAATCTAATCAGTTTGCAGCCGTTTGACGCCTTTGCAGTAAGGCGTACCGGTTCAATAGAGTACATGACTATGAGGGCTGGAGACTTCGGTCTTCAGCCCTTTCTTATAACAAGAATGAGATAAAAAGGCTATAAGAAAGGTGGTTGCCGATGTTTAAGGTAACATTTGCATTCGAAGATGGCAGCGTGGTAGAAGCATTTGCCAATGAAGGAGATAATTTACTTGAAGTAGCGCGTGGAGCGAATGTAGCGATCGATGCACCATGTTCAGGAAATGCATCCTGCGGAAAATGTCGTGTGCAGTTAAAGAGCGGAGAACTTAACAGTAAAAAGACACTTCATATTTCTGAAGAGGAATATCAGGCAGGATGGAGACTTTCCTGTACCAGCACAGTCTGCGGAGATGTTACAGTGCTTGTTCCTGATATTGCATCTGCGTATAAAAGCAGAATGAAAGTTGCGGATTTAAGTTCCAAAGAAGAAATTGCCATTTTTGAAAATGCCAAGAAGGATATTCAGCTTTCCGGCATTGAATTAAAAAACAGTCTTGATATTGTAGAAGTGACTATGGATCCTCCGTCTTTGGATGATACTATGCCTGACAATGAACGACTGGTACGCGCTCTGCGTAAATTTTTGAATATTAAGAGAGTCAGAATTCCTTATACAGTATTAAAGAAACTTCCTGACGTTCTCAGAGAAAATAATTTTTCAGTAAAATGTGTACTTCGTACAACTTCAGAAGATATGTTTGTTTATGATATCTTCGGCAAAGATGAGGAAGTCGTTATCGGCGGTCTTGCTGTTGATATCGGAACCACAACCGTATCAGCGGTTCTGATCAATATGGAAAATGGCGAGATCCTTGCCAAAGGTTCAGCAGGAAACGGACAGATTCGTTTCGGCGCGGACGTTATCAATCGTATTATCGAATCACAGAAGCCGGGCGGACAGAAGAAGCTTCAGGATGCTGTGATCAAAGAGACCATCAATCCGATGATCCATGAAATGTGTAAAAATGCAAACTTTCCAAAGAAGCAGATTTACAGAATGTGCGTAGCAGCAAATACAACTATGAATCATCTGTTTGCAGGAATCAATGCAGATCCTCTGCGTATGGAGCCGTATATTCCTGCATTCTTTAAAACCAATTCCCTGTTTGCTTCTGACGTGGGAATTGATATTAATCAGGATGCACACATTATTGTGGCTCCGAATATAGGAAGCTATGTAGGCGGCGACATCACTGCCGGTACGCTGGTAAGCGAGATTTGGAACAGACCGGAATTTTCTCTGTTTATCGACCTTGGTACAAACGGAGAACTTGTTTTCGGAAACTCTGATTTTATGATGAGCTGTGCATGTTCTGCAGGTCCTGCCTTTGAGGGCGGCGATATCAGTTGCGGAATGCGTGCTACAGATGGAGCTATTGAGGCATGTACCATTGATAAAGAGACTATGGAGCCGACCTTCAAGGTAGTAGGCGAGCCCGGAACCAAACCGATTGGTCTTTGCGGCTCCGGTATCATTGATGTTATCAGCGAGCTCTTTATGTGTGAAATCATCAATCCGAAAGGAAAATTTATCCGCGAGGGCAAACGTATCAAACACGATAAATATGGTATGGGAAGCTATGTTCTTGCCTTCGAAGAAGAGGCCGGTTCTGTGAAAGATGTAGAAATCACAGAAGTGGATATCGACAACTTCATACGTGCGAAGGGAGCGATTTTCTCAGCAATCCGCACGATGCTTTCTTCCCTTGACTTTGATATCAGCATGATCGACGACGTTTATGTTGCCGGCGGTATCGGAAGCGGAATCAATATGAAAAACGCTGTAAATATCGGTATGTTTCCTGATATTCCTCTGGATAAATTCCACTACATCGGAAACTCCTCTCTTACAGGCGCATATCTGATGCTTCTGTCCACACCTGCTGAAAAGAAGACGTATGAGCTGGCATCAAACATGACTTATATGGAACTTTCTACAGTTCCGACTTACATGGATGAATTTGTGGGCGCATGTTTTATCCCGCATACAGATACAACCATGTTTCCTGCTGTAATGGAAGAAATCCAGAACAGATAATGATTAAAACACACCCTGGAGGTAATTATGGCTTTTAACTTAAGCGACTTAAATTACGAGAAAGACAGCAAAGAAAGAATGCCCTGGGAACATTATATGGAAGAATATAAAAATGCGGATCCTGCTGAGATTTCAGCAAGACTCGACATTCCTTATGATGAAGAAAAAAAGGCTTTCACACTGACTATGCTTGGCACACAGTATCAGATTACATTTCCTGATTTTCAGGTCAGCCATACTCCTGATGATAAGGGCTTTTATCCGCTGGAGTCTATGATTTATGCAAAAATCCTTACTATACGTTTCCTGCTTCACGGCATGAATTCTAAGGGAACAGGCGCGTATAAGACTTACCGTGAAATGCCCTGGGGAGAGGTGTATCTGCGTCAGTTTGACGGACGGTGCATTAAGCGTCTTGCCTTTACCTATGGTATGCGTCTGGGTGATTTCCGCAGAATCATGGAACATCTGAGAGCGCTTCCTGTCTCTCACGGAGACATTGCCTACGAGGTGGAAATTTTCCCTGAATACAAAATCCAGATGATTTTATGGGAAGGAGACGAGGAATTTCCGCCATCCTCCCAGATTCTCTTTTCCGATAATTTCCCTGTAGCTTTCCAGGCGGAGGATATGGCGGTTATGGGAGATGTGATCATCGGATCCCTTAAGGCTTTTCTTGCCTGTATCAATGAATAAGACAGGGCAGCCTGTTTTATATAAAACCTAAGGAGGTAATTTAATTATGGGATTTAAAACTGATATCGAAATTGCACAGGAAACCGAAATGCTTCCGATTACTGCCATTGCAGAAAAAGCAGGAATCGATGATAAATATCTGGAGCAGTACGGAAAATACAAAGCAAAAATCGATTATAACCTTCTGAAAGAAAGTGATAAGGAGAACGGCAAATTAATCCTTGTTACAGCAATCAACCCGACACCGGCAG
>CATXEA010000019.1 GCA_958367245.1 uncultured Blautia sp.
CTTGTTTATTTTAACACTTCGTTTTCATCTTGTCAAGTACTTTTTTCAACTTTTTCAAAATGTTTTTTTGAAGTATTTTGTGTTGTTGTTTTCAGCAACTCTGACATCTTATCATGTCCTTCGCTGTTTGTCAACACCTTTTTTCATTTTTTTCAAACTTTTTTGTCGTTTTCAAAATGAAAAATCCGCCTCAATCAGAAGCGGATTTCAGTATAACATTCTCTTTTATATACGTCAAGTGTTTTTTTACAATTTTTTACATTTTTTCCAAGAAGCACATTATCCTGTCTTTTCTTTATACTTTGACACCATAAAAGATATTCATAAAGATGTCTATGAAGATGTCTTTTTCATACAGCCAGCTCAAAATACTGTCTCTCTCAATCATCTCAAGCCCTGCCTTTCCAACCTCTGTATTACACAGAATTGTAAGCACAAGAAATGCTACCCATATGAAGATGACAGCTTTTGCAGCTCCAAGGACGCCTCCCGCCAGCTTGTTGGCTCCCTTTATAACGGGAAGTCCGGCAATCAGATTCAACGCCCAGGTAATCATCCGAATCAAAAGCGTCGCCAGAACGAACGATACCAGAAAGGAAATTCCGTTCACAGCTACTCTGGACAGATATCCCGATACATAATCTGTAAAAGTCTCCACTGCAAGATAACGGTACATTTCCGCCGTATTATTGACTTCCAGATCATCTATGAGAAATCCCGGAAGATTCAGACTCTCCAGGATGCCATTCTGCTGCTCCCGGTCAGGGTGCGTTTCTTCTTTTCCCTGCAGCTCCACCATGTTTCTGCAGCTCTCCTGTATGTTTTCATACACAGGTGTGTTTTCGCAGATAAATTCGTTCACATAAGGGTTTATAAACCATACGACCGCCATGGAGAGCACTACGCAAAACATGGAAACAACCTCTCTGACAAATCCCCTCCTGAATCCCATATAACAGGAGAATGCCACAAACACAGCCGCTGCAATGCCAAGCCACGTCCAGTCCATAGTTTCCTCCTAACTCAATTTAATCACATGAACTCCATTATCAAGTACCAGAAGATATTTATTCATACCCATTTTGAAAAAATCCTTAATGGTACCATCTACAGAGCCGGTATATTTTTCTACACCTCTGCTGTTCATCACACACATTTGAGAACTGTTGTACATCAGTATATATCCATCGCTCATCTCAATGTGTGTATACGGAATATTGAAATCTTTTTTAAATTTCAATTTCCCGCCTGTAGAATATACTTCCATAGTATACTGCTTATTTTTATCATCATTTTTGAAAGCAAGACCAACGAGTTCCTCATCGTAGAATGTGCTGATAATTTCTCTATCCACCTCCACGCTCTCGCTTTCTTTCGGAATCTGCTTACCATTATACAAAGTAAAGCCATCATCCCTCAGCGCCACGGAACATCCGCCATCCAAATACTGAATCTGCGGAATCACAACGCCGTCATACGTAAAGCCACTGACAATCCTGTCTTCCTCATTCTGCCCTACATCTCCAAAATTATAAAACGCAACATAGCTTGTGGTCTGTCCTCCGTCCACGAACTGATAGGTCACCATCATTACAGCTCCGTCATCAGAAACCGCGACATCCAGCGGATAGCCCGGATCCTCGATACGCGTCTGATTTTCTGCAATCAGGCTTCCATCTTCTGCATAAAGATTAATCCATGTATCATCGCCTCCATCAAGAATTGCAGCAACAAGACCACTTTCGGAAATTCTGGCTTTTACGATCGTATAAGAAGTCGTCACACTGCCGGTTCTTCCTTTTTTATCGTAAATCTGAAGCAGAGTACCGTCTCTGTCCGCAATAACAGCTCTTGTGCCGTTTACGTCTGCTACCGGGTTCTGCATCTCATATGTTTCGCTCCAGAGCGTCTCCAGTTTATTCGATACAAGAGACACGCCATCAGGACTGTAGCGCAAAATTTTCCCATCCAGCTCTTCATAATTTGTTGAAACAATATCTTCCTGTTCACTTGTTTTGAGTATTTTATACTCATTATAACTTCTTTTTTCCACATAAAGGAAAACGAGCAGCACTGCCGCAGCCGCAGTTCCAGCCGTTATCAGCGCTTTCCTCAAGGCTTTTTTTCTATGGCGGCTCAGCTTTATCTGATAGCTGTCTGCCGCATCTCCTCCGCTTTGTCCCCTTGCCTGCTTCGCTTTTTCAGCCATTAACTTTCTTTTTTTGTATTTTCTTCGTATATTCTTGAATGTATTTGCCATCTTTCATCCTTACCTTATACTTTTTGTGCATATTTATATGCTCCTGCTGTTTTTATAACAGAAGCATTATAACATACTTTTCTAGGGTAATACAATTACTTGTCCCGGATAAATGATTTCCTCCAGCGAAAGCCCGTTAAGACGGCAAATCTCAGCCATAGCGTCCATATTCCCGTAACGCGCCATACTAATTTGAAAAAGCGTGTCTCCCGGTTTAATCACATAAGATTCATGTATCCCCCCGGAAGAAACCTCGGTTTCATTTTTCTTTTCCTCAAGAGCCTTTCGTCTCTGCGCTTTCCTGACATCAGACTCTTCCCTGTAAATTTCATCTCCCGATGCTGCACTATCCTCTTCTTTTTGTATTTTTTCCCGTTCAGGAGATTTTGTCACAGAAGGACTCTGTGTCGGGGTTATATCTTTTTTCTTTGGAAGCTGAGTCGGAATCGTATTTTTCTTTAATACAGCCCCCTCCGAACTCTTTATCTCCTGTGTAGGTACGGGAGTTACTTCTTCCACAATAACAGATGACGCCTGCCTGATTTCCGTTTCAATACTTTTCATACTCTGGTAGTTGCGATAAAAATTCACTCCAACAAGAAGTACGGCAGCCGCAAGGCAGGCAGTCGCCGCATAAGAAAAAACAGAAGCTCTTTCCTGAGCATCCTGCTTCTTATCTGTTATGATCCTTCGGAAGTTCTTCACAGCCTTATCTTCACATTTCTCCGCCTCTCCAGTCTGCAGTTCGCCGTTTTTTTCTATCATGTATGCCTGCATCTGCGGATTCTTTTCATAAAAAATATAATATCCGCCCTGCTTTTCCATAACTCCGTTTTCGTAACGGAAAAAAGCATCTTCCCGCTCCTGCGGCTCCATAATCATAAGCACTTTTTCTCCTCCAAAGTGCTTCAGATGAACTCTGGTAAAAATTTCACTGGATTCCACAGGAATCTGAGGCTGAGAAAAGAACCACCCTGCAACTTCCTGTTCTGCAAAATATTTTTCCTGCTCTTCATGTACCTTCTGCCAGATTTCATCCGTAAAGTCAATATGGTCTGCTGCCGCCTCCATATTCTCCACTATCAGAGCTCCCCTGATAAAAAGCCATGAGGTTCCGGCATACCATCTGGATTCTCCGGTAAGCACTGCCACCCGGGCTTTCTGACCGTCCTTTTCCTCTGCAGACCGTGCCAGACGAACCAGAAACGTGTATACATAGTCTTCAATGTAGATTTTGCTGTTTTCATCTGACTGACCAATCTGTCGTATATTCCTTGGAATCTGAACAGCCGTTTCTTCCTGTTCTTCCCTGTTTTCCTCTTTATAAATGACCTCTATCATATCACCTCACCCCTTCGGGTATCAGCATAACATATGAAAAACGCAGATTTTAGCATTTCCTGCACCGGAAATCCAATAATTTAACGACAGTTTTTGCACCTTCGCTTTCCTGATTCTGATTTTCGGAGGCAGTGCATATTTTTTCCAGAAACAGGATATGATAAAGCAACAGTTACCAAACGGAAGGAAATAAATCCCATGACATTTTTTGTAAACGCCAGCAAAGAACACTCTCCCAGCCAGATTGCCTATCTTCTGAAAAAATGTATCCTGCACCATCCCGGTCAATGGTCCGATCTTGTTTTCCTGTGCATCGGTACAGACAGAATGACCGGAGACTGTCTGGGACCTTACATCGGCAGGGAATTAAGCCGGTTGGAAAAACAGAACATGTTTGTTTACGGAACTCTGGAACACCCGGTTCACGCCCTGAATCTTGGAAAAATATTAAAGACAGTGAAAGCCGCGCATCCAAACGCCCTGATTATTGCCATCGACGCCTCTCTCGGACAAAAAAAGCACCTGGGGTATGTGACCATCGCAAATGGAGCACTTTACCCAGGCGCCGGAGTTCAAAAGGAGCTCCCCCCTGTAGGAGATATTCATATCACAGGTATCGTAAATATCGGAGGTATTCTGGAACAGCTTACGCTCTCCACTACCAGACTCTCCACTGTGATCTCTCTTGCAGATACCATCACACAGGGAATCCTTCTGCTGCTGTCTGCGTCAAATGCCGCACAGCCTCAGAAGCAGGATTATACGAACTCTTTTATCTGTTTGTAGATGCCTTCTGCATCAAGACCATATTTCTCAAGAAGAGCTGCTGCAGGACCTGATTCACCGAATACATCGTTTACACCAATACGTTTCACAGGTACCGGAGCTTTCTCAGCAAGGCACTCGCATACAGCGCCGCCAAGACCACCGATAATGGAATGTTCCTCTACAGTCACTACCTTTCCTGTTTCTTTGGCTGCTGCTGTAACCAGTTCTTCATCAAGAGGTTTAATTGTATGAATATTGATTACTTTTGCTTCGATTCCATCAGCAGCAAGTTTCTCAGCAGCTTCAAGAGACGGAGCAACACAAAGACCATTCGCAATGATTGTAAGGTCTTTTCCTTCACGGAGAACAATACCTTTACCTAATTCGAATTTATAATCCGGCTTGTCATTGATAACCGGAACTGCAAGACGTCCAAATCTCATATATACAGGACCAACGTGCTGATAAGCTGCCTCTACCATAGCTTTGGCTTCAATATCATCTGAAGGGCAGGCAACTACCATGCCCGGAACAGCTCTCATAAGCGCAAAGTCTTCACAGCACTGATGAGTAGCGCCGTCTTCTCCTACAGAAATTCCGCCGTGAGTAGCGCCGATTTTTACATTTAATTTCGGATATGCAACAGAGTTACGAACCTGCTCGAAAGCACGGCCTGCTGCAAACATCGCAAAAGTACTTGCAAAAGGAACTTTCCCTGTAGCTGCAAGTCCCGCTGCAATACCAACCATGTTACACTCTGCAATACCGCAGTCGATGTGGCGTTCCGGGAATTCTTTTTTAAACATTCCTGTCTGGGTAGCTGCAGCAAGGTCAGCGTCAAGAACTACCACGTTATCATATTTTTTTCCTAATTCAATCAGAGCCGCACCGTAGCTTGCTCTTGTAGCGATTTTCTTTACTTCTGACATAATGCTTCACCTGCCTTTTCTAAGTCTGCCATAGCAACTGCATACTCCTCATCGTTCGGAGCTTTTCCGTGCCAGCCTGCCTGGTTTTCCATGAAGGAAACGCCTTTTCCTTTTACTGTTTTCATAATAATTGCCGTAGGCATTCCCTTTGTAGCCTTCGCTTCGTCAAAAGCTGCTTTTAACTGCTCCATATCATTTCCGTCCGCAACATTAATCACATGGAAGTTAAATGCTTCAAATTTCTTGTCGATTGGGTATGGAGAACATACGTCGTCGATTTTTCCGTCAATCTGCAGTCCGTTGTTATCCACGATTACCACAAGATTGTCAAGCTGTCTGTGGCCAGCGAACATTGCTGCCTCCCAGACCTGTCCTTCCTGAATCTCTCCATCGCCGAGAAGTGTATATACGCGATAGCTTTCATTGCTCATTTTAGCAGAAAGAGCCATTCCTACTGCCGCAGAGATTCCCTGTCCGAGAGAACCGCTGGACATATCTACACCCGGAATATGTTTCATATCCGGATGTCCCTGTAAATAAGAGCCGAGGTGACGGAGTGTCTTTAAATCCTCAACCGGGAAAAAGCCTCTGTGGGCAAGGGTGGAATAAAGTCCCGGAGCAGTGTGTCCTTTGGAAAGAACGAAACGGTCGCGGTCTGCCTTCTTCGGGTCTTTCGGGTCAATATTCATTTCTTCAAAATATAAGTAGGTGAACAGGTCTGCTGCTGATAAGGAACCGCCCGGATGGCCGGCTTTTGCAGCATGAACGGATGTTACGATGCCCTTGCGGACTTCGTTTGCAATTTTCTGAAGTTCTAATTTCTCCATTTTATACTTCTCCTTTAATTATTTGCAGATACTATTATTCCCCAAAGACTGCAATGTAGTCTTTCTGGAATTTTTCAATACCCGCGTCTGTCAGAGGATGTTTTGTCATCTGCTCAAGTACGCTGTAAGGTACAGTCGCAATGTCAGCGCCTGCAAGCGCACAGTCTGTTACATGGATTGGATTTCTTACGCTTGCCGCAATAATCTCTGTGTCGATTCCCGCTACCGCAAAAATCTCTGCAATCTCACGGATAAGGTCTGTTCCTCTTACGGAGATATCATCCAGTCTTCCAAGAAATGGAGATACATAGGTAGCGCCTGCTCTTGCTGCCAGAAGCGCCTGATTTGCAGAGAAAATCAGGGTTACATTTGTTTTGATTCCTTCTGCTGTAAGAGCTTTACATGCTTTCAGTCCCTCTACTGTCATAGGGATTTTAACTACCATGTTTGGATGAATTGCTGCAATCTCGCGTCCTTCTTTAATCATTCCTTCTGCGTCAACAGTTGTTGCTTTTACTTCGCCGCTGATTGGTCCGTCTACGATAGAAGCGATTTCTTTGATAACCTCGTTAAAATCTCTTCCTTCTTTTGCAATCAGAGACGGGTTTGTTGTAACGCCGCAGATGATTCCCATGTCGTTTGCTTTTCTGATGTCTTCTACCTTTGCTGTGTCAATAAAAAATCTCATTTCTTTTTCCTCCTGTTTTTAGCTTTTGCCGTGTTTTCTGATGATTTCATTATAGCAAATTCTGTTCACAGGTCAAGATAAGGCAATTTTTATTAATAAATATTCTATTAATAATTATCATTTTTATTAATTCAAACAGTGATAAAAGCCATTTTTTTAACATGTGTATATATTTTTTTGTATTTTATTGACGGTTCGTTCAAAATTATTAATAATAATTTTTTTACGAATATTAAATTAATTTTTTTACAGTTCTTTCCTTACCCGGGCATACCCCGTAGTTTTTCTTGAAATCAGCTTCGGCGTATACTCGATATTGTACAAACTCGCAGGCATCATATCCATAAGAAAATGGTCGCTTGTATCAATCTTGCGGATAATGATGTCGCAGGCATCCCTTCCCTTAAGCGCAACAAAATGGTCTATCGTCGTAAGAGAAATCCTCTGGATACCGGAATAAAAAATATTGTCGCATCCGATAACGGATACGTCTCTGGGCACGTGAAGCCTCGCTTCCCTCAGAGCATCCAGCGCTCCAATCGCCATCATGTCATTCTGTCCGGCGATTGCCGTAAATTCCTCTCCGTCACGAAGAAGCTCCATCGTAAGACGATATCCCATAGAATATTCCGTATCCATAGAAGGACTTTGTCTGTCTATAGCCTCGTCCGCAGCTTTAATAATCACACAGTCCTTCAGCCCTTCTTTTTCGAATTCCCGGACAAAACCGTCTACCCTTTTGCTCCTCTGCCACTGCCTTCTCGTAAGAGGCGGAGTAATAAACGCCACTTTACGGTGCCCCAGATCAAGGAGATGACGGGCCATCATCTTCCCCACCACTGTGTTGTCCTGATTAATGGCGTCCACCGTGGTAGTTTTTTCTTTGTTGCTGATGATTACAAGGGGAATTTCTTTTGCAAGCTCTTCTACCTGCCCCTGAAAATCAGGATGAGGATTACATGCGTAAATAATCCCCTGAGGCTGCATTGCAGGCATCATTTTCAGATATTTTTCTTCCAGCTTTGCATCCCTTTGCGTATTACAGATAAACACGCCGAACCCCTGCTTATTAGCCACTGATTCTATTCCCTGAAGCAAAAGTACATAATAGGGGCTTGTCAGAGTCGGGCAAAAGACAACTATAAGCTTTTCTTTCTTATTTTCTTTTCGATTTTTCCGGCTTGGAAGCCGGTAGCCAAGTTCTCTTGCCGCCTGCTCCACCCGCTCTACGGTTTCTCTCGAAAAAGATACATTATACTTTTTGTTCAGAACCATAGACACAGTAGCCTGAGAAACACCGGCTCTTTTTGCAACATCTGAAGACGTTGCTTTTTTTCTTGCCAAAGAAATTCCCCCTTAAAGTTCTACTCTGCCTTCCAACGCGCGCAAAAGCGTCACCTCATCAATATACTCCAAATCTCCGCCCACCGGAACTCCGCTTGCGATACGGCTCACCTTAATTCCTGTAGGTTTGATAAGCTTGCTGATGTACATAGCTGTAGTTTCTCCCTCCAGACTGGAGTTCGTAGCAATAATCACTTCATTCACATCTCCCGCCAGACGCTTCATCAGTTCTTTTAATTTAATATCGTCAGGGCCGATTCCCAGCATGGGGGAAATAGCGCCGTGAAGTACATGATAAACGCCCTCGAACTTACCTGTTTTTTCGTAAGCGGCAAGATCTCTGGTATTTTCCACTACCATAATAGTAGAATGATCCCTTCGAGGATTGCTGCAGATTGGACAGAGTTCCTTATCCGTGAGGGTATAACAGCTTTTGCAATACTGAACATTTTCCCTTGCATTTACAATAGAAGACGTAAGCTGTTCCACCTGTTCTTTCGGCATATTCATAATATGAAAAGCCAGACGCTGGGCAGATTTCGCCCCAATCCCGGGAAGATGGGAAAGCTGTTCGATCAGTTTATTGATATGACTGCTGTAGTATTCCATCAGAATGGAAATCCTCCGCCAAGTCCGCCTGTAAGTTTGGACATAACGGCTGTAGACTCTTCTTCCACCTTACGCAGAGCTTCATTTGTGGCTGCTACGATAAGATCCTCCAGCATTTCAATATCATCCGGGTCCACTACTTCTTCTGCCAGCTTCACCTTTGTCACTTCTCTTTTACCGGAGATAGTCACCTCAACAGCTCCTCCGCCTGCAGTTGCTGTAAATTCTTTCTCTTCCAGAGCTTTCTGATTTTCTTCCATCTGACGCTGCATCTTCTGCGCCTGTTTCATAAGATTGTTCATATTTCCCGGCATACCCATGCCCGGGAATCCACCACGTTTAGCCATAGTGATAATCCTCCTTATTCTTCCTCTTCTTTATCTTCCTCAATGATTACATCCATGTGAATGTTCTCACGGATTGCCTGATCTACGGTAATCTGTGCAAGATTGCTGTGCTGATGTTCTTTGGCAACAAGCATTTCTATGTTCACAGCTTTTCCGGTCTGAGCAGCGATAATATCCTGAAGTTCCTTTTGCGCCTCCGGATTTTCCGCATAATTTTTTCCAAGGAAATCCTGAAACTCCACGTATAATGTCGCATCTGCTGTTTCCCCGTTATATTTGGGAATGGATTTCTGAAGCATCTGGCGGAAAAGTCCGGTCGTCTGACCAACAATCCCTTTCCAGTTTGCCACAATTTTCTGAAGGTCTTCCGGCGCTGCCTTGGAAGGCTTGTATGCCTGCGGTTCCCCGGAATTTTCTTTTCCATCTGCCGGTGCTCCTGCTGCAATGACCACCTGCTGCACAGGACGCTCCTCCATCTGTTTTTCAAGGACACGGATTCGGTCAAGCACAGAATCCAGATTCGCTTCCATTGCAGGACGACAAAGCTTAATCAGCGCAATCTCCACAAGCACCCTTTTCTGTGTAGCGAAGCGGATCTGACTGGACAGTTCCGAAAAAATCCTGATATACCGCATCAGAGTTTCCGCATCTGTCATCTCACTCTCTTCTTTGAGAAGTTCCAGATTCTCCGACGAAACATCAATCGCATCCTCCGGATTTTCTGAAGTTTTTACCAGAAGAAGATTACGCATATACCATGTGAAATCTCCGACAAACTGACTCAGCTCTCTTCCCCCTACAATCAGTTCCTCCAGAATCCTGATCGCCCCGGTAACATTTCCTGCAAGAACCTGACGCAGAAGCTTGCTGAACACTTCCGTATCTACAGCTCCAAGCACCTCAAGAACTTTGTCATAAGTCAGTTCCTGACCGAGATAAAAAGCAATGCACTGGTCAAGAAGACTTAAAGCGTCTCGCATGGAACCGTCGCCTGCTTTCGCAACATAGCGCACAGCTTTTTCTTCCGCCTCCACTCCTTCTGCACGAAGAAGCTCCTGAAGCCTCGCAGCAATGGTATCAATCGTGATTCGGTGGAAGTCATAGCGCTGACATCTGGAAAGAATCGTAATCGGAATCTTATGCGCCTCTGTGGTAGCCAGAATAAATATAACATATGACGGCGGTTCTTCCAGCGTCTTAAGAAGAGCATTGAACGCCCCCGTGGAAAGCATATGAACCTCGTCGATAATGTATACTTTATACCTGCCTTCCGTGGGACGGTAGGATACCTCCTCCCTTATCTCTCGGATGTTATCCACACCATTGTTGGACGCAGCGTCAATCTCGATCACATTCATGGAAGTTCCTGCCTGAATCGCTTTACACATGGCGCATTCATTACAGGGGCTTCCGTTTATCGGATGCTCACAGTTTACAGCTTTCGCCAGTATCTTTGCAACAGAAGTCTTACCGGTTCCTCTTGTGCCGCAAAACAGATAGGCGTGACCAATTCTGTCATGGGTAATCTGATTTCTTAAGGTTGTCACAATGTGTTCCTGGCCTTTCACCTCATCGAAGCTGTCCGGCCGAAATTTTCTGTAAAGGGCAGTGTAACTCATAAACAGACTCCTTTAACATTACAGCCGCCGCGGAAAAAAACCGCGGCGGTAATTTTTTGTCTTATTAATAATAATGGAAAAGCCTATGTTCCGTCAAGTCCGGAAATACTTTAATCTCCAAAGCTGATTCCGATTTCTTTAGCTGCAAGTACAGTCTGATCTTTTGGAGATACCATCTTTAATTTGCCAGCGCAGTCAGCCAGAGGAACACGGGTAATCTTTCCGTCTACAATTCCTACCATGATACCGAATTCACCGTCGATAATAGCCTGTGCTGCTCCTGCTCCGATTCTTGTGGAAAGCACACGGTCATACGCGCACGGCTCGCCGCCTCGCTGTGTATGGCCCGGAACTGTGATACGAACTTCTGCGCCTGTCTCCTTAAAGATACGGTCTGCAATTTCATAAGAAACTGACGGATATTTTTTCGCTCTTGCTTCCAGTTTCTCTTTATATTTTTTCTTAGGCAGCTCTGCATCTTCTTTGGAAATCGCGCCTTCTGCAACTGCAAGAATCGTAAAGCGCTTGCCTGCCTTTGCGCGTTTTTTGATTGCATCTACCACCTTCTTGATATCGTAAGGAATTTCCGGAATCAGGATTATGTCCGCTCCTCCTGCTATTCCGGCATGAAGAGTAAGGCTTCCTACCTTATGTCCCATAACCTCTACGATGAAAACACGTCCATGAGAAGCTGCAGTTGTATGAATACAGTCAATCGCATTCGTCGCAATATTTACTGCGCTCTGGAAACCGAAGGTCATATCTGTACCGTAAATGTCGTTGTCGATTGTCTTTGGAAGATGAATAATATTCAATCCTTCTTCACGGAGAAGATTGGCTGTTTTCTGCGTTCCGTTTCCGCCCAGAATTACCAGACAGTCCAGACAGAGCTTATAATACGTCTGCTTCATAGCCGCCACTTTATCAAGACCTTTTTCGTCCGGCACACGCATCAGCTTAAACGGCTGTCTGGATGTTCCCAGAATCGTTCCGCCCTGTGTAAGGATTCCGGAAAAATCTTTAGATGTAAGCATACGGTATTTACCGTAGATTAATCCCTTATAGCCATCGTCGAAACCGTAAACCTCCAGCTCGTCAAGATTGTTTGACAGCCCCTTTACAACGCCTCGCATGGTTGCATTTAATGCCTGACAATCGCCGCCGCTTGTCAGTAAGCCGATTCTTTTCATCATAGTGATTCCCTCCAGTTTTTATTGTATAGTATTTATCGTTCAAAGTATATTTATTATATAATATTTTCAAAATACGCACAATAGAAACTCTGTATTCTTTTATAAATCCACATAAAAGCCTGTCAATTCATCGCCTGCGCCCAAAGTATATCTCGTTGAATTTCCGGTATTCTATTGACAAACCCTTTAAAAACGTCTATACTTAAAGTCCGCGCAGCCGGGGAGTTAGCGGTGCCCTGTACCTGCAATCCGCTACAGCAGGGGTGATGCCAATCCGAGGCTTGTATCCTGTGGAGCTGCCCTCTATAAGTGGCGTTGACGTTTGGGTCTTACGCAACAGGAATCTGTGAACCGTGTCAGGGCAGGAATGCAGCAGCACTAAGCAGAAGCTCTTGTGTGCCGTAAGGGTGCCTGGGCTGAGTTAACTGCAGAGGTAACGTCTGTGGGACCATTCCGAAGTGCGGCGCGCGTAATAAAAAAACAATAATCTCCATCCGGATTTTCCGAATGGAGATTTTTTTATGCTTACTATGCTGTTTTCGTCCTGTGCTTCTTTTTCATAATGTAAATATAATAAGGGACAAGCGGAATCAGCGCCGCAAGCCACGCAGCCGGGTCAGAAAGGCAGACACCGGCAAAGCTGGTCCGTCCGGCAACAAGCATAACGATTCCGGCTCTTGCCACAAGCTCAAAGATTCCTCCCAGCATGGGAACCAGTCCATAGCCCATTCCCTGCAGGGCATTTCTGTAAATAAAAATACTTCCAAGAAATGGATATGCCCAGAAAACCGTATGGAAGTATGTCACAGCAACATCAATTACGTCTGTTTCCGACGGACTCACAAACAGGTATGTGAGATATTTCCCGAAAAAGAACATAACCGCCATTGTAAACACGCTCCATGCAAGTACCATGTACTGGGTATAGCGAACGCCTGTCCGCACCCTCTCCATCTTTCCTGCACCGCGGTTCTGTCCCACATAGGTAGCAAGAGTTGCGCCAAACGCCACAAACACCGTAGCTACGATATTCTGTATTTTTCCTGCCGCGGAAAAGCCTGCCATATGCGCAGGGCCATAAATATTTACCGCGCCCTGTACCATAATCGTTCCGATCGCAGTAATCGAAAACTGAAGTCCCATGGGAATTCCAAGCGCCAGAAGTCTCTTGAAGCTGTCCATAGATACCTGAAAATCCTCTTTTTTCAGATGGAGAATCGGAAATCTTTTTACAATGTAAACAAGACAGAATATCGCAGAAATTCCCTGCGCGATTACTGTTGCGTATCCGCAGCCTTCTACTCCCATTCCAAAAACTACAATAAATACGATATCAAGGATTACATTGATCACCGCAGAAATAATCAGGAAATAGAGAGGGGATTTGGAATCTCCCAAAGCCCTCAGAAACGCTGCAAGGGCATTATAAAGGGCAGTCACGCCAAGCCCCGCATAAATAACAGCCATATATCCTTTCACATCGCCGAAAACTTCCGCAGGAGAATTCATCATATGAAGGATTGTGCCGTTTGCCATTTCGAATCCAACCGTCATAACAATGGAGAACACTGCCATCAGGTAAATAGACATCGCTACATAATGACGCATTCTGTCATATCGTTTCGCCCCAAACATCTGCGCTACAATAATCGCAAATCCGCTTGCCAGACCATTCAGCCATCCGGTCACAAAGAACATCAAAGAGCCTGTGCTTCCAATAGCTGCAAGCGCATTTACGCCGATGAACTGTCCGGCAACAATGGAATCCGCAATATTATAAAACTGCTGAAAAATGTTTCCGAGACACATGGGAATCATAAATGAGATAATCAGCTTCACCGGATTTCCCACGGTCATATCATTTGTGGTACTTTTTGCCATAAATTTCCTCCCTTCGTCAAAAAAAATGCCCCGGCACTTTCTGATTCTGCCGAGACATCTACCTCAAAACAATCAAAAACACATTTGAAATGCGGATTTTATTATAGCTCATTTTTTCCAGATTGCAAGAGGGGTTTTTATTTTATTTTTCATTTATTTCCAACGGCTCTCCTGATTTTCACAGATTGTATTCCACTGACAGTCACCGCAGATCTGCGCTCTTTTTCCCGCAGACAAAACTCTGCTCTCTACAGCTTTGGCAAATGCATCGAAGGTCATTTCCTGACCTTCCTCAAAACCGCACAGACTTAAAACAGCTCTGTCGTACTTCTCCACCTTTTCGAAATCTTCGCAAAGCTTTTCCCTGTTATTCGGACAGGCAGAACAGATTTCATCCGTCTGAACCTGCAGGATGATTTCTGCGCCTTTTTCAAAAATTTCAAGCATTTCTGCCATATGCGCAGAAAAACTGTCGCTGTAGCCCTTTCCCTTAAAATAAGCAAGGCACATCCCATGGTGAGGGCGAAGAGGGATGCGCCTGTTCCTGCTTTCACATAACAACATATTTACGGATTCTCCCTGCCAGCATATACGCAAGCCCAATCTTAATCAGATCCGGTATAATAAAAGGAATCACACACCAGCCCAAAACTGTAATAAGTCCCACGCTTCCCGTTGTTCCCGCATAAACTGCCATGAACCATAAGGTTCCGAACGCATAGCATACCAGCAGTCCTGCAAGCATGGAAATAATCTGTATTACGCTTCTTTTGCCCGGAAGCTTTTCAAGCGCCCACATTATAAGAGCAGAGCCCATGAATCCAAGAATATATCCTCCTGTATTCCCCATAAGAACTCCTACTCCTCCTGTGAATCCGGCAAACACCGGAATTCCCACTGCTCCAAGAAGAATGTAAACCAGAACTGCTATTGTTCCTCTTTTTCCTCCAAGGACGCCAAATGCCAGAAATACGGCAAAGGTCTGTAAGGTAAACGGAACCTGCGCAGGTATGGAAATCCATGAACAGATTGCCATAATTACCGCAAAAACAGCGATATACGCCATATCATAGGTCTTACTTTTCGTTGCTGCCACCGTTGACATAATAACTCCTCCAATATCTTCTTTGTAATCTTAATGTATCACTAAGAGGAATGATTGTCAACTATTTTTAATTTAAGGTTTACGATTGAGCTTCACTCTTCTTTTTCATAAGTTTTTTCTTTTCGCGAAGAGCTTTAAAAAAGGCGCTGAGCATAGTTGAACACTCCTCTTCCAAAATCCCCCGGGTAACTTTTACTTTATGATTGAAACCGTCCATTTCCAGAATGTTGATAACCGAGCCTGCGCAGCCTGCCTTGGGATTCATACTTCCGATGACCACCTCATCAATACGTGACTGTACAAGAGCTCCCGCGCACATCTGGCAGGGTTCTAAAGTCACATACATGGTACATCCCTCCAGCCGCCAGTCGCCCAGCTTTTTACTCGCTTTTCGAATGGCGTTAAGCTCTGCGTGAGAGAGCGTATTTTTGTCCGTATTTCTTCTATTGTAACCTCTGGCAATTATTTTCCCATCGCACACAATGACGCATCCGATGGGAACTTCCTCCAGCGCTTCCGCTTTTTTCGCCTGACGGATGGCTTCTTTCATAAAATGTTCCTGTTCAGTCATAATTTTCCTCCACTGCAGTTTGCACCAGTTTTTTTCTGTTTTTTAAATAATAAAGAACCCCTACAATATCTGCGAGCGCCCATCCAATTGGAACGGAAACCCAGATTCCTTTCACTCCAAACGCCGGGACAGCCGAAAGGATATATGCAAGAATCACTCTTGTCCCAAGCGAAAAGACAGTAAGTACCACGGACATTCCCGGTCTTTTCACTGCGCGGTAAAAACCATACAGGAGAAACAGAAGCCCGATTCCAAAGTAGAACGCCCCTTCTATGCGAAGGTATCCCACGCCGACACTGATAATCTCCGTTTCCGTGCCTTTTACAAAAATCTGCATCAGCGGACGGGCAAACATACAGACAATTGCACTGATAACAAGGCAAAATACAAACGACGCTGCCGCTGCTTTTTTAATCCCTTCTCGAATCCGCTCTCCCTTCCCTGCACCATAATTCTGGGCAATAAAAGTAGAAAACGCATTCCCGAAATCCTGTACCGGCATATACGCAAACGAATCTATTTTTACTGCTGCCGCAAACGCAGCCATGACCACTGAACCGAAACTGTTTACCAGTCCCTGTACCATCAGGATTCCAAAATTCATAACCGACTGCTGGATACAAGTAAGAAAGGACAATGAGGATATCTCCCTGAGTACACCTTTGTCAAAATGCAGCTCTGCTTTCGAAATCCGAAACTGGGGGAAATTCCTCACAGTATATACCATAATGCCGATGCCCGATACATATTGAGCCAGAACCGTAGCCTCCGCCGCCCCACGAACGCCTCTTCCCAGCACAAGGATAAACACCAGGTCAAGAACAATATTCAATCCTGCCGAGATTCCGAGAAAGGCGAGGGGAACCATAGAGTTTCCCACTGCCCGAAGAAGCGCCGCAAAAAAATTATATAAAAAAGTTGCGGCAATCCCCAGAAAAATCACCTGAAGATATTCCCTCATAAAAGGCAACACTTCCTCAGGTACCTGAAGGAGAACGAGAATCTGTCCCAGACCTCCCACTGCAGCCACATTCAAAATCAGTGTTACAATCCCTATCAGCACAAAGGAATGCACAATCGCAGCTTTCAGTTTCCCGGAATTTCTCTCCCCAAACGCAATGGAAAACACTGCGCTGCTGCCCATACACATTCCAATCATAATAGAGGTCAAAAAGGTCATAAGCGTGTATGACGAACCAACTGCCGCCAGCGCATTTGCTCCAAGGAACCGCCCTACGATCAGCGTATCCGCTACATTATAGCATTGCTGCAGCAAATTCCCCGCCATCATGGGCAGGGCAAAGTAGATAAGATTTTTTGTTATATTTCCTTCTGTCAAGCTTCTTTGTCTCATAACTGTTTCCATTTCTCCGCAATACTTTTCATTTTATCTGTTTCTGATTGTATCAAAAAACAGACAAAATGAAAAGCATCCTCTGCCCTTTCAGGCAGAGGATGCTTTCTTTTAATTTACCGGAGTTCCATTCTCCGTTACATATTTTAAAGCCTGTACTGCATTTGCAATGGCCGCCTCTTCCAGAACTGCGCTTCCCAGATCTCCCAGATCAAGGGTAATTGTTCCATCCTCATTAGGAATCGCTTCAAACCCGAGAGACATCTCCGAAACCTCATCTGTGATGGTAATGATGTTGCTTTCCTCATCGTACGTTCCCTCTCCGATAAAGCTGCAGTAATTGTCGTCCTGATCGATCACAAGCACAGAACAAAATGTTCCGTCCTCGTTTGCCGCGTAAACAAAAGTTTCACCGGAATCTGTTTCCCCTTTGTAGCACTCTGTTAAAAGTTGTCCCATTTCCTGATAAACTTCATTGTAGTCTTCATCTTCTCCACTTCCTTCATATGGGACAAGAGTGGAAAAAAGTTCTCCGCTTTCATCGTAGAGTTCCAGTACGTTCTCTTCTGTATTTGCAATTACTTCATAGGTAATCGGCTCATCACCGGTTCCAAAATCCAGAGCCAGCGCTGTCGTTTCTCCGTCTGTCACAAGGGCATATCCGCCCAGTACATCTTCCTGTTCCTCCTGCCACTGCCCGAAGAAAGTATTGTCAGCGTAGAAGCCATAAATGTCTCCCACCGCGTCCTGCCACAATCCCAACATAGCGTCGGAAATTTCTTCCACTCCGCTGTCTTCTGCTTCTGCGGCTGCAGCCGGCACCGGCATCGCTCCAATCATTGCTGCTGCACAAATTCCTACCATTACCTTTCTCCAAATCTTCATTCTTTGCACCATTCCTTTCCGGTTTATTTTTTCGCAATACCCAAAATCTTCTGAATCTTGCTGTTATGTTATGAATATATACATTCTTTTCACAGAATTCAATAGACCTGTGTCCAGATAACAGTTTTCGTGATTTCTGGACAGATGTATCACGGTCTCTTACATTCGCGGCAGCGTTATGCAGGCTGCCGCACAAATACACTTTTGACAAGAACCCGGTTCTGTCTTATAATATTTACGCAACACCAGTCGATTTTTTTAACGGAGGATGACATTGAATATTGCAGTAATAGATGATGTGTGCGAGGATCTTCTGAGAATCAGAAAAGATCTGATTTCCATATATAAAGAGTGCAGCACAGAGGTACAGATCCAGCTTTTTAAGAGCGCAGAACAGTTTTTCCGCGGTTATGCCCCGGGAAGTTTCCAGCTCATTATCCTTGACATTTACATGAATGGCATGAGCGGCATGGATGCAGCAAAAAAAATAAGGGAAAGCGGAGACCAATGTGACCTCATTTTCATTACAGACAGTGATTCCTACGCCGTACAAAGCTACGACGTACATGCCGCCTATTATATGCTGAAGCCCTATAGCGCAGCCCGCCTTGCCGAAATCCTTTCTGCACTGCAGACAAGAAATGCCGGACAGTCCAGATATATTGAGTTGATTTCAGACCGAATTCCCGTTCGCATCCCCATTCGCAGCATCCTGTATGCCGACACCTACAAGAACGCAGTCCAGCTTCATACAGATGCAGGACTCGTCCGTTCCTACATAACCTTCCATGAACTCGAAGAACGTATTTCCGGAATCCCCTGCTTTTTATCCTGTTATCGCGGATGTATCGTAAATATGGACCGAATCCTTAAAGCAACAGAGGATGGGTTTCTTCTTGATAATATGGAGAATATTGCTATCCGCAAGAGAGGAGCCAACCAGATAAAAAAAGCATATCTGGAATATCTTTTTTCTTCCGGATCCTGAAACAGACAGCCGCCCGGCATCGGACGGCTGTCTGCTTTTTTATTCCAGCGGCAAAACCACTTTCGCCCTGAAAATCCCATTTTCTGCTGTAAAATCTGACAATCCCCCATAGAGTTCTGCCGTCTTCTGAACCGATTCGGTTCCCGTTCCCATCCCTTTATGCTTTGTGGAATAAAAAAGTTTTCCTTTTCTGTGTACCTCATTAAAACAGGTGTTGGAAATTTCAATGAGCAACATCCTGTTCTTTATCCTTATTTCGGTTTTCACAACCGTCTCTGCCCCTATTGTTCCCAGCGAGACTGCTTCCACTGCATTCTCCAGCAAATTCCCCAGTATCCTGCAAAGCTCCATATCCGGAATTTTAAGCTTCTCCGGTAGATCCGCACTGCATTCAAATGACGTTCCCAAACGCTCCAGAAGCCCTGCATAGTAATAAAGCACTGCATCTGCCGCCATGTTCCTGCAAAAAGCAATCCGCTCTTTCAGCGGTGCCCCCTCAGCCGCATATTCTTTCAGATAATCAAGGAGTCTGTCATAGTCTTTCTCTCTCGCATAAGCGTAAACAGTCCTCATATGGTGGCGAAGATCATGACGAACCCTGTTAATTTCGTCAATCTTTTTGTTCAGCTCTTCATAATGCTGTGTCTGCATCAAAAGCTTCTGTTCCATTCCCCTGCTACGTTCCTCATATGTAAGCCTGAATATATAGGCTCCCGCGAGTTCTTTCCAAAGAACTGTTCCTATAAACACAATGAAAACAATTCCGCCGATTTCCGCAAACCAGCCGCCGAGCAATGGCTCATACAACTTCCAGATTCTGTCTGCTGCCAAAGAACATGCATAAAATACCGTGCCTGTCAACAGAAGATCGCAGGATCTTTGTTTCGAATAACGGAACATTTTTTCTACAAGATAAATAACGGTTCCCCATTTCATCACATCTGACAGTCTCGACAAAAGATACAGTCTCTCAGCAGATTGTACCCTGCCCAAAAAGAGTTCTTCCACAGACAAAAAAATGCTCAGTATAGCAGCGGCTGTGGCTGTAACAACGGCAGATTTCCCCTGTGCCCCCAAAATCTTATGCTGAAGAAGAATCAGAAGCGGCAGCATAAAATAATAGCAAAGCCCTTCCAGCGCATACCACGGCTGCGGCTCCACACTGAAATACATATGGAACACCGGATATCCCGTATATCCTGCCACACAGATGCAGATCAGGCAAAACAGCCCCAACTCTGTTCTTCGCGTTTTCAGAAACATATATCCGGCAAAAACCAAAACAAAAAAAATAAGCGAAAGAATAAAAATTCCTGCAAAAAGTCTGGCTCCGCGACGCAGGTTAACCTGAAAAGGTTTTCCAAGGATCGGAACATACTGAATCCCGGAATAAGGTGCATTCTTATCTGTTACCGCAATCATAATTTCCGTAAGACCGCCGCTTTCAAATGTAAACATTCTGTTCTGTATTCTCGCCTCAAAATTTTCCGGATCCGGATTTCCCATTTCCCCTGTCAGCTCTCCGTTTACATACAATCTGTACGCCGAAAAAACTTCATCCAGAACAATCCCGTAGGTTTGCTTTTCTTCCGGAAATACGGCAAGAAGACGATATGTCCCGCTTCCAAAAGGAGATTTTTTTCCATTTCCCATATCCATCCCCCCGTATTCCCCAATTGAAATATATCTTCGATAAAAGGTATCCCTGTTTTCTCTGTGCATTTGCGGCGTCAGGAGCACATCCGGATAATACTCCCATTCTCCGGAGAGATAATAAACAGTATCTTCATTTCCATCCGCATATAAAATGCCCTGAATTGCCTTATTCTCCTTTGTTGTATATTTATTGTTACAGGAATAAAGCAGATAAAAAAAAGCCATAGAAAAAATAATCGTAACGACCACAATAATAATGGAATAATTCCTGTTCTTCTTAATCTTCTCCGCCTCCTTTTCCAGTGAAAAGCCCTTTTTTTCTTTTACACTTCCAGAATACGATAAATGTTCCTGTTGCAGCCAGACACAGGAAGATTACTTCTCTGTCTGAAATCTCCCTTCGCTTTTGAGTTGTTGTTTTTTCTGTTTCAGTCTCTTTTTCTTCATCTTCCGAAGTTCCCGTCTCATCAGTATCCTCTGCCTCTCCGGAACTGCCTTCCAGAAAAAAATCCCCTGTAGCATTCAAAAAAACAAGCATACGATTTTCCTCTGAAAGATAACTGCTCTTACATAAGGTTCCTTCTCCATCTGAGACTTTTATTTCTTCCGGTTCGCCTCCCACATCAAAAAGCTCAAGAGACATTTCCATTTTTGCTCCAGAAATTTCCACTATTTCTTCACCACGCACAAAAATCCGGACAGCAAATCCCGTATCTCCGATTTCGTAAATGCTGATCTGAAGTTCTTCCTCTTCCCCTATCCCCCAGCCTGCAGCGGTCTCAGACGGCAAAAACAGAGACATTCCGTTTTTTTCAAACACAAGGAAATCCCCCGACTCCTTCCGCATAAGTGCAAGCCTTTTTCCGCTCAGTACAGTTGTCTTATCCGTTACAATCTCCGTTACTGTTTCTGCACTCCGGCTTTCTGTCTGCTGCAGAACTTCATCTCCATTGCCTTCACTTTGATCGTCGTCATTTCCGCCTCTGTCATTTTCTTCGTTGTATGCAGATACCTCCTTACATACTTCCTCATTCTGAACATCATTGTTTTTTTCATCCATCTGCACAATGGCCGGAAGATTTTTTTCATCCCTGTCCGAGAAATTTCTGCCGGTCATATTCCCCTTTGCAAGGAAACTTCCGTTATAAACAAATGAATAAATCCCGCTGCTTCCTTTTGGATGCACCATACAGATACTATACCTGTTCCCCTTTTCAAAAATAACGCTGCTGATTATCTCTATTCCTTCCTCACCGTCGTTTTTTCTGATTCCACCTTCCTCTTCCCTGACCTTACGGTAGGAACCCTGATTCTTTTTCACATAGATTTCGATATATCCTTTTTCTTCCTCCGTAAAACCATCCAGGATTACAGGAAAAAAAATCGTATTGTCAGTCGGCATGTAATAGGTATTGATCTGAGGATCTTCTTTTTTCTGAACAGATATGTACACACTGATTTCAGGAAGCTTCAGCCCGTCTCCGAATCTGTAGCCCTCCGGACTTTGAAATTCTCCTTTCACCTTGTATACGCCTGGCTTTTTCCGATTTACCGCCCCCGTATCCCATTTCACCTTCAGAACCAGCGCCGGATTTTCAGGTGTATCTTCAAATTCTTTCGACGTACTTCCTAAAATCCAGAAATCCTCCAACTGATTTAAAATCGGATCGAAGCTTTCTCCGGGCTGTATGGCAAACGCCCGGCATCTTTCCAGATTCTTTTCTCCTTCCCAGGACAAAATTGTCGAAGCCCTGTTTGATCCTCCCAATTCCAGTGTCCCCTTCCGGTATCCCAGAATTTCTAACGTATCATGTTCTGTGTAAAGAAATCTCAGAATTTTCGTCATTGATGTACCATAAGTCACGGCAAGCTCATAGATATTTCCGGAAATCATTGCCCGATCCGAAAGATAAAGCCCGTCGCGTTCACAAAGGGCATATTCTTCAAGAGATACCCAAAATCCCCCTTGTCTTTTCAGATATCCATGCATATCTGTATTTTCTCTGTCGAGCCACGAAAATACAAACACTCCTGCAGAACTCATTTTATAATATGCATTGATTTCCGGCATATCTTTTTTCTGCACGGAAACACTGGCATACACAGCCGGAACTGAAACCCCCGGTTTCAGACTGTACCCTTCCGGAATTTCCATTTTTCCTGTTACCCGATACACGCCGACTCTGTCCGTATTTACCGCGCGTAAATCCCATCGGATCGGAAGTGTGGCATCTCCCCCATGAGAAAGATATACTTTATAACTTTCCTTCCCCAGAATTTCATATGCTTTCGCAAGACTTCCATATTCCTGAATAACCGCCACCGGAATATCAGCAGGCGACTGTACTTCTTTGATCTCATCGCCCTGTGCATAGACTTTCTTTCCCAACAGACATAGCATAACTGCCAAAATCAACAAAACTTTTCCTTTTACTTTCATACCTTCACCCCTCCTGTATTCCTATAATCCCAGAATATACTTTTTATTTTATCAATACAAGAGACCTTGTGTAAAATGCAGTATTTCATGTCAAAAGGTATCATTATTCACTTCGTTCACAGCAATGGATTTTTTGTATAAAAAAAGACCGGAAATCAATTCTGATTTCCGGTACCCCTGCCAAGAGTCGAAGCGACGGGATTCGAACCCACGACCTCTGCGGCAATAAGACATGGAAAAGTATTGAAAATTACGGGAAAATGAAAGACAGGGAAATAAGGTAACCCTAAAGGTAACACACTATTTAGAAAGGAGATTCTGGACTTCTGTATATTCAGTTTTAATGTAAGGTCATTCGTGTAGTGACTATACATTAGCATTGAATTTTTCTTAGATGATAAAAAGTCAAACTCTATACACCTATCTCTGATTTCCTCTCATTTTAAATAACTTTTTTATTTTAGAGTTTACCACACTTAAAATCAATAGATATTACGCCCCAAAAAAGTTTCATAGCTTTTTGATTTGATACTACTGTTTATCTTTGAATTTGCATCTTGAGAAAAAGACAAGAATATGCTATAGTAAAGAAAAGGAACAACCGCCCACAAGGGGTTGACCAATTATTGGATTACATAGAAAATGCCACCCAAACTCGCCAAAGTTCTGAGGGTGGTTTTCTATGCCTTAAATTATCAGTGACAAATCAAGTAAATGAATGTCAGCAGTGATAAAATGAACATGCCAAAAGACATGAGGTCTTTGAAATCGAAATGATTATTGTTCATTAGCACCACCCCCATTCTATGTAGAATAGAGGTCAGCCACCCTGTAACACGGTTGTTCCATGATAGTGTAGCATAAATGACAAAAGCTGACAAGCAACTCTTTAGCATGGGTTTTGTATTATACAGGTTTCATAACTTTTAAAGATGCCTATTTTCTCTGGCGTGAAAACCAAGACCAGTTAGTATGTGAAAACTCTGTAACTAAGTATAACACAGACTATACAAGGTTTTTCGAAAATGACCCGTTCCTAGTACAACGAATATAAATTAACTGCCATATTTAGTTTTCGTTGTACTAGACATAGAACTGGAGAAAATTATAGACGACACAAGAGTATACATGCATAGGACAATCAAACGGTTAGAACTTAGCAGGGAGACCGCAAGAAAGCTGTACGGCTACATAAAAAATACGGCCACTACTGTGAATATATCTTTACAAACGAAAAAACAGAATCCACGCACAAAAAAATCGAGGGTATTTTCAGAAATTAACAGGGAAGTAACACGCGGTAACACAAGCGCATGTTCTTGCTAAATCTGAAACCCTCGATTTATCTAAGTAGTCGAAGCGACGGGATTCGAACCCACGACCTCTGCGTCCCGAACGCAGCGCTCTACCAAACTGAGCCACGCTTCGATTTGCATTTTAGCGAATGTCTCATCGCTGATGCATGAGTTATTATAGGGCAGAAATTGTATTTTGTCAACATATTTTTTGAAATTTTTCAATTTTTTTTACATAATTTCGAAATGAGTAGAATATACATGAGTGAATGAATTTTATGGAGGCATTTTTTTGTCCGGATATCAGCGTTTCATCGCATATGTATACGAATATCAGAAAGGAAAAAAAGCCGGAAACTGCGGCTTTCTTAAGGTCGAAATAAAAAACTTCTCTTGCAGAATTGAAATCCATCTTCACTGTCCTGGGCTTCCGCCCGAAGTCGAAGCACAAATATACGGTTTCTTCAGAAAGGACGGTTTAATGAACGGAATCCTTCTCGGAAGCTGTCAGACCAGCGCTGACATGGCAGAATGCGTCATTGAATGCGACGGGGAAAATCTGGGCAATACCGGAGTTCCTTTTAAAAACATCGGCGGCATCGTAATCCAGACACAGGCCGGAGGCTTCTATGGAACAGAATGGGATGACCAGCCTGTACGCCCGGATAATTTCCGCGAAGTGAAACCCATAGACTCTGAAAACTCCTTTGCCCAACCGCAAAAGGAAAATAACATGCCCAAAACAGCGCAGGAGCCGGAACCTCCTGTACACAGCGCGCCTTCCCACGAAGAGGAACCCGCTGAAAGTCCTGCCCCGGATGTAGTCCCCTCTCCTCATACCTCTGTCCAACCGGAAGAACTCATAATTCCTGATTCTCCTCCCCGGACAGAAGAGCACATAACTCCCAATTCTTCTCCTCTGACAGAAGAAATCTTAACTCCCGATTCTTCTCAGCCGGAAGAACTCTTACCCCCCGATTCTCCTTCCCGGCATACAGAAACTTACAAAACGCCGGAACCTCCTGTTTCCCTGCCGCAGGAAGAACCCTCTGCAAAAGAAAAAGCTCCGACTGGTGTCGAAGCTGCTTCTGCTGTCTCTGTCAGACAGCCTTATCCTTTTTCCGGAAAAGAATTTACCCCCTTTGATGATACCGACTTCCTCTGCTGCTGGAAAATCCATCCCAATGACCTGATGCGTTTCTCTCCGGGTACACGTACCCTGCGGAATAATCGCTTTCTGCAATATGGCTTTTATCATTTCGGTCATCTTCTGCTCGGCGTCCGCCCCGGCGGAAAATATATTCTCGGTGTCCCGGGCAGTTACGACCAGCAGGAGCGCTTCATGGCAAATATGTTCGGATTCCCCTATTTCAGAGAATCCCGCATGATTCAGCTTCCCAGAAGCCGTGGAGGCTACTGGTATCGTTCAGTCGATGCCCCGAATTTCCACTAATGGAATGGTTTCCAGAAGAATTTCGCGAAATCTCTTCAGTTCCTCCAGAGAATAGCTGCTAAAACCAGGCTTAAGGACTCCCTCGGAGTCCCTGTAAGCCTGCAGGTAATATGCCTTCGCCCCTTTCAGCCACTGCCCGATTTCCCGGAAATCTTTTTCTATATGAAGCTCCCGTACTACAGTAGTCCGAAATTCATAGTCCAGATTTCCTTTCATCAGAAATTCTGCCGTCTCCTTCACTGCATCCACATCCGGATTTGCAAGCCCGGTCAGAGCTTTGTAATTGTCCGGACATGCCTTGATATCCATAGCCACCTTATCTACAAGCCCTTCTGCTGCCAGTCTCTTCACCACTGAAGGTTTCGAACCGTTGGTATCCAACTTGATTTCATATCCAAGCTCTTTTATCTTCTCAAGAAATTCCGGCAGCTCCGGTACGATTGCCGGCTCACCGCCTGACACACATACACCGTCCAGAATCCCCTTTCTTTTTTTCAGAAATCTGAGAATCTCCTCTTCTTCATAAGCCGGTTCTTTCTCCGGCGCAAGAACAAGACTGCTGTTCTGGCAAAAAGGACATCTGAAATTACATCCGCCCAGAAAAATTGTACAGGCAACCCTGCCCGGATAATCGAGCAGGGTTGTTTTATTAAATCCGCAAATTTTCACTTTTCTTACTTCCTTAGTTCAATCTGTATACGTCAGCGCTCTGAAGGCCGAAGCTTAAAGCCTCTGCATGTGAGTTAAAATAAATATCCACATGTCCGTAAGGTGTTCCCAAATCTTCCACTGTATATACATTTCCGTTTATTAAAAGCTGTGTTCCAAAAGGAACCCCTGCCATAGCAACTGTGCGTCCTGCTGCCGGAACTGTCCCACTTGCAGTAAGATTCCCCGCTGTTCCGCAGCACTGGGCGCAGTTACAATATGCAGTCAGTGTGAAATTTCCAAGGTAAGTGCCTTCACCGGAACTTCCTGCTTCCTCCTCCACGCCGCTGTCCTGAGACTCTGAACTATCTTCCGAACTGCCGCTGTCTTCTGAGGAATCCTCATAAGACTCCTCATCGGACGCTTCACTGTCCTCTTCATAAGATTCCTCATAGCTCTCTTCCTGGTTCTGCGCCTCTTCCTCCTCGCGGGCAGCTTCTTCCTCCGCCTGCTGTACGAGAGCTGCTATGCTCATATCTGCGCTTGCGATTTCCTGTCTGAGAGCTGCCGCCTCTTCCTCACTGGCGCTGATCTGAGCGATATAATATGCAATTTCATCGCCTGTACTGGCTACCATATTCTGCACCTCCTGCTTTTTCGCAGAAGTTTCCGTCATCATCGCATTTACGGCATCCACTTCCTCTTTCATTTCTTTTTCCTTCTCGCGGATGCTTGCCCGAAGATTCTCATATTTCTTCAGCATCTCTCTGTCATACTGGGAAATCTGAGAAATATTGTCTGCCCTGTTGATAAATTCAGCTACGCTCCCTGACGAAAGCAAAAGCTCCAGCGTATTGGTTCTGCCTTTCTCATACATATATACAATACGCAGTTTCATCGCCTCATACTGCTTCTCTGCCGCCTTCTTTGCTTTCACCAAATCCAGACGAAGCTTCTTCAGCCCTTCTTCCTTCTTTGCTGCCTCTATACTTAATTCCGAAATACTGTTAGTCAGCTCTTCATACTGTGCATTCAAATCTGCCAGGTAAAACTCCAGCTCCTGTTTCTTCTCTTCCAGGCTTCCGATATTTGCCTGCGCTGCTTCAAGTCCTGCTTCCGCTTCCTGCTTCCACGCCTGCATATCTGCAATTTCATCCTCTGCCGCATAAGCAACAGATGAAACACTTAAAATCCCTGCCAGCAGCAATGAAACAATGATGCCTTTTTTCATAAATCAAACTCCTCTTACTTTTTTCTAAAAGCAAGTATAACATATTTCGAAATATTTTCAACACTTTTATTTAACTTTCGTAATAATTACGTAATATTTCCATATGTACAGGCGCTAAAAAGCGGCGCTCCTTTTCATGGAACGCCGCCAGTTCTGCTTTTATGCATGATTAAGAAATGTTGTATTATTCAGCCGCTTCTTCGCCTTCTTCTGCCATCACTTCCTGAAATTTCTCCAGAATGATACCCTGTATTCTGTCTCGGGTTGCAGAATTAATCGGATGAGCGATATCACGATATTCGCCGTCAGCAGCCTTACGACTTGGCATAGCAATAAAAAGACCTTTTTCTCCTTCGATTACTTTAATATCATGTACTACGAACTCTTCGTCTATCGTGATGGAAACAACCGCTTTCATCTTACCTTCTTTTGCAACTTTTCTCACTCGTACATCTGTTATATTCATTTTTGCCTGGCCCCTTTCGCCTTCCTTTATTTACAACGCATAACGCTCGTTCTTTTCTACTACAATTTTTACATCATCTTCTCCGCAGTAGTAAGAATTTGCACGAATCGTATCGCGACTCTCAACAACACAGTTTTCGATATGCGTATTATCCCCCAGATATACATTATTCAAAATAACCGAGTTCTTGATCACGCAATTATTTCCCACAAATACATCCTTAAACAGAACAGAATTTTCTACTGTACCGTTGATGATGCAGCCGCTGGCAACAAGACTGTTCTTCACAACTGCGCCCGGATTATATTTCGCCGGCGGGAGGTCATCAATCTTCGTCTTAATGGCAGGCTCCTGTTTGAAGAAATAATTTCTGATTTCAGGCTCCAAAAATGCCATGTTTGTTCTGTAATAAGCGTCCGCTGTAGAAATATTGCTCCAGTAGGTATCAATTTTATATCCATAAATTCTCTTCAGATTCTTATATCTGATAAGAATGTCTCTTACGAAATCATGTCTTCCGTCCTGAGCAGCCTTCTCGATCAGTTCGATAAGCTGTCTTCTGCGGATAACATAAATACCTGTGGAAACCGTATTGTAAGCAGAAACCATAGGTTTCTCTTCGAATTCTTCAATTCTGCAGTCCTCATTCATGCGGATAACACCAAAGCGTTCTACTTCGTTCTGGTCTCTGCAGGTTGTACACACAACTGTCACATCTGCGCGTTTCGCAATGTGATATTCCAGCACCTTATTGTAATCCAGCTTATAAATGCCGTCTCCGGAAGCAATCACTACATACGGCTCATGGCTGTTTTTAAGGAAAGACAGGTTCTGGTAAATCGCGTCCGCAGTTCCCTGATACCAGAGACTGTTCTCCTTGGTAATCGTCGGTGTAAACACATAAAGACCACCCTGTTTACGTCCGAAGTCCCACCATTTAGAGGAACTTAAATGCTCATTCAGGGAACGCGCATTATACTGTGTCAGAACTGCAACCTTCTGAATATGGGAATTCGCCATATTGCTGAGGGCAAAGTCAATACTTCTGTAGCTTCCTGCGATAGGCATTGCCGCAATCGCTCTTTTATTCGATAATTCTCTCATGCGGTTGTTGTTTCCACCCGCTAAAATAATACCAATTGCTCTCATGCTTTGTCACCGTCCTTTGCTGCTATTACCTGTCCGCCTGCCAGTTCACCGTTCGGATAGTCTTCTAAAGTAGTAATGCCGGAAATGGCGGTGTTCTTGCCGATACGCACGTTATTCGGAACCACGCTGCGCTCGCCGATAGTAGCAATTCCAAATGCATAAACTGCAGGTTTGAACACATTCGGAACTTCCTCGCCGCATCCGATCACAACATTGTTTCCAATCGTTACATCTTCAGCGACAATCGCCTTATCCATCACAGTGCCTTCACCGATGGAAGAATTACGCATAATAATAGAATCCCGAACCACGCTTCCCTTTCCGATCACAACATTCGGTCCGATGATGGAATTATGTACCTCTCCGTAAATTTCCGCTCCTTCACCAATCAGACATCTGTCAACAACAGCGTCAGCAGAAATATACTGCGGAGGAATTATATCGCCTTTTGTATAAATCTTCCAGAATTCCTCATAAAGATTAAATTCAGGAATAATATCAATCAGCTCCATGTTTGCTTCCCAGTAAGAGCCAAGAGTTCCAACATCTTTCCAGTATCCGTTATATTCGTATGCGAAAAGACGGTCTCCCTTTTCTTTACAATATGGAAGAATATGTTTACCGAAGTCACATCCGTTCTGATCCTTCAGCGCAATCAGCGCATCCCTCAATACAGGCCAACTGAAAATATAAATTCCCATAGAAGCCAGATTGCTGCTCGGATGCTCCGGCTTCTCTTCAAATTCTGTAATTCTTCCTGTATCGTCTGTTACCAGAATTCCGAAACGGCTTGCCTCTTCCATAGGCACCGGCATACATGCAATCGTAATATCTGCCTTATTAGCCTTATGGAAATCAAGCATAACCTCGTAATCCATCTTATAAATATGGTCACCGGACAAGATAAGCACATAGTCAGGATTATACTGCTCCATGTAATCCAGATTCTGGAAAATTGCATTTGCTGTTCCTGTATACCACTCACTGCTTGTACTCTTCTCATATGGAGGAAGCACGGTTACGCCGCCTTCATTCCTGTCAAGATCCCACGGAATACCGATACCGATATGCGTATTCAGTCTTAACGGCTGATACTGCGTAAGCACACCAACTGTATCTATACCCGAGTTAATGCAGTTGCTCAAAGGGAAGTCTATGATACGGTATTTCCCGCCGAAAGCAACTGCAGGTTTCGCTACTTTTTCTGTAAGTACACCCAGCCTGCTGCCCTGGCCGCCAGCTAAAAGCATGGCTATCATCTCTTTCTTAATCATGCAATCACCTCTTGTACATTATGATTTTTTAATTATACCATACTTTTACCTATTAGTGAACATATTTTACAATTTTTTCATCTGACTTTTATTCCATTTTACATTACTTTTTTCTTTATTTGATTTTTTACTTATGCAATTTTTACATATATTTTGTCATATTAGTTATTTTTTTGTCGAATTACCATATTTAATTGTCCCTTGTTCACACAGCCATATTTAAAAAAACGCGTTCCCATGAACAGAAGCCTCCATTCAGAGTTTGCGCGATAAAAACGGTCAAGAAAGACTTTTCATTTAAGGCTCTTGGGGTTATAATAGTTTTATATTACTCATTTATTTACTTAAGGAGATTATTATGTATCAGATAGACTTTCATAAACCGCTTCATATCCATTTTATCGGAATCGGCGGAATCAGTATGAGCGGCCTTGCAGAAATCCTGCTCGGCGAAAATTTTATGATTTCCGGCTCTGACGCCAAAGAAAGCCCGCTCACGAAATCCCTTGAAGAGAAGGGAGCAAAAATTTATTACGGCCAGCGCGCTTCCAATATTACAGATGAAGTGGAGGTTGTTGTCTACACAGCAGCCATTCATCCTGATAATCCGGAATTTGCCTGCGCTGTTTCCAGAAATCTGCCAATGCTCACACGCGCGGAGCTTCTGGGTCAGATTATGCGCAACTACGAAACCCCCATCGCCATTGCAGGCACACATGGCAAAACCACCACGACCTCTATGGTTTCCCACATTCTTCTCGAAGGCAAATGCGACCCTACTATCAGTGTCGGCGGTATCCTTCCTGCAATCGGCGGAAATATCCGTGTAGGCGAATCAGAGACTTTTGTCACCGAAGCCTGCGAATACACAAACAGCTTTTTAAGCTTTTTCCCAAAAATCAGTATTATCCTGAACATTGACGCCGACCATCTGGATTTCTTCAAAGACCTTGACGATATCCGCTGCTCTTTCCGCCGCTTCGCAGAACTTCTGCCTGCAGACGGAACTCTGATCATCAACGCGGACATCCCTGACTACGAGGAAATCACACACGATCTTCCATGCAAAGTCATCACCTACGGAATTGACAGTCCGGCAGATTACACAGTTTCCAATATCGCTTATGACAAGTACGGCCGCGCCTCCTTCGATGTGATAAGAAACAGTGTCAAAATCGGAAGCTATTACCTGAAAGTTCCGGGACTCCACAATGTTTCCAATGCTCTGGCATCCGCAGTTCTTGGACATCTTCTGGGTCTTGATGAAGAAAGCATTATCAAGGGTCTTGGAAGCTTCACAGGAACAGACCGCCGTTTCCAGTATAAGGGCGAAGTCGGCGGTGTAACCGTAATTGACGATTACGCGCACCACCCTACAGAAATCGAAGCCACTTTAACTGCTTCCCGGAATTATCCTCACAAAAAAATATGGTGTGTATTCCAGCCTCATACATACACCCGCACCAAAGCTCTGCTCCCGGAATTTGCCCAGGCGCTTTCCCACGCAGATCATGTTGTTCTTGCAGATATTTATGCGGCAAGAGAAACGGATGACCTTGGAATCTCATCCGCTGACCTTCAGAAGCTTATCGCAGAGCTTGGCACTCCCTGCGAATACTTCCCGACCTTTGATGAGATTGAGAATTTCCTTCTTGGAAACTGCTCCTCCGGAGATTTGCTCATTACTATGGGCGCCGGCGACGTCGTCAATATCGGGGAACATCTTTTAGGCAAATAAAAACTTTTTAACGGATCTGAACAAAGCTATGATATACATATGCGCTGTCAGATCCGTTTTTTTGCTGTGGAAAACAAGTGGATTTATACACTTTTTATCCACACCTGAAAAAGCCTTTATTTTCAGGGGCTTACGAAAGTTATCCACATTATCCACAGGGTTATACACATTTAACTCGTGAAATCTCTGTGGATTTTAGTGTGTATAATTCACTTAACATAATCTGACATTTTTCTACAGCAAAATTTGCGTATTTCTTACATTCTTCTTACATTTACCGGTTTCCAATAATTTATGGCGGTTTACGTTTTTCCACATTATCCACATTATCCACACAGGATTGTGGAATAATCCGGCTAAGATAAAATCAGCTATTCTCTTTTAAAAGGGGTTGTGCTATAATCCATGTAGTCTCAGTATAAGGAACTGGAATTTTAAAGAAAGTGAGCTGTGTTTCGAATGATTACTCTTCGAAATTCCTCCCGGACGGAGGTTACTGTTTTATCAAATCTATTTATTGACAACTACATGCCGAAAGCGAACGGCGAATTCGTTAAGGTTTACATCTACCTTCTCCGCACTCTCTCCTCCTGTGAAGATTTCGGACTGGAGCAGATGGCAGACCGCCTTCTCTGTACAGAGAGGGATATTACCCGCGCCCTGAAATACTGGGAAGAAAAGGAACTGCTTTCACTGGAATGTAACTCTCAGGGTGAACTTACCGGAATTCTTATGAAGATGCCTTCTTCAGATTCCTCCTGCGCCCCTTTGCAGGAACCTTCCGTTTCCTTTGGAGCTTCCGCCCGTGCGGCAGCCGTTTCTCCCTCTGAACCGGAAGCCTCTCCCGTACAGGAAACAGCGCCTGCTGTGAAGACAGCCTCCCTCACCGCCGACCGTGTGAAGGAGCTGAAACAGAACGAAGAAATCGTTCAGCTTCTTTATATAGCAGAACAATACCTCGGCAAAACTCTCACACCGGGCGAAATGAAAAAAATCCTGTTCTTCTACGATGAACTGAAGCTTTCCCCTGACTTAATCGAGTATCTGATTGAATACAGTGTAAGCCGGGGGCACAAAAGCATCCGCTACATCGAAACCGTAGCAATGGCATGGGCGCAGGAAGGCATTACCAGTGTTGCAATGGCGAAAGAAGCCAATTCCCGCTATGCCAGAGAATATTATACCATCCTGAAATCTATGGGAATCAGCAATCGAAATCCTATAGATACAGAAATCTCCTTTATGAACACATGGCTTCACGATTACGGCTTTACCATTGATATCATTCAGGAGGCATGCAGCCGGACCGTCCTTCAGACAGGACAGCCAAGCTTCCAATATGCGGATAAAATTCTCGCAGGATGGAAAAACAAAAGCGTAAAGAATATAGAAGATATACGCCGCCTTGATGCCCAGCACAAGCAGCGCAAGCTGGAAAAAAGCCGGCAGCAAAGCAGCGCCAAACAACAAAAACCTTCCAATAATAACCGTTTCAATAATTTCCACCAGAGGGAATATGATTTCGATGAATACGAAAAAAAGCTGCTGAATCATTAAAGTATATCAAACAGCAGGCAGCATAACAGAAAAGGAGTCAGCCTATGCCTTTGCAAAATTTTCAGTATGATACCATCATGAGGGAATATAATAAGATACAGGCCAAAAACAAGCATCTTCTGGAGGAGCGCACAAAGGAAGCCTATGACAAAATCCCCCGTCTGCGGGAAATAGATGAAGAAGTAGCCTCTTTAAGCGCCTCAAAAGCCCGCGCTTTGTTAAGCGGAAGCAAAGAAGGGCTCTCCGACCTCAAGGCATCTATAGCTCTTCTGGCGCAGGAGCGTTCTGCTCTCCTTGCCTGCGGAGGCTATCCCGCCGATTATCTGGAACTCCCTTATAACTGTCCTCTGTGTCAGGATACCGGCTATGTAGGGAGCAAAAAATGCATCTGTTTCAAAAAAGCAGAGATTGAATTGCTCTATACACAGTCAAATTTAAAAGAAATTCTTAAAAAAGAGAACTTTGACCACTTTTCTTTTGACTACTATTCTGATACAATGAAGAACGAAGCAACGGGGCTCACCGAGCGGCAGACTGCACGGCGCGCCTATGATATAGCCAGAAGCTTTGTCAAAAATTTTGACACCTCTTTCGAGAACCTTTTTCTCTACGGAGACACGGGTGTTGGCAAAACATTTCTATCCCACTGCATTGCCCATGAGCTTCTGGAATCTGCACATTGTGTTATGTATTTCTCTGCATTCGATCTTTTCGATTTACTTGCAGGGTCTGCATTTTCCCGAAAGGAAGACACAAGCGCAGAGGAATTTGTTTTTGACAGCGATCTTTTGATCATTGATGACCTGGGAACCGAACTCACCAACAGTTTTGTCTCTTCCCAGTTGTTTTTGTGCATTAATGAGAGGATTATGCGCAGAAAGCCAACAATTATTTCTACAAACCTGAAACTTGAAAACTTTTCGGAAACCTATTCCGAGAGAACTTTTTCCCGAATCGCCAGCAATTACCATATGGTAAAATTAGTCGGGAAGGATATCCGAATACAGAAAATATTTTTAGGAGGAAAATAACGCATGGCACAGGTAACTACGAAAGATTTAACAACACTCCCGGTTGGAAGACTTGGTCTGATTCCATTAGTAAGCTGCAAGGATCTTGGTGACAAGGTAAATGACTGGCTTGTAAAATGGCGTCATGAACGTCAGCATAAAGAACTGGAATCCTTTGCATTCGAAGGCTATCAGAGAGATTCTTACGAAATCAATGTACAGAATGCCCGTTTCGGTTCCGGCGAAGCGAAATGCTCCATTTCCGAATCCGTTCGCGGCGATGATATCTACATTATGGTAGACGTATGCAACTACAGCATCACCTACTCCATCGGACAGTACACAAATCTGATGTCCCCTGATGACCATTTCCAGGATTTGAAGCGTGTAATCGGCGCAATCAGCGGCAAGGCACGAAGAATCAATGTTATTATGCCTTATCTCTATGAGAGCCGCCAGAGCATCCGTCTGGGAAGAGAGTCCTTAGACTGCGCGACAGCGCTTCAGGAACTGGTAAATATGGGTGTTGAAAATATCATCACCTTCGACGCGCACGATGCACGTATCCAGAACGCCACACCTCTTCACGGCTTTGAAACTGTTCAGCCTTCCTATCAGTTTATCAAGGCTCTTCTCAAGAATGAAGAAGGTCTTCATATTGACAATGACCATTTCATGGTTGTCAGCCCTGACGAAGGAAGCATGAACCGCGCCATTTATCTTGCAAATATTCTCGGCGTTGATATGGGTATGTACTATAAGCGTCTTGATTACTCCAAGCTTGTAAACGGACGCCATCCTATCGCAGCTTATGAGTTCCTTGGCCCGAACCTTAAAGGAAAGGACATCATGCTTGTAGACGATATGATTTCCTCAGGCTCTACAGTCCTTAAAATCGCTTCTCTTCTGAAAGAAAGAGGCGCCGGCAGAATTTATATCTGCGCAACCTTCGGTCTGTTTACAAACGGTCTGGACAAATTCGATGAAGCACAGAAAAACGGTGTATTTGACAAGCTCCTCACCACAAACCTGATTTATCAGACACCTGAGCTTCTTGCCCGCGATTACTACATCACCTGTGATATGAGCAAATACATCGCTCTTATTATCGACACTCTGAACCATGACTTATCTGTCAGCCATCTCCTTAATCCGGTTGACAGAATCAAACGCTGCGTAAACAACTACATGGCGCAGTACGAAAAATAAAAGCTTGAGCGACAACAGGCGGCTCCCTTTTGGGAACCGCCTGATTTTTTTTACTCTTATTCTTTTGTCAGCAGAATTTTATTATACGGAATCCCTTCCTTTTCCAGAATCTCCATTTCCCGCTTATGGCAGGTGCTGATAATAATCTGCTTCTGCTCTTTATGCAGCCATCCAAGAACCGCTGCAAGGCGCTCCTCATCGTACATGCCAAAAACATCGTCAAGGATTACAGGAAATGGCTCCGAACCGCACAGAAGCTCTCCTGCCGCCATTCTCAGGGCAAAGTAAATCTGCTCCATAGTACCGCGGCTCAAACGCTCCAGAGGCACCGTACGGTCACTTGTGTTTACCGTCATATGAAAGTTTCTGTCCATCAGAACTTCCTGATATTTACCGCCTGTGATTTCACTGAGAATCTGAGACGTCCGTTTCTTCAGACGAATCCCAACCTGATCATGGATATTTCCGGAAAGAGCTGCAATCGTATCCATAGCCATATTAATAGCCTGAATTTCCATCTCCTCCAGACTGGGCAGATATGCATTTTCCACATATTCCTTATATTCTGCCTGAAGGTTTCGAAAAGCCGTTTCTTTCTCATTGAAGGCCTCTCCCAGATTTTCCTTATTCCATTTGATTTTCTCCTGCTTGGAAAGCCATCTCTCTTTCAGACGCGTCCTTCGCTCCAGTTCCTCGCCCAGCCGGATATTATACACAAATCCCGCTGCCGCAAGAACGATTCCTGCAGCAATACACAAAATTCCCGGAATCAGCATGTCCATAGCCGCAATAAGAGCCGCTCCGCCGCCTGCTCCTGCCATGAGAATAAGAATCGTGCCCATTCCCACAACTGCCTTTTTTCCGCGGATTTTATCAATTCTCTCATCAAGGATTGCCTCTCCGTCATCCTCTCCCGGTTTCATGCGGAGAGATTCCTCTTTCTTTTCCACCTGAGCGCTTTTTTCCCGAAGCTCCTCCAGTTCTCCCCGAAGGTACTCTATTTTTGTTCCGATTTTCTCCTGCTCTTTTTCCAGTTCCTTTTTCTTACGGTCCTCCTGAACCTGAAAGCCTTTTCTGGACATTTTAAGCATCTGCATGGCGCGCCCCAGGTCAATGGAATTGTCTCCTGTTCCCTGATAGCTCGCCATATAATTCTGAAGCTCACGCACCAGATCCTGACCTGTAACACTCTTTAACTGCGCCACAGAAACAGTATTATCATACACAGCCTCACTGACGCCCAATATTCCCTCTACTGTTCCCTGCTCAGGATCCAGCAGGCTTCCGTCATCCTCGCACAGAAGCTCTCCCTGCACATTTGCTTTGGAAAAATTCCGCATAAGCCGGAAATTTTTTCCTTTGTGTGAAAACCACATGCTTCCGCCATATACAGTAGGATTTTCCCACGGCTCATAACTGGAATAAGCGTCATTTCTCGCTGCTTTTCCCCTCATTCTGGTCATCCCATACAGCATTCCCTTAATGAAGGTATGCACCGTAGTCTTCCCGCTTTCATTTTCGCCGTAAAGCACGTTTATTCCCGGAGAAAACGAAAGTGTCCTGTCGTGGATTTTACCGAAATTCTTAATAACCAATTGTCTGATAATCATATTTTCCCAATCACCCGTCTGTTATCTGCTTGTCTCAAGCAACGCTTGAAGCCCGTAATACAACGCCTTTTCTTCCACCACATTCCTGTCGCGGGCAAGAAAAAAACTGATGTAATCCCCAATAAGCGTACCGCTGTACTGTTTGCGCAGCTCTTCCAGATTATAAGCCGGTCTGGACTCATCCAGAATCTCCGTCACATTTCCCAGAGCCTTCAGCTTTTCCGGAATCAGAAGAAGCTCCGGCGCGCGGTCACCTTTCAGAATTACGCGGAAAATATTACATCTGCCTCTTTTGCCCATCTCGGCATCAAGCGCATCCTCAAGAGACGCCTGTGTAGAATCCTCATTCAGCGTCAGAATAATCTGTTCATAGGAACTTGATGCAAAAGGCACGAAGTTTGTGCGAAGTCTTCCGTTCTCCAGATGCCCTTCAACATAGCCGTGCGCTCCCAGATCATTTCTGTCAATAGGCTCCAGAGCCCCTGAATACGCCGCCTTATCCCTCAGAATAATCTGCGGCTTGTGAATATGCCCCATAGCAATATAATCGAAGCCTGAGGCGGATATGCCCTTTACATTCATAGGTATGTGCTGTGCATCTCCTCCATGCGCCAGAAGAATATGAAGCCCTTCTCCGTCTTTAGGGCGCAGACCGTCATAAAGAGGCGCCGTAATCTCCTGATGCTCATAGCTCAGACCGTACACATACACATCAAGCTTTTCATCCTTTACACAAACCGGTTTCTCTTCTTTAAAAAAGGTTACATTACTCTCCCACTGAAAGTCTCTGTAAAAAGACCCCGGCTTTATATAATCATGGTTTCCGGCCATCAGATAGACTCTCGTCTCAGGAATGGTGGAAAACAGATAATTCACTTCTTTTAATTCCCTTAAAAGAGGCTGACGGTGAAACAAATCTCCCGCTATAAACAGCAAATCCACCGGATTCTCACGGATAACCGCAATAACCCGGCGGAAAGTTTCCCAGATTTGTCCCTCCCGCCAACTGCTCCAGGTACAGCCCCTGTCAGGGACTGCACCCAAATGTACATCTGCAAGATGAATAAATCTCATGCCAATCTCTCTTTCTTATTCAAACCTGATTATAAATCACAGTTCTTAACTGTTCTTGGGAACGGAACAACGTCACGGATATTGCCCATACCTGTCAGATACATCACGCAGCGTTCAAATCCAAGTCCAAAGCCTGCATGACGGGTAGAACCGTATTTACGCAGGTCAAGATAGAACTGATAATCTTCTGCTTTCAGTCCAAGCTCGTCCATACGGGTTTTCAGCTTGTCGTAATCGTCCTCTCTCTGGCTTCCGCCGATGATTTCTCCGATTCCCGGAACAAGACAGTCCATAGCGGCAACTGTCTTTCCATCCTCATTAAGCTTCATGTAGAAAGCCTTGATTTCTTTCGGATAGTCTGTTACAAAAACAGGTTTCTTGAAAATCTGCTCTGTCAGATAACGCTCATGTTCTGTCTGCAGATCGCAGCCCCAGAATACCTTGTAGTCAAATTTATCGTTATTTTTCTCAAGAAGTTCCACTGCCTCTGTGTATGTCACACGCGCAAAATCAGATGTCATAACATGGTTCAGTCTGTCAAGAAGCCCTTTATCTACAAAAGAGTTGAAGAAGTTCATCTCCTCCGGAGCATTCTCAAGAACATAACGAATCACATATTTCAGCATAGATTCTGCCAGATCCATGTTATCTTCCAGATCTGCAAAAGCGATTTCCGGCTCAATCATCCAGAACTCTGCTGCATGACGTGTTGTATTGGAGTTTTCAGCACGGAATGTCGGTCCAAATGTATAAACATTACGGAATGCCTGAGCAAATGTCTCACAGTTAAGCTGACCGCTTACAGTAAGGTTCGTCTCCTTGCCGAAAAAGTCCTGTGTATAATCAATATTTCCATCCTCTGTCATTGGAATGTTCTTCATATCCATAGTTGTAACCTGGAACATCTCTCCTGCGCCCTCGCAGTCGCTTCCTGTGATAAGCGGAGTATGGACATAAACGAATCCTCTCTCCTGGAAGAACTGGTGGATTGCATATGCGCAGAGGGAGCGCACACGGAAAACAGCCTGGAATGTATTGGTTCTCTGGCGAAGATGTGTCATTGTCCTCAGAAACTCAAGGCTGTGACGTTTCTTCTGCAGCGGATAATCGGATGCGGAAGCGCCTTCTACAGTTACCTCTGTCGCCTGAATCTCGAACGGCTGCTTCGCCTGAGGAGTTGCCACCAGAGTACCCTTTACGATAATCGCAGCGCCAACATTTAATTTACAGATTTCTGCGAAATTCTCCATGCTGTCATGGTAAACGATCTGTAATGTTTCAAAGAAAGTACCATCGTGAAGTACGATAAATCCGAAAGTCTTGGAATCGCGGACACTGCGTACCCATCCGCCTACGGTCACTTCTTTGTCCAGGAATTTCTCCCGTTCTCTGTAAATTTCTTTTACTGTAGTCAACTTCATATCTATTCCTCTTTCTTCATAAAAATTATATTTTATCCTGCCCTTGCGAGGCTGTTTATTAATGATAAGAATAAAAGACGAAACGGTGTTTCAATAACAACCGTTTCGCCTATTATAGACTATTCCAGAGTATCATGCAAGGAGTATCCGGCGATTTTTACAGATTATTACCTGTTTACTCCATTCACAATAACTTCAGATTTATCCAAGAGTTTTCATGCAGTAGGTAAAAATTCTCTTATATGTTTTCGCCGTATAATGAAGCCCGTCGTCGCTTCCTCCTACGCCTGTGCTGCTGCTGTCGAAACCGTATCCGGTATTCTTCAGATAGGAATACGTATCAATATAGCTGTACTGCGCCCCCAGCGCCCTGCGCAGGGTATTGTTGAACAGACGAACCTTTGCCTCGCTCCTGTCTTTTTTTCCTGCTTCCTTCAGCATGGAACGGTTAACCGGATTCAGCGACATGAAAAACAGTTCACAGTTGTGTTTTTTCAGTTCTTTTGCAATGGAATTCATATACATTACATATCCATTCTGATTTTCCAGATCGTTGATTCCAAGATTAATGACAACTGCCGTAGGCTTCGCAAGGATACTGGCTGTTTCATTTTTTACTATACTGTAAAGCTTCGGGTAGGCAACTGTCCGGAACCAGTCCAAATCTTCCCCCACCTTACTGATAAACTCGATTCCCTCTGTATGGGCTCCGGCATTTTTCAGCACGTTTTCCATGTAAGCCGTTCTGGAATCGCCAATAAATACAACTCTCTTATACTTATAGTTATTCCACTGCGGAAGCTTGTCTGCGGACAAATCCGGTTCATCTGACTTTCGAAATACCACGGCGTATAAATCCATGTCTTCTTCCACCGTAATTTCCATTTCCGGCTCATACTTAGGATTTACTGACTGTTTCGGTTTGTCCGACCATCCCATAAACGTATATCCGGCAGCGTTCTTCACACAGGGCAGGGTATAGACAGAACCCTTCGCCATAGTCGTAGACCTGTAGAAATCTCCTGACTCTTTATACAGAGTCACCTTTACTGCCTTCACCTGCACAGCGTAGAACTTCACATTCTTGCGCACTGTGTAAGTCTTTCTGCTTGTTGCCACAACCGGATTTTTTCTGGTTGACCAGCCCTTGTTAATATAACCGTTTCTTGCCGGAACAAGAGGAAGTTTGATTTCCGTCCCCTCCTCCACGCGCATTTTCAGCTTCTTATATGCAGAATTGCTCTTTCCGTTTCCATAGAAAAATTCCACATTATAATAATTACTCTTCCTGCGCACTGTATAGAACTTCATGTTCTTTGTTACTTTCACTTCAGAACCGGCTTTATAAACAGGTGTTGTTTTCCCCTTGGCAGTTGTCCATCCTACATTCTGATATCCCTTTGCTTTCGGAAGCTCCGGAAGAGTTATCGTCTGATTCTTAGCCGCGTACATTTTAAGATCCGCATAGGTCTTGCTTGTACTTGTTCCGCTGTTATTATTGAACGATATACTGTAAGGAAGTTTTGACTGTACCGCATAAAGCGTCATATTTCCGGATATCGTAATGGTCTGTCCCTGTTTATAGGAAACGCTTCCTTTGTTCTTCGTTTTTGACCATCCTTTACCCGTATATCCTGTTCTCTGCGGAATCTCCGGCAATTTTACTTTATCGCCTTTTACTGCGGTAATCGTCAGTCCGGAGTATGCGCTGTTGGAAGAACCATTCAGCAGGCGGAATTCCACTTTAAGAGCTGTATAACGAATCATATACAGGTCAAGATCGTCCAGAATGCGGTACCGGGAATTCAGCTCGAACTCTACTTCTCTTCCGCCCTTTACGCTTGTCCATCCGTAATTTACATATTTGCTTCCCGGCATATCAGGCAAAATAACAGTCTGACCTTCATAAGCCTCCAGAATTCCTCCATCATATATACTTGTACCGGAATTATTATAAAGGGTGACTCTGCACTTCTTCGCAGCATAGAAAGTCAGGACTCTGTCTTCCATGTAATCGCCCCAGGGTTCGTCCCTCCTGATAGGCACCTTTGTACCGGCATCTTCGCAGAGTATACTGTTATCCAGATTTTTATCTTCCTCCAGTTTCCAGAAGTTTCCCTCTGTCCCTGCCCTTCCGGGCACATCCGGCAGTTCCACTTCCTCATCCCAGCGAATCATTTTATCCAGACCTTCGTAATATTTATCTTTTGATTCTGCAAAGCGCACCAGAATATATCCTTCAGGAACAGGAGTCGGAGTTACTGTCGGTGTCGGCGTAATCTCAGGTGTCGGAGTCACATCTGTCTCATCCGTGACACCCGGTGTCGGAGTCAAACTTACTTCAGGTGTAACATCCGGTGTCAGAGTCGCGTCTGGTTCCGGCGTAACACTCAACTGTGGTTTTTCTGACGGGGTCTCATCCGGCGTTCCCGTGGGAAACGGCGTTACCGTTGTCTCCGTATCCCCTGCATTATCCGTAAAGACGTCTTCTGTCTCTCCTGCAGAAAAGATATCCTCAACACTGGAATACGCTTCGGAATCCACTCCGAAATCTGCCGCCTGAACAGAAATACCTCCTGTCATTAATACAGCCGCCAGAATCCACGCCAATACTCTCTTTCCTCTGATATTTGCTCTGCCTTTATTCATATGTCATTCTACCTCCAAATGCCAGGTTCCTCTGAGCCTTACAGGCAGCTTTACAATGTTTCAATAAATCTCATAAATGCCTTTCTGCCTTCTTCTGTACATTTATACACACCTGCATCTTCAAGTACATGTACAAAAACATTTCCAACCTCAAGTCTGAGAATATCATGAATATTTTCTTTATCAATCTTCTCATATTTCGGCAGGAATTCTGCCACCCACGCGGCATGCTTCTCAATCTTCTCGTTGGAAGCAATATCCTTACCCTCAAGAATATACTCTTCCAGAATCTCCAGCTCTTCCTTTAATCTTGCCGGAAGAACTGCCAGTCCCATAACTTCAATAAGACCTATATTCTCTTTCTTAATGTTATGATACTGCGCATGAGGATGGTAAACTCCCAAAGGATTCTCCTCTGTTGTAATATTATTTCTGAGTGTAAGGTCAAGCTCAAAAAGTTCTCCTGACTTACGTGCGATTGGTGTTATCGTGTTATGCGGCTCCCCGTCTGTCTCTGCATAAATAAATGCAGCTTCATCGGTATAGCCTCTCCAGCATTCCAGCACATGAGTTGCCAGCTCAATCAGTCTCTTTTCATCCTTATGGCGGATTCTGAGCACAGAGAGCGGCCATTTCACAATTCCTGCTTCCACATCTTCATATCCCGGAATCGTTACGTGTTTCTCAATCTCAGCCTTTTCCATAGCGAAGGTATAATGTCCGCCCTGGAAATGGTCATGACTTAAAATAGAACCTCCTACAATCGGCAGGTCTGCATTTGAGCCAAGAAAATAGTGAGGGAAAAGCTTCACAAAGTCGAACAGTTTCACAAACGTGTTTCTCTCAATCTTCATCGGCGTATGCTGGCTGTTAAATACAATACAGTGTTCATTATAGTACACATATGGAGAATACTGGAATCCCCACGGGCTGTCATTGACCGTAATCGGGATGATTCTGTGATTCTCTCTTGCCGGATGATTTGCTCTTCCTGCATATCCCTCGTTCTCCGGACAGAGAAGACATTTCGGATAGCTGCTCGCCTTTGCAAGCTTCGCAGCAGCAATCGCCTTCGGGTCCTTCTCCGGCTTGGAAAGATTAATTGTAATATCAATTTTTCCAAATTCACTGTCCACAGACCATTTCTGATCTCTGCATACGCGGTAACGGCGGATATAGTCGCTGTCCTGACTTAATTTGTAAAAATAATCGGTTGCATACTCCGGGCTCTTTTCATATCTGTCCCAGAACTCTTTCTGAACCTGCGCCGGACGCGGCATCAGACAATTCATCAGTCTCGTGTCAAACAAATCCTTATACACAATACTGTCCTCGATAAGACCTCTTTTTACTGCCTCATCAAGAAGCTCTCCAAGGACTTCTTCAAGATTGATATTACTGTATTCTTCCTCTGGCTCCACATATTCGTCTTCCTTAAATACATCGAGAAGAAGGTTGATTGTATAATTTTTTTCACAGGCAGGTGTAAGCCCTGTCTCAATTCCATACTGTACAAGTTTCTTGATATTTTCACTTAACATTGCTGAATCCCCCTGTTATTTATGCCAGTACATGAGCGCCGTCACCAATCTCAACTACATAGAACTCCGCTTCATGTCCAACTTTTTCTTTATATTTTTTGCCGATACTGTCAATAAAGCCGTCTACTGCATCGTTCTCCACAATGCTTACCGTACAGCCGCCGAAACCGCCGCCTGTAATACGGGAACCAATCACTCCCGGAGTCTCCCATGCCAGATCCACCAGAACATCAATCTCTTCACAGGATACCTCATAATCATCACGAAGAGATACGTGAGATGCATTCATCAGTTTTCCGAACTCCTCAATATTATTATCTTTCAGAGCCTGAACTGCTTTTACTGCTCTCTGATTCTCATAAACTGCATGTTTCGCACGTTTACGGCATACATCACTTTTAATCACCGCTTTATTTGCTTCAAATTCCTCTTCTGTCAGATCTCCGAGAGCTTTGATGTCAAGAACAGTCTGCAGATCCTTCAGCGCTGTCTCACATTCGTTTCGTCTGTCGTTGTATGCAGAACCAACCAGACTGTGTTTTACTTTACTGTTTGTGATCACAATTTTTGCAGTCGGAAGCTTCACAGGCGCATATTCAAAATTAAGGGTACTTGTATCAAGGAAGATCGCGCAGTCCTTTTTACCCATCGCACTTGCAAACTGATCCATGATACCGCAGTTCATTCCATTAAAATTATTTTCGGAATACTGTCCGATAATTGCAAGATCCTGCATGGTAAGCGCGTCAAATCCATATTCTTCTCTCAGCATCAGCCCTGTAAGAACCTCCAGAGATGCAGAGGAGGAAAGACCTGATCCATTCGGAATATTTCCGTAAATAAGGAAATCTACACCGCATGGCATCTTGAATCCTCTCTTTTCAAACGCCCACATAACCCCCTTCGGATAGTTTGTCCATCCTGCGCTGTCAGATGGAACCAGATCCTCAAGAGATGTTTCGATAACCCCAAGCTTCTCGAAATTAACAGAATAAAAACGAAGCTTATTATCCTGTCTCTTACGCGCCAGTCCGTAAGTACCAATGGACAGCGCGCACGGGAAAACATGTCCGCCGTTATAGTCGGTGTGCTCGCCGATCAGATTCACTCGTCCCGGAGCAAAATAGCTGTGAACTTCACCCTCTCCGCCAAAAATCTCATTAAACTTTTTTAATAACTTACTCTGCATTTCTCTTCCTCCCAAAATTATATAGTAGCACGTTCCTGCTTTTTATCTCCTTCCGTATTCCGACTGAGATAGAAAACCTCCTGTTTCTTAACTTTAAACGATTATTTCTGAAATGTAAATAAGTTCCATGGAAAATTTTTCAGGAACTGATTAATAGGTGATATTTTCTATATAACTTATGAAAATATTTCCTGCTTTTTCAAAAAGCGCGGTGCTGTCATTCATTCCGTATGGATAAACCTCTTTCTTCTTCGGGTCATAAAGATAAGTATTATATTCATCGTATCCCACAATAACAACGCTTGTCTTCTTCCCTGTCTTCGCTACAACCGGCCGCTGAGCGCTTATCTCATAGAGAACACTGTCCAGAGTACAGCCGGAAAGATTGATAACTGTTCCTTTTCCTTCCAGCTCTTTCTGTATTTTCTGAGCTTTCCAGACTCCGTCTTTCATAACCTTGGGAACGTCATCAATATTAAGCTGTATCTTTGTCTTTTTATTTCCTCTCTCCCACACATACTGCTGGCTGCGGTTTAATACAACTCCCATTTTTTCATCCGCGCACTGAACTGCTTCTGCAGGATTTGTATAAATACTGTCAAGCCCTCCCTGCGCGTATACGTAATAGCTGTTCTCCTTTGGAATCTGAGTATCAAGGACAATTTCTCTCTCTTCCATGCTGCGCATTTTCGCACGGACTACAAGAGGTTCCTCTGTGTCCGGTTTCTCATCAAGAGCAAGCCGAACCACCACACCGGTTCCGGAAGCATTGACAAGTTCTACAGACACACGATTTGACGCCGCCTTTTTGTTGTTCATAATATTATCTTTTTTCTGCGGAACATAGGTGGTATCACCTGATTTTGCAGAAAGTTCAAACTCCATAAGCGTACTTCCCACTGTAACATCTGTCACATACAATCCGTCTTTATGGTATTCCTTCTTAACAGTTCCATCAAAGCCTTCTATACGTAAAGTATGAAAGCCCTCTTTTGTATATCCGTTCTGATCGGTAAGAATATCTCCCTCATTGAGAAGTCCATAGACTATATCCTCATTCATAAACCCTACTGTCCGAAGCTGCTGCCCCTGCTGAGGAGACAGTGTTCTCGTCTGCAGCGTATCGAAATCAATCTCTTTAATCTCTCCATTGCCTTTTTCGCCAGTCAGCAGCCACGCCGCATGAGCGTTTGTTTCAGATACTATAAATGTTTCCTCATCAATTCCCTCTTCCAGAACCTGATAAGTTCTCTCATTGATATCTATCTGATAAAGTTTCTGGGCAAACAGAAGGAACAGTTTATTCTCTTTATTGACGAAAGATAAGGTTCCAAGGTCTTTTTTCAGAAACTCATACGATTCTGTTGTCGGAATAAAAACCTTCTCTTCTACCACATTCTGGTCATTGCTGTAATGGTATACGCACACACCACAGTGGCCCTCGTGGATTCCCCTGTTCATATAACCATAAAGAACAAAATCCACATCTCCCTGCTCTCCTACACGGATAATCTTTATATCATGCTTTACTCTGGAATCTCTGAAATCTCCATTTTCCTCCTTACGGAAACTGAAAATCCTGGAAATTTTGCCATTAACAGGAGAATAAGACCACAAATCTCCCTGCTGCACAAAGACAATCAGCGTTCCTTCTTCATTCATCATATAGTTTACTGCCTTGTCTCTGATTCCCAGAAGCAGTCCCTCGTCAGATACCACAGACGCCTCAGGATTAAACACACGATTCGCTGAACGCTTAAAATCCAGAAGACGGATTCTTGCCTCCGTATATCGCATTCTGTAAAATTCTGTAACGTCATAAATTCCTGTATCTCCACTGCTGTCCTTCGCGGAAATCTGATACTCCATAGCGATACTTGCCGTTGTTTCGTTGATATCTTTAATTACAGGGATTCCTTTTCTGTAAATCTTCGGACTTAATTCTCCCCAGCTCACCTCCGACAAGGAAGAATGAATCGTTATATTTGAGAAATTTGTCGGATTTCCGCTGCTGTCCGGCTCCAGATAACCTGCCAGATCATCCGCAGTAGCTTTATCCATGCATTTTTCGTAGAAGCCTTTTACAAATGTAAGATAATGCTCTGTATTAAGCTGCGCTCTGGAAATCACTCTTGTATAATAGTAAACCGTTCCCTTATCCGTATCCAGGGAAATCTGCATGGAATACTCCTGATTCATTCTGAGGTCATTGCCAATAGCCACAGATGCCCGCAGATAGCTGTCATCTTTTCTCAGCTTCTTTATCTTTTTATTTTCAATAACCTTATTTCCATCCGAAGTGCGGATTTCATAAGAAAGGCTCTTCACCTTTGTATCATATGGACGAATCACAAAGGTAAGCTTCTTCGAAGTATCCAGAGGGGTGATGCTGTCCCTGGTAAAATCAGCCTGCATAGGCTGCGCATATCCATACATCCGGTTGGCATAATTTCCGCCTATATCCACCATCAGTTCCGGAAACGTCGAATCATTCATGTCTGAACGGTCATCTGTCGTCTCACTGTTCAGCAATAGCGCGGTTCCTGCCACGCCCAGCACAAACACCAACAGAAGAACCACGATTCTCCCCAGGATTCTCTTCATCTTATTCCCCTTTCTCAAGTACGTGCTCTTCCGGATATAACAGTCTTTCCAGAGTCGGTCTGATCTGCAGGGCATTCATCATTTCCACAACTTTTTCAGCGCTCCGGGCTTTTCCCGTTTTTACTGCACGAATCAGGATATTTTTAGGCGTATGCTCCATATCAATAAATTCCAGAAGCTGAGTATCATACCCTTTGCTCTCCAGCAGATTCGCACGTACGCCATCTGTAATCAGCGCAGACATTCTTTCTTTAATAATACCATATTTAAGCAGAGGTTCCAGTAATTCGCTCTTTACCTGCCGGTTTACCTCATGCTGGCAGCATGGTACAGACAAAATCACCTGCGCTCCCCATTCAACAGCCTTAGCCAGCGCAAAATCTGTTGCCGTATCGCAGGCATGGAGCGTTACTACCATATCCACAGAAGAAACACCTTCATACTCCGCAATATCCCCCTGATAAAAATGAAGCTTCTCATATCCGTATTTTACAGCCAGTTTACTGCACTTCTCAATGACATCTGTTTTCAGGTCAAGCCCTATAATATTGACGTCATATCCCCTCAGTTCTCTAAGATAATAGTACATGGCAAAGGTCAGATAAGATTTCCCGCATCCGAAATCAAGGATTGTAACCTCCCTGTCTTTCGCCAGTTTAGGCAGAATATCCTCGATAAATTCCAAAAATCGGTTAATCTGTCTGAATTTATCATATCTGGAAGTAATGACTTTCCCTTTATCATTCATAACCCCCAAATCAATAAGAAACGGAACAGGAATCCCTTCCTTCAGGATATACTGCTTCACCCGGTTATGAGCCATAATCTGGACGGGAGCCTTTACAGGATGACGTTTCGTCTTAATCGTCACTTTGCCTTTTTTGCTTACAAGTACAGTGCCGTCCATCGCTGCCCCGACTGCCTGCATCTGCCCGAAATCTTCTCTCAGGGCTGTCTTGAGATACTCAATCAATTCTGTTCTCGTATAATTTTTATGAAAAACCTTTGTCCCCTCTGTGGCAGAGGTCTGGTAAACAATTTCATTTTTCAGCTTCACAGGGCGGATTTTAACCTTCGAAGGTCCATTCCCTCTCGAAGCGCTCAGCACTGCCTGCTGCAGTTGCTCGTTAATCTGTTCTTCTAAATATTCTTTTAATTTTTCCATCTGTTTTCTCTATATTCAATCGCTGTGAATCTCTCTTTTAATCTTCTCCTGCCTGTCAGAAAAATCTTCTGCAGCGCTGTCTTCTGCACCTTCTTCTGGAAATTTCCTGATATAAAAGCACCTGAACCAGTTCATCCAGCCATCCGCTTTTCATAACTTCCTGTATTTCCGTTTCCGGTTCTGCCTCTTCTCTTATTTTCCGGCACAGGTGATACAGCATATACTTATCCGGATACTCATCGTACAATCTGCTTCCCTCATAGTCCAGGCGGCAGCATTCTTCCTCCACCCGTTCCTGAATTCTTCTTACCGTATCCGGATAATAGGATTTCATCAGTTCAAATTCCTCATCCTGTATTCTTTCCCCATCGTATAACATGGGATTTGCATATGCTGCATGAAATGGGAAGTATTCATCATAATACATAAAAAATCCTGCATTTCTTTTATCATCTATTTCAGTATATGCATAGCTGTATATTTTGTCTCTATGCCAGACATTTCTTCTGAACTTTACAGAAACCTGCTTAAATCAGGACATGCAGATTTATAATTCCTTAACCATTCCCAGAGTCAGATTCACGCTGTGCTCAATCGCTGCTTTCTCAAAAGTCGGGTAATCCACCGTTGCGCTTCCATCTGCTTTATCAGAAATCGCGCGGATAATCAGAAACGGAATCTCATTAAGATAAGCTGCCTGTCCAATAGCTGCTCCCTCCATTTCTACTGCAAATCCACCAAATTCAGAGATAATCGTATCTTTCACTGTATTATCTGAGACGAACTGGTCTCCGGATGCGATTCTTCCCTCATGTACGCCAATCTCCGGATTCACTTCTTTGCATACTTTCCATGCAAGCTTCCGAAGCTTCTCATCCGCTGCAAAAGAAAACGCGTCCATACGCGGAATCTGACCCTTTCTGTATCCAAAACCGGTCGCATCCATATCATGATGGAGTACATCTGTAGAAAGTACGATATCTCCAATGTTTACCTCATTGTTCAGACTTCCTGCGATTCCTGTATTGATTACTGCATCCACATGAAAAATATCTGCAAGGATCTGTGTACACATACCTGCATTTACCTTTCCAATTCCTGAACGCACAACCACTGCCCTTTTTCCCTCCAGTGTTCCTTCATAAAAATCCATGGAGGCTTTCGTCGTTATAGTCACATCTTTCATCTTTTCTTTTAATCTGGAAACTTCTTCTTCCATAGCTCCAATAATTCCGATACAATTCATTTCCGGCACCTCTTTCTTTTGAATCATTCTGTTACTGTTCACTCCGTTTTCAGTAACAGTCAATTTCTATAAATTAATACACAAACCTCATTCAGGTCGTGCTTTTTGCTATTATAACATAGATATGGCAGATATGCTGTGTTTTTTTACTCTGGAAAAATTTTTTCGTTTCTGGTATAATCAGTTTTATTGAAAAATCAATTGGAGGAATCATAATGATATACAAGACAAGAGGAACCTGTTCTCAGGCTATCGAATTTGAAATTGACGAAAATAAGGTGCTTCACAATGTGAAATTTATAGGCGGATGTTCAGGAAATACACAGGGTATCGCGAAACTGGTAGAAGGCATGGACACTGCTGAAGTAATCAAACGTCTGGAAGGCATCAACTGCGGCGGAAGAGGAACTTCCTGTCCGGATCAGTTAAGCCTTGCTCTGAAAGCTGCTTTAGCTGAATAAGATTTTTATAAAACTTCCGAGAACAATGTTCCCGGAAGTTTTTTATATCAGATATTTCTAAAATCTGTTACGGCATATCTGTACGGTCCCATTTATCACAGAGCGCCTGCACTTCTCTTGAAAACCTCTCCAGATCTTTGTTAGGTGTTCCTTCATTCTTCCTGATAACAGTAAGAAGACGATGACCAAGGCCAAGAAGCTTCTCGAATGCCCGCCGTGCTTTCGCAGTCTTAGGCGAAACAGAAGCTTTCACAATTTTAATTCCTTTTGCTTCATATTCACATACATCTGCAGTAAGGTCATAAACCGTTCCGCTGAACGGAGCCATTGTGTCCAGCCCCAGTTCCTCTTTAAGACGTCTGGCAAAAATTTCTGTCACTGTATCTTCACCATGTGTAACAAAAACCTTCTGAGGCTTCTCCCTGAAAGCTTTCACCCAGTCAATGAGCCCATTGACATCAGCATGTCCGCTGATTCCCGGCATCTGGCAGATATGGGCAGCTACATATACCGGCTCTCCAAAAAGTTTTACTTCTTTCGCTCCTTCCAGAAGGGTTCTGCCAAGTGTTCCGACTGCCTGATATCCAACAAAAAGAATTGTATTATTTTCTCCCCACAGATTATGTTTCAGATGATGTTTAATTCGTCCGGCGTCGCACATACCGCTGGCAGAGATAATAACCTTACATTCTTCATCAAAGTTAATGGCTCTGGAATCATCGCTCGTAACAGAAACGCGAAGTCCCGGAAAGCTCAACGGGTTAATCCCCTTTTGTGTCAGCGCAATCGCTTCTTCATCGTAACAGTCATAATTGTGCTCCGCAAAAATAGTTGTCGCTTCATTGGCAAGCGGACTGTCCACATAAACCTTAAATCCATCGTGACCATGTACCAGTCCGTCCGCCTTAATCTGGCGAATGAAATAGAGCATTTCCTGAGTTCTTCCTACTGCAAAAGAAGGAATTACCAGATTTCCGCCTCTGTCAAAGGTTTCCTGAATAATCTGTGCCAGACACTGTACATAATCCGGACGTTCTCCGTGGCTTCTGTCACCATAAGTAGATTCCATGATTACATAATCTGCCTCATGGAGATATGTCGGGTCTTTGATAAGAGGCTGATCCAGATTTCCGATATCTCCGGAAAATACAAGTTTTTTGGATATATCTCCTTCTGTAATCGTCACTTCTATACTGGCAGAACCAAGAAGATGACCCGCATCAATAAAGCGCACCTCTATCCCCGGCGCAGGCGTGATTTTTTTCTCATATGGACAGTTTACAAAGTTCTGCAGCACCCCCATTGCATCCTGCATGGTATAAGCGGGTACATAATCCGGTTTTCCCTGACGTCTGGCTTTACGTGTCCGCCATTCCGCCTCAAACATCTGAATATGCGCACTGTCACGGAGCATAATGTCACACAGATGGCAGGTTGCATCCGTCGCATAAATCGGTCCCTGAAATCCTTTGGCATAAATCGCAGGAAGATTTCCGGAATGATCCATATGAGCATGTGTCAGAAGTACGAAATCCAAATCTTTGCAGGGAACCGGAATTTCCATATTTTCATAATAATTAGGCCCCTGTTCCATACCGCAGTCTACAAGGAATTTCTTTCCGGCAGCTTCCAGATAATAACAGCTTCCGGTTACCTCATGGGTTGCCCCGATAAACGTGATTTTCATATGCTGACCCCCTTTGTCAAGCGGACCTTCTCATCCGCTGCATTCAAATTAACCAGACAACCATATTTCTGTGTCCTGAATCCCCCCGTAGTTTCTTCTCTTTATTATACACTACAATAAGCGTATTTAACAGCATTTTTCTGACAAATTACACGATTATTTTTTTGATACAGGAATCCTGCTTTTCTGTCATATTTTCTTCACTGACCATCAGCCTACCCATACGCCGTTGGTCAGTGAAGAAAGCGATTCAAAACCGTCGTCTTCTACAGCATGATATCCCCGTACTCTGTAATAATATCCTTTCGGAACAATAATATTCATGCTTCTCGTTATATTATCAGCATTCTCTCTGGATAAATCCCAGTCCCTGTAAGTATAATAGCCGCCATTATCCTTCTGTTCCAGATAAAGTTTGAGATATATTTTATCACAGGTATGATAACCCTGAGTAATTCCGGTTATATTTATTTCATTACAGGATAATACCCTGATATTCCCGGAACCATAATTCAGGTCTTCCCCAACAGACCTGTTATATTCAATATTATAGGAACGCTTCTCTTTGCCTTCAGCCGAATGCGTTTCTCCCCAAGTTCCATATGGCGCTGCAGACATTATTATTCCCAGACACACTATCCCTGTAATAACAAATATCAGGAATTTCTTATTCATTCTTTATTTTATTTCTCCTTCGTTTGCCAAAACTCCCTTTTCAATCTTTGTATATACCTGTCCCCCTAAAACAGGATGTTTTCTGCAATTTTTACAAACTCCTGTCTGGGCATTTTCCCCGAAAACAGATAAAACACATCATTTCTGTTCCACTGGGCAATGAAGCTCGACTCCCTGTTATTCTCAGCTCCTATTTCATAAACATCCATTGGAATCTGCGTTTTATCTAAATGAAGCGCCTCTGCCTTTTCACCATGAAAATCAAAATATAAACTGTCCTGAACATCATCTTTCCGCTGCACATACAGAGTCGTAAGCATATCCTGATATTCATATTCCAAAAAGGCAAAGTTGCCAAACTCTCCAACTTCACAGTTAACAAAATTAAATCCTCTTGGGCGATAATGAATCGTCGGCATCTCTATTCCGAGCTTTGTCTCAATTTCCTCTAAAGCTTTATCCTCTGTTTCTTCATGCCTGTCATTATCCTCTACATTATCAACAATCATCCTGACATCATCTCCTGCCAGATATTTCATACTGTTGATAAAATACTGCCTGTTTGCTTTGCTGGTCAGACTGGCAGCAAACACACTGATCAGGCAGACTACCGCTACACCTGCTATTTTCACACTTTTGCGGAAACACCTGCTGTCCAGAATACATACCTTCTCTTCACATTTCTGTGACTTTTTCTTTGATGATTCTTTCCCGCGTTTTCTCCTTTCCGGAATGGAAATAACCTTTTCGTCCTCATCCCGGTATTCTCCTCTTTCTCTAAGGCGAGATACCAGCTCTTCGTAAGCCGCATCCACTTCCTCTTCCGTTTCTTCTTCATATTCCTCGAAATCGTCAGAGAAAAGTGCATCCTCAATTGCATCGGCTTCATTCAGGAATTGCTCTTCCAACAGCCTGTCCAATTCTTCATCACTTATTTTTTTCTCCATTTTCTCTCCCATAATTCTTATCTTTCCTTGACAATTTCTTCACGTGGGTTCATATTTATGATTAATGATATAATTAATATCAAAAAGAAATCCTTAGGAGGAACCCCTATGAAACATATCGTACTTACCGGCGGCGGTACTGCCGGACATGTTACTCCAAATATAGCCTTAATTCCCAGACTCAAAGAGCTTGGCTATCAGATTTCCTATATCGGTTCTTATGAGGGAATCGAAAAGAAACTCATTGAAGAACTTGGAATCCCCTATTACGGAATCTCTTCCGGTAAATTAAGACGTTATTTTGACCTGAAAAATTTCTCTGATCCATTCAGAGTTCTTAAAGGTTTCCGTCAGGCCAGAAAACTTTTAAAAGAATTAAAACCCGATGTGGTCTTCTCAAAAGGCGGTTTCGTTACTGTGCCTGTTGTCATTGCCGCAAAAAAATGCGGGATTCCGGCAATCATCCACGAATCTGACATGACTCCCGGACTCGCAAACAAGCTGTGCCTTTCCTCTGCCGCAAAAATCTGCTGTAACTTCCCGGAAACTGTCAACAGTCTCCCGAAAGACAAGGCAGTTCTTACCGGTACTCCTATCCGCCGTGAACTGATGGACGGCGATAAGGAAACTGCCAGAGAATTCTGCGGTTTCACTGACGAAAAACCGGTTCTTATGGTAATCGGCGGAAGCCTTGGCGCCGCGTCTGTCAACGAAAACATCCGTAAAATCCTTCCTGAACTTCTGAAAGACTTTCAGGTTATCCATCTTTGCGGAAAAGGCAAAACCGACGAAAGCCTCAAATCAACAGAAGGCTATGTCCAGTTCGAATACATCAAGGATGAACTCCCTGATTTATTTGCCCTTGCAGATATCGTCGTTTCCCGCGCAGGCGCCAATGCAATCTGCGAACTTAATGCATTAAAAAAACCAAACCTGTTAATCCCGCTTTCTGCAAACGCAAGCCGCGGCGACCAGATTCTCAATGCCCGCTCCTTTGAGCGTCAGGGCTTCAGCATGGTTATGGAGGAAGAAGAGATTACAGAACAGACTCTTCTGGATGCTGTTCACAAACTATATGCAAACCGAAAAACATATATCAGCGCCATGTCTGACAGTAAACATATGGATTCTATCCACCAAATCACATCTATTATAGAGGAATGCGTTCGAAAATAGCTCTTCCTGTCCGGTAATCAATCCGCTGTTTTCTGATACTCCTCTTTCAGCCAGCGCTTCGTTCTCATAATTCTGTTATTCACATTACTGACTGTAATATTGAATTGTTCTGCAACGAAGCCTGGCAAAATATTAAAGATTTTAACTCTTATATAAATCTCGTAGTTCAATTCATTTTTCTCACGTAATTCCTGAAAAAGCAGCCGAATTTTATGATGAGTTTCCAGTCCCATGATCATGTCGTCAATCTCATAGCTCAATTCCCTGAAACTCTTATCATCTGTGATTTCTCCCACATTGTACTCATGCTTATTATGAGCTCTTCTGTAGTAGTCGCTCACTTTATTAAACGTAATTGTTTTCACCAATCCATAAATTTTTCTTTCGTTTGACAAATCCAGACCTTCGCCCATATTATAAATACTTGCGAAAACCTCCTGACAGATATCATCGGCTATGTATTCATCGTGTACAAGCCTCTTTGCCAGTTTTCTTGAGAAACCACGGTATTTTTTGTAAAACAGCATAAAATCCGCGTTTGTCATCATTTGTATCTCCTTGTCAACAAAACCCTCAAGCTTTTACTTTCGCAAGAATTTCCTCTTTCTCCTCTTCTTTCAGCTCACCAGGTGTCCAGGTAATTCCAACTCCATCATTCTTATATCTCGGAATCAGGTGCATATGGAAATGGAAAACCGTCTGCCCTGCAGGCTCTCCATTATTCTGAACAATATTAAAACCATCACACTTCAGAGCATCCGTCATCACTGTCGCCATCTTCTTTGCGAGAATCATCGCTTTTGCAGCCAATTCATCAGACAGCTCATAAATATTTGCAGCATGAGTTTTCGGGAGAATCAGCGCATGTCCCTTGCTTGCCGGTCCCAAATCCAGAATAACGCGGAAGTCTTCGTCCTCATACAGTGTGGCTGCCGGGATTTCCCCATTTGCGATTTTACAAAAAATACAATTTTCCATGTTAATTTCCCTTTCCTTTTTTAATTTTAGTATTTTATATGATAAAAAACAGAAACCCGCAATTGCTTATATTTCGTGCGTTTTCCTGTTATTATCTCTTTATGATTTGTCGTTTTTATGCGAAATTTTCAGTACGGATTTTGTTGATATTAAAAAACCTGAGTGATACACTTTTTCATGAGGTGATGATATGCAGGTTAATACCACAGCAGAACAATTAAAAAATGAGTTTCAAATTACATTATCAAAATTCGCCCACGAAATCCGCAATCCACTGGCGCTGATCAGCAGTGAACTCCAATTGATGGCCTCCTCCTATCCGGAGCTTATTAACGATCCGCAATGGGAAGATTTGCAGGACAATCTGGACTATGTTAAAGAACTGCTTAATGAATTCTCAAATTACAACAATGCCGGAAAACTGTCTTTACAGCCTGCTGCTCCCGATGAATTCCTCCGCAGCATTCTATCCAGCGAACAAGCAACACTGGACTATCTGGGAATTGCTCTGGAAGCAGACATTTCAGACAGCACACGTTCCCTCCCTATGGACAGGCTCAAAATGCGTCAGGCTCTTTTAAATCTGCTCCGAAATGCGACCGAATCTATTACACATACTCACGGCCGAATCAGAGTCTGTCTCAGAAACACAGAACGCGGCATCTGCATTTCCATAGAAGATAACGGATGCGGCATGACTCAGGAACAAATGAACCACATTTTCTCCCCCTTCGTGACCTCCAAACCAACGGGAACAGGACTGGGTCTTGCCATAACCGAACAGATTATTCAGGCACATGGCGGTCATATTGAGGTGACAAGCCAGCCTGATCAGGGCTCTGTTTTTAAACTCTTTCTGGGATGATACAAAAGCACGGCTAATACAAATCCGCCGAACAATCCTCCAACGTGTGCGGCATTATCCACACCGCTGCTGGTAAAACCAAAGTAAAGCGATAAGGCAGCCATGATTATCATTTGTCTGACAGAAAGGTCTCCCACCCTGCCCCTGTGTCGAAGCAGTACATAAATCATGGCTCCCATCACCGCAAACACTGCTCCTGAAGCGCCTGCCGACACTGCAAACTCATTCCTTTCCAGTTCTATATACAGAGAAAGGAGATTTCCTCCTATTCCTCCAAGCAGATAAATTATCAAAAACCTGATTTTTCCGGTAATCTGTTCCATCCTTCCGCCCAATACAAAAAGCACCAGCATATTATTGACAAGATGCCGGGAGCCAAAGTGCAGAAACATACTGGTAAATATCCTGTATACGCCGCCGTTCAGAATCGCCGGCGCATATGCAGCTCCGCATTCTATCATATGCATGGTATCTCCTGTCCCGCCAGTCAGTTCCACAAACAGAAAAACCAACACATTTATAAGAATCAATGCAACTGTCACCGGTTCTTTTTTTAATTCTTCCACTGCCAACCTCTTTTCTGCTTTTTCAATTTCACAGAAACATTTTATCAGACTTGCCTGATTTTTTCAAAGTATTTCTTAATAAAATCCACTTCATCTTTATAAATCCCAATTTTCAGAACATATAGTTCTTTCATTCCAAAAAAACATATCTTGCCTGTGCAAAGGCAACCTCATCTTCGTTTTGCAGACAATACTCTTCCTCTGCTTTCAGAAGTCTTCCGTTTACTGTTGTTCCGTTTCTTGAGTTTAAATCTGTCAGATAATAATTCCCTTCTTTCTTTTTTATTTTTGCATGAACGCGGCTTACTGTCGGAAGATCAATGACCGCATCTGACGCAGTCTGAAGTTTTCCAATGACCACCAGCTCTTTTTCAATATAAATTGTCGCAAGCTCTCCCGGCTCCCTGCTCACGAGACTGGGCGGACCATGTGTACTGTTCATGGAAAGAACTACTGTTTCTCCGAAATTTTTCACCGACTCATTCGCCTGTATTTTTCCGGGATGAAGCTGCAGCGGCGTCCTCTCCAAAATTCCCGTATCCCTTTCTGTTTTTTCCTTAGAAACAATATTTTCTTCCTGTTCTTTCCATATATCTTTCTCCTGCCTGTCATTTTTCAGATTCCGTTCCGGTTCCCAACCTCCTCTTTCACTATTTTTCATAAATTCTCTCTCCGCCTTCGCATGTGCCCTTCTCATATTCCGTTCCGAGTCCTGTTTTCTTTCTTCTGCCTTTTTCCTTTTTATTTTTCTGGCAGCCGTATAAATAAGCATTCCTGTTCCCATTCCCGCAATCATAGTTCCAAGAATTACTGAAAGCTCTGCCCCTGACAGATATCCCAGCATCTTTGCAGCCAGAATTAAACCCAATACCATAATTCCGCCCGCAATACCTGCGATTCTTTTCAAAATCCCGTATCTGTTCTTTTTATTTCCGGTTTTTTCGCTCTTATAGTCCATGCTTCGGCTGCGGCTGTCTCTCCAGAACTGTTCACCTCTAATATCGCTCAATCCTATACCAGACACAGCTCTATCTTCTGTCAGTATCTTCTGACTCTCGCCTTCTTTTTCATGCGATCTCAAAGCCATGTCATCTTCCCTGTCCGCTTCTCTGTCACATCCTCTGTACAGTTCTTCCTTTATATGCTCCAGATGAAAACTATCTTCCATTGCTCTTCTGTATATTCCATATCCAATCCTGACAGCCATATCGTCTTCATGGTCTATTTTAGGAAGAATATATTCTGTAAGTTCCTGAAATTGTTCTTTCAGGTCTTTTTTATAACCCGGCAGAAAACAAAAACCTATTTCTCTTTTTTCCACTTCCAGAAACATATACTCCGGCATAAGTACAAGCTGTTCAGGATTCATCAGATATTCCGCCATATCTTCCATCACCCGAATGAGTTCCCCGAAAATCAGCTTCAGATCCTCCTGTCCCAGCTTTCTGTTCTCATAAAAAGAAGCAATCGCCTGACGCGACGTAATGTCGTAATATACCGAAAAATCCCCATTCATTCCCTGAATCCTGCATTTTACCAGCGATGGGACAACATTCCCAACCATCATTCTGACCTGATAAGAGGAAGTATCAATTTCCTCCTCACCATGAAGCACAAGGTAATTATGATTCATATCCCGTTTATATTCCGTATGCATCATTATCCCCCTATTTCTCCCAAAACTGCTTTCGCAGAGCGGATTTTGCGTATCCAGCCTACAGGCCGTATAACTTCTGATGTTCCCTCAGTACGCAAGTGCCAGTTAAAATCCCCATAACTGGAAATCGTATCCAAGTCATAGGTTACCTGAACCTCTTTTCCGACATTCGTCTGTGTACTCAGATTTTCCGCTCCGAAAAATCCCTGACTTCCAAGCGCTTCACTTCTCATTCTGGCATTCTCATATATCTGCCCCTGCTTTTTTATTCCCTCCATACTTCCGCTCACTGCGGATTCATATGCTGCTGCAGTCAGCCATGCTCTGTTATGTACGAAAAAGCACAGATAAATAAGCCCCATGAGAACAAGAAGAATCAAAGGCATCAGACATGCTGTTTCTACCGTCATACTTCCTTTCTTTATTTCCACAAAAGCACACCTCCTATATACCCCAGAAGAAGAAACGGTACAAAAGGAATCTCGGCGTTTCTCCCTTTACGCAGTACCACCAGAAGAATTCCCGCCCATACGGCGCTGCAGCCCAGACCAATCAACAGCATTATAAGAAACTCTTCTGTTTTCAGCGCTGTCCCAAGAGCCATCATCAGCCATCCGTCTCCCATCCCGAGAGCTCCTTTCGTTACAACGCTTACTGCCAGAAAAAAAGCGCTGATTCCCACAGGGATAAAAAAGCCCACAGATATTCCGCCAGTGTAAGCCGCCCAGCCCAGACTCCCCGCTGCAAATACCGCTGCTGCCGCAAGAGAAATCTCTTTTCTCCTTATATCCGTCCATGTATTAAATCCCAGAAATCCCAGTATACATATTTCTTTCAGCATAATTTTCCTTCTTTCTGCTCATCCGCACCTGCTGCAGGCGCATACATCTCCTGCTTCTGATTCCTTTACCATACGCACAGAGCGTTTCAAGCCGCTGCAGGTGCCAAGGTTATGATAACGGTTTCCCTGTTTCGTGATATAAACGCTGCCTTCAGGCTTCTGATTATGGCTGCAGGTTTCACAGGCTGTATACTTTTCACCATACATATTTCTTGCTCCTGAGACTGAGCTCCCGGAAACCTGCCTGACAGAAAGGTTCAGATAACTGCATCCCAGATTCTTGTGATATACACTTCCGTTGTCTGTCATGTAGACCATCTTTTCAGGCTCAGTCTGCTCCGGTTCCCCGATTTCTGCCCCATATTCCTTTCCTGTCCACGCGTGAACCTTTACTGTATTATGCATCCGCACAGTTGGAAGCGGTATTACTCCTCCTATCGGTTTATAGCTGTACATATCCGGCAGAGTAATATCTTCCGGTCCCTCCCCCTCAAGTACATAGGCATACATTCCCGCCTGTTTCGCTCTTTCACAGAGCTTAGTCAGATGTTCTGTCTGAAGACGGTAAATATCCATAAAGGAAATCAGCGTTACCATTCCCATGAAAAATAAGGGCAGGACAAGAGCAGTTTCAACAGCCAGACTTGCTTTTGCCATTGTTTTTCTGCCGCAGATGCTTCCCAAAGAGGTGCGAAAAGATACCTTTCCAGAAAGCATTCTTCTGCATTTCGGGGGACGCAGAAAAAACCGATGCCTTAAAGAGCGTTTCCTTTCTCTTTTTTCTGTTTCCTTACTGCTTTTGTTATTCTTCCTGTTATTTTTCCCACATCTGTTTATCTGTATTTTTTTCATCGTATCTCCCTGAAAAAGCATCTTTTCACACCTCTTTCCATAACAATTTTCATATTATTCATAGCAATACTGTCTGGTTACCGTAAACACTTTCATTCTGTTAGCCTCCACATCCGCAGATGCCTCAATAGACGTAATACAGGAATCCAGCCTGAAATCAGGTTTTTCCCCAGTCGTCCTGACAGACAGTTCTACCATATCCATTGCTCTCATAACCTTTTTTTCTTTTCCAACAGCCATAAGAAATATCTGCAGATAATCTTCGTATGACATACCGTTTTCACTGCTTCTTCGTACAGAATCCAGACCTTCCAGCAGATGAGGCAGATTTTCCAGCGAAAGCTGCCAATCTGCGCCTGTCTTCACCAGCGGTACTTTTCCTCCGTCAAAAAGCTCTCTGACATCCAGAATACTTTCTGCAAATGACCAGCAGAACAGGAGCGCCGCAGTTATGGCAGATGCTGCCGGCGGAATCAGAAAACCTGAGGCAATGGCAAGAGCCAGAGCCTCTGCCTGCGCACGTTTCGTACTGTCCGCAGCCAGACATGCAAAATTCACCCCCTCTCTTACAAGTAACAGCTTCTTTGCCACTGCTTTCAGGTTGTCCATATCCTCAGATTTCCCACCCAGAATATATTCTATCTGGTATGCCAGTCCGCCGCCGGATGGCTTTCTGAAATTTCCCAGTCTGCTCATAAGATACTGCTGAAATAAAAGCTTAGCCGTATAGGAATCATCGTTTTCCAGACCATCAGGAATGGGAAGTCCAGTCTGCAGCGCCCGTCCGCTGACCAGACCGCGCGTATCTGTCTCCTTAGAAGAAATTTCATTTCCTGACGGTATCACAAGCTCCAGAATCCCCATTTTCATAATTCTCCGTATCACGGCAATGGGATTCTCTGCCGGCTGGGCCGCAGGAGGCTGTGTCTGGGCTTCTCCTGAATTTTCTTTTTCAGCGGCAGCCTCTTTGGAAGCCTGCTCAGCCTGATTCACAGCCGTATCATATGATTCCAGAGATCCGCCTGCTTCTGCTCGCCGCCCTTCCTCTTCTGCATTTTTGACTTTATTTTCTCTTTCCTGCATTTTTCCAAGAAGGAGCTGTATCCCCTGACTTCCCAGCGTTTCTTTCATATAGTTCACAATCTGCTGATAAAACGCCTTTCCATTCTCATCCGTTAGCAGCCTGTATCCTGTAAATCCACCTCCTTTCAATGACAGCTTCTGACTGTTCTGTTTTAAAACAGGCTCCATATAGGAAATCAGATTATCATAGACAGCCGCCAGCTTCAGTTCCCCACCTCCTCCGGAACCGTCTAACGCAAATAAGTCATAGTCTTCCAGAAGTTTTCTGTCATACTGACCAAACAGAGAATAAAGTCCGATATCCATTCCATTTAAAATCTGAACTCTTGCAGCCGCCATTCTGACAGATGTAATACTGGCGCAAACCAGCGACACCATAAGACTGAGCATCAGCGATAAAAAAACAGTAATACTTCCGCGTCTCGCCATATGAAAATACACCTCCTTTCCCGATTCAGATTTTAAATAGAATTACTCTGTTTCGTTATCTTGGAAAGAATCTTCTCAACAAGGGCAGTAAGCTGGTCTTTAAAAATGATAACAAGTCCGATAAGCACCACCAGAATCAGAATAATCTCCACAACGCCTACCGCGTCTTCCTCTTTTGCAAACTCTTCTGCAATTTCCCAGAATTTCTCCATGTTATTTCCTCCTTATTTTTTATATTCCGCCATAAAACGAAAGAAATGCGGGTATCATAATCAATGCCATAACCACCAGAAGCATCATAATCATCGGTACAAGAAGCTTCGTTGCCGCAGCTTCTCCAAGCACTCTTGCTTTCCTTTTCCGCTCTTCCCATGCTTCTACAGACTCTCTTTCCAGCATATCGGACAAGTGCCTGCTGCCTTTCTGAAGATTCTGTATAAGCAGCGTTGCCAGCGTCTTATACTTCACCTGTCCGCATCGCTCACCGAATCTTCGATATGCTTCCATTTCCGAAACACCGCTGTCCATTTCATAACAGACGCTTAAAATCTGGTCGTAGGCAAAACGGGGTCTGGCATTTTTCTTTCTTTTATAGTCCAGCGAAATTTTCTCAAAAGCCTTTCGCGCTGTCATACCTGCCTGAACAAGCAGAGTGAATTTCATAATAAGCCCCGGATAATCCATAAGCAGCTCTTCATACCGTTTCTGAAGCTTCACCTCTTCCTCTCGTCCTTTCATAATCAGAATAAGCAGCGCTGAAAGAAAAAACAGCCCTGAAATCAAAGCCCCTGTTGTATCCTTCGGTTTTTCCCATTCAAGGCTCTTGCCATTCCATGATTCCGGAAGATAATAGTAATCCGGATCGTTTTTTTCCTGATTATATCTGGCTATGGCATCTTTTAATTCCAGTTGCCTCTTCTCTTCTTCTGTCAGCTTCCTGCTTTCCTGAACTTCCCCGGCCTCTTCCAGTTCCTTTTCCGGTACCTGCACATATAAAGTTCCTGCTTCTTCTCCATCTACAGAAACCAGAAATTCCTGCTCATAAGCTCCTGTTTCCTCCTTTTCCAGTCTGTAACCCTGCGTATAGACCTTTCCGTTTCCACTGCCTGCGCTGAGAAACAGACCCAGAAAATTTCCCGAAGCTGCCACCAGAAGAAAAAGTTTCATCCCCTCTTTTCCCCCGATTCCTTCCTTTGGTATCCAGCCTCTTTTCCATCCTGTATAAACCGCCAGAATTATAACAAAAATAATAATATGTATCCACATTCTCAGCTTACACCTCGATATCTACAATTTTTCTGCCAAGCCAATATGCAGTTCCATAAATCCCAAGGCACACCGTCATTGCAATAACTCCGAACGGGTTTCCGTATAATACGCTCAGAAACCCGGGAGATGTCATCTGCAGATAACAGATGATTCCGGCAGGCATCAGGCTCATAACCATCTGCTCGGATTTTTTTGCGCCCAGAGTTGCTTCTATTTCTTTCTTTACGTCAATCTTATCCCCCAGCATCCGCGCGGTTTTCTGAATCACCTTATTCATGTCACCGCCTGTACGTTTCGCCGTGTAAAAAACTGCAGCGAAATTTTCAATGTCTTCCACCTGACATCGGTCTCCAAAATCCAGAAACAGCTCCTCCAGAGGAACACTGATATGCTGCTGGCTCTCAATATAGTGGAATTCCTCCAGAATATCCGTTCCCTTTTCATATAACCGTTCCAGGTCACGGACGCAGGCGCTCACTGCGCTTTCTGCTGAATATCCTGCCTGTACAGCCACACTCAGGGAGGTAAGAGCATCTTTAAACTGGTAATTTAAGTCTTTTTTCCTCTTCTTTATCAACTGCTTCTTTCTCCATCTAAGATAAAAGAAAACTGTCGGCGCCATCAACAGCAGCGCCCAAAAGCTCTGATAAAACAGATAATCTGCCAGAATACACAACGCCGCTCCCTGTCCTGCATATTTCAGAATTTCTTTCGCAGAAAACTGATAGTGTTCATAGTCTCTTTTTGCATAATTTTTTTCTTTCTCTTTCCCATTTTTCATAATTCAATCCCCGCTCGTTCCAATTTCTCCCGGTGAAGAAGATGAGCTGTTTCTACCAGCCCTCTTCCTTCCTGCCACCGGTACAGCGGCTGAGTCCGTATCTCTCCCTGTTCAAAGCCGCATACTTCAGTTATTTCCAGAACCTTCCTGGATTTATCCCGCATTCTTCCAAGATGCACAAGTATATCTACTCCGGAGGCAATCTGCCTGCGTATTGCTTCCAACGGAAGCTCCACTCCCATCAAAGTCATTGTTTCCAGACGGGAAAGCATATCCCTGCTGCTGTTGGCATGAGCAGTACTCAGGCTTCCTTCATGCCCGGTATTCAA
>CATXEA010000020.1 GCA_958367245.1 uncultured Blautia sp.
GATAATTAGATATTATCCTTGGTTTAGAATGGGCAAAGAGGGAGAAAAAGAGAGGCCGCTTCAAATTAGGCGGCCTGCAGTGTTACATTGTAATATCAATATGCATTGAGTTACGTGGGTGTTTAGCAGTGAGAATGCTGTTTTGTTTGGAGGTAGACACATTTGTATATATTTCGGTTGTTTTTATAGAGCTGTGTCCCAGCATTCTCTGTATATACCGAATATCAACATCAGATTCTAATAACAGTGTCGCAAAGGAATGCCGGAACATATGTGGAGTTACGTGCATATCTATGGCGGCAAGTTTCAGATATTTGACGATCATGCTTCGGACAGATTCTTCAGAGTATCTTTTGTGAAGACGGTTAATAAAGAACCACCCTGTTTTAGAAATATCTGTTTTAAAGGCTGCATAGTATTCGGATAGTATTTCTTTGACATCTTCATTCCCAATTTGTAAAATACGTTCTTTTGATCCCTTCCCGTTTATAATAATTTTGTAAGTAGTGAAATCTATTTGGGAAAGAGTAAGTGAGCATAGTTCAGAAACACGTACTCCAGTTGCAAATAGTAATTCTATTACGGCTATATCACGAAGGATTGAATTGTATTTGTATGTTGTGTGTGCAAGCCTTTTTTGTTTATACATAGTTCGAAGAAAGATTTCTATAATAGTATTAGGGACTATTCTAGGCAGGACTTGTGGTTCCCGAAATTTCACATTGAGTTTCTCAAAAGGATTTTGAGATAATAATTCTTCATAAACAAGATAATGGAAAAATGCCTTCAAAGTAGCAATCTTCCTTTTGGCTGTTTTGGGCTTGTATTTTTGGTGTAACAGTGACAGGAACGAATTTAAGGTTGTTTTTTCTGTGAAATCCTCCTGTGGTAGCATAAATGTATGAAATTGTGATAAATCTATACGGTATGCTTTAATGGTTTTTGAATTTAATTTTTTTATTGTTTCACATGTTTTGAGATATTCGGATATAAAATTTGATAATTGATCCATAATAGGCACCCTCCTTTGTTTTTTTCAATTATGAGTGCCTATATGGAAAATGTCGATTTTATTTTGGGAAAAATTTATTTAAAGTTTCCAGTGTCCCCTTTGCAGAAAATCCCCATAGTATGCTGCTAAGAGCGTTAATAGCAGCCTGCCTCCTTCGGTAGTACGTCCGGTAGGAGATACTGGGAACATGCTTTTCCAACTCTTCCAGGATTTCCTCTGTGTTTTTCAGTTCATGGGGAGACAGAAAGGCGTAATATAATATCCAGTAATATTCTTCCCCATGTTTATGATTTTTCCGGAGCAGATCCACAGAAGAGAGAAGCAGCTTTATCATTTTGTTACTGCGGGCAATGCTTTTTGCCCATTCTTCAATCTGGCTGTCTCCCAGATCTGCTCCTGCAGCATAGATGGAATCCAGAAATTCGTCTACACTGGTGTTGTATTCCAGTTGGAACTGAATTTCTACCTGCCGAACAGCAACCATCAGGCTATAAGTAGAATCCCGGTAACAACGGAGCAGTTTATAGGTATCATGGTACAGCGGATTATTTTCTACTTCAGCAGAAACCGGGTGGTGATTTTTCTTTGCCATTATACAATCCCTCCTTTCAACAGAACTTCTGGGATTTCAGCGAAGGCAGGTAAGGTATGCTGCAGAGGCGGAGTATGCCCTGGGACATTGGTGACGGCAGGATTCTCCGGTTTTAGTTTTAATTCAAACTGGTAGGATGCTTTCCCCCAGGGGCAGATAATACGTAGTGAATATAGATATATACTATCCTTGCAGGCTGATAAAGGAGATAATATATACTTTGTTTTGGGGCATCTACAACAAGAAATGCCTTGTATTTCCAGTATTTCAGCGACTTTGCGAACAATGGCTTTGATGTGTGATTCTGGAACGCAGGAGCCTTCCTGTGAAACGATGATTTGTTCGTCAGTAATAGATTCTGAAACGCATTCAGAATTGTTTTTGTCAGGCAAGGTATTTTCGGTTATATGTATTGGCAGTTGCATTTTCATGGCAATTTCCTCCTTATCAATCATGACATCACTGATATTAAACATAACGGACAGATAATTACGCAGATATACCATGCTGCCATGTTTCCCGGAATAGGAAATCAGTGTGATCATGTCGGTATCTTCAAGTTTTTTTAGCAGACGGGATACAGAAGATTTTGACTGTTTCCAACGTCTGGCAAGTTCCTGATAACTGAACAAGGGATTTCCAGTCTGATTGCGAAAATATACTACCGGACCGGCATCAGAGCCTTGCACAGATGGATCATTGTAGACTGCATGAATCCAAAGATCCAAAAGAGCATCCATTTCTGAACATTTTCCCAGTCCGATTAGTTTATGAACATCTGCGATTGGAAAAAAGAAAAACCCGATGTCTTTTTTGCATGGGTAATTATAGGAAAGGGCAGTATTATCTTTTGGCCAGTCTTTGATCTTGTATTGGATAATCTTATTTTTTTCGTGCAGTGAGTAGGTTAGAAGGTTTTGCTCAACCAGGGTATCCAGTATGGATATGACCTGGTGCTGGAATTTTTGGCGGAAGTGAATCTGTAGTTCTTTAAGAGAACAGATCCATTCGCCAGGAACAACTTTGTAAGTAAGGTGTTCGATGTTCCGATAAGAGGAGCTGTAATTTGCATAAGAACATAAAATGAGAAAATAAAAAAGACAGGAACCTCCGTTGGTACGGATGCTTCTGTCTTTCATAAGGGTTTGTATAAATTCCCGGTAAATCCGGCAGCGTGGAAAATCCACAATTTGTTTTAACTCTAATTGATAATTCACGATAAACCTCCATATAATATTGTAGTTGTAGTAAAATAATTGTAGACGAAAGATACTAAAATGTATATAATATGCCCATAGGGGTGCTAAGTGGCATAGATTTGGCACAGTAAAATACCTGATATGGCATGAAAGCAACATGAAAATTAGGGTGGATATAAGGTGGACAGTTTGGAAAACCTTAGAGTTTTAGAGGGTTCCGAGGTTTTTTTCCGGGGTCTGCAACACCTCTATCCCCGGTTCAAATCCGGGTGGCACCTCTTCTAAAGCCTCGAAAACTAAGATTTTCGAGGCTTCTGTTATGTCCTACATCAATATAGGCATTATAATCATTCAAAGAAAAAAGTAACCGTGTTTGACACGGTTACTTTTTTAATAAATATTATAAATCAGTCATTATCATCGTCGTCGTGATCATCCTCAAAGAAATCATCATCGTCATAACGGTCATCGTCACGGTCAGGAATTACCTTAATCGTATAGGTGATGGTTGTCTTGGTTTTGCTGTTGCGGCAGCTTACGGTTGTAGTGCCGGGCTTTTTAGCGTAGAGCTCTACTTCGTCATCGGTGATGTCATTGTCATCGAAACCTAAAATCTTAGTATCTTTAATACTCCATTTCAGGTATTTATCGTTCAATCCGGAAGGTTTTTTTACCTTCAGCTCGAAATCATCGCCGGCTTCTACTGTTCTGGTAAGGCTGCCTGATTTCGAAATATCACCATTTGTTTTCTTTTTCTTTACCGTAATGGTAATGTAATCTTTTTTGGAAGTTCCCTTAATGTGACAGCGGATTTTAGTAGTTCCCTCTTTCAGAGCTTTTACTTCTATTTCATCGTCGCTGCGGTCTTTTTCCAGACGTACAATATTTTTATTTCCTACAACGGTCCAGTATAACGCATCATCGTCGGCGTCAGATGGAGTTGTTTTGGCTCTAAGTTCGAAGGTACTTCCTGCGTAGACAGTCTTTTTGGAACCGACAATATCTACTGATACAGGTTTTATGTCATCATCAGCACTGACGATTGCTGCACTGGTGTTTCCAAGTAACATTGTAGCTGCGGTAAATGCGGCTAAAAATAATTTAACTTTTCTCATATAGTATCCTCCTTTAGTCTTATTTATTTTATAACTAGATTATAACAGTCTAATATAAAAAATTCAATATTAAATAAATAAAAAAATCCTCTTCACCAGAACCTGTTCAGGTATAATCGGTTCTGATGAAGAGGATAAAATAGAGATTTAAGATTCAGTATTTGGGGCTTCTTCCGGAGTGAGGGAAAGCTCCAGAGAGGTATCTGCGAAGAAGGTATTTGCATTATACAGATAGAGCACTTCCTGAACACCTTCTACCTGAATCAGTTCCTCAAGATTGCCGTAGTAATAACGAGGGTCAACCATAATGATTGTGCGGTAATGGGGGGCAAGGAAAGGAACAAGGCAGTTCGCATAGGAATCCTTTAATATCAGCAGAGTACGGTTTTCCTCAATAGGAGTGTTAATCTTTACCTGCGCGTAATTGCCTCCGAAAAACAGGGCGTATTTATCACGGGTTTCCAATTTCGAGGTGTCATAAAAGCTTGCGGATTTCCTTTGTTCATCTACATAATTTACAATAGATGGAACAGTATCTCCATTTGGGAAAAATACGTCAATCTGATCTGTTTTTCCGGAGCGGAAACCGCTTTTGGCAGAAAGAGTACCCTTAAAGTCTTTGGTTACAGGAGCCTGTTCAAAGGAAACTGTTCCGGTATTGATATCCATAGCTTCTGCGGCTGTCAGATATGCATAATAAGCGCCTTCGGTGGTCCAGTGATGGTCAGTTTTATAATAAATGCCGTCGTTTTTGTGTTTGGTAAAAGTATCGCGGACGTCAATGAAAGTTATGCCAGCGGACTCAAGGGAGGTTTTCATTGCGTCCAGATAAGGATTCTGGTCTTCTGCCGGAGCGAAGGCAGGGAGCTTGTCCGACAAAATATTTACAGAGTTTGGCGCAATCAGCGCATACTGTTTAAGGTCAGGATGCTTCTGAGCGAAATTTACCATTGCTCCTGCTGTGGCATTTAGTTGTTCCTGAGAGGGCGGCTGGAAGCTTTCCATCAGGTAGCCGTCCTTTCCGAGATAAACGCCGTTTCCCTCGGTTTTGCCCAAGAGACGGTCTGTGCCGGCTTTGAGGCTGACCCAGAAATCACGGAAGAGAAACTGGTCGTTTACATAGGTTTCATATTTTTGTTCAAACCGTCCGGAAGCAATCTGTGAAAGCTGCGCCGATGGTCTGGAAGCCAGGACACGGTTTTCTTTTTCGGAAAATTTCCGGTTGGGAAGCAAAATATTGGCAACCAGGATAACCAGAAGAATCAGGAAAAAGAGAAGTCCCATTGTGTGGAAAAAATATTTGTAATTTCGTTTGTTCTTTCTCATAGTCATACCTTCTAAAACTTCAAATATAAGAATGGGGTGTAGGAGTTATAAACCATAAAGGCAATACTGAGCGCCAGAAGGATAAAGTTTATTGCAATGGCAGCCCGCGGCCGTCTCTGGAGAAGGCGCCGGAAACGCTGGTAAAGTCCCGGACGGCAGGCAAGAATACTGATAATGAACAGAATCAGACCGGAGCGCAGATAATATAAAGCTGCGGTGTCTGCAAAGCCGGAAGCGCCGATTCCGAACATGGTTCCCAGATAACTGCCCAGAGCAGAAAAACTTGTCTGACTGAAAAATACCCAACCAATCATAACTGCCAGCATTGTGTATATCTGACAAACAAAAGCCGGAAGTCTGGGTAGAAAGCGGTTCAGCACATATTTTTCAAGGAGAAGGAAAAGACCGTAGTAAAGTCCCCAGAGTACAAAGTTCCAGCTTGCTCCGTGCCACAAACCGGTAAGCGCCCAGACAACAAGGATATTGCGGATATGCTTGACTGCTGAGACACGATTGCCGCCAAGAGGGATGTAAATGTAGTCGCGGAACCAGCTTCCAAGAGAAATATGCCATCTTCTCCAGAATTCGGAAACACTGGTGGAAATATAAGGATAGTCAAAGTTTTTCTGGAAATCAAAGCCCAGCATTTTTCCAAGACCGATAGCCATATCCGAATAACCGCTGAAGTCGAAGTAAATCTGCATGGTGAATACAAAAACGCCAATCCATGAAGTGAGGACGGACATACTTCCAACAGAAGAAATATCTGCAAAAATACCTGCGAGATTATCTGCCAGAAGCACTTTTTTTGCAAGACCCTTGATAAAGAGCTCCGCGCCGATACCTAATTTCGTGATACTTAACGGGCGGCGTTCGAGCTGTTCCTCAATATCGGCATAGCGGACAATAGGGCCGGCAGCCATATGAGGGAACATGGTACTGTATACGGCGAAAGTAAGAAAATTATGCTGCGAAGCAATTTTTCCCATATATACGTCAAAAATATAGGACAGATTCTTAAAGGTATAGAAGGAAAGTCCTATTGGCAGGGAAAGCTCCGGATGGGGGATTGTGACGCCGATTACGTTTCCCAGTGAATCCAGAAGAAATCCGTAATATTTAAAAAATACAAGAATGACAAGGTTTATCACGATTGTGAAAATCAGATTTCCCTTTCGGGACTTTTCGGAATCGGGATTGTCAAGTTCCATTGCCATGTAGTAGTTGAACACGCTGGAAAACAGCATGAGGATTACATAAACAGGTTCGCCCCATGCATAGAAAATCAGGCTTCCCAGAACAAGGGCAATGTTTCGAAGCTTTCCGGGAAGCAGATAATAAATCAGCATAAAAACCGGAAGAAAACAAAAGATAAAAAAGATACTGCTGAATACCATAATTTTTTCTCCAATCTGGGATTATATAAGGGAAAGAAAACTGGAACGAAGCTCAGAAGCGTTCGAGCCGCAGATATAGTAAACGTAGTTTCCCTTTTTCTCTACGACTGCGCTGTTGAGGAGCGCCATCTGGTCAGTTCCGTAGCCTTCAAAAATTTTCTTCTGGGCATCGAGGTGGCTCTGGGCGTTTTCCAGAAGTGTTGCTGCCTGAGTCTTATTCAGAGCCTTCACAATGAAAATCTCGTCAACAGACATGGGAGATTCTGCCTTGTAAAAAAGGTACCCGTCCACACTGGCCTCATCAACCTGATAATAACGTCTCAGGTCGGTACGTCCACGCTTCTTGAGAACGGAAATAGAGGTATCTGCTACCATTTCCGCCGAAATTTCGTCCATGGGAACATTTTTTGCGCTGTCCGAGGTATAGAGTAGAATCAGATATACGCTCAAAAAGAGTACCATAGCTGTTTTTATGATTAGGGATTTATTTATTTTCATGTTATAAACCTGCCGTTTCCGCCATATAGGTCAGCCATTTCGGGTAGAAATCCCGGATTACATGCTCACCGTCGGGCTCATACATAGTTTCGTTGCCATCCACAATAAAAGAATTGTCAATGTAAGTGCATCCCATTTCCTGACAAAAAGCCTGAAGAGCTTCATTGTATTGGGGGTAATAACCAAGCGCCGGAACAGAATCAATGGTGGACTGCAGAATCGGCAGGATTCCATTGATATAAATGGGGGCATCAGGGAGAGCATCCTTTAGCTTCTGCACCTGTACGCGGTAAGCGTCAATAAAGGCGGCAGAATCATCAATGTAGGTTTCAAGGTCATTGGAGCCAAACGCCATAAAAATTACAGACGGTTGAAGACCTATGGCTGTTTCAATCTGCTCGTCAGCGGCAGCAATGCTTAAGCCTCGCTTGCTTATGACCACATCGGTGTCCAGAAAACCGTATTCCCAGATAGATTCCGTAATGGAATCTCCGATGATGACAGTACCCTGAAACGCCTGTTTAATAGCGACATCATCAAGCACAGAGCTGCCATCTGTAATACCTTCCTGACTGGCTGTTTCTGCGGCAGATTTCTCCTTGTTTTTCAAATCGCGGAGCATTTTCTCAGTCTGGGAGATGTCAGAAGATGCCAGAGCTTCCAGACGGGCAACATTATCTGTACAGGTCTGGTCCGGCTTATGAGAGCGCGTGGCAAAGAATGCAATTGTTCCTACAGCGATCAGACCGACAGGAACTGCAAATAGTAAAAGCTTAGAAGATTTATTATGTGTTTTTTTCAATATTTATCCTTCCCGCAGGAGTCAAAAAAACCTGCAATTCGACATACTTCTTATCCATTATAATACGATTGAAAAAAACTGCAACACTAAAATAAGAAGAAACAGGCAACAAAAAATATAGACGAAGGAGTGAAAATGGCGTATACTGTGAGCAAAAGGAGAGGAGGCAGTAAATTGGGAAAAAAGATATCAGATTTTTTGAAAAGTGAGATTATTTCGGCGGTTTTTTATATGGTATTCGGGCTCTGCCTGATACTGATTCCGGAGCAGACGATACATATAATCTGTAAGATTATATTTGGCGTGGTGATGATAGGAGCCGGAATCTACCATATCTGGATTTATGCAGGAGAAAAGGAAAAAGCCACAATCCTTGATTTATTTACCGGTGTTATCGTGCTGGTGCTGGGCGGCTTTTTATTCTTTACACCGCAGATTATTGTGAAGATTCTTCCATATCTTCTGGGAGCCTTCGTTCTGGTTGATAATATCTGGATGCTGAAGGGTTCCTGGAAGCTGAAAAAGCTTGGAAATCCAAACTGGAAAGCTCTGCTTATCGGAAGCGCAGGCTTCGCAGTGCTTGGAATTATCATTATGGTGTATCCGTTTGCAAAAATTACAGCTACCGTTTTATTTGCGGGCTGTGTGATGCTGGCAGACGGACTGGGCGATATGGTGTTTCTGTATCTTCTGAAAAGTGGAATGAAGAAAGGAAGCATTGCGCCTGACAAGGGCGGCGATGAAATCCCGAAAGAGGACAGGGAGCCAAAAGAAAAGAAGAAATTTAAAGACTTGTTTGACAGAGCAAAAAAAGAAGAAGTGACGACAGATTCTGAGATTGACGAAGGAGAAAACGAGGACGAGCTGGAAAATGAAGTTATTATAAACGGTCGTTGGAAAGCTGCGCCGGAGGAAGTTTCTGAAACAGGGCAAACTCCCGAAAAGGAGGAAATATTGCCAAAGGAGGAAGCTTTGCCAGAGGAGGAAGCTTCTGTTGAGAAAGTTGAAGAAGAACAGGAGGAAGTTCTGGAGGAGTGGAAAGACTGAGCCCCGGACTAAATAGAATTTATGTCAGGCAAAAATAAAATTACAGTAATGAATTTTTCCGGAATTTACAGGAAAGAACAGTTCAGTGAGGAGGCAGACTGGTTAGATGTCTCAGATATTCCCGGAACCAACTGTTATTGTGATGAGGAGGCATTTGGCGAGATTCTCAAACGTATTGCAGAATTTCCGGCGGAAGGAATCCACTTTATTGATTCCGGAAATTATCATTATATGAGCCGGATCTGGCTGGAAAAAATAACAGAGCCTGTGACGCTGGTTGTTTTTGATAATCACACGGATATGCAGCCTCCGGCATTCGGCGGACTTTTGTCCTGCGGGGGATGGATAGAAGCTGCGCTTACGGAGATTCCCCTGCTTCAGAGAGTTATTCTGATCGGTCCTGACGAGGAGGCTTTTTTTCAGGCGGAGCCGGAGCTTAGGGAAAGGACGGATTTTCTTTCAAGAGAGAGGCTTAGAGCAATGACTGAAGAGCAGAGAGCGGAATTTCTTGAGGAGAAGATAAAAGAGAGCAGCGGAGCGCTTTATATCTCGGTAGATAAGGATATTCTCTGTCCGGAAGAGGCGGACACATCTTGGAGTCAGGGAGATTTGACGCTTTCGGAGCTTCTGGAAATGCTGCAGACGGTTCTTAAGTGTGGAGAAGCCTTAGGGAAAGAGATTGTCGGTGTGGATATCTGCGGAGAAAGCGAAGCCAGCGATAACAGGGAAGAAAATATTAAGGCGAACAGAGCGCTTATAAAATGTCTGAATGAGACGAAATATTAAACAGGATGGAATTATATGAAAAATGAGTTATTTACAATAGGGCCTTTTACCATATACGGGTATGGGCTTATGATTGCGCTGGGTATTCTGGCTGCCTATGTAACGGCAGAATACAGGGCAAAGAAGCTCAGACTTGCGAGCGACCATATTTTTTATCTGGTAATCTGGTGTGTGCTGGGCGGTTTCCTCTGCTCCAAGCTTTTATTCTGGATTACAGAATGGAAACAGTTTATAGAAAATCCCATGTTTTTTATCAGGACACTGGGAGATGGATTCGTAGTGTTTGGAGGAATCATCGGAGGAATCCTTTTCGGGTATCTTTATTGCAGAAAGACAGGGCTTGATTTCTGGGAGTATTTTGACCTGGTGATTCCTTCTGTGGCATTGGCTCAGGGATTTGGCCGTATTGGCTGTTTTCTTGCAGGATGCTGTTACGGAAAGGAGACGCAGTGCGCGCTTTCTGTTACATTTCAGGACTCCGGATTTGCGCCAAATGGAGTGCCTCTGATTCCGACGCAAATTTATTCCAGTATTCTTGATTTTCTGCATTTTTTTGTGCTTCTGTACATTGCCCGACACAGGAAGGCAAAGGGAGAGGTGGCGGCATGTTACCTGATTTTTTACAGTGTGGGACGTTTTATTCTGGAGTTCTTCCGCGGCGATATTGCCAGAGGCAGCGTGGGAATTCTGTCCACCTCCCAGTTTATCGGTATTTTTACAGGTCTGGCAGGAATCGCTCTGCTGATATTTGTCCGGAGAAGGAATAAAGAGCAGGGATAGCAGGGCTGTCTTTGAAAGAATAAATGCATGTTTTGGGCATAGTCTGATACAAAGAGATTTTGTGAGGTACAGCCTATGCTTCGACAGGAAGATTATGAGATAAATGCACAGCAAATCCCCGAAGCATCCGGTCAGGAAACCGTTCCTGCGCAGGATGAGGACTTCGGGGATTTTATTGTAAAATACGTCAGAAATACGGATGAACCGCCAAATCTTGTGGAAGGGGCATCGTTTCAGCCAATCAATGAATTTTTCGGTGTAATTTATGTACCCCTGAATGAAATTGGAGAACTGCAGATTAACAGTTATTTTTATAATTCCATACCAAAATGCTATACCTATATGGATTTGGAAAGTCTTAATGCTTCCGGGGTGACAAGACTTCACAATCATCCGTATCTGAATCTGCGGGGAAGCAAAACCGCAGTAGCGATAATAGATTCGGGAATTTCATATGAAAATCCTCTGTTTCTGGACAGCGGCGGTTTTACGAGAATTGCGTATTTGTGGGACCAGACTCTGGAGGGAGAGCCGGGAGGAGAAGTACCATATGGAAGGCTTTTCACGAGAGAGGATATTAACCGGGCATTAAAGAGCAGTTCGCCTCTTGAGATTGTGCCGAGTACAGATACCAACGGTCATGGGACGTCTCTTGCCGGAATTGCTGCAGGAAATCTTAATGCCGGGGAAAATTTTTGCGGGGCAGCGCCGGAGGCATCTCTGATAGTTGTGAAATTAAAGCCTGCGAAAAGGTATTTGAAGGAGTTCTATCTTTATCCGGCAGACACAGAGATTTTTCAAGAAAACGATATTATGCTGGGGATTGCTTATGCCTTGAAATGGGGAAGAAGGCTGGAAATGCCCCTGTCAGTCTGTCTTGGTCTTGGAACGAGCCAGGGCGCTCATATGGGCGAAAGTCCTCTGAGTCAGTATATAGACTATACGGCAGGCTTTTCCCAGGTATCTGTTTCTGTGGCTGCAGGAAACGAAGGGGCTACAAGACATCATTTCAGCCGGGAACTGGGACCTTCAAAGACCAGTGAAACAGCAGAGCTTAAAGTGGGAGAAAATGAGCCGGGATTCACGTTGGAGTTCTGGGGGTCGCCTCTGGAAGAATATGAGCTTTCCATCCAGTCTCCTACAGGTGAAACTTTAAATATCAGCAGTTCCCTTGGAGCCGGAACGCAGGCTCTTTCCTTTGTGTTTGTGGAAACAATGGTGCTGGTAAATTATGTGTCCATTGAGCGGCAGACAGGGAGTACGCTTGTATATTTTCGTTTTTTTCATCCGGCAGCAGGAATATGGAAAATTACAGTTACTGTACAGGATGGCAGCAGTTCCGGCTTTCATATGTGGCTTCCTGTAACAGGGCTTATCTCTCCGGAAACATATTTTCTGGAAGCATCGCCCTATAATACAGTTACGTCTCCGGGCGATTCCATAGAGAGTATTACGGCTACTGCGTATCAGTATCGGGATAATAGTCTTTATCTTCAGGCTGGCCGAGGTTTCAGACCGGATGGCGGGATTACGCCGGACCTTGCGGCTCCCGGAGTTGAACTGCTTGTTCCTCTTCTGAGAGGTGGATTTGGAACAGCCTCCGGAACAAGTCTTTCTGCGGCTCTGACGGCAGGAGTGGCGGCTCTTCTGTTTGAATGGGCAGTTATTCGCGGAAATCAGCCTTATTTTACCGGTACAAACGTGAAGCATTATCTGGAGAGGGGAGCGAGAAGGGAGGAGAGAATTTCATACCCGAACAGAGAGTGGGGATATGGAAGATTGGACCTTTATCATACATTCGAATTACTAAGTTAAATTTGCCAAAAATACAGGTATAAAATTGTTAAAAATCATGGCAAAAATATTTAGGCAGACTAATTGTTTTTGCAAAAATGATTTGATATAATAGTAGATAACTTAAAGAGAAAAGAAGGTGGCAGATGAAAGCGAAAGGTCTGCCGTCATGTTCTGAAGGAGGTAAGATATGAAAAGAGGAAGCATCTTTGAAATGGATGGGATTCCGCGGTTTGGCGAAGCTCTTCCGCTGGCCATGCAGCATGTTGTGGCGATGATTGTCGGCTGCGTGACCCCGGCAATCATTGTGGCAGGAGCAGTTCCCGGAGGGATGGACAGTAAGGAACAGGTTATTCTGATTCAGTCGGCTCTTGTGATTGCAGCGCTTTCTACTCTGCTTCAGCTTTTTCCTATTGGGAAAAAAGGCGGTTTTATGCTGGGTTCCGGCTTACCGATTATCATGGGGGTAAGCTTTGCCTATGTACCGAGTATGCAGGCGATTGCAGCAGAGTACGGAATTGCCGCTATTTTTGGAGCGGAAATTGTCGGAGGAATTGTAGCGGTTATTATGGGAATTCTTGTGAAGCAGATTCGGGTATTCTTTCCTCCTCTGATTACGGGAACAGTAGTATTTACAATCGGTCTTTCTCTTTATCCGACAGCGATCAATTATATGGCAGGCGGTGTGGGAAGCCCTGATTATGGTTCATGGCAGAACTGGCTGGTTGCATTTTTTACTCTGGCAGTAGTAACTGCTCTGAATCATTTCGGAAAAGGAATCTGGAAGCTGGCTTCCATTCTTATTGGTATCATGGCAGGATATCTGGTAGCAATTCCCTTTGGAATGGTGGATCTTTCCAGCGTGGGAGAAGCCGGAATCGTGCAGATTCCGTCACTGATGCACTTTGGAGTGAAATTTGAAGCCTCTTCCTGTGTGGCGATTGGTATTCTTTTTGCTATCAACTCCATTCAGGCGATTGGCGATTATTCTGCGACTACTATCGGTGCAATGGACCGTACACCGAAAGATCAGGAGCTGCAGAGCGGTATTGCCGCATATGGACTTTCTAATATAGTGGGAGCGCTGTTCGGCGGTCTTCCTACAGCCACATTCAGTCAGAATGTCGGTATTGTTACAACTACAAAGGTAATCAACAGATGGGTATTGGGACTTGCGGCTCTGCTTCTTGGAACAGCGGGAATTGTTCCTAAATTTTCCGCAATCCTGACTACAATTCCGCAGTGCGTACTGGGAGGCGCTACAGTATCTGTTTTTGCGTCGATTGCGATGACAGGTATGAAGCTGGTTTCTTCTGCGGAGATGGATTACCGCAACTCTTCGATTGTAGGACTTGCAGCAGCTCTTGGAATGGGCGTGTCTCAGGCTACAGCAGCCCTTGCTACATTTCCTGCATGGGTAACAACTATTTTTGGCAAATCTCCGGTAGTTCTGGCAACAATTATTGCAGTTCTTCTCAATATTATCCTTCCGAAATCACGGGATGAAAAAAGGGAAGAGGCAAAAAAAAAGAAACAGATAAAAAAGAAACTGGAAGAAGACCATAAAGAATTTGGAAATTAAAAACCTCCCCGGTATTCGGGGAGGCGTTACAGTAAAGCTCCCTATCCAGAGGGAGCTTTTTATTATTTACGGTAAACGAAGGCAGGAAGACCGTCCGCACCCATCGGAACATCTGCTTTGCCCTGAATCAGAGGACGGGCATAGGAGATGAACTCGTCTGTTACATCGGAGCCGTCTTCGGAAATCCATTCCAATGGAACTGTTTTTTCTTCATTGCAGATGAGATTGACATCTTCAAGACCGCATTCCATCTTGTAATTGCCGTTCTCATCTTCTGTGCGGACAAAAGATACCATCTTTCCGGTTACACCGTTAAGAGCAGCTTTTACACCGAAAACTCCGGCTGCAACAGCTTCATCCCTATCTGTGGCAGAAAGCATGGAAGCAGAGCAGCGCTGGCTGACATTGAGCTCAACAGAACGCGCCTTAACGCCAAGTCGGTTACGGACAAGATTCTCAAGATATTTGCCGCAGCCTGCGAGCATTTTGTGACCGAAGCTGTCAGTACCTACAGAATTGTCATATTCGCAGATAAAAGTGCCGTCTGCATCGTGGATGCCCTCGGAAACACAGACAATGACATTGCAGTTTTTCTCAAAGGCTGCTTCTACTTTGGCAAGGAAAGCTTCCTGGTCAAAGGCTGTTTCCGGAAGGTAGATGAGAAGAGGATTGTCGCCGGTATATTTGCGCGCAAGGGCAGAGGCGGCGGTAAGCCATCCTGCGTGACGACCCATAATCTCAACAATCGTTACAGATTTCTTCTCGTAAACATTGGCGTCCAGAGTGATTTCGCGGACAGTGGAGGCAACGTATTTCGCAGCGCTTCCGAAGCCCGGAGTATGGTCTGTGTGTACAAGGTCATTGTCAATGGTCTTTGGCTCTCCGATGACGCGGATATCGCTGCCGATTTTCTCCGCATAGCGGGAAAGCTTGCTGACTGTATCCATAGAATCATTTCCGCCGATATAGAAGAACCAGCCAATGTTCATTTCTTCAAATTTCTTAAAGAGTTCCGGATAAACAGGATCTTCCAGAGATTCCGGAAGCTTATAGCGGCAGGAACCAAGGTATGCGCCCGGAGTATGCTTCAGATAAGAAAGCTTTTCACCGGGAAGAGCCTCCTGGAAATCAAGAACGGTTCCGTTTAAAAATCCCTCGATACCGTTTACCATACCGTAAACATGACCGATTTCCTCAGGGTGTCTAAGACCCTCTGAGACAACTCCGTAAAGGCTGCTGTTAATGACTGCAGTAGGACCGCCGGACTGACCGACGATCAGATTTTTAACTGACATATAAAAATACCTCCTGGTGTTATGATTCATAAAAATTTTTTCTGACAATATTATACCAGAGAAATGTAAAAAAAGATATTCAAGAAAACTATTTCGAAAAAAATCTAAATAGATATTGATTTTTGCATGGGAAAATGCTACTATCTATTTAGAAATATTTCTAAATACTATTAAAACAGGAGGTGAGGTCAGGATGGGATTTCAGGAAACCTTTAAAGCACTTGCAGATCCGGTGCGAAGGGAAATTCTGATTATGCTGAAAGAAGGAAGGATGTCCGCAGGTGAGATTGCAGGGCGGTTTGATATGACACAGGCTACGATTTCCTATCATCTGGCACAGTTAAAGAAAGCGAATCTGATTTATGAGACGAAATATAAAAACTTTGTGTATTACGATGTAAATGTATCTGTATTTGAGGAAATCATGCTTTGGATGAAGCAATTTGGAGGAAAAAAAGATGAGAAAGCATAAAACAATGATTATTACGACATTAATCTGTCTGATTCCTATGATAGTGGCAGCGCTTGTTTATGACCGGCTTCCGGAGCAGATGGTAACGCACTGGGGGAATGACGGACCGAACGGATATTCACCGAAAGCTTTTGCCTGTTTCGGACTCCCCGGAATTATGGTGGGACTGAACCTGCTTGTGTATTTTATGATGGAAAATGACCCGAAAAGGAAAAATTATTCTCACACCCTTCGTAAACTGATAGTATTTTTAATTCCTGTTCTGACGCTTGTAACTTCAGCAGTTACTATTGGCACAGGACTTGGGATTACCTTTCAGGTAAATCTTATTATGCCGGTTCTTGTCGGTATTATTTTAATTATTATCGGAAATTATCTTCCGAAATGTAAACAGAATTATACAATGGGAATCAAATGTCCCTGGACGCTGAACAGCGAGGAAAACTGGAATAAAACGCATCATCTCGGCGGATATCTGATGATTATTGCAGGAATCCTTATGATGTTCGGCGGGCTGTCGGATGTGACGCAGGTATTAGCCTTTGTGGGGGTTATTGCAGCGGCGCTTATCCCGTTTGGATATTCTTTCTGGCTTTATAAAAAAGGAATCTGAAAAATCAATAGAAAACGGCAAAGGCGGAAACATAAAATTCAGCCTTTGCCGTTTTTTCGTGCAGCAAACGTAACAGCCATAATACAAAAAATGCCTCAGAATCAATTATAATGGAAGAAATATAAGGTTGCAGGAATGCAGCGGTGGAATTATAATAAAACGTATAAAACAAGGAGGATGCTTATGGCAAAAAAGACGGGAAAAAAGAACAGAGCAGGCGATATTTTGCTCACTGTGATTCTGGTGGCTGCAATTGGTGTGTTTATTTATGCTGCCTATAACCTGTATCATATCTATACAGAATACAAGAAGGGAACGGATGAGTACAACCAGATTGCGCAGATGGCGGTGACAGAGCGGGATCCGGACGCGCCGGATAAAGAAGGCGTGGACATGGTAGAGGGAGAAAGCCTGAAAGCGCCTATGGATATAGACTTTGCGTCTTTAAAGAGCGTCAATGAGGATGTTATAGGATGGATTTATGTGGAGGCTCTGCCGGATATTAATTATCCGATTGTACAGGGGGAGGACAATGACACCTACCTTCATATGACGTACGAGGGCAATTACAATTTTGCCGGAACTATTTTTATGGATTATGAGAATAAAGACGACTTCAGTGACTGCAACACTCTGGTTTACGGACATAACATGAAGAACGGCTCCATGTTTGCCCAGCTTAAGAATTTTTCCAAAAACGATGAGACTTATAAAAAGAGTAAATATTTCTGGATTTTTACTCCGGAGAAAAATTACCGCTATGAAATTATTTCCGCATATACGACAGGGGCGTCCAGCGATACCTATACCCTGTTTAAAGGTCCGGGACAGGAATTTCACGAATATCTGGAAAAAATCGTCGGATATTCGGATATTAAAACAGGTGCGAAGGATATGAATATTCAGGATAAGATTGTTACGCTTTCCACCTGTACAGGAAATGAAGCGACACGCTATGTAGTGCAGGGACTCAGAGTGGATGAGGTCGATGTAAGAAAGACAAACTGATGGAAATAAGAGGGAGGTTTTTACATGGAAAAGGAAATCGAGAGACTTCAGGAACTGATTGACAAGTATGACAATATCGTATTCTTTGGAGGGGCAGGTGTGTCTACAGAGAGCGGAATTCCGGATTTTCGCAGTGTGGACGGACTTTACAATCAGAAATATGATTATCCTCCGGAAACCATTTTAAGCCATACCTTTTTTATGAGAAATCCGGAGGAGTTTTATAAATTTTATCAGGACAAAATGCTCTGTGATACTGCGAAACCAAATGCCGCGCATCTGAAGCTGGCAGAGCTGGAGCGGGCAGGGAAACTTCGTGCAGTTATTACACAGAATATAGATAACCTTCACCAGATGGCAGGAAGCAGGAGAGTTCTGGAGCTTCACGGAAGCGTCCACAGAAATTACTGTATGAAGTGCGGGAAATTCTATGACTTTTCTTATATGAAGGCTGCATCAGGCGTTCCGCGCTGTGAATGCGGAGGCATCATTAAGCCGGATGTGGTACTTTATGAGGAAGGTCTTGACAATGATACAATTAATCAGTCTGTCCGCGCAATTTCTCAGGCGCAGGTACTGATTATCGGAGGCACTTCTCTGGCTGTGTATCCGGCAGCAGGACTGATAGACTATTTTCAGGGAGAGCATCTGGTTGTGATTAATAAATCTCCCACACCGAGAGACAGGTATGCGAACCTGATGATTCAGGAACCTATCGGTCAGGTATTTTCAAAGATTGTGATAAGAGAAACGAAAGGAATTTAATTTATGGGATTCGTCTATGAGGTAGGGGATATCGTAACTTTAAAGAAAGGCCATCCCTGCGGCAGTAAGGACTGGGAAATCCTCCGTGTAGGCGCGGATTTTCGCCTGAAATGTATGGGCTGCGGCCATCAGATTATGGTTCCCCGTAAAATGGTGGAGAAAAATACGAAAAATCTAATAAAAAAGTAAAATAATGCTTTACAGTACAGGAAATCTATGTTAGAATCAGAAATCGTGATATATTTCATATCCTTGCTCTTTGACAGACAAAGGGCCAAAAGACCATAAGGAGGTAGAATAGCATGAATAAGTACGAGTTAGCATTAGTTGTGAGTGCTAAAGTTGAAGACGAAGTACGTGACGCAGTTGTTGAGAAAGCAAAAGGATACGTTACACGTTTCGGCGGCACAATCACAGAAGTTGAAGAATGGGGTAAGAAGAAATTAGCTTACGAAATTCAGAAAATGCATGAAGGCTTCTACTATTTCATTCAGTTTGAAGCAGACGCACAGTGTCCGGCAGAGCTGGAGAAACGTGTACGCATCATGGATAACGTATTAAGATACTTAGTTGTCAGAAAAGACGCTTAATCTTTATACTGAGAATTCAGAAAGCACCATTAAGAAACCCGTTCAGGCATTTTGAGAAAATGAGGTACTGATTATGAACAAAGTCATTTTAATGGGACGCTTAACAAGAGATCCTGAGGTGAGATATTCCGCAGGAGAGAACGCATTGGCAATCGCCAGATTTACTCTGGCAGTAGACAGAAGATTCCGCCGTGACGGAGAGGCGACAGCAGATTTCATCAACTGTGTGTCCTTCGGACGAAGCGCAGAATTCGCAGAGAAATACTTCCGTCAGGGACTGAAAGTAGTCGTTTCCGGAAGAATCCAGACAGGCAGCTACACCAACCGTGACGGCCAGAAGGTCTATACGACAGAGGTTGTAGTAGAGGAACAGGAATTCGCAGAGAGCAAGGCTGCAAGTGATAACTATACAGCGTCTCATCCGCGTACCAGCGCTCCGGCGCCATCTATGCCGAGTCCTGCAGCAGCCAGTGCAGACGGCTTCATGAATATTCCGGACGGAATTGACGAGGAGCTTCCGTTTATCTAAACTTTTGACGAAGATAAACATTCAAACTGAAATATAAGAATAGGAGGAAAGCAATCATGGCTTACAATAGAGGCGAAAGACCAGACTCTCCAATGAAGAGAAGAGGCGGCCGCAGACGCAAAAAAGTTTGCGTTTTCTGTGGTAAAGAAAACAACGAAATCGACTACAAGGATGTAGCTAAATTAAGAAAATATGTTTCTGAAAGAGGTAAAATCCTTCCAAGAAGAATCACAGGAAACTGTGCAAAACATCAGAGAGCTCTGACAGTTGCTATCAAGAGAGCACGCCACATGGCTCTGATGCCATACATTCAGGACTAATGTCAATTTACCGTCATCTGCAAAGATGGCGGTATCTTTTTTTAAAATTACTTTTTCTTTACTCTATGGTCAAATCAGGGGGAATCTGTTATAATAAGGGATAAGGATTGTCAAAATGTACCGGGCTTGAAAAGATACGGCACGGAAGCAGCGGCGTTCCTGAACGATAACTGTCAAATGAGTAAAGAACGGAAAGAAAAGTATGAATGATAAAGTGAAATTAAAAGGGCATATCAGATGGCTTACGCGCTGGCCGTTTTATCTGTCGGTGTTGCTGGTTATAGTAAATGTGATGATTTACCCGATCAGTGTAAAGGCAGGGCTGCTTGTATCTGCCGGACTTCTTCTCTATATCGGGATATCGGCTGGCTTTTATGTGTGGAATAAGCCCCGTATAATGAATGAACTGCTCGCTTTTGCAAACCAGTACGACACGCTGGAGAAGAGGATTATTGAAGAGCTTGCCATTCCCTATGCGATTATGGATACCAGCGGTAAAATGATCTGGTCAAACAGGATTTTTGCCAGCCTGACAGGCAAGGATCAGTTCTACAAAAAGAATATCAGTACCGTTTTTCCGGATATCACAGCGGATAAGCTTCCCACATCGGGAGAGAAAAGCAGTACGGAAGTCAGCGCCAGATTTAATGACAGGATTTACCGGATTTCCATGCAGAAAGTAGCTCTTGGAGAACTGGTGAGCAGCAGTGATATGCTGAAAATTGAGAACAGCAATATGAGCCTCATTGCCATGTATCTTTACGATGATACAGAATTAAAAGAATATATCCAGAAAAATGAGGATAATAAGATTGTTGTTGCCCTTGCTTATCTCGATAATTATGAGGAAGCGCTGGAAACGGTAGAAGATGTGCGTCGTTCCCTGCTTATCGCTCTTATAGACCGTAAGATTACCAAATATTTTTCCAATTTCGACGGTCTTGTTAAGAAACTGGAGAAAGATAAATATTTCCTGATTATGCGGCAGAGCTCTCTGGAGGCGCTGAAAGAGCAGCGTTTCCACATTCTTGATGAAGTCAAGACAGTTAATATCGGAAATGAAAATGCAGTTACGTTAAGTATCGGTATCGGAATCAATGCAGGCACGTATCTGCAGTCTTACGAATACGCCCGTATTGCTATTGAGATGGCTCTTGGCCGCGGCGGCGATCAGGTAGTTATCAAGAACGGCAATAATATTACCTATTTCGGCGGAAAAGCCCAGCAGATGGAAAAGACGACCCGTGTAAAGGCAAGGGTTAAAGCTCAGGCGCTCAAAGAGTTTATGAGTACCAAGGACCGTGTAGTTGTCATGGGACATAAAATTACAGATGTGGATGCTCTGGGAGCGGCTATTGGTATTTACCGCGCAGGCAAGACTCTGGGTAAGCCTGTTCATATTGTAGTGAATGACCCGACGACCTCCATCCGCCCTCTTATGGCGGGCTATATGGGAAATCCGGATTATGAGCCGTCCATGTTCGTAGACAGCGAGCAGGCGCGTAATCTGGTGGATAACAATACAGTTGTGGTTGTTGTTGATACCAATAAACCAAGCTATACAGAATGTCAGAATCTTCTGTACCTTACCAGAACAATTGTAGTTCTTGACCATCACAGAAGAGGAAATGAAGTCATTGATAATGCAGTGCTTTCCTATGTGGAGCCGTATGCATCCTCTACCTGTGAGATGGTAGCGGAAATTCTTCAGTATTTCTCTGATGACCTGAGGCTCAGAAATATAGAGGCAGACTGTATATATGCAGGTATTATGATTGACACGAATAACTTTACCACAAGGGCGGGTGTGCGTACCTTTGAGGCGGCTGCTTTCCTGAGAAGGAGCGGTGCAGATGTGACCCGTGTGCGTAAGATGCTTCGTGATAATATTGATTCCTATAAAGCAAGGGCGGAAGCTGTGCGTACAGCGGAAATTTACAATGATTATTTCGCTATAGCCAGATGCCCGAGTGAAGGTCTGGAAAGCCCGACAGTGGTGGGAGCGCAGGCTGCCAATGAACTTCTGAATATCGCAGGAGTAAAAGCATCCTTTGTGCTTACCGAGTATAACAATGAGGTTTATATCAGCGCCAGAGCCATTGACGAGATTAATGTTCAGGTGATGATGGAGCGTATGGGCGGAGGCGGTCATATGAATATCGCAGGCGCTCAGGTGAAGGCTCCGGTGGATGAGACAGAAAAAATGTTAAAAGAGGTCATTGACCAGTTTAATGAAAATTAAGCTGCCGTTCATATGCGGCAGCGACAAGGTTAACCGGATTTCCCCTGTTTTAAGGGGAAATTCTTTATACACAAAAATGGACAATCAGGAGGAGACCAAAATGAAAGTTATTTTACTTGAAGATGTAAAGTCCCTTGGAAAAAAGGGCGAGATTGTAAATGTCAGCGACGGTTATGCCAGAAATATGATTTTACCTAAGAAACTGGGTCTGGAGGCAACACCTAAGAACTTAAATGACCTGAAGCTTCAGAAAGCGAACGAAGAGAAAGTAGCTCAGGAAAATCTGGAGGCTGCACAGGCGTTTGCCAAAGAGCTTGAGACAAAAGAAATTATCCTGACTCTGAAGGTGGGAGAGGGCGGAAGAACCTTTGGTTCCGTTTCCACAAAGGAAATCTCAGAGGCAGCGAAGAAGCAGCTTAATCTGGAACTGGATAAAAAGAAACTTCAGCTTCCGAATCCAATCAGAAATCTGGGAGTAACACAGGTTCCTGTACGCCTTCATCCGAAAGTAACAGGAAGCCTGAAAGTATGGGTGAAAGAAGCTCAGTAAATTCCGGAGGTACGAAATGGAAGAAGCGCTGATTAAAAGAATCCTTCCTCACAGCATTGAAGCGGAACAGTCAGTTATCGGTTCTATGATTCTGGACAGAGATGCAATCCTTGTGGCATCGGAAATTCTTACCAGCGATGATTTTTACCAGAAACAGTATGGAATCATTTTTGATGCAATGGTGGAGCTGTGCAATGAAGGCAAGCCTGTAGATTTAGTGACTCTGCAGAACCGTCTGAAAGAGAAAGAACTTCCGCCGGATATCAGCAGTATGGAGTATGTCCGGGATTTGATTTCGGCTGTCCCGACTTCCGCAAATGTAAAATATTATGCAAACATTGTCAGTGAGAAGGCAGTTCTGCGCCGCCTGATCAAGACAAATGAAGAAATAGCCAACAACTGCTATCTGGAAAAAGAAAGCACCCAGATGATTTTGGAAGAGGCTGAAAAAAAGCTGTTTAATATTTTGCAGCGAAGAAATTCAGAGGAGTACGTACCTATTCAGCAGGTCGTTTTAAACGCTATCAATAATATTGAAAAGGCGTCCAAACTGAAAGGCTCTGTCACAGGGATTCCCACAGGATTTGTGGATCTGGACTACAAGACTTCAGGTATGCACCCTTCAGATCTGGTGCTTATAGCAGCCCGACCCTCTATGGGAAAAACAGCCTTTGTTCTGAATATTGCCCAGTATATGGCGTTCAGGAAAGATGTAACAGTAGCGATATTCAGTCTGGAAATGTCAAAGGAACAGCTTGTGAACCGACTTCTTGCTATGGAGTCCCATGTGGATTCCCAGAATATGCGTACCGGTAATCTGAAAGACGAGGACTGGACGAAGCTGGTGGAAGGGGCGGATATCATCGGTCGTTCCAATCTGATCATTGACGATACCCCGGGTATTTCCATCAGTGAAATGCGCTCCAAGTGCAGGAAGTATAAGCTGGAGCATAATCTTGGTATTGTTATGATTGACTACCTGCAGTTGATGAGCGGCAGTGGGAAAAGTGATTCAAGACAGCAGGAAATCTCTGATATTTCCCGTTCTCTTAAAGCTCTTGCAAGGGAGCTTGGAGTTCCGGTTATTGCTCTGTCCCAGTTAAGCCGTGCGGTGGAGCAGCGTCCTGACCACAGACCCATGCTTTCCGACCTTCGAGAATCGGGAGCTATTGAGCAGGATGCGGATGTGGTAATGTTTATCTACCGCGATGACTATTATCATAAGGATACAGAAAAAAAGGATATAGCGGAAATTATCATAGCCAAACAGAGAAACGGCCCGATTGGTACTGTGGAGCTGGTATGGCTGCCGAGATATACGCAGTTTGTAAATATGAAGAAATAAGAATAAACAGGGAATTTGAGAGAAGTTGATGTCGTGTTATGTCAACTTCTTTTTCTTGCTTTTTTTGTTCTTCGATTTTATAATAAACATGATAAGGAGGGGTGGTATGGATAAACGATATACAGTTACCCAGGCGTCCGAAATATTGAAAGTGAAGTCCTATGTCCTCAGATACTGGGAGGAGGAACTGGAGCTTCGTATCTGCAGAAATGAACAGGGACACCGCTACTACACCGACTATGATATCAGGCTTTTTGCCAACATTAAAGAACTGAAGAACAGAGGGCTGCAGCTTCGCGCCATTAAAGAACTGATTCCCCGGATTTCCCGTACAGCGCCGGGAAGCTCAGAGAGTAAGATTCGGCTTCTTCCGGGAGTTTCCCAGACAGTGGAGGAGCCTGAGCTTGACCCGGATGAATGCAGGATGCTGGAATTTCAGCAGATTCTGGAACGGCTTATTGCTCAGGAAATCCAGATGAAGCGGGAGGGGGAGATGCGCTGCAGAGATTTGGATGCAGCCATAAGAAGACAGCAGCTTGCGCGCCGGGAGGCAGCCGCAGCAGCAGGAACAAAAAAGAGCCGCTCCCGATAAAGGGAGCGGCTCTTGGGTGTATGTCAGGTGAATTATTCTCCTGCTACGATAGCTTCTGTTGGGCAAACCTCTGCGCAAGTTCCGCAGTCTACGCAAGCGTCAGCGTCGATTACGTAATGCTCATCGCCCTGAGAAATAGCTTCGTTTGGGCACTCGCTTTCGCAAGTTCCACAGCTTACACATTCGTCAGTAATTACATATGCCATAGTTATATCCTCCTTTTAATCTTTCGTTCCCACGTCGGGAATCTAACCCTATTCTAATATATATATCAAAGGATTACAAGTATTAATTTCAACACAAAAAACAAAAGGTTGCCTGTGGAGGTTTTTGGGGGTATAATAACAACAGTGGGACGAGATGTCTGCCACAGTGAAAATATAAAGGAGGAAAACCTACTATGACAGTTACAAAGGAAATGCAGATCGGTCAGCTTCTGCAGGCAGATCCAAACATTGCAGTGATCCTTATGAGAGCAGGTATGCACTGCATCGGCTGCCCTTCATCCCAGATGGAATCTCTGGAAGAAGCAGCTATGGTTCACGGCATGGACGTAGATGTTCTTGTTCAGCAGATCAATGACTTTCTTAATGCATAATCATTATAAATGACAGTACGAAAAGACCGCATCTGCAGCAGATGCGGTCTTTTACAAATCATGTTAAATCTGCGCCAGAGTCTGGAGGGCGCTTCTGGAAATTATTTCTCCGTGTTCTTTCAGATAAGCCTCTGCGGAAGCAGTGAATCCTTTACCGGAACCGTATTCGGAAAGGATGTTGCAGACCTTATTGAACTCTTCCGGAGCAGAGCAGGACTGGCGGAGAACAAGTCTGTAGCTGTCCTGATATTTGTAAAGGGTGTTATCTCCGTTGAAATAGCCGTTTAATCCGTGAGCTGCAGCAATTACATCGTCCAGAGTATCGAATACGAAAAGGCGGACGAGGTCTACAGAGACAGAATCATCCGGTTCTTCTTTATCTTCCGGAGCAGTATCCTTCTCCTGGGATTTCTTCGGAAGACTCTGGAGCTTGGCTTCACAGAGTTTCTGGAAAATATCAATAATATTATCTGCGCCGTCAAAGTGCAGGGAATCTGCGGTATCACTTCCGCGGAAAGGAGCGAATTTAGAAAAGCGCGTATCCAGCTCCTCGGGATCTTCGACCTTGGTGACAATGAGAATGATGCTCTCTGCGCTTACCGGAATGGCCTCGATCATCAGCGGGATGTTGTCCGCTTCGAAACCGAACTGCAGCGCTGCCTGCTCCATCATGTCGCGGAAAAGCTTCTTTGCTTTCTCTGTGCCGTAGGCAAGTTCGCTGATTCGAATCTGGTGGCTTTCCAAATCCTCTTTTGTTAAAGTACAGCGAATCTGGTTTTCATTTATTTTCTCTATTTTCATATTATCACATCCTGTTAATCGTCATTAAAAAAGGTTATTGTTATTCTATATTATATAACACAAGTGTGTATGATGTAAAGGAAATCAATTTGCCTAATTATAAAATATTTGGAAATAAAATCGTAAATTTTTATCAAATTGCTGAAAACACTTGCAAGACAGGAGAGATGAAGTATAATAAAGACAGAAAAAAGAAAGCTGCCTGCGGTTTTAAGTGTGAAACCCGATAAACAAACAGTTAAAATATCAACTCTACGATTCATTATAATGTCATTGCATGAGTCATGCAGCGTTCCTGCTGCGCAATGTACATAACATTCCCCTAAGATAAAGAAACTGCAGGGCATATGTATTTTTTCTTCGGCCTATGGTGTTTTCTGAAACAACAGCTATGGAGCGTTCCTGAGCGAACGTGCTTTAATGAAAGGAGGGAGGATACAGGTAAATTACTGCTTTAAACGAAGCAAAATGCAACGAAGTATATCACGAAGAGTCTGAAAAGACACAGGCATAAGAGAAAAGGGCTGTCCGGAATTACTGTTAATGGCTCCTGTAATCCATAATGCCCCGGGCAGCCTTATAAAATTTTTATAAACAGAATATTTTATTGATGCAATCTGCCAAAAGTATGTTATACTAAGAGAGATTCATTTTAATGGGAAAGTGTAAAGCATTCCTGAATAGAAACGAGATTTTACCGAAAGGAAGAAGAACATGAATAAAAAACATATGCCGGTCGTGGTTGTCTGCGCGCTGATTCTGGTTCTTGCCGTGATTGGCGGTGGCGCTCATCTGATCAGCAGATATCTGCCCACGAAGAAGCAGATGGATTTAAACGAATACTATGGACAACTGGCAGAAGATGAAGCGGCGATTGTGCTGGGAACAGAAAAAATGGAAGAGAGAGGGCTTGTGTCCGGAGAAGATTTTTACCTTCCGATTTCTCTTGTAAATCAGTATTTAAACCAGAGATTTTACTGGGACAGTGAAGGACAGCGTGTGCTGTATGCAACTCCGTCACAGTTGACAGAAGAACCGGCACAGTCAGAAGGCGGCGGTTCTGTATGGGTAAAGAATGATAAGGTTTATCTGAATCTTTCTTATATTAAGCAGTATACGGATATGGATGCCTATGTATATACTGAGCCGAATCGTATTGCGGTTCAGTATGATTTCAGTGATGTAAATACTGTAACAGTAAAGAAGGATACATATCTGCGCTACAGAGGCGGAATCAAGTCGGAAGTGCTTGCGAAGGTTCAGAAAGGAACTGTTCTGCGTCTTATGGAAGAGCTGGAGAACTGGGTACAGGTTGCATCTCCGGACGGATATATCGGCTATGTGGAGAAGAAGCGTGTAGGCGAGCCTTCCAGAACTAATTTCGACAGAGCGTTTGAGAGAGAAGAATATACGTATCTTACAATGGATGAGCCTGTCAATATGGTATGGCATCAGGTAACTACTATGGAAGCCAATGCTTATCTCGGAGAGGCGACTGCCAATATGACAGGGGTAAATGTGATTTCTCCGACATGGTTTTCCATTACAGACAATGATGGCAGTATTATGAATATTGCAAGTTCCGACTATGTGGCTCAGGCTCATGATATGGGACTGAAAGTGTGGGGACTGGTAGACAATTTCAGTGAGAACATCAGCACTATGGAAACCCTGTCCAGAACAAGCTCAAGACAGAATCTGGTGAATAATCTGATTCAGGCGGCGCTTGCAGTGGGACTTGACGGTATCAATATTGATTTCGAATACTTAAGCGAGGATGTAGGAATCCATTTCCTTCAGTTTCTGAGAGAAATGTCTATTGAATGTCACAAGAATAATCTTGTACTTTCTGTAGACAATCCGGTTCCTGAGGACTTTACCAGTCATTACGACCGTGCAGAGCAGGGACGCGTGGTAGATTATGTAATTATCATGGGCTATGACGAGCATTATGTCGGTTCCGAAAAAGCCGGTTCAGTGGCGTCTCTTCCGTGGGTAGAAAAGGGAATCCAGGATACGCTTGAGGAGGTTCCGCCTCAGAGAGTAATCAATGCAGTTCCGTTCTACACCAGATTATGGAAGGTTGCAGCGGGAACTCTTTCCAGTGAAGCTATCGGAATGGATACCGCACAGAATGCGATTGCAGAAAATCAGGCGGAAACCTACTGGGATAAGACGACAGGACAGAATTACGGCTCCTATGAAAAAGACGGCGCCTCTTATGAAATCTGGCTGGAAGACGGAGAATCTCTGGCTGCGAAGGTACAGCTTGTTAAAAAGTACGAGCTTGCGGGCGTGGCAGCATGGAAGCTGGGATTTGAGAACAGCAGTATCTGGCAGGTAATCAGTGACAATCTGAAATAGAGAATTATGAACTGAAAAAGTAAAGGGCATTTAATGCTAAAAACACTCCCGTGGACATATATTTAACTGAATATGCCAAGGGGGTGTTTTTATATGAAAAAGTATGCGATGGAGCTGGCAATGGCATGTCTTCTTCTGGTCAGCTTTTATTTCCTGTCCAGAGAGGCGGCAGTTGCCTCCAGAGAAATCCGGCAGGAGGATAAGGTGATTCTTGTAGACCCGGGACACGGAGGAAGGGATCCCGGAATGATAGGAATAGGCAATCTGGAAGAGAAAGGAATAAATCTTTCGATTGCAAAGCTGGTCAGGGATAACCTTGAGAAAAAAGGTTTCAGAGTTGTAATGACCAGAACAGGGGATGAGGGGCTTTATGAGGAAGACAGCGCAAACAAAAAGGCGCAGGATATGCAGAGACGGATTGCTCTTATCAAGGAGAAATCCCCGGTTCTTTCCGTGAGCATTCATCAGAACAGCTATCAGGACTCTTCTGTGAAAGGGCCGCAGGTCTTTTATTACGAGAGCTCGGCAGAAGGGCGTGAGCTGGCAGAGAGTATTCAGAAGAAATTAAATGAGGAGCTGGATGTGCAAAAGCCCCGGACGGCAAAGGGAAATACAAGCTATTATCTCCTGAAGAGAAGTCCGGGAGTTCTGGCTATTGTGGAGTGCGGTTTTCTCACGAATCCGGAGGAGGCGGCAAAGCTTAAGACAGAGGAGTATCAGAAAAAAGCAGCGCAGGCTGTTGCAGAAGGGATTTGCGAATACATAGAAAAAAATAAGCAGTTTTTATGATGGGGCTTTTAAAGAACGGATTCTTTTGGTATACTGAACAAAGAGAAAGTGGGAAAATATATGTTGGGAATGATTTACCTGATTTTTTCAGGAATACTTGGATATGAAATACTGACGGGACTTCTGTCTCCTCCGAAAAAGGAGCAGGCAATACAGGGGATAAATCAGATATGGTTTCTGCTTCCTGCATCCTTTGGCCTGGGAACGCTGATGCTTACCTGGACAGTGTATGTGGCATCCTGGCTTGCAAGCGTTTGCGCAGGCGCGCAAAATCCTCTTTTTTACGGGAATCTTGCAGGATTTCTGGTCAGTATAGCAGCGACATACCTGTATCTGCGAGCCGGACGTAAGGGGAATACAGCGAATACATACAGAATTACGCAAATGGCAACGAACAGGAAATCCCTTAAGAAAGAGGCGGTTTATTTCGGGATTCTCTTTGTTTGTGTTTCCTACATGATGTTTTATGTATTTAATATACACGGCGGAAGGATATATTCCGGTTTTACAGTTTATGGGGATTATGCGCCCCACACTGCGATGATGCGTTCATTTTCACTGGGAAATAATTTTCCTACCCAGTACCCGCATTTTGGAGGCGCAGATGTGAAATACCACTTCATGTTCCAGTTCCTTTCCGGAAATCTGGAATATCTGGGGCTTCCTCTGGACTGGGCGTATAATGTTCCAAGCATTCTTTCTCTGGTGGGATTTCTTATGCTGCTGTATCTGCTTGCAGTGCGGATTACAGGCAAAACAGCCTGCGGAATCCTTACGGGAATATTCTTTTTCTTCAGAAGCGGAGCCGCATTTTTTGTTTTTGTTCTGGAGCATATGAAAGCAGGAAATCTGGCGGAGGCTTTTGCCGAAAATACGTCGTTTATCGGTTATACCCTCAATGAAAACTGGGGGCTTTGGAATTTCAATGTGTACCTGAATCAAAGACATCTGGCATTTGGTCTTCTTGTGGTTTCTGTGGCAATCTGGATTTATATGGACGCTCTGGAGGCAGGACTTGACCATAAAGAAAAGGGACTTGTATGGCTGAAGGACAGACTGCTTGGGAGAAGTGCATGGAAGAGCAGAAATCCGGAAACCGCGCTTGTTCTGGGCATGATTCTGGGGCTTCTGGCATTCTGGAACGGAGCTGCCTTAATCGGAGGTCTTCTGATTCTTATGGGATTTGGGATTTTTTCGGACGGAAAGCTGGATTATGCGGTGACTGCAGCAGCGGCGGTGTTTTTCTCTGTGCTTCAGTCCCGGATTTTTATCAGCGGTCAGGCGATGAGCCCGAAGATTCAGTTTGGTTTCCTCGCAGAAGAAAAATCTCTGTGGGGAGTGATTATATATTTGTTTTTTATGAGCGGTGTCTTTTTTCTGGGACTTGCGGCGCTTGCCTGTTTCCTGAAAAGGAAGGGAAGAGTGATTCTTCTGAGCTTCCTGTTTCCGGCAGTGTTTGCATTTGTTTTTTCCCTGACACCGGATATTAATGTAAATCATAAGTATATTATGATTTCTTATGCGTTTCTCGCCATGTTCTGGGCAGATGCCGTGTGCAGGCTGTCCGGCAAAGGGATAACTGGGAAAATTACGGCTGTGCTTCTTTCCCTTTGTCTTACTGTGACGGGAATTTATGACTTTGCCATCATCTTGAGGGGAAATGGCCCCGGACGGAGGGTGAGCGTGAAGGCAGAAAGTGGGGTTACCGACTGGCTGTCGGAGAACCTGGGGAAGAACGATCTGCTGCTCACCCCCCAATATAGTATGAATGAGGTTACCATGTCCGGAGTTATGATGTACTGCGGATGGCCTTATTACGCCTGGTCTGCAGGATATGATACCAATTACCGGGCAGCGCAGGCAGTGACCGTTTACACCACAGCGGACAGGCAAGAGCTTAAAGAAACTGTGGAAAAAGAGCGTATCACATACATTCTTTTTGAGGAAGGAATGGAGTTCGAACAGAGGGAATGCAGGGAGGATGTAATCCGAAGCGTATACCCGGAGGTGTTTGAATCTGAGGATAGGAGAATCAGAATTTATGAAACAACGGATAAAGAAAGTAATACCGGAAATACTGCTGACAGCAGCGCTTCTGGCTCTGTCGGCATTTCTGCTGAAAAGTGATGTGTGGGCATTTTGGACCTGGTGGCTTCTGGCTTTTGTGATGGGGCTTATGACAATGCCCCTGACAGGATGGCTGTTTCGGGGCTTTTCGGACAAGGGCTGGGTGTTTTCCAAGGTACTTGCCATTGCGCTTACCGGTTTTCTTACGTGGTTTCTGGTAGCTGTGAAGCTTTTGCCGTTTACGACAGTGACCTGCGTGGGCGTTGTGACCCTTGTGTGCGCAGCAGGCGGTCTGGCGCTTCATAGGCATCAGGAAAAAAAGGGCTTTGAATGTATGCCCTTTGACCATGGGAGACTGATATTCTGGGAAGAAGTGCTGTTTTTTGTCTTCTTTCTTTTATGGACTTATCTTGCTGGGTTCCGTCCTGCTGCTTATGGGACAGAGAAATTCATGGATTATGGATTTATGGAGGCGATGATGCGCAGCAGTGTGCTTCCGGCGAGAGACCTGTGGTATTCGGAAGGAACTATCAACTATTATTACGGAGGACAGTATTTCGCAGTTTTTTTGTCAAAGGTTTCAGGATGCAGGGTGGAAATCACCTATAATCTTATGCGTACCTTTGTGGCGGGACTTGCCTTTGTAATGCCGTTTTCCCTTGTTTACCAGATGGCGTCCGACAGGGTGAAGCATTCGCTTACAGGCAAAAAAGCATGGATTCCCGCTGTCTCAGGAATTACAGCGGGATTTGCAGTTTCCATTGCAGGAAATATGCATTATGTGATTTACAGTAAGATTCTTCCGTGGATTCAGAAGTGGAAGGGAGAGGAAGTTTCGGGATACTGGTTTCCCAACGCAACCCGCTATATCGGGCATAATCCGGATGTTCCGGACAAGACAATCCATGAATTTCCCTGCTATTCCTTTGTGCTTGGGGATCTTCATGCCCATGTTGTGAATATTATTTTTGTATTGCTGATTACAGGCATTCTTTATGCATGGATGCGCAATGTACTTTCGGAAAGAAGAGAAGAGGAAGACTTTTCGGGAAAAAGCTTTTGGAAGAGACAGCTTCTCTGCCCTCATATCCTTCTTGCAGCCATGCTCCTTGGAATGTTCCAGTGGTCAAATTTCTGGGATTTTGTGATTTATTTTGTGGTAACCGGAGGCGTTGTGCTCTTTGCAAATATCATTCAGTTTAAAGGAAAGGTCAGAACGATTCTGGCTGTGACTGCAGCGCAGGCTGTGGAGGTTATCCTTGTGGCATATACTGTGATTCTTCCGTTTAATCTGAAATTTGAGACAATGTTTCAGGGAATCGGAATCGCCCAGCACCATTCCAGATTTTATCAGCTTATGGTTTTGTGGGGGCTTCCGGGAATCCTTTCGATTCTTTTTATTGTTTCTGTTTTGTGGGAAAAACTCAGAGAGAAAGAAAACAGAAGCCTCTATAAAGTGATGAGCGCAATAGAAATACCGGATATTTTTGCAGTTATCATGGGACTTTGCGCGATTGGTCTTGTGCTCATTCCGGAGCTTGTCTATGTCCGTGACATTTACGAAAACGGAAATGCAAGGGCAAATACCATGTTTAAACTGACATATCAGGCATATATTCTTTTCGGAATGACTATGGGATATGGAATTTACAGGCTGCTTGCAGTAACGAAGTCGAAAATCCTGAAGCTGTCGGCAGGAATTGCGCTGGCGCTTCTTTGCTGGACCCTTGGATATTTCGGCAACAGTGTCCGCGCATGGTTCGGGAATGTGCAAAATCCGGCGGATTATCAGGGACTGAACGCAACCGCTTTTCTGGAAACAGACTTTCCTCAGGATGCGTCCGCTATCCGCTGGCTGAAAGCAAATATCGAAGGTTCTCCGGTAGTTCTAGAGGCAAATGGAGACAGCTATACAGGGTATGAGCGTGTGTCTGCAATGACAGGGCTTCCCACAGTTCTTGGCTGGTATGTTCACGAATGGCTATGGAGAAACGATACCGGGGATTTGAACCAGAAGAGCGCAGATATTCAGAGTATTTACACTTCTTCAGATGAAGCTCTGGTAAAGTTTTTGATTGATAAATATGAGATTTCCTATATTGTAGTGGGCTCTAAGGAATTCGAAAAATATGGGGACAAACTCAATGAAGAGCTGCTTTTGGAAATAGGAGAAAAGGTGTTCCAGTCCGGGAATTCTTCCACATATATTCTGAAGGTAGATTAAGGCGTATAAACGCAGAATGGACAGATGAATAAAAATCGTGTAAAATAAGGACGATTTATAAAGAACAGATTATACAATAGAAAGCAGGATGGAAATGAAAGCAGAAGTTGTATCCATGACAACGGAAAAGCCGGATATGGAAGCTATAAGACGCGGAGGAGAAATCCTGAAAAACGGCGGTCTTGTCGCCTTTCCTACGGAAACCGTCTACGGACTGGGAGGAAATGCGCTGGATCCCCGGGCATCTATTAAAATATATGCGGCAAAGGGGCGTCCTTCGGATAATCCCCTGATCGTGCATATTGCCAGTATGGACGCGCTTGCGCCGATTGTAAAAGAGATTCCCCCGAAGGCGAAGCTTCTGGCAGAAAAATATTGGCCGGGACCTCTGACTATGATTCTTCCGAAGGCAGAAATCGTGCCTCCTGAAACAACAGGAGGGCTTGACAGTGTGGCTGTACGTTTTCCAAGCGACAGGATAGCACAGGAACTGATTCTGGCAGCGGGAGGCTATGTGGCTGCGCCAAGCGCCAATACATCAGGAAGGCCAAGTCCCACCACAGCGCAGCATGTAGAAGAGGATTTAGGCGGCGCTATTGATATGATTATTGACGGCGGTCAGGTCGGAATCGGGCTGGAATCCACGATTGTTGATTTTACAGAGGAAATTCCGGTGGTATTAAGACCGGGATATATTTCGCTGGAAATGCTTCAGGAGCTTCTGGGAGAGGTAAATATGGATAGAGGGCTTCTGATTACGGACAGCAGCGTCCGTCCCAAGGCGCCGGGAATGAAATACCGCCATTATGCGCCGAAAGCAGACCTTGCCATTGTGGAAGGGGAAACAGAGGCGGTAATCCGAAAAATAACAGCTCTTGCAAAAGCAGCGGAAGCCGAAGGGGAAAAAGTCGGAATTATTGCAACAGATGAAACAATGGACAGGTATCCCGAAGGCTGCATTATCAAGAGTATCGGCAGTCGTGAGGAAGAAGAGACGATAGCCCATCACTTATATGAGGTTCTCAGGGAATTTGATGAATGCGACGCGAAAGTGATTTATTCGGAGGCCTTTTATACTCCGCGCATGGGACAGGCGATTATGAACCGTCTTTTAAAGGCAGCAGGCCATAAACGAATCAAAGCAGAATAAAGTTAGTTCAGACAAAAATAGAAACAACAGCAGGAGGAACAGAAATGATAGCATTAGGATGTGACCACGGCGGTTACGAACTGAAACAGGAAATCAAAAAGTATCTGGATGAAAAGGGAATCGAATATAAGGATTTCGGCTGCGACAGTACAGAGTCTGTAGACTATCCGGTTTATGCGAAGAAAGTAGCAAAGGCAATCCAGAGCGGAGAATGTGAAAAGGGAATCCTGATATGCGGAACAGGAATCGGTATTTCCATCACTGCAAATAAATTTAAGGGAATCCGAGCAGCGCTCTGTACAGACTGCTTCTGCGCAGAGGCTACAAGACTTCACAACGATGCAAATGTCCTTGCTCTGGGCGGCAGAGTTGTAGGTCCGGGACTGGCTGTCAAAATTGTGGAAACATTCCTGAATACACCGTTCTCAGGAGACGAAAGACACGCAAGAAGAATTGCACAGATAGAAGAATAAAAGAACCGGGGAGGTTTCATTATGGGGGATAACAATCAAAAAAGAGACGGGTATCTGTCATGGGATGAGTATTTCATGGGGGTTGCCATGCTTTCCGGTATGCGCTCCAAGGACCCGAATTCACAGGTAGGCGCCTGCATCGTAAGTCAGGATAATAAAATCCTCTCTATGGGATATAACGGATTTCCAATGGGATGCTCCGATGATAAATTTCCGTGGGCAAGGGAGGGCGACCCTCTTGATACGAAGTATCTCTATGTTACGCACAGTGAACTGAATGCCATACTCAATTACAGAGGCGGAAGTCTGGAGGGCGCAAAGCTTTATGTTTCCCTTTTTCCGTGTAACGAATGTGCGAAAGCCATCATTCAGGCAGGTATTAAAACAATAGTTTACGATTGTGATAAATATGCGGATACGCCGTCTGTTATCGCTTCCAAACGTATGCTGGACGCAGCCGGAGTGCGGTATTATAAATACAGCCGTACAGGAAGAGAAATCAATTTTACCGTATAAAGGGGTTGACACCCGCAGGGGTTTCGCATAAAATAATAAAAGAATCATAAAGAAATTACGGCGTTGAAGAGAATAGTACATGAGGAGCAATCCCAGAGAGAAGTCCCGGTCTGCGCAGGCAGCGGTGGTGTGAGGACTTTGTGCGTGAGTCATGGAACCGGCCTCGGAGCCCCGTGCAACTGAAGTACGGCGCAATTCCGGCGTTACAGGAAATAGAGAGAGCAGCGTATCTTTAATACAATGCTAATTAGGGTGGTACCGCCGAAGCCTTTCGGTCCCTTGACAGGGATGGAAGGCTTCTTTTTTGTGCCATAAGTCCCGTGAAATACAAAAAATAAAATCAGAAAAAGGAGAAAAAACATGGCAAACAACAAAAAGCTTGTGGAAGCTATTACTTCCATGGAAGACGATTTCGCCCAGTGGTATACAGACGTTGTAAAAAAAGCAGAACTCTGTGATTACACAAGCGTAAAAGGATGTATGGTAATCAAACCGGCAGGTTATGCAATCTGGGAGAATATCCAGAACGAGCTTGACAGAAGATTCAAGGAGACAGGAGTACAGAATGTATACATGCCAATGTTTATTCCGGAATCTCTTCTTGAGAAGGAAAAAGATCACGTAGAAGGTTTTGCTCCGGAAGTAGCATGGGTTACACACGGAGGTCTGGAACCGCTTCAGGAACGTCTCTGTGTGCGTCCGACTTCTGAAACTCTGTTCTGTGATTTTTATCAGAAAGAAATCCAGTCTCACAGAGATTTACCAAAGGTATACAATCAGTGGTGTTCAGTAGTACGCTGGGAAAAGACAACCCGTCCGTTCCTTCGTTCCCGTGAATTCCTGTGGCAGGAAGGTCATACTGCTCATGCAACAGCAGAGGAAGCAGAAGAGAGAACAATTCAGATGCTGAACGTATATGCGGATTTCTGCGAAGAAGTTCTTGCAATTCCGGTTGTAAAAGGTCAGAAAACAGACAAAGAGAAATTTGCAGGAGCTGAGGCTACCTATACAATCGAGTCTCTGATGCACGACGGTAAAGCGCTTCAGTCAGGAACAAGCCATAACTTCGGCGATGGATTTGCCAGAGCTTTCGGCATCCAGTATACAGATAAAAACAACCAGTTACAGTACGTACACCAGACTTCATGGGGTATGACAACACGTATGATCGGCGCTATTATCATGGTACACGGCGATAACAGCGGACTTGTTCTGCCTCCGAGAATCGCTCCTGTTCAGGCTGTTATCATTCCGATTCAGCAGAGAAAAGAAGGCGTTCTTGAGAAAGCAGACGAAATGTTTGCAGAATTAAAGAAAGCCGGATTCCGCGTAAAAGTGGATGACACAGACAAGAGTCCGGGATTCAAATTCGCAGAACAGGAAATGCGCGGTATTCCGGTTCGTATTGAGTGCGGACCAAAGGATATCGAGAACGGACAGGCTGTAATCTGCCGTCGCGATACAAGAGAGAAATATGTAGTGAAATTCGAAGAGCTTGCACAGAAGGTTCAGGAAATCCTGGATACTATGCAGAAAGAGATGCTGGAACGCGCACGTGCGCACAGAGAGGCTCATACTTATGTTGCAACGAATTACGAAGAGTTCAAGGACACAATCAACAACAAACCGGGCTTCGTAAAAGCAATGTGGTGTGGCTGCCGTGAGTGCGAGGACAAGATTAAAGAAGACGTACAGGCAACTTCCAGATGTATGCCGTTCGAACAGGAGCAGTTAAGCGATGTTTGTGTCTGCTGCGGAAAACCGGCTAAAAAAATGGTATATTGGGGAAGAGCATATTAATTAACACGAGGATGCAGAATGGTTCTGACAATACCAGAAAAAGTAGAATTTATCATAAATAAATTAGAAACAGCCGGATTCGAAGCGTATGCGGTGGGCGGCTGTGTCCGTGACTCCATATTGGGAAGGAAGCCGGATGACTGGGATATCACTACTTCGGCAAAGCCGGAACAGGTGAAGTCGTTATTTAGGCGGACAGTGGACACCGGTCTGCAGCACGGGACTGTCACAGTTATGATAGATAAAGAAGGCTTCGAGGTGACGACATATCGTGTAGACGGAGAGTATGAGGACGGCCGCCATCCGAAAGAAGTGACGTTTACAGCAAGTCTGGAGGAAGATTTAAAGCGCAGGGATTTTACCATCAATGCAATGGCATATAATACGTCTTCCGGGCTGGTAGATATGTTTGGCGGACTTGAGGACATTAAGAAAAAAATCATCCGCTGTGTGGGAAATCCTCTGGAACGGTTTACAGAGGATGCGCTGCGTATCATGCGTGCTGTGCGGTTCAGCGCCCAACTGGGCTTTGAGATTGAAAAGGAGACGAAAGCTGCTCTGTCCGTTATTGCGCCCAATCTTAAAAATGTAAGCGCAGAGCGTATTGAGACAGAGCTGGTGAAGCTTCTTGTTTCCCCTCATCCCGATTATCTGAGAACAGCCTGGGAGACAGGTATCACGAAAGAATTTCTGCCGGAATTTGACGCCTGCATGGACACGGAACAGAATACCCCTCATCACTGCTGGTCTGTTGGAGAACACACCCTTCGCAGCCTTTTAAACGTCCCCTGCGACAAGGTGCTGCGTCTGACGATGCTTCTGCATGATATTGGCAAGCCGAAGGTAAAAACAACGGATGAGAATGGAAGAGACCATTTCAAGACACATGGTTCTGTGGGAGAAAAGATGGCAAAGGAAATCCTGCGCCGTTTGAAATTTGACAATGATACCATAAGAAAGGTAAGCCATCTTGTGAAATGGCACGATTACCGTCCGGAAAATACGCCGAAAAGTGTAAGGCGGGCGCTGAACAAGATTGGAGAGGAACTTTTCCCTGAATATCTTATGGTGCAGAGAGCCGATATGCTTGCGCAGAGCGCTTATAAAAGGGAAGAAAAAACGGAAAGAATTGAGAAGCTTACGATTCTTTACCGGGAAATCATAGAGAAAAAAGAATGTATTTCTCTTAAAACTCTGGCAGTAACCGGAAGTGACCTGATTGAATCGGGAATGAAGCCGGGGAAAGAAATCGGCGTGGTTCTGAACAGCCTTCTGGAGATGGTTCTGGAGAACCCGGAGCTGAACAAAAAAGAGACACTGTTAAATCTGATAAATAAGTAACGAAAGAGCGTCAAGACGACGCTCTTTTTTTGCCTGTTTGTGACAGGGCAGGTCTGACATATCCTGAGATGGCAGTACATAAGATAAAAGGGACTAAAATCAGAGGGGGATATGCAATTGTACGATTACGGACTCAGCACTCTGGAACAGTATGGTCTGAAAGCAGAAACTACAGCCCGCACCAGAGGAGCGCTGCTTTGCCATACAGAAAAGGGACTTTTGATTTTGAAGGAATTTGCAGGCTCGGAGAAAAAACTGGGGAAGCAGCAGGAGCTGCTGCTTATTCTGAAGGAAAAGGGGATTCGTGTGGACAGCTTTCTTCCGAATCAGGAAGGAAGTCTTGTGAGCCGGGATAAAGACGATGTGGGTTTCACTCTTCAATACTGGTATGAGGGGCGGGAGTGCGACACGAAATCAAGAGAGGATATTCTCAGAAGTGTAAGTACACTGGCGAATTTACATACCGTCATGAAGCTTACGCCTGCAGAGGAATACAGGGAAAAATCACTGAGGGAAGTGTATGTGCGCCATAATCAGGAAATTCGCAAAATCCGCAAATTTATACGAAAAAAAGGGGCGTCCGGAGTTTTTGAAAAAGAATTTCTGGCAAGTGTGGAGTGGTTTCTGAAACGGGGGGAACTGGCTCTGGAAATGCTGGAGGATTCCGGATATGAGGAACTCAGGGAAAAGTCATGGCAGGAAGGAGAAGTCTGTCATGGGGAGTACAGTCAGCATAATGTGCTGATGATGAAAGACGGCGCGGCAGTGACAAATTTCGGGCATTGGAATTTTGACATTCAAATGTCTGACCTTTACCGTTTTATGAGAAAAATTCTGGAGAAATATAACTGGGATCTTGCGCTTGCCCGTGAAATGCTCAGAGCTTACCACAGGATTCGTCCGATTTCCAGAATGGAATGGGATAATCTCAAGGTGCGTTTTGTTTATCCGGAAAAATACTGGAAACTGGCGAATTATTACTATTCTCACAACAAGGCGTGGATATCCGAAAAGAATACGGAGAAACTGAAGGTCTTAATAAAACAGAGTATAATATGGGAAAAATTTGGTGAAAAATGCTTTGGAATTTATCCGTTTTGACGAAGGAAACCTTGGGTTTTCACTTCCTTTTTGGGTAAAACTGTTATATAATATAGAAAGCATGTAACATCCGGTAAATACGAAATGCCGAATCGTTATGAGAAAATATTATATACAGGAGGGCTTGGTATGGATTACAAGGCAACTTATGAACAGTGGATAGAAAACCCATACTTTGATGAAGAAACAAAAAAAGAATTATTGGCTGTCAAAGAAGACGAAAACGAGATTAAAGAGCGCTTTTATATGGATCTGGAGTTTGGTACAGCAGGTCTGCGCGGTATTATCGGAGCAGGAACAAACCGTATGAATATCTACGTTGTAAGACGCGCTACACAGGGTCTTGCCAATTATATCGCGAAAGTAAATAAACAGTCACAGGGTGTTGCCATTGCTTATGACTCCCGCCATATGTCACCGGAATTCGCGCAGGAAGCAGCGCTTTGTCTGGCTGCAAATGGAATCAAGGCATTTCTTTTTGAATCCTTAAGACCGACACCTGAGCTTTCTTTCGCAGTACGTCATCTGGGCTGTGTGGCAGGTATCAATATTACAGCCAGCCACAATCCGCCTGAATACAACGGCTATAAAGTGTACTGGGAAGACGGCGCGCAGATTACTCCGCCTCATGACTCTGGAATCATGGCAGAAGTAAAAGCAATCGCAGACTGGAATACTGTAAAGACTATGGATAAAGCAGAAGCAGAGGCTGCAGGACTGTTTGAAGTAATCGGACAGGCTATTGACGATGCGTACATTGCAGAGCTTAAGAAACAGGTAATCCATATGGACGCTATCGAGGCAGAAGGCAAAAACTTAAAGATTGTTTACAGCCCTCTTCACGGAACAGGAAACATCCCTGCAAGAAGAATTTTGAAAGAACTGGGATTTGAGAACGTATACGTAGTAAAAGAGCAGGAACTGCCGGACGGTAATTTCCCGACAGTCAGCTATCCGAACCCGGAAGCAGCAGAAGCTTTTGAGCTTGGACTGAAGCTTGCGAAAGAAGTTGACGCAGACCTTGTTCTTGCAACTGACCCTGATGCAGACCGTCTTGGTGTGCGCGTAAAAGACAAAAACGGCGAATACCATGACCTTACAGGAAATATGTCAGGATGTCTCCTTGCAAATTACGAAATCAGCCAGAGAAAGGCTGTAAACGGAAGCCTTCCGGAAGACGGCGCTCTGATTAAAACGATTGTTACAAGTAATCTTGCAGATGCAATTGCCAAAGGCTACGGCGTAAATCTGATTGAGGTTCTTACAGGCTTCAAATTTATCGGACAGCAGATTCTAGGCTTCGAAAACAGCGGAAAAGGCACTTACCTCTTCGGCTTCGAGGAAAGCTACGGCTGCCTGATCGGAACTTATGCAAGAGATAAAGACGCTATCGTTGCGACTATGGCTCTCTGTGAAGCTGCCGCATATTACAAGACTCAGGGCAAGACCTTATGGGATGCAATGATCGATATGTACGAGCAGTTCGGATACTACAAAGACGATATCAAATCTGTAACACTCAAAGGTATTGAAGGTCTTCAGAAGATTCAGGAGATTATGGATACTCTTCGTCAGAATCCTCCGGCAGAGTTCGCTGGATATAAAGTAGTTTCCGCAAGAGATTACAAAGAAGATACAATCAAAGACCTTGCAACAGGCGAAGTGAAACCGACAGGTCTTCCGAAATCAAATGTTCTGTATTATGATCTGACAGACGATGCGTGGGTATGCGTAAGACCGTCCGGAACTGAGCCGAAGGTTAAATTCTACTATGGTGTAAAAGGAACTTCCCTTGCAGATGCAGATGAGAAATCAGCAGCTATGGGAGAAGCTGTTCTTGCCATGGTGAATAAAATGCTGTAATTTATGAAAGAATCAGTGAAAGACACCTTCTCTGATTTCGTGGAGGTTGTGGAGCTTCTCAGGGAGAAATGCCCCTGGGACAGCGTCCAGACCCATGAAAGCCTGAAAACCTGTCTTGTCAATGAAACGCAGGAGGTTCTTGAAAGTATAGATACTCTTGAGAAGGAAGGCTGCGGAGATAATCTCTGTGAAGAACTTGGTGACTTACTGCTTCAGGTGGTTCTCAACAGTGTGATTGCCGGAGAGGAAGGGTTGTTTACTCTGGAGGATGTTATCGACGGAATTACAGAAAAGATGAAATTCCGTCATCCAAAGATATTTGCTCCTGAGGATCAGGAACTCAATTCCCTAAGCTGGGAGGAACTGAAGGCGCGAGAACGCAAACTTCGTGAAAATTCACAAAAAAACACCCTGAGCAGCCATAATAACGGGGAAAAACCTTGACAACAATAGGGAAAAGGTATATATATAGATGATAGGACTCTGTCGCTAAAAGGCAGAAGTCACCAAACTATGAGATTATTAGAGGAGGAAACAACCATGAATAAAACAGAATTAGTAGCAGCTATGGCGAAAGAGACAAATCTTTCCAAGAAAGATGTTGAAGACGTTCTGAAGTCTTTTGTTGATGTAGTATCTAAAGAACTGAAAAACGGCGGTAAAATTCAGTTAGTTGGTTTCGGTACATTTGAAGTCAGCGAGAGAGCTGCTAGAGAGGGCAGAAATCCTCAGACAGGCGAGACTATGACAATTGAAGCTTCCAAAGCTCCTAAATTCAAAGCAGGAAAAGCTTTAAAAGACATGATCAACGCAAAATAATTCATGGATGATAACTGGGGGAACTTCGGTTCCCCCTTATTTTTACCTTTTTTAAGGAAACTTTCAGGAGGAAAAACATGCGTTTAGACAAATATCTCAAGGTATCCCGTCTGATTAAACGCCGTACAGTGGCAAATGAGGCATGCGATGCCGGACGTGTTCTGGTAAATGACAAGCCGGCAAAGGCATCTGTATCTGTGAAGACAGGCGATATCATTGAAATCCAGTTCGGAAGCAAAAATGTAAAAGTAGAAGTTCTGGAAGTAAAGGAAACAGTAAGAAAAGAAGAAGTGGAAAGTATGTACCGCTATCTTTAATCTGACTGCGGAGCATAAGAATCTTTCCAGGCCGGCTCCGGCATAATCATCGGGAAATCCACATAAACTGATAGTGGAATAACCGTTGGGAGGCTTGGGTTGGAAGAGAGAAAGACCGGGGCATCTCATCGCATAGAGCTTTGGGACCGAAACAGCGGGACTGTAAGCGGAGTAAGCGATGTGAAATCCTTTGATGAAAAAGAAATCCTGCTTTTTACAGAGGCAGGGAAACTTGTGATAAAGGGAGAGCAGCTTCATGTGAAAAGGCTGGATCTGGAAAAAGGAGAAGTAGATCTGGAAGGGAAAACCGACAGCATGACGTATTTGTCGAAAAGCAGCGGAAAAAAAGAGGAGTCCCTTCTGAAAAGGATGTTTCGATAATTTATGAGCAGTTATATCCACCATGAAATGCTACTTTTTCTGCAGGCAGTCGTCACCGGAGCAGCTCTTCTTTTATGTTATGACTTTTTGAGGGCTCTCAGAAGGGTGATTCCCCATGCTGCTTTTTGGGTGGCTGCGGAGGATATTCTGTTCTGGCTGTCCTGCTCAATTGCGGTTTTTTCGTCAGTATACAGAACCAATCAGGGAAGTCTGCGCTTTTTTTTATTTTTGGGCATTGCTCTGGGGAGTTTGCTCTGTGGGCTGACAATCAGTGCTTTTTTTGTAAAAGTGTGTACCCGAATCCTGGAAATTCCTGCGGTTTTATCAAAACTTTTGATAAAGTGGTTGCTATTTCCGGTCAGACGTTGTAAAATTTTCGTGTATAAATGTGCAAAAAAGGAAAGGCAGGCAAATTGGGTAAAACAAAGAAAAAAAGCAAAAAAAAGAATATAATAGGGTACAACCGTCTCGGTATGCTTGCAATTGCCCTTGTCGTTTTAATCCTGCTTGGCGGACTGATGATTGAGAGCCGTCATCTTCAGGGCAGACTGGCTGTTTACGATGCGAAGGCAGCTACTCTGGAACAGGCGATTGAAGAGGAACAGGAACGGACGAAGGAAATAGAAGAATTAAGAGATTATATGCAGACAGATGAATATGCAGAGGAAGTTGCGAGAGAAAGACTGGGCCTTGTAAAGGACAACGAGATTGTATTTAAAGAGGGTCAGTAACCGTGCGGGAAGAAAGGATTTGGAATATACCGGTATTTCAGGGACTTTTTTGACGAAAACTTTTTAGAGGTATTCGTCTGTGTTTGACAGATATTTTATCTCCCGCCTCTTATAATATCCATTTGATGAGGATATCAGGGGAGGGGAACATATGCAGGAATGGATGATTGCCATGCTCGTTATCAGTGTACTTCTGATTATACGGGACATGGCAAAAACTATCTTAGCGGACAGAGCGCCGCAGATGGAAGAGATGCTGCCCCCGCGGGACAGTCATCCCCAGAAAGAAAAGGTACAGCGGTATGCCGCATCTTTTCAAAAGCTGGCGGATACATTCTACGGAATGCCCTACCGGAAGGAGTATCTCAGCAGCGGGCAGATTGAAGAGATTCTGCAGGACACAAACGAAAAAGTCTGCGGGAAATGTTACCAGAGGGATATCTGCTGGTATGAACACAGGGAACTGATGTGTCAGGGGCTGGAAGCAATGGTGCGTTCCCTGGAGGAAGAGGATGAAGAGAGAATCCGGGCTGTGCGGAATGAATGGATGGGACTGTGCGGCAGATCTGTGCAGTATTTTGATACAGTCTGTGAAAATTTCCGTCGGCAGAAACAGCGCCTTGTATGGGACAACCGTATGATTGAGAACAGGCTTGCCGTTGCCCAGCAGCTCACAGAGATTTCCAGAATCATGGAAATGGTAGCGGAGGATCTTTACGATATTGAGCGGGGAGATGAGAAGCTGGAGGAGGAGCTGGGAAAGAGGCTGAAAAAACATCACATTATTCTGAAACAGGTATGGGTGATGGATAAGGTGGAAGGACGCAGGCAGGTGTTTCTGACGATGAGGGCAAGGAGCGGTCAGTGTATTTCCATGGTTGAGGTTTCCCAGTGCCTTTCCGCAGTTTTCGGGTGCAGTATGGCTCCGGTGAGCGGCAGCAGATGTATTGTGAACAGAGAATATCATACAACGCATTTCGTGGAGGATGTGAGCTATCAGATGCTCTATGGAGTGGCTGGACTGACAAAAGAAGCGGAGAAAGTTTCGGGAGATAATTATATCTGCAGACAGGAAGAAGATGGGAAATTTGTCATGTGCCTTTCTGACGGCATGGGTTCCGGCATGGAGGCATGCAGAGAGAGCGAGATTGTGGTGGAGCTTCTGGAGCAGTTTCTGGAATCCGGTTTTTCTCAGGAAACGGCTGCGAGAATGGTAAATTCTGCTCTTGTGCTCAAAGGAAGAGACAACACGTTTTCCACTGTGGATATGTGTGCGGTAGACCTTTATACGGGGATATGCAGTTTCCTGAAGGCAGGAGCAGCCTCAACCTTTATAAAGAGAGACCACTGGGTAGAAGCGATTACTTCCGAAAGTCTGGCGGCAGGGCTGGTACAGCAGACAGACTTTGATACAGCGTCAAGGAAGCTTTATCACGGAGATTATCTGATTATGATGACGGACGGCGTACTGGATGCGCTTCCGGCAGAACGCGAGGAAGAAACAATGAAGGAAATTATCATGGATGTGAAGGAGGAGGCTCCAAGGGACATCAGCAGAGGAATTCTGGAGCGTGTTCTTGGATACAGCGACTATCATGCCAGAGATGATATGACAGTTCTTGTGGCAGGGCTCTGGAAAAAATAGAGGAAGTTCATAACAGGAGAAAAAATGCTGAAAAAAGTAAAAGATTACATAATAGAAAACGAAATGATTTCTCCGGGGGACGTAATCCTTGCAGGAGTTTCCGGAGGAGGAGATTCCATGGCAATGCTGGGGATTCTGAGGGAACTGCGGGAGGAAATGGATTTTACGCTTCTGGCTGTCCATGTTCATCACGGAATCCGTGGAAAAGAGGCGGACAGAGACGCCCTTCTTGTGGAAAACACCTGCAAAGAATGGGGGGTACAGTGTATAACATATCGTTACGATGTGCCCAAACTGGCGAAAGAGTGGAAAGAAGGACACGAGGAGACCGGGCGTCGTGTGAGGGAGGACGCCTTTGAGAAAGCAGGAGAAGAGTTTCGAAAAAGAGAGAAGCGGGTCAGGGTTGCCATTGCCCACAATCAGGAGGATTTGGCGGAAACCATGCTTCACAATCTTGCGAGAGGAACGGGACTGAGAGGGCTTTCCTCCATGCGTCCGGTTTCCCGGGAAAGAATCCGGCCGATTTTATGTTTAGGACGGAGGGAAATTGCCTATTATCTAGAAGAGAATCAGATTCCGCATATTGTGGATTCAACCAACCTTTCCGATGAATATACAAGAAATCGGATACGACATCACATTCTTCCGGCGCTGGAAAAAGAAATCAACCTGCGCGCAGCAGAGCATATGGCTGAGACTGCGGGGCGGATTGCTATGGCAGAGGACTATCTGTGTGAAAAGGGCAGGGAGCTTCTTGCACGGCAGAGAAGAACAATGGGTGGATATCTATTGACAGAAGAGTTTTTTCATGTGGATAAGATAATAAGAATTTATGCTCTGCAGCAGGCTTTTGAGGAACTTGCGGGCAGGCGGAAAGATTTCACGGCAGTTCATCTGGAAAAGGTGATGGAATTGGGAGAGATGCAGACAGGAAGACAGATTTCTCTTCCTTACGGACTTTTTGCCGGCAAAACTTATGAAGGCGTTTTTCTCAGAAAAAGAGATGCCGTTGCAGAAACAGCAGATTTTTCGGAGAAAAGCTGGGAAATTCCCGTTTCCGGAAGGATAGAAACGCCGCTGGGAAGAGTGGAAACAAAAATTTTCCCTTATGAAGGTCAGAAGATTGAAGAAAAGACGTATACGAAATGGCTGGATTATGATAGAATACTATATAGTCTCTGTATTCGAACAAGAAGAGAGGGAGACAGCTTCATCCTGAACAGCAAAGGAGAAAGAAAGAAACTGAACCGCTACATGATAGATGAAAAAATCCCGAGGGAAATGCGGGACAGGATTCCTCTGATAAGCAGCGGGGATGAGATTCTCTGGATGGTTGGATACAGGATCAGCGAAAAATATAAAATAAAATCCGATACAAAATATGTGTTGGAGCTTAAATACCAAGGAGGATATGAATATGAGCGAAAAAATCAGTGTTTTACTCAGTGAAGAAGAAGTGGACGCACGTATCAGAGAAATCGCAGCGCAGATCAGCAAAGATTATGCAGGAAAGGAAATACACCTCATCTGTGTATTGAAGGGCGGAGTGTTCTTTACCTGTGAGCTTGCTAAGAGAATCACAGTTCCGGTATCTCTTGATTTTATGTCCGTTTCCAGTTACGGAGATGATACCAAATCCAGCGGTGTTGTTAAGATCGTAAAAGACCTTGACCAGCCGTTAGAGGGTAAGGAAGTTCTGATCGTGGAGGATATTATCGACTCAGGAAGAACCTTAAGCTACCTTATGGAAATCTTAAAGGGAAGAAATCCGAACAGCGTACGTCTGTGTACACTTCTGGATAAACCGGAGCGCAGAGTGAAGGATGTAAAGGTGGATTACTGCTGTTTCAATATTCCGGATGAATTTGTTGTGGGCTATGGCCTTGACTATGCCCAGAAATACAGAAATCTTCCATTTATTGGAGTAGTAAATCTGGAAAATGACGACTGAAAGGAGAGTTTGTTAAGTGAATAGACAGCCAGGTAGGATTGGCCTGTATCTGGTGATGTTGGTTGCCCTGATCGGGGGATATTTATATCTCAATAATCAGGTGATATCACAGAGTAATTACAATGGCAGACAATTGGAGCAGGCATTAGAAGAGGACAGAGTGGTTGATGCTGCAATTCAGCCGAATAACGGAAGCCTTACCGGTGCGGTTATCGCGGATATCGCAGGGGAAGGGCAGAAAAAGATTTATGTAACAGATGTCCGCGAAGCGGAAAAGATGCTCAAAGATAACGGCGTTTATCCGGATGTAAAGGATGTGCCGAGAGAAAATGTATTTTTCAGCACATTTTTGCCGATTCTTCTTACCGGAGGACTGGTGATTTTTCTGATTATGATGATGAACCGTCAGATGTCGGGAGGAGGCGGCGGAGCCAACAGTAAGATGATGAATTTCGGAAAAAGCCGTGCAAGAATGTCTTCTCCGGATGATACAAAAGTAACCTTTGAAAATGTGGCAGGGCTTCAGGAAGAAAAGGAAGACCTTGTAGAGGTTGTGGATTTTCTGAAATCTCCTGAGAAATATACCAAAGTAGGCGCAAGAATTCCAAAGGGCGTTATTCTTGTAGGCCCTCCGGGAACAGGTAAGACTCTTCTTGCGAAAGCAGTTGCCGGAGAGGCGGGAGTTCCGTTTTTCTCTATTTCCGGTTCTGATTTCGTGGAGATGTTTGTAGGTGTGGGCGCATCCCGTGTCCGCGACCTTTTTGAGGAAGGCAAGCGACATGCGCCATGTATTATTTTTATTGATGAGATTGATGCGGTTGCCAGACAGAGAGGCACAGGTATGGGCGGCGGTCACGATGAAAGAGAGCAGACACTGAATCAGCTTCTTGTAGAGATGGATGGTTTCGGTGTAAATGAAGGAATCATTGTGATGGCTGCGACGAACCGTGTGGATATCCTTGATCCGGCGATTCTCCGTCCGGGACGTTTTGACCGTAAGGTTGCAGTGGGACGTCCGGATGTGAAGGGCAGAGAAGAAATCCTCAGAGTTCATGCCAAAGACAAACCTCTTGGAGAAGATGTGGATCTGGAGCAGATTGCGAAGACGACTGCAGGCTTCACCGGAGCAGATCTGGAAAACCTTCTCAACGAGGCTGCTATTCAGGCTGCAAGAGAGGGCAGAGGCTTTGTGCTTCAGCAGGATATCAAAAATTCCTTTATTAAAGTAGGAATCGGCGCTGAGAAGAAGAGCAAGGTTATCTCTGATAAAGAAAAAAGAATTACGGCTTACCATGAGGCCGGTCATGCGATTCTGTTCCATGTGCTTCCTGAGATGGAGCCTGTTTATACGATTTCTATTATTCCTACGGGAATGGGTGCAGCCGGTTATACGATGCCTCTTCCGGAGCAGGATGAGATGTTTAATACCCGTGGAAAGATGCTTCAGGATATTATAACTCTTCTGGGCGGACGAGTGGCAGAGGAGATTATCTTCGGTGATATCACCACAGGAGCATCCAATGATATCAAGCGCGCAACACAGACAGCCAGAAGCATGGTAATGAAATACGGTATGTCTGATAAGATTGGTCTGATCGCATATGGCGACGATGAGGATGAAGTGTTTATCGGACGCGATCTGGCTCATACAAGAGGCTACAGCGAGGAAGTTGCGAAGGAGATTGACGGGGAAATTCACCGGATTATTGAGGAGTGTCATGCCCGTGCGAAGGAAATTATTCTGGAGCATCAGGATGTACTTCATAGCTGCGCAGCTCTTCTTTTAGAGAAGGAAAAAGTGCATCGTGAAGAGTTTGAGGCACTTTTTACAACAGAAAAAGAGACGATAGAAAAAGATTGTAATTAAAATGTATAAAAAAGTGTGCCAAATTTTGTGAAGTTTGTGCACACTTTTTCCTTGCTACATGCTATTATATAAATCGTAAAAACCCCCCAATACATTATATAGTTTTTGCTACACCCCATAAGAAGAAATACCTTCTCCAAAAAAGACAGCCTATCCCGCTGTCTTTTTTACTTTTATAAAAAAATATCTATTGGCTGAATGCATTTTTAATCTGTTGTGAGAATTGGTTGTAAAATTTGGAAAAATCAGATAAAATAGTAATAGGATTTGTGAAGAAGCTGTTTTTGGCAGAAACATCACAGATATGGGATACCAGATGTAGAGAGGATGGGACATGAACCAAAATATAGATATTATGAAGAAAATGCAGTATATCCTGAATATGCGCGCCGTTTTTAATAAAGAAGCGTTGTTTAGCGACGGTACTGAATATTACAGAAGCCCTGCGGAGCCGAAAGCCGGAGATACCGTGACCATTCGCTTCCGTACTCAGAGAAACAATGTGGATAATGTTTATCTGGTGAGTGGTAACCGCAGAAAGAAAATGATGCTTGAAAGGACTTCCGGTGGTTTCGATTATTATGCTGTACAGATTGTAATGGATGAGAAGATTTACAGGTATCATTTTGAGATTCAGTATGGATGGGTAACCTGTTACTATAATAATCAGGGAGTGAGCACCGGACACGAGGAACGTATGGACTTCGAGATTTATCCGGGATTCGATACGCCGAAATGGGCGAAGGGTGCAGTGATGTACCAGATTTATGTGGACCGTTTTTATAATGGAGATCCTTCCAATGATGTGGAGACCGGAGAGTATTTTTATATTGGCGATGTCAGCACGAAGGTTCAGGACTGGAACAAAATACCGGCTGTTATGGGTGTGAGAGAATTCTATGGCGGCGACCTTCAGGGAGTTATGGATAAGCTGGATTATCTTGAAGAGCTGGGGGTAGAGGTCATTTATCTGAACCCGGTATTTGTATCTCCGAGTAATCATAAGTATGATTGTCAGGATTATGATTATATTGACCCCCATTACGGAAGAATCGTGGAGGACTGCGAAGGCGGACTCCTTTCGTGCGGAGACAGGGAAAATGCGCACGCTTATAAACATATTAAAAGAGTGACGGATAAGAGGAATCTGGAAGCGAGCAATGCGCTTTTTGCAGAGCTTGTGGAGGAAATCCATAAGAGGGGTATGAGAGTGATTCTGGACGGTGTGTTTAATCACTGCGGTTCCTTTAACAAGTGGATGGACAGAGAAAGAATTTATGAGCATCAGGAAGGATACCCCAAGGGGGCATATATTTCTGCAGACAGCCCATATCGTAATTTTTTTGACTTCAAAGATCAAAACAGATGGCCTTATAATCCTTCTTATGACGGATGGTGGACACATGATACTCTCCCTAAGCTGAATTATGAAGCTTCCAGAGAATTGTACGACTATATTCTGGAGGTAGGAAGGAAATGGGTATCTCCTCCGTATAATGTAGATGGATGGAGACTGGACGTTGCTGCGGATCTTGGCCACAGCAATGAATTTAATCATAAATTCTGGAAGGATTTCCGTAAGGCTGTGAAAGAGGCAAACCCGGAGGCTGTGATTCTGGCGGAGCATTATGGTAATCCGGAAGGCTGGCTGCTGGGGGACGAGTGGGACACAGTTATGAACTACGATGCCTTTATGGAGCCTGTGACATGGTTTCTTACCGGTATGGAGAAGCACAGCGACGAGTACAGAGAGGATTTGTACGGAAACAGCGATGCGTTTATAGGGGCTATGAAGACTCATATGCGCTCTCTTCACATGTCTGCGCTTCAGACGGCGATGAATGAGCTTTCCAACCACGATCACTCCCGATTCCTGACAAGAACGAACCGTCGTGTGGGACGTATTTCCTACGCAGGAGCGGAGGCTGCTTCTCAGGGAATCAATCGTGCGGTGATGCGAGAGGCTGTTGCAATTCAGATGACCTGGCCGGGTTCTCCGACAGTTTATTACGGCGATGAAGCCGGCGTCTGCGGATTTACAGACCCGGATAACAGAAGAACTTATCCGTGGGGCAGGGAAGACTGGCAGATGATAGACTTCCATAAGACGATGATTCGGATTCACAAGAAATATGATATATTGAAAAACGGCTCCGTAGGCTTTTTGTGGAATGATTATCAGGGACTTTGCTATGCCAGATTTTCTTTTGATGAGCAGATTATTGTGATTATAAATAATCACAGTGAAGACAGGGAAGTTGCTGTTGAGCTGATGCAGTCCGGAATATGCCGTATGGAAGAGACAGCGCTGGAGCGTATTCTTCTTTCTGACAGGGAAGGCTTTACAGAAGCCCGTGAAGAATATATTGCAAAGGCAGCAGTCCTTACAGTGAAAATGCCTGCATTCGGGGTGATGATTCTTCACCATAAAAATTAAAGGAATCTTTATATAAGAAAGCCTCCGGAGGAGATACTCCGGGGGCTTTCGTTCACTTTAAATGGAGAAAGATTCAATACCGTTTCGATTTTAAACAAAAGAAAACCCAGAGTCAATACTCCGGGTTTAAGCAGTGGATGGAGAAGGATTCGAACCTTCGAAGGCGTTGCCAACAGATTTACAGTCTGCCCCCTTTGGCCACTCGGGAACCCATCCATATAACGTAGCTTATTATAGCGTATATTTTTGGCAATTGCAAGAGTTTTTTTGAAAAAATATTCAACAAAAAATATTCTTTTTTTTTCAAAGCAGTAGACGAATTAGTGAAAATCTGGTAATATAAAACATATCTGGATAGAGCTTAGTTACTGACCGCAGCAGAAATGTGGTCAATACAATAAAACTCATCCCAATGTTAGGAGGAAATTATCATGTTAGTAAGTGCAACAGAAATGCTGAAAAAAGCAAAAGCCGGCCATTATGCAGTCGGACAGTTTAACATCAATAACCTTGAGTGGACAAAGGCTATCCTGTTAACAGCTCAGGAACTTAATTCTCCTGTAATCCTTGGTGTATCCGAAGGCGCTGGAAAATATATGGCTGGTTACAAGACAGTTGTAGGTATGGTAAACGGAATGCTTGAAGAACTGAACATCACAGTTCCTGTAGCTCTTCATCTTGACCACGGCAGCTATGAAGGATGTCTGAAATGTGTTGAGGCTGGATTCTCATCCATCATGTTCGACGGTTCTCACTACCCAATCGAAGAAAATGTTGCAAAAACAAAAGAATTGGTTGCTCTTTGCGCAGAGAAAGGTCTTTCTCTTGAAGCAGAAGTTGGTTCTATCGGTGGAGAAGAAGACGGCGTAGTTGGAATGGGCGAATGTGCAGATCCTAACGAGTGTAAAATGATTGCTGATCTGGGAATCGATTTCCTTGCAGCAGGTATCGGTAACATCCACGGCAAATATCCGGCTAACTGGGCAGGATTAAGCTTCGAGACACTTGATGCAATCCAGAAACTGACAGGCGATATGCCATTAGTTCTTCATGGCGGCACAGGTATCCCGGCAGACATGATCAAAAAAGCAATCGACCTTGGCGTATCCAAGATCAACGTAAATACAGAGTGCCAGCTTTCCTTCGCAGCAGCTACACGTAAATATGTAGAAGAAGGCAAAGATCAGCAGGGCAAAGGCTACGACCCACGTAAACTTCTTGCACCTGGCTTCGAAGCTATCAAAGAAACAGTTAAAGAAAAAATGGAATTATTCGGATCAGTTAACAAAGCCTGATTATAAAGAATATGGAACCATACAAAAAACCGACAGAGAAATCTGTCGGTTTTTTGATAGTGAAACAATGAAGAAATTATGGGGGAATTACTTCCAAACCGTATCTTTCACTCCAATATCTTCTCCGCGGAAGCGTATCTTCTGACCGTTTATCTTCTGTCTTTCGTAATCGCGCAATGCTTTTACCGCGATGCCGCCGAGCAGGAGGATGGAGATAATATTTATGATAGCCATAATTCCCATTGTGATGTCCGCTACGTTCCACATGAGGGAGAAGTCTGCCTGCGCGCCGAGAAAGATGGCAATGATACAGGTGACACGGAAAATATTCAGGAGTGTTTTATTGTTTTTGATAAACAGAATGTTAGATTCTGCGTAGTAGTAATTTCCGATGAGGCTGCTGAAGGCAAAGGCGAAAATGGAGAAGGTGATAAAATGGATTCCCCAGCTTCCTACATTGGCTTTGATGGCTGCCTGCACATAAGGGATTCCGTCCATAACACCGCTCTCGCCCTGAATGCCGGAAACAAGGAGCATCATCGCAGTGCTGGAGCAGATGAGCAGGGTGTCGATAAATACGGAGATAACCTGTACAAGACCCTGTTTTACCGGATGGTCAACATCTGCGGAGGCAGAAGCATTGGGCGCGCTTCCCATACCTGCTTCATTGGAAAAAAGTCCGCGTTTAATTCCGATTACAACTGCGCTTCCGGCCATACCGCCTGCCATAGCCTGAAAGTCAAAGGCATTTTTGAAAATCGTGCCAAACACGGCGGGAAGCTGGCTGGCATGAGTAATCATCGTCCAGATTCCGATAAGAATGTAGATACTTGCCATCACCGGAACCATGACAGAGGTGATAAATCCGATTCTGTGTACGCCGCCCCAGATAACTGCGGCTGTAGCAGCGGCAAGAATCAGCCCAAGAATTACGGGGATATTGGTGGACGCATAATTCGGGATATAGTATTCCAGAGAAGAGGACATATTAAATGCCTGCAGTCCGTTGAATCCGTAGGCAAAGCAGATAATAAGGGAAATGGAAAAAAGAATCCCAAGCCATCTTTTGCCAAGGGCTTTCTGCATATAATAGGATGGACCGCCGCGGAATTGTCCGCCTTCTTTTACTTTATAAATCTGTGCCAGAGTGCTTTCCACAAAAGCGGACGCACTGCCGATGACGGCCATCAGCCACATCCAGAATACGGCGCCCGGACCGCCTGCTGCGATTGCCGTGGCAATGCCCGCGATATTTCCGGTACCTACACGGGAGGCAGTGGAAATCATCAAAGCCTGAAAAGAAGAAACCTTTTTTTCGCCGTTTTTCCCTTCAGGAGCCTTTTCCAGCATACATTTAAGACCGTCGCCGAGCAGGCGGAGCTGAACGCCTTTTGTACGCGCAGTGAAGTAGATGCCTGCGCCTGTCAGCAAGACGAGCAGAATGCAGGTGTACATGGTGTCGTTAATCTTGGTTAAAACATCATTCATAAACAAAATCCTTTCATCTTTGTCTGCCGCATATTTGGAATTGCTTTGTATGCGGCAGCCGCTGTTCATAGTATCATTAAATAAAAAAGAAATCCAGAAAAATTTCTATATATAAAGAAAATGGCATAAAGATTAAAAAAATATTGTCATTCAGAAATAAAGACAGGCATCTGTGAAAAATACAAAAACATGAAAATTTATCATATTTCTGGTTTTTTTATCATGGAAATTTAATAAAAAAAATTTTAGAATAAACGTAAGTTGAAACGGAATTCAAAATTAAATAATAAAAGAAAAGGAGATTGAACATTATGAAGATGAAGAAAATTACAGCTTTAGGACTTGCTGCATTAATGACAGCAACAATGGTACCGGCAATTCCTGTAATGGCAGAAGGCGAAGGAAGCGTATATTATCTGAACTTTAAACCTGAGCAGGATGAAGCATGGCAGAATCTGGCAAAAGCTTATACAGAGGAAACAGGAGTTCCTGTAACAGTAGTAACTGCAGCATCCGGACAGTATGAGACAACTCTTCAGTCTGAAATGGCTAAGAGCGACGCTCCTACACTTTTCCAGGTAAACGGACCTGTAGGTCTTAAAAACTGGAAAGACTACTGCTATGACCTGAAAGATGCAGAAATCACATCTCAGCTTACTTCTGATGCTTATGCATTAAAAGACGGAGACGCTGTTGCAGGTATCGCATATGTAATCGAGTCCTATGGTCTTATTACAAATAAAACACTTCTTGAAAAAGCCGGCTACACAGTAGACGATATCAAGAGCTTTGACGATTTAAAGAAAGTAGCCGATGACATTCAGGCAAGAAAAGATGAACTTGGTGTAAAAGGCGCTTTCACATCCGCAGGTATGGACGGCTCCTCTGACTGGAGATTTAAGACACATCTTGCAAACCTTCCAATCTACTACGAATATGTAGCAGACGGTGTAAATGACACAGATGAAATCAAAGGTACTTACCTTGACAACTACAAAAATGTATTCGATCTGTACATCACAGATTCTACCTGTCCGGGAGCAGAGCTTTCTGCTAAAACAGCGGACGATTCCAGAAACGAATTCCTTAACAGCGAAGCAGTCTTCTATCAGAATGGTTCCTGGGAATACGGTTCACTTGCTGAGAAATTCTCAGACGATGAGCTGGCTATGATTCCGATTTACTTCGGCGTTGACGATGAAAACGAAGGTCTTGCAACCGGTACAGAGAACTACTGGTGTGTAAACAAAAATGCAGAAGAAGCTGACATTCAGGCAACTCTGGACTTTATGAACTGGTGTGTAACTTCTGAAACAGGAACAAAATCAATGTCTGAAGAAATGGGATTCACAATTCCTTTCAAAGCAGCAGTAGAATCTCCAAACCTGTTCGTAAAACAGGATGCGGAATATACAGCAGCAGGACTTACTCCTGTATCATGGAACTTCACAACTATGCCGTCTGAAGAGTGGAAGAACGGTTTAGGAACAGCTCTTACAGCATATGCTGCAGAGACTGGTACATGGGATGATGTTGTAAGCGCATTCGTTGACAACTGGGCAATGGAAAAAGCCTTAACAGCAGAATAATTAAGAAATTCAGCTTTTGACTAACAAATGTCACGAGGGGGAGAAGGTTCCTTCTCCCTCTCGTTTTTTGCACTTTTTTAGGGCAATAAGTATTTAGAAAGGGAAAAACTATGGTAGGAAAGACAATCAAAAAGTGGTGGCCGATATTTGTACTGCCTACATTCGCCGCATTTTTAATCGGATTCCTCGGACCGTTTTTATGGGGAATTTATCTTTCATTCTGTAAATTCACAACTGTACAGGATGTTACCTTTATCGGTCTGTCAAATTATTCCAAGCTTTTTATTGACAAAACTTTCAGCGCTGCTTTCTGGCGTACAGTTGCATTTGCATTTTTATCCAGTATTCTGATTAATGTTTTTGCATTTATGATCGCGCTGGTTTTGACAAAGGGATACAAAGGAACAAATGCATTCCGTACTGTATTCTTCATGCCGAACCTGATTGGCGGTATTGTGCTTGGTTACATCTGGCAGACAGTCCTTAACGGTCTTCTTTCTGTTTGGGGACAGCCTCTGCTGAAATTATCTGCAAGAAACGGCTTCATCGGTATGCTTATTCTTCTGATGTGGCAGCAGATAGGTTATATGATGATTATATATGTTGCAGGATTGAACAATGTGTCGCCGGATCTTATTGAGGCGGCTCAGATTGACGGCGCTACATCAAGACAGATTTTGTTTAAGATTAAGATTCCGATGATTATGCCGTCTGTTACAATCTGTACCTTCCTTACACTGACCAATGGCTTCAAGATGTTTGACCAGAACCTCTCGCTTACAGGCGGAGGCCCGGGAAAAGATTCTCAGCTCCTTGCACTGAATATTTACGATACGTTCTATGCAAGAAGCGGACCTATGTGGAAGGGTATCGGCCAGGCGAAAGCAGTTGTATTCTTCATCCTTGTTGTAGCAATCGCATTGATTCAGCTTCGTGCTACATCATCTAAGGAGGTGCAGCAGTAATGGAAAAGACGAAAAAAATAAGAGGTACCGTAGCGACAATTATTTTGACGATTATCAGTATTTTATGGCTGTATCCGATTGTTCTGATTCTTTTTAACTCATTAAAAATAGAATCGGCAATTTCTACCACAGGAGTATTTGATCTTCCGACATCTGAAACATGGAATGGAATTGCAAACTATATAGCCAGTGTGACACAGATGGATTTCCTGAAGTCCTTCTGGTACAGTCTGGTGATTTCTGTGACATCGGTAATCCTGATTCTTCTGTGCTGCTCCATGTGCGCATGGTATATTGTCAGAGTAAACGGTCTGTTTTCCAAGGCAATTTATTATCTCTGCGTATTCAGTATGGTTGTACCGTTCCAGATGGTAATGTTTACTCTGGCAAAAACAGCCGATAGTTTGAAATTGAATACACCGTATAATATCTGTATTATCTACCTTGGCTTTGGCGCGGGGCTTGCAGTATTTATGTTTACCGGATTTGTAAAAGGAATCCCTCTGGAAATAGAGGAAGCGGCGCTTATTGACGGCTGTAATCCGCTTCAGGTTTACTTCCAGATTCTGATTCCGATTCTGAAGCCGACTATTATCTCAACTGCAATCCTTGAGCTGATGTGGGTATGGAACGATTATCTTCTGCCGACTCTGGTTCTTGATATCAAGAAATACAGAACAATACCTATGGCAGTCCAGTATTTCCGAGGAAGCTTCGGACATGTGCAGATGGGCCCGATGATGGCATGTATTATGATTGATATTATTCCGATCATTGTTGTTTATCTGGTATGTCAGAAATACATCATTGAAGGTGTTGTTGCCGGAGCGGTAAAAGGTTAAGTGAATTTTTGCCAGTATAAGTAGAATTCTTAATCTTTTCAACCTCACTTTTGCATGTTAGAATTAAAGATGGTTTTCTGCTGAGGCAGAAGACCGTCTTTATTTTTTTCTATAAAATAAGCTGTTTGGCAGCAGGGGTTTTAAGTAAAATACAGGAGTGTGGCAAATGTATAGAGTATTAATTGCAGATGACGAAAAAATTGAAAGAGAAGGAATTAAATTTCTCCTTTTACAGGAGGAACCAAACTGTGAGATTACAGAATTTTCCAATGGAAAGCAGGCGCTGGCATTTTTGCGCAGTGAGAAAGTGGATTTGCTTTTGACAGATATAAAGATGCCTCATATGGATGGTCTGGAACTTTCCGAGAAAGCAAGGGCAGTGAACGAAAATTTAAAAATCGTAATATTCAGCGGATACAGTGACTTTGAGTTTGCGCAGAAAGCGCTGCGCTACGGTGTGACGGATTATATCCTGAAGCCTGTGGAACCTGAGATTTTTAAAAGTACGATCCGAAAAACCTTAAATGAAATCGAACAGCGGAAAAATCAGGAAATCCGCGACAGAAAAGAACAGAATTTCCTGCAGCAGTATTTTCTTCAGAATTATCTTTACACGGGGAAAAAGGAAATTCTTGAGGAAGCAGGAGAAATTATTAATCTGGATAGCTGGAACCAGTGGCATTGCGCTGTCCTTATAGAATCGGGAAAAGCATTTTTTGACACTGCACAGGATACGATTGCGGAAGAAATCAATAATGAGATTCACAGGAATTTCTTCTATCTGAATCTCAATGCAAGACAGTCTATTTTATTTTTCAGCGATGTGTACTGTGACTATCTTCTTCTGGCAAAACATATTTATCTGTTCCTGAGGCGCAGATATCCGGTAACCTTCCATCTTGCGGTGAGCAGGAGATTTGAGGGATGCGAAACTTTACCGGAGATATTGACACAGTTGGAACAGCAGATGGAAGAGCGGTTTTACCATCCGGAAAATCACATTCTTACAAATAATGAAGAGGATGATAAGTATGTAGATAAATCAGCGCAGGATTCGCAGCTTCTCCAGCATATTTCAGAAGACATCAGCAGGAAAGATATTGAACAGCTCTGGCTGCATTTCCAGCGCCTCGCAGAAAAATATAAATCAAATACACAGTTTTCCGCTATGTACACGAAATTTGTTTTTTCTAATGTAATACAGGCGCTTTTTGAGGAAAATAAATTTTCCCAGGAACGTCGGCTGGATAAGGAAATCGACAGACTTTACAACAGCAATGATATTGGAGAGGTAATAGAGATTACCAGAGAAAATATTAAAGAATATGAAAAGTTTCTGGATGATTCCATGAAAGAATCCAGAAATGAAGTGGCAACTGTGAAAAATTATATTTACCAGCATTATGGGGAAGACCTGAATCTGGAGATGCTGGCAGAAAAGGTTTATCTGTCTTCAGGTTATCTCAGCTTTATCTTTAAGAAAGAGACAGGGATGAACCTGAATCGTTTCATCCGTGTATTTCGTATGGAAAAAGCAAAGGAGCTTCTGTGCAGCACAAATATGAAGGTTGCCCAGATAAGTGAAGAGGTGGGATTCGCAAATGTTTCGTACTTCTGCAGAAGTTTCAGGGAATACTATGGAAGCAGTCCCGAATCTTACCGGAAAGGAACCGGCGACGATGAAAGCGATACTGAAAAAGCTTAAAAATATGAAATACCGTCATAAGCTGACCATCCTTCTTGTAGTGGCAAGTCTTGTGCCCATGACGGTACTGGTTCTTTACAGTCACTTCAGGATGAGCAGCCTTATACGGGAAAACGAGATGGAGGATACGTCCTCTATTCTGGAACAGACGAAAGAAGGAATTGACAGCCAGATTGAGATTTTTACAAGTCTTTTGAATTATCTGACGTATTCGCCTGATATAGAAGAAGTTATAGAAGAAAAAAATATGGATAATTATCGGGCTTACGAAAGATATACGACAGTGGTTGACCCGCTTCTGACAGTTCCGAAATCCTACCATGACGCCATACGACAGATTCAGCTTTTTGCGAAAAGCATTAAGGTACATCATGGCTACACCCTGATTCCTCTTGATGAAATTGAGAATGAGTGGTGGGAAAAAAATCTTACGGATGATGTGAAGGTGCAGTGGCTTGTGAATCGGGAAATGAGAGAAATTGCAACTGTCAGGAGAATTTATGATGGACGGGAACTGGAAGCGGTTCTCTGTATGACTCTTGATTACGATAAAATCTTTCAGCCTTTCGAAAATATTATAGGAGAAAATACAGGAGGTCTTATTGTAGACGGCGACGGAACTGTGGTATATCGGAAAGAAAATTTTCCGGAAAACAAGCTCCCCGGAGAAGCAAAAGGCAGGGAGCTTCAGGAAGAAATTCAGAAAAATTATATTTCTGTACACTGTCCAAGCGAGCAGAATGACTGGGAATTTCTGCTCTATAAAACGCAGAATTTTATGGAAAGCTCTGTGTTTCAGCTTATGCTAAGTGAAATTCCTCTTGTAATTATCTGTGTTCTGATTATTTTTGCCCTTGGTCTGTCTTTTTCAAGGATTTTTACGAGGAAAATCGAGCAGCTTACCGAAAATATGGACCGGGTCAATCATGGAAGCCGGGAGGTTACTGTTTACAGTGATTCAGAAGACGAAGTAGGTCTTCTGATAAGGAGTTTTCGAAGGATGATGGGAGAAATTGACCGTCTGATTCGTGAAGTTTATGAAAATAAAATTGCTCTGAAGGAATTTGAGCTGAAAGCGCTGACTGCACAGATTAATCCTCATTTTCTCTATAATACCCTGTCTATTATAAACTGGATGGCAATTAAGAGTAATCAGAAAAGCATCAGTCAGGTGACGCTTGCCCTGTCTACTTTTTACAGGACTGCGCTGAGCAAAGGCGCAGATATGGTAACAGTGGAAAACTGTATCCAGAATATAGAGGCGTATCTTCAGATTCAGCTTGTTATGCATGACAATAACTTCACCGTAGAATGGGAAATCGACCCGGAGATAAAAGGCGAGATGGTTCCGAAGCTTATTTTGCAGCCTGTGGTGGAGAATGCGCTGGAACATGGTCTTGATATGAAAGAGGGCGGAGACAGAATCCTGAAGCTCTTTTTTATTCAGGAAGGAAACGATGTAGTCATGCGGGTAGTTGACAATGGGCTTGGGATGGAGCCTGAGGTTGCGCAGTCTCTCGTAACATATCAGGCAGAAGGATATGGATTGAAAAATGTAAATGACCGTATTTGTCTCTTATATGGAGAGGAATATGCAATCAGGATATCCAGTATGGCAGGACTGGGAACAACAGTGGAAATGCGAATTCCGAAAGGAGATGCGCAATGAAGAAGATGAAATTGTTTTTATCTGTGGTTTCAGCAGTATTTATTTTTATGGCGCTTGGCGGCTGCGGTGAAAGCGGAAAAAAAGCAGAACAAAACAGTGCGAAAGAAAAAGAAGATGAGGCGGCTGCGTGGAAAGAAGCCAGTGAAACGCCGCTGGGAAGATATCCGGAGACAGTGACTTATACGTTAGGGCAGATGAGCGGCGCGAATAATTCCAACCTTCCGGAAGGGGATTCTTATAATGATAATGCCTATACCCGGTATTTAAAAAAAGTTTTGAATATTCAGAATCAGATGGTATATTCAGAAAGTGAAGACAGGTACGGGGAGATGGAAGATATTCTTGTAAATGACCATAATCTTCCGGATGTTCTTGTCATTTCAGATCAGGAGAATCTGAAAAGACTGGTGGAAAATGATCTGGTTGAAGATTTAACAGAGGTTTATGAAACCTGTACAACGCCAAGGATTAAAGAAATGTATGAAAGCTATGGCGGAGAGATTTTTAAGTCGGTGGAATTTGACGGCCGTCTTATGGCTTTGCCGGAAACGGTGATTGACCATGGTCCCTGTCTGCTGTGGCTTCGTAAGGATTGGATGGATGAGCTGGGGCTTGAAGAACCTTCCAACATGGAAGAAGCTTTTGAAATCATCCGGGAATTTCGAAGGAACAGGATGGGAGCAGAAGAAGGAGAAGAGCCCTTAGGTCTTGTATGCGATATTGACCTTGTGGGAAAAACCAGCAGCAGTTATTCCGTAGATCCGATTTTTGACATGTTTGGGGCGAAGCCTCAGAGATGGCAGGAGGATGAAAACGGAAAGATTATTTATGGTTCTCTGACACAGGAGACAAGAGAAGCTCTGATGTATCTTAATACGCTCTATGAGGAGGGCGTATTGGACAGAGATTTTGCGCTCCGTGCGCCAAATAATCTTCGCGATTTGGTGGTAAACGGAAAATGCGGGGCATTTTTCGGGTTATGGTGGACGCCGAATAATCCGCTTATGGATGGATGGAAAAAGAATAAGGCGGCAAATTGGGAGCCGTATTATTTTCCGGAAGACAGAAAAGAAAGTGCAAATCCCTATAATTCATCCCGTGACAGTAAATTTGTGGTTGTTCGAAAGGGCTATGAGCATCCGGAGATTGTGATGAAGATTATCAGTGTTCTTTTTGATTATTCACGGTATGAAGCAGAGGATGCACAGGAGATGACGGATTATTTTGCGCTTAATGTAGATCCAACAGCAAGACCTCTTGTGATTAATGTGGACTATAATGAAGAAACGTATCAGGTGACGCGCAATATACGCAAGGTTCTTTCCGGAGAGATGGAGGAAGAAAAATTAAGCGCAATTGAGAAGTCTTACTATGAGGCATGCAGAAATTATCTGGATGGAGGAGAATATACAGCAGAAGACTGGGCTGCCTATAAATCCCGGATTTCTGCGGTGGGACTTCTCGTAGACGGGGGATATGTTCCTCCGAAAAGACGATATCTGACAAAGGGAGACAGAGAAATTCCTCAGGCGCTTAAAATTTTGGAAAGAAATGCTTTTATCCAGATTATAATGGGCGAACAGGATATCAGTTATTTCGACACGTTTGTGGAAGAGTGGTATGCTCAGGGCGGAAAAGAACTGACGGATGCGATAAATTAAGTTCCATGCATTGATAAATAAGTGGTTTGAAACAACATCTTTTCCGACTGAGACGAAAGAAGAATGATGAATTGTTTAAAATGTTTTTGAAAAAGTGAAAATGGGTATTGACAATCTCCGGCAGCGGTGGTATTCTGATACGGCTGTCGGAGATAAATTGTTTGTCTGAAAAACACAATTCAAAAGTTTTTCAGAAAAATAAAAATAGCTGTTGACAAATGACTGACTACATGATATAGTAAGCAAGTCGCTTGAACAGAGCC
>CATXEA010000021.1 GCA_958367245.1 uncultured Blautia sp.
CAGTAATGTACGGAGCTGACTGTTACTAATAGGTCGAGGGCTTGACCAAAAAGCTTCAAAAGCGGTCAGGATGTAGCAACGAAGTTGCGAGGTGACCGATTTTGAAGAAGCTGGGAATTTTAGTTCTCAAGGAATTGTCAACATGTATGTAGTTTTAAAGGTATAAATGAATGAGCAGTAGCCAAGTAGGCTGCTGTTTTTTTGTTTACAGTGAGTTCGAATGGGACTTACCCGCTTTGGTTTTTGAAATAAATTCTTCTATACATCTTTGTTTGTATAAAGTATAATACCTACTATAAAAAACAAGTTAAGGAGGAATACGTATATGTTGGAAGTTGGAAGTAAGGCGCCGGAATTTACATTACCAGATCAGAACGGAGAGATGCATAGTCTTCAGGATTATAAAGGAAAAAAAGTTATTCTGTATTTTTACCCAAGGGACAATACTCCGGGCTGCACAAAGCAGGCGTGTGGATACAGTGAACATTATCCGCAGATTGAAGAAAAAAATGCAGTTGTTCTTGGAATCAGCAAAGATAGTGTCGCATCACATAAGAAATTTGAAGAAAAGCAGGGATTAACTTTTACGATTCTTTCAGACCCGGAACTGGAAGTGATTAAAGCTTATGATGTATGGAAAGAGAAAAAAAATTATGGAAAAGTGTCAATGGGAGTAGTTCGTACAACTTATCTGATTGATGAAGAAGGTACGATTATTTTTTCAAATGATAAAGTAAAAGCAGCAGACGATCCTGAAAAAATGTTGGGAATTCTAAATACAGGGGTATAAATAATGAAAATCATTATTTCACCGGCGAAAAAAATGAATATTGATACGGATACGCTGGAGGTCAGAGGACTTCCGGTGTATCTGAGCGAAGGAGAATATTTGCGGGATTATCTCCGCAGTTTTACTTACGATGAATTGAAGACAATGTGGAAATGTAACGATCAGATTGCTACGCTGAATTATGAAAGACTTCAGAACATGGATTTCAGAAAAAATCTGACACCGGCTCTTTTGGCATATGATGGAATTCAATACCAGTATATGGCTCCGGCAGTGTTGGAAAATGATCATTGGAAATATGTTCAGGAACATGTCTGTATTATTTCAGGTATGTATGGTGTTGTTCATCCATTGGATGGTATTACTCCGTATCGTTTAGAAATGCAGACTAAGCTGAAACTTCCGGGCGCGAAAAATCTTTATGATTATTGGGGAAGAAAAATTTATCAGGAAGTAGCAAAAGATACAGATGTTATAATCAATTTGGCTTCAAAAGAATACAGTAAGTGTATAGAAAAAGAATTGAATGACAATATAAAGTATATTACCTGTATATTTGGGGAATATAAAGATGACAAAGTAATCGAAAAAGGCGTACACGTTAAGATGGCCAGAGGCGAGATGGTACGTTTTATGGCAGAAAATAATATCAAATCTCCTGAAGAAATGAAAAATTTCTCGCGTCTTGGCTATCGGTTTTCAGATAAAGAATCTACAGAAACCAGGTATGTTTTTATAAAATATGCTTAAGATATAAGAAAATCCACTAACCTCAGATTGAGTTTTAGTGGATTTTTCATAAAAAATTTAAAGTGGAACTTTAGACCATCCGTTCTCTATCTTCTGTTTCATTTCATCTATAGATTTCAGCCCGCTTAAAGCATCATAGGAGGTGACACAGCAAGCGCCTGCTGCTGCGGCAAACTGTACGGATTCTTCGGGTCCGCAGCCGTTCAGGACTGCTGTTAAAAAGCCTGCAATGCTGATATCTCCGGCTCCTGTTCCTGATAAGATTCGATCAGGTACAAAGCTCTTTTCAAAACCGCTTTTGTCAGCCCATTTTTCAGAATCCAGTTCGATGCGGGAACTGATTCCCTGCAGAACTTTCCGGTTGGAAACCTGATAATAGATTCCCTTCACTCCACATTTAATTAATAGAACTTTTGCGCCCAGCTCCATACATTGATTTGCGAGAGGTATGATATCATTTTCAATATCAAGAATCTCGGTAATATCACGATTTCCGGCTCGCTCTATCCATGTGCTGAGTCGTTTGGGGTCCAGCATGAAGCACAATTCCTCTGCGCTTGGAACAAGAAAATCTACAAAGGGTATTACATGTTCGAGAATTTTTTTCCAGTCTGCCTGTCCTGCTTTTGAAGAAGGGTCTATAGAAGCGAAATCCAGTGAAGTTGCAGCACCGCAGTCTTTCGCTTTTTTCATAATGCTTATCAATTCTTTGCCATTGTCTTTGAAAACAGATTCCATAAGAGGAGGATATCCGAAATGAAACAGAGAGGCATCCTGAAGAGCGCTTAATGGAATATCATCTGCGCAAAAAGAATCATTTGCTCCCGGATTATGAAGAAAAATCCGGTCTGTTCCCGGGACAGCCAAGACAATAGAATAGGAAGTAGAATCTTTCTCTGAAAAAAGAATATCTTTATCGGAATCATATTTTTTCAGAATACTGCAGATAATTTCACCAAAAGGGTCTTTTCCGATTTTCCCCATAATGGAAACGTCTGCACCCAATAATTTCATTGCCAGTCCTGTGTTGGCTGCGCTGCCGCCTGTATGGATATCTGCTGCATCAGTGTGGACAAGCTTTCCGGGGGATAGGATATCTGAGAGTTTGTAATTGTTTTCTGACTGGAAAACAGGAGTGATATCCAGACAGATATGTCCTGCTGCAATCACTTTCTTTTTCATATACGCCCGCCTTTCTTGAAGAAATACTCCGCCTGCTTTGCAGAATGCAGATTTGAAAAATACACGTTCTTTTCACTTGAATTGAGATTTCTTCTGATGTTATATTTAAGATGATAGCAAACCGGGAAAAGCAAATCAACTGTATCATGGAATATAATTCCATAAATATTTGACTTACGGATAACTGCGCGGAAAGGACAACTTAAATGAAACAATTACAGCTATTAATAAAACCTGCATCGTCCATGTGTGATCTTTGCTGCGAATATTGCTTTTATAAAGATGAGGCTGCACACAGAGAAACACAAAACTACGGAATTATGGATAAAGGTACAAGAGAAGCGCTGATTAGAAATGCACTTTCCTGTACACAGGAGTGTGTATTTGCATTTCAGGGAGGAGAACCTGTTCTCGCAGGACTTGATTGGTTCAGAGAATTTGTGAGCTATGTGGAAATGGAAAAGAGACAGGGGCAGAAAGTCTATTATACGATTCAGACGAATGGAATGCTGATAGATGAAGCCTGGCTCGATTTTCTGAAGGAAAATCATTTTCTTGTAGGACTTTCACTGGATGGGACAGAGGAAATACATAATAAATACCGAAAAGACAGCCGTGGTCAGGGAACCTTTGCCCAAGTATATGAAACAGCGAAGAAAATACAGAAAAGAGGAATTGAGCTGAATATTCTTACTGTACTTACAGGAGAATCAGCGAAGCGTGTGGAAGAGATTTATAATTTTTTCAAGAGGGAGGGATTTATATATCAGCAGTATATCCCATGTCTTGACCCTCTTGGAGAAAATCATGGAGATTTTCCCTATTCCATACATCCCGCAGAATATGAGACAGCTTTGAAAACACTCTTTGACCTGTGGTTTCAGGATACGGTAAGAGGAGGAACTTATTTTATCAGGCAGTTTGAAAACTGGATGATGCTTCTGACAGGCGGCGAGCCGGAGGCATGTTCCATGTGCGGCAGATGTACCATGCAGAATGTAATTGAAGCCAACGGAAATGTATATCCCTGTGATTTTTATGCGCTGGATGAGCATTTGGCAGGAAATGTTAAAGAATATAGCTTTGAGGAGCTGGGAAAAAGGGCTGAAAATATGGCGTTTCTTAAAAATGCAGAACAGCGTGACCGGAAATGCGGAGAATGCAGATATTATCCTCTGTGCAGAGGAGGATGCCGCAGAGAGGTCTTTTTTGATGGAAAGAACTATTGTCAGTATTTTTGCGAAGCATATTATAATTTTTTTGAATATGCGCTATATAAAATGGAATGGCTACTGGAAAAATAAAAATAATCTGTTATAATGGGGTGTAAAATACTAATTTGGGGGTATAAAGCAATGAACAGGAAACCTAATGTAATCTATATTCTGGCAGATGATATGGGATATGGGGATATCAGCGCCTTTAACGAAAAATGTCCTTTTGAGACGCCTCATCTGGATGAACTCTGTGCAAACGGGGTGAGATTTACAGATGCACATTCTTCTTCTGCTGTATGTACACCGTCCAGATACAGCATTCTTACGGGAAGATATAACTGGCGTTCCCGACTGAAATCTTATGTGGTGGGGGGATATTCAGAGCCACTGATTGAGGAAGGCAGAAAGACGGTAGCAAATCTCTTTAAAGAGAACGGATACCGTACAGTTATGATTGGTAAATGGCACCTTGGAATGGATTTCACGAAAACACCGGAGTTTTTTGAAGAGCCGGAATTTGATGCATGCAAGGGTGTTGACTATGAAGGAAAAATCAACAGATCGCCTGTGAGCAATGGATTCGATTACTATTTTGGAATCAGCGGTTCCCTTGATATGCCGCCGTATATTTATATCGAGAATGACCATTTCACAGAAGTTCCCGACCATGAAACAGAAAGTAAGGGCAAGAAATTCTGGAGAAAAGGTCCGACAGGACCAAGTTTTAAACATGAAAATGTACTGGATGAGCTGACAGAAAAGGTGACAGAAGAAATTGAGAGAAATAAAAATCAGGAAAAACCGTTTTTTATTTATTTCCCGATGCCAGCGCCGCATACACCAATCCTTCCTTCAGAAGAATTTGTCGGTAAGTCAGGTACAAATGAATACGGAGATTTCGTATTACACTGTGATGACGTAGTAGGACGCGTTACAAAGAAACTGAAAGAAACAGGACTTTATGATAATACTATTGTTATCTATACTTCAGATAACGGCTGCTCTCCAATGGCGAATTATGAGGAATTAAAAGAAAAAGGACACAATCCAAGCTATGTGTTCAGAGGAACGAAATCCGACATTTATGAAGGCGGACACAGAATTCCTCTGATTGTACAGTGGCCGGAGAGTATGAAGGGCGGAGCTGTCTGTGAAAAGATTGTATGCCTTTCAGATTTCATGGCAACTATGGCAGAAATTCTGGGAACAGAGCTTCCCGATAACTGTGCGGAGGACAGCGTAAGTAACCTTTCTCTCTGGAAGGAGCCGGAAGGAGCAGAGGTTCGGGAGGATATTGTACATCAGAGTATTGACGGTTCTCTGTCCATAAGAAGAGGAAACTTCAAGCTGGAATTATGTCAGGGTTCCGGCGGCTGGTCAGAACCTGTTTCCGGTAAATTTGACCCGGAACTTCCGAGATTCCAGTTGTATGACCTTTCTCAGGATATTGGAGAGAGAAGAAATGTCATCGAAGAATATCCTGAGCTTGCCAGAGAACTGAAGCGTACTCTGAAGGCGTATGTTGAGAACGGAAGAAGTACGCCGGGAGAGGTTCAGTCCAATAATGGACAGAGAATTTGGGAAACCATCGCATGGTTAGACGAAGAGGATGACGAATTATAGGATTCAGGCATCTGCCGGTAAAGAAAATTGAGATAATGTAAAAAAAACACTATACAAGCAATCTATTTCGCATTATAATATAAGGGTATGGCTAATTGCTGTCGTACGATTCTATTTCACAGAATGTGAGGGTTTAAATAAAGATGAACGAAAGAAAAGTAGGAACCATTTCAAGAGGAATTCGCTGTCCGATTATTCGTGAAGGTGATAACCTTGCTGATATTGTAGTAAACAGTGTACTGGAAGCTGCTGAGAGCGAAGGCTTCGAATTAAGAGACAGAGACGTTATTTCTGTTACAGAATCTGTTGTAGCCAGAGCACAGGGAAATTATGCTTCTGTACAGAATATCGCAGATGATGTGAAAGCGAAACTCGGCGGAGGTACAGTGGGTGTTATTTTCCCAATCCTTTCCAGAAACCGTTTTGCAATCTGTCTGAAAGGTATTGCAATGGGGGCAAAGAAAGTCGTTCTGATGCTCAGCTATCCAAGCGATGAGGTAGGAAACGAACTGGTTTCCCTTGACCGTCTTGATGAAGCGAACGTAAATCCATATTCAGACGTACTGACCCTGGAAAGATACCGTGAGCTTTTCGGTGAGAACAAGCATACCTTTACAGGCGTAGATTATGTTGAATATTACAGCCAGATTGTGAAAGAAGCAGGAGCAGAGGTAGAAGTTATTTTTGCCAATAACCCACGTGCAATCCTTCCATATGCGAAACATATCATCAACTGTGATATTCATACAAGAGTAAGAACCAAACGTATCCTTATGGCTGCGGGAGCAGAGGTTGTATGCGGTCTCGACGGTATTTTAAACGCGCCGGTGAACGGCAGCGGATGCAACGAGAAATACGGTCTTCTCGGCTCTAATAAATCCACAGAGGATACAATTAAGCTCTTCCCAAGAGAGTGTACAGATTTCGTTCTGGACATCCAGAAACAGATTCTTAACAGAACAGGCAAGCATGTAGAGGTTATGGTATACGGCGACGGCGCGTTCAAGGATCCTGTAGGAAAAATCTGGGAGCTTGCTGACCCGGTTGTTTCTCCGGCTTATACACCGGGACTTGAGGGAACACCGAACGAAGTGAAACTGAAATATCTTGCTGATAATGATTTCAAGGATCTCTCCGGAGAAGCATTAAGAGATGCGATCAGTAAACGTATTAAAGAAAAGAGCGACAACCTTGTAGGCGATATGGCTTCTCAGGGAACAACACCGAGACGTCTTACAGACCTTATTGGTTCTCTTTGCGACCTTACAAGCGGTTCAGGCGACAAAGGTACGCCGATCATTCTTGTACAGGGTTACTTTGATAACTTCACAAACTAAGAGAAAATAAACAAAAAAACGGCTTCCGTAAATTTCACGGAAGCCGTTTTTGTACTTTTGGGTATATACATTACCGAGGGGAGATAAGACCGGATTATTCTAAGCCGTATACCTCAACTTCGTAAATACGTGCTGCTGTATCGGAACCCTGAGTAGGTTTCACAACAGAAAGTTTCACATATCTTGCTTTCACCGGAGCGAAGGTATCAAGGGTTGTGCCTGCGGTATTTCGGGTTACGCTGCAGACCTCTGTAAATTCTGATCCGTCTGTGCTTACAGACAGAACATAGGATTTCGTATTCATGTCAGGGCCTTCTCCGCCGGCTTCTGCATGGGAAATGCCAATCTGGCTGACTGTCATTTCTGCACCAAGGTCAATTGTAAGCTCGTGAGGAGGAGTACCTGTCGCACACCATTTTTTGGTAACATCGCCGTCTACTGCGAACTGTGGTGCTTCGTTCTCGTTTACATAGGCAGTTGCTTCAGTTGTTTTTCCCTGAGAGAGGAGAGTTAACTCCTGGTCGGCAGTAAGGTCGGAAGTAACAACGATGCAGCCCTTTGTCTCAAAGGTATCTTCGCCGGATTCGTTTTTCGCTTTAATAGAAACGTCATAAACACCCTCTTTGTCGTAGGTGACAGTAACAGTGCTGTCCTTGGAAGTCTCTGTGCTTGCGCCGGGGAGAGTCCATTCTACTTCGGTGGTGTTTTCGGAGCTGGTGCTCTCAAAGGTTACGGAAGAGCCAACGCCTACCAGAGTCTGAGAAGCGCGGAAACGTGCTTTCGGAAGGCTGTTGTCCGGCCAGTCCATAGTTACGTCGGAGCCTTCTCCATTTTCCAGAGTCATGGAAACAGGAACGACACGGAAGGTAGATTTGTTTGTCTCGTCTGTACGTGGCAGAGTATTGATGTAGAAGCTGTTTGTGTTGGAAACACCAAGGAGAGACAGGGTCTTATCCTGATTTACACGGTAAACTTCATAGTATGGTGTTTCGCCTTCTGTATCCCAGGAAAGACGAACACCTGCGTACATGGCGTCCTCGTCAAATTCCTGACCGTCAACTTTTACATTGGATACTTTGGCAGTTGTCACATCACTTTCACGGTAAATAGAGATGTTTCCAAGGTTCAGTTCGTAAGCGGAGTTGTCCTCGGAAGCAACAATTTTGTAGGAAAGATTGCGAATCTTTTTTCCTGCAAGTTTGGAAATATCATAGGTAACTTTGGTCCAGTCGGAACCAACCTTTTTGTCGCCTTTGATAACCTCTTCAGAACCATCATCCAGAGTGAGAACAGCAGATAATTCTGTTTCATTGGATGCTTTTGCAATTGTTGTGAAAATTACATTTTCTTCCAGAGGAAGGTCTGCGCTGTAAAGGTTAAGTGTGGTAGCCTTGTCTTTCTGCATATTTCCGCGGAATTTCAGAGAGTTGCCGCCATAGTAGGAATTTGCAACGTCATATGTAACCTTCAGGCTGTTTTCACCCTCATTTTCCATAATCCAGCGGTAAGTTGGAAGAATGTCTCCGATGCTTCGGTTGTTCCAGTCGAGTTTGGAAATCTGCTCGCCGTTTTTGAAGAAGCTGTATCCGTTTCCGAGGGAGAAGTTTGTGGTAAACGGCAGCGCTGTAAGAGCAGAGTTTTCTGTAACATAAGTAGAAACACCACGCCACTGTGTATCGGAGCTGTATTCAACTTCAGCGGACGGGTCCTGTTTATTATTTACCCAGATGGCAGTTTCTTTTTCCTGGAATTCGTCAATACCACTGGAAGAATGGTATGCCCAGTTCGGACAGTAGATACCAAGGGAGGTATGGGCTGTGCCGTCTTCTTTTGCAAATAAATCCCAGCGGATTGGCGTGGTGTAGCCGTTTGCCTGAATGTCCACACCTGCGTAGAGAGAGTACGGGTCGATTCCCAGCTCTTCTGCTTTGGCACGGGAAGCTTCCAGAAGCTTTTCACCTGCAAGCTCGTCCTCTGTCCACCAGAAGTTCAGGAACATATTATCAGCTACAGCGCCGTCTTCATCAGCCATAAACATGGAGTTTTTGTCTGTGAGCGCATTCTGCCAGTCCATTTCACCGTCTTTTGTCATGGAGTCATAATATACAAGAGTCAGCTCCGGAGCCTGCTCTTTGAAGTAACGGATAAATGCCTGCATGTTTTTGGCATGTTCAGCAGTCAGAGGTTCTTCCTCTGTGCCTTCTGTCTCCTGATTGATGAACCAGCCGTCGAAGCCGTAAGCTTTTGCAACCTCAATGAGCTTGTCTGCCATTGGGAAAGTGCCGTCTGCATTTGCTTTAAGGAAGGTATCAAGCCATTCCATTTTTCCGCCTGCAACGCCCTGCGGGAAAAATACAGTTCCGATTACCGGAACACCGTTCTTATGTCCCAGATCTGTGACATCCGGACTTGGAGGAACGATAAGACCTTCTCCGGAAGAACCGCCCCAGTATACCAGCTTATCCACGTACTGCCAGTAGGTAAAGGTATTGCAGTTGGATTTGTTTAATCCGTGAGGGGCATTTCCGCTTGTACTGGAGTTCATAATGGAAATTGCCATTACTTTTGTGTCTGTGTTCTGTGTGCCGTTGACAGCGGTCAGATTTTCCGGTGCAACACGCTGTGCAAGGGGAACATGACTTACATTGAAAGCAAAGTCCGGATCAGTTTCAGGCGTCCATTCCAGAAGCTGCTCCGGAAACCAGTATGAGGATTCCGGCTGATCGTTCATTGTCAGTTCCAGGTTTTCATTTTCTTCCGTAATTGTGTACGGACTCTTTTCTTCCTTTGGCGTGGCAGGCGCTTTTGCAGTTTCGCTGCCGCAGGCACAAAGGGAGGCGGCAAGAGTCAGGCTCATGCCGGCTGCAAGGGCTTTTAGAAAAAGATTGTTTTTTCTCATAATGTCCTCCTTGATGAGATTTTTCGAGTCTATATGTAACTCACATATGGCTTAATTATATTCCATCAAAGAGACAAAAATATAGTGGAAAGAAACTAGATTTTATGTAATTTTTATATAATTTTTATAATTGCTTTCAAAAATTCTTCCATCGCTCTGCTGAAATACCGTCCTTTTTTCCAGTAGAAATATACGTTTCTGGTGCTTCCCTCCAGAGGAAGCTTATAGTAGACAAGCTGAGGATTGTCGGGAACTCTGGAAATCAGCATGTCGCCGATAAAAGAAATCCCCATTCCGGAGCAGGTGATATTATAGGCAGTGAGCTGCTGGTCAAGTTCAAATACCACATGAGGCTGAAAATGATTTCTGCGGCAGATATTTAGCGCTCTTTTTCCTGTGTCGTTTTCGGGTTTGAGCATAATGAAGGGCTCTTCGCGAAAGGCTTTCAGCGGCACTGCCTTTATCTTCTGTGACAAAAAATTGTTGTTTCGTATATCTTCAATAGAAATCTGATAATCTTTCAGAGTTTTATTTACAGGAAAGGAGAGAGGAACAGCCAGAAGAAGATGTTCTTTTCGGAAGACACAGTGGTCAAAGACAGCTTCATCAAGAAGGCAGTTATCCATGGCGAAATCCAGTGTGCCGTTCTGGAGTAGCTGTTCCAGATTGGCAGTGCTTTCTTCAATAAGTTCAATTTTAATAAGCGGATATTTCCGGGCAAAATCTGCAATCAACCCCGGAAGAACCCAGGAGGAAAAGAAGTTGCTTCCTCCCACGCTTAAGCTGCCTGTTTTCAGGTTGCCCCAGTCATTGATAAAGCCTTCAAATTCGCTTTTTGCAGACATAATCTGTTCCACAGTCTGTATGTAGCGTTCTCCGCATTGGGTTACGCTTAATGGCTTGGTACTGCGGTCAAAAAGCGGATAGCCGATACGCTTTTCGATGCGTTTGACATTTGCGCTTAAAGACGGCTGGGAAATAAAAAGATTGGCAGCAGCCCTGGAAAAGCTTTTTTCTTTATATACTTCATATACATATTCCATACCCTGAAACATACCTGCACCCCCATAATATAAAAGTTATACTATTTATATAAATATATGTATTTGATTATATCATGGAGTACAGATATAATAAAGGCGTTTTGAGGCTGTTGTTCAATTATCACGATTATCGTAAACAACAGCCGGTTGAGCGATAAGCGCGTGGGAAGCGCAGAATTCCAGAGAATATAAGCGGGAAAAAACAGGAGGGTTTTTACAATGGAAGAAATGAAGAAAACAGATTTTCGTGTGGAGAAGGATTCAATCGGAACAAAAGACGTTCCGGAAGATGTGTACTATGGTGTCCAGTCTTTAAGAGCTGCAGAGAACTTCCATATCACAGGTCTTACCATGCATCCGGAAATCATCAACAGCCTTGCATATATCAAGAAAGCGGCAGCTATCACAAACTGCGAGGTAGGGATTCTTGAAAAGAAAAAAGCAAATGCAATCGTTCAGGCATGTGATGAGATCGTAGAAGGTAAATTCCATGAGCACTTCATTGTAGACCCGATTCAGGGCGGTGCGGGAACTTCCCTTAATATGAATGCAAACGAAGTAATCGCAAACCGCGCAATCGAGATTCTTGGCGGTCAGAAGGGCGATTACAGCATTATCAACCCGAACGACCATGTAAACTGCGGTCAGTCCACAAATGACGTTATCCCGACAGCAGGAAAAATGACATCTCTTCGTCTTCTGAAAAACCTGAAAAAAGAACTGCTTCATTTACATAAAGCATTATGTGCAAAGGCACAGGAATTTGACCATGTTATTAAAATGGGACGTACTCAGATGCAGGATGCAGTGCCGATTCGTCTCGGACAGGAGTTTAAAGCATATTCCGTAGCTATCATGCGTGATATCCACAGAATGGATAAAGCTATGGACGAGATGCGCGCTCTGAATATGGGCGGTACGGCAATCGGAACAGGTATCAACGCAGATGAAGCATATCTGCAGAGAATCGTACCGAACCTTGTTGAGGTATCCGGTATGGATTTCGTACAGGCATTTGACCTGATCGACTCCACACAGAACCTTGACCCGTTCGTAGCTGTTTCCGGCGCTATCAAAGCCTGTGCAGTAACCCTGTCAAAAATTGCAAACGACCTTCGTCTTATGTCCTCCGGTCCAAGAGCCGGTTTCGGCGAGATTAATCTTCCGGCAAAACAGAACGGTTCTTCTATCATGCCGGGTAAAGTAAATCCGGTTATTCCGGAGGTTGTGAATCAGGTTGCGTTTAATATTATTGGAAACGACGTTACGATCACAATGGCAGCAGAAGCAGGACAGCTTGAGCTGAACGCTTTTGAGCCAATCGTATTTTACTGTTTATTCCAGTCAATTGATACTCTTGCATACGCAGTACAGACCTTTGTAGAAAACTGTGTGAAGGGTATTACCGCAAATGAAACACGCTGCCGTTACCTTGTTGAAAACAGCGTAGGTATCATCACAGCAATCTGTCCTCATGTTGGATACCAGAAAGCGGCTGATATTGCGAAGAAAGCGCTGAAGACAGGAGAATCTGTCCGCAATCTGATTTTAAGCGAGGGACTGTTAAAGGAAGAGGAACTGGATAACATCCTTGATCCGGTACACATGACAGAGCCGGGTATCTCCGGAAAAGATTTACTTCTGAAAATGAAATAATAGTTGAGTCGGAATAGATACAGGTGTAAAATAGATATCAGATTATTGTTCAAAAAAAAACAGATTATGTATGAGTCTGTGAAGAAGGAGAACAATAATAAATAAAGCGGAGGAAACAAAATATGGATTACGCAAAAGAATCTTTAAAAATGCATTATGATTTAAAAGGTAAGATCGAGGTTGTTTCAAGAGCGGCAGTAGATTCCAAGGAAGCGTTAAGCCTTGCTTATACACCGGGCGTTGCACAGCCCTGTCTGGAAATTCAGAAAGATGTGAATAAAAGCTATGATCTGACAAGACGCTGGAATACAGTAGCAGTAGTAACAGACGGTACAGCCGTTCTCGGTCTTGGCGATATCGGACCGGAAGCAGGTATGCCGGTTATGGAAGGGAAATGTGTTCTGTTTAAAGCCTTCGGTGATGTAGATGCGATTCCGTTATGTGTCCGCAGCAAAGATGTGGATGAAATCGTGAAAACAGTTCAGCTTCTTGCAGGAAGCTTCGGCGGTGTAAACCTCGAGGATATTTCCGCCCCAAGATGCTTTGAAATCGAGAAAAGACTGAAAGAGTGCTGCGATATTCCGATTTTCCACGACGATCAGCATGGTACAGCCGTAATTACACTTGCAGGTATCATCAATGCGCTGAAGATTGTCGGAAAGAAGCTTGATGAAGTTAAGATTGTTACTTCAGGCGCAGGCGCGGCAGGTATTGCAATTATCCGTCTTCTCATGTCCATGGGACTTAAGAATGTCATTATGACAGACAGAAAGGGCGCAATCTACGAAGGTAGAGAAGGCTTAAACGAAATTAAAGAAGAGATGGCTAAAATTACAAACTTCAACAAAGAAAAAGGTACTCTGGAGGAAGTGATCAAAGGCGCAGACATCTTTATCGGTGTTTCCGCACCTGGAACGCTTACTGCAGATATGGTTCGCACAATGGCAAAGGATCCGATTATTTTTGCATGTGCAAACCCGACGCCGGAAATTTTCCCGGAAGAAGCGAAAGCTGCAGGCGCAGCCGTAATTTCTACAGGCCGTTCCGACTATCCGAATCAGGTAAACAATGTGCTCTGCTTCCCGGGACTGTTCCGCGGTGTGCTTGATGTGCGCGCATCTGATATTAACGATGAGATGAAGGTGGCAGCAGCTTACGCAATCGCAGGACTGGTATCCGACGAAGAATTAAATCCGGAATACATTCTTCCGGCAGCATTTGACCCGCGTGTAAAAGATGCAGTGGCATCAGCAGTTGCCGAGGCAGCAAGAAAAACAGGAGTTGCCAGAATCTGATTGTAAATTAAATAGAAAGATACAAAAAACAGGTGTGCAGACTTTTTGAGTTTGTTCACCTGTTTTTGGCTTTACTGTCAGAAACGATTATGATAAAATCCAGAGTAGAAGAGTGAGGTGATTATGTGCAGACAACAGAACAGAATGTCTTACATAAAAAAGACTTACAAAGGATAAAGGAACTTCGCCTGATGCATGATTTTAACTGTAAAGATGCAAAAGATATTGTAAATCCGCTGTTGGCAGAAGAAGTCAGATACCTAAAAGAGACAGAAGGAGGTCGAAGCCAGATGTGTAAACTTTTAGAAGAAATGAGAAATGAAGTTGCTGCAGAAGCAAAAGCAGAAAATGCAGTAAGTACCGCCTTAAAGATGCTGGCAAGAGGTCGTTATTCTTTGGAAGAAATTGCAGATATAAGCGGTTTGCCTTTAGAAGAAGTTCGTAAGTTAGCCAAAAAAGAAACTGCATAAATTTATGCAACCCCAAGTGTAAATAGCTTGGGGTATTTTTATGATGCACCTGCGACGATTTTACTAATTGTAAAGCTCCCCATTTTGTGCTAAGATGTCATTTATATCTGAAAATACCATATTAATGACTTTTACAAAAGAAAGGAGCCTGAAAGATATGGGGATTCCCGGTGAATCTGTCATGTACCACCTGTTGTGGATTTTTTTGATTTATTCCTTTGTGGGCTGGGCTGTGGGAACAGCGGCTGCAGCTATGAGAAAAAGGAAATTTATTGATGTTGGTTTTCTTTACGGACCATGGTGCCCGTCATACGGACTGGGCGGAGTCGCCTTTGCAGTGCTTCTGCCGGAGCTTAAGAACAGTCTTTTCTTCCTGTTTCTGGGAGGTATGATTCTGGGATTTCTGGTGTCCTGGTTTACAGGATTTTTTCTGGAGAAGATTTTCCATAAAAAATGGTGGGATTATTCCAGAAAGAAATTTCAGTTTGGAGGCTATGTAAATCTGCCTTATACCGTCATCTGGGGCGGAGCAGCAGTTGTCTGCATATGCTTTGTCAATCCTGCACTTGTGCGGTTCGCAGATATTTTTCCGGGCTGGACAGGGCGTATCGTCCTTCTGGTTGTCTATGGAATTATGATTGTGGATTACATAGGAACAGTGACGGGTGTACTGGCAGTAAATTCAAAAATAAAAAAAGCTTCTCTTGTAGGAAATGTTTCTGAAAATCTTCAGAAAACAGCAGACCAGATGGGAGAAGGTCTTGTGGGATGGGTTCTGAAGCATCTTGGAAAAGCGTATCCTGAACTGGAAGCCCGTAAACTTCTTGAAGCACGGAGAGAAAAAGAACGGCAGATGGAGGAGGAGAAGGAAAAAGCAGGCGTTTTTGCTGTAGGCTGTTCTTTCTATAAACTGATTTGCCTGTTCTTTATCGGAGCTTTTCTGGGGGATATTACAGAGACAATTTTCTGTCTTGTGACAGCAGGAAAGCTGATGAGCAGAAGCAGCGTGGTCTATGGTCCGTTCAGTATTGTATGGGGACTGGGATGTGTTCTTCTGACAGCTATTTTATATCAGTATAAAGACCGCAGTGACAGTTATATTTTTGTTTTCGGAACGGTTCTCGGAGGCGCATATGAATATATCTGCAGTGTTTTCACGGAGATTGTTTTCGGCACGATTTTCTGGGATTACAGCCATCTTCCATTTAATCTTGGGGGAAGAATCAACCTGTTGTACTGTTTCTTCTGGGGAATTGCAGCAGTTGTGTGGATGCGGATGCTATACCCCCGTCTGTCTGCCCTGATTGAGAAAATTCCCAAGAAACCGGGAGTGATTCTTACATGGATTATGATTGTATTTATGACGATAAATATTATTATTTCCGGACTTGCCATGAACCGTTATCACGAACGTCAGAGCGGAGAAACAAAAGAAGAGACGAATCTCACCCGGATTTTGGACGAACGATTCCCGGATGAGAGAATGGAAAGAATATACCCGAATGCCAAGCAGGTAAAATAAAAAATTATCTGAAGGAAAAGATTGTGGATGCTGTCCGGCGTAAAGCTGGGCAGCATTTTTCTTTTTGGGTGATTTTGCATAAAATTCAGGCTGATATTTTGGAGGAAAACAAAGAAAAAAGGGTTGCAAATGATGGAAGTTTTGATTATAATGTGTGTTAAAGAAGTATAATAATTTAATAAAAACTAAAATAAAAGACAAAAACATCTGAAATCAAAAGAAAAACAATTGCTTTTTTAGGGAAAGTTCATAATTGTTAAGATGTTAATAAAGAAAAAGGAGAAATATTATGGCAAAACTTGTGATTCATCCATCCAAAAAGCAGAGTAAGATTAACAAAGAAATTTACGGACATTTTTCCGAGCATCTGGGAAGATGTATTTACGAGGGAATCTATGTAGGCGAAGATTCTCCTATTCCGAATAAAAACGGAATGCGTACCGATGTAGTGGAAGCTCTGAAAGAAATCAAGGTACCTGTACTTCGCTGGCCGGGAGGCTGTTTTGCAGACGAATATCATTGGAAAGACGGTATCGGTCCGAAAGAAAACAGAAAGAAAATGATTAATACACACTGGGGAGGAGTTGTGGAAGACAACAGCTTCGGTACTCACGAATTTTTTGAACTTTGCGAACAGCTTGGCTGCGAGGCATATGTAAATGGAAATCTTGGAAGCGGCACTGTACAGGAAATGTCTGAGTGGGTAGAATATATCACCTTCAAAGGTGTCTCTCCAATGGCTGATCTCCGTGCGAAAAACGGACGTAAGGAGCCATGGAAACTCGCTTTCTTTGGAGTAGGAAATGAGAACTGGGGATGCGGCGGAAATATGAATCCTGATTTCTATGCAAACGAATACCGTCGTTATCAGACTTATGTGCGTAACTATGATATGGAAAATCCTACAGCTAAAATCTGCTGCGGCGCAAATGTAGATGATTACGAATGGACTTCCGACGTTCTGAAAACCTGCTATCGCCATTCACCGGTACAGTTCCACGGATTCATGGACGGACTGTCTCTTCACTATTATGTACATCCGGAAGGATGGGAAATCAAGGGAAGCGCAACAGAATTTGATGATAAAGTATGGTATAAGACACTGAATAAGGCGTTTTATATGGATGAGCTTATCCGCCGTCACGGAAATATCATGGATGAGTACGATCCTGATAAAAAAATCGGCATGATCGTAGACGAATGGGGAACCTGGTATACAGTAGAGCCAGGTACAAATCCAGGTTTCCTGTATCAGCAGAATACGATGAGAGATGCGCTGGTAGCAGGTATCACTCTGAATATCTTCAATAAACACAGCGACAGAGTAAAAATGGCAAACCTTGCACAGATGGTAAATGTTCTTCAGTCTGTTATTCTGACTGACGGAGCGGATATGCTTCTGACACCTACCTATCATATCTTTAATATGTATAAATACCATCAGGATGCACAGCTTCTTGACAGCTTTGTTGAAACAGAAAACATTGGTGTGGAAGAAGAATGGAAGGTTCCAAACCTGACAGAGTCTGTATCTATGGATGCTGATGGAAATATCCATATCACTTTGACAAACCTTTCTCTGACAGAGGACTATCCGGTAGAAACAATCCTCACAGATTATGAGGCAAAAGAAGTGAAAGGTGAAATTGTACATGGAGAAATGACGGATAAAAACACCTTTGAAGATAAGGAATGTGTTAAAGTCTGTGAATTTACAGGAGCAGAAATAACAGAGAAAGGTATTCGCTTCACAATACCGCGCTGCAGTGTTCTTCATCTGACAGTAAAATAATGTGTGAAAAGCTGCGTATTTGCAGGAAGTGTCTTCCGGGAACGGACAGAGATGAATATCTGGAAAATCTGGCAGGCTATATAGAGAGAATGGATGAGGAGGCGAAGGTGAGTCAGCCGCTTTACGAAGAGCGGCTGAGCATCTGCGCCTCTTGTCAGAATCTGATAAATGGTATGTGCCGCCTCTGCGGCTGCTTTGTGGAGCTTCGTGCAGCACAGAAGGTTCGGAAATGTCCGGATATTCCTGCAAAGTGGGAAAAAATAATATAGTTACAGGAAAATAGATATGAGAGCAGATGTACTAAATAAAATAAAAATTACAGATAAATTCTGGAGTAATTACCAGAAGCTTGTGATAAACACGGTTATTCCCTATCAGGAAAAGATTTTGAACGATGAGATTCCTGAGGCGGAAAAAAGTCACGCTTTTGCCAATTTCCGTATTGCAGCAGGGTTGGAAGAGGGCGAATTTTACGGTATGGTCTTTCAGGACAGCGATGTGGCTAAATGGCTGGAAGGGACAGCATATGCACTGGCAGTACATCCGGATTCAGAGTTGGAACAGCGGGCGGATAAAATCATTGAGATTATCGAAAAAGCGCAGCAGGAAGATGGATATCTGAATACATATTTTACAATTAAAGAACCGGAGCATCGATGGCAGAATCTACAGGAGTGCCATGAACTTTATTGCGCCGGACATATGATGGAAGCTGCGGCAGCATATGCACAGGTAACTGGGAAAGACAGGCTTTTGAAAGTGATGGAACGTATGGCTGACCACATCAGCGCACGTTTTGGTACAGAGGAGGGCAAGGAGCCGGGGATTCCGGGACATCAGGAAATCGAAATCGGACTTTTACGTCTTTATGAAACAACAGGAAAAGAGGAGTATCGTAACCTTGCACGATATTTCATAGAACAGCGAGGCAAAGATCCGGAATATTTTGCAAGGGAGAAAGAGAAACGGGGCTGGATTCACTTTGGCATGGATGTAAACGACATGAAATACTGTCAGGCTCATGCAACGGTATACGAACAGAAAGAGGCTGTAGGGCACAGTGTACGCGCCGTTTATATGTACACAGCAATGGCAGAGCTTGCGTCGCTTTATAAAGATAAACAATTGTATCAGGCATGTCGGAATCTGTGGGAGAATATAGTAAACCGCAGAATGTATATTACCGGGGGGATTGGCTCTACTGTGGATGGCGAGGCTTTTACCATAGATTATGATTTGCCGAATGATACGGTTTATGCAGAGACCTGCGCTTCCATAGGACTTGTATTTTTTGCCAGAAAAATGTTGGACAATGAGTTAAAGGGAGAATATGCAGATATAATGGAGCAGGCTCTTTACAATGGTATTATCAGTGGAATGCAGCTTGACGGAAAAAAATTCTTTTATGTAAATCCATTGGAAACAGAACCCGGAATAAGCGGAAAACTTCATGGACACAGACATGTTCTGCCGCAGAGACCTGAATGGTATACCTGTGCATGTTGTCCGCCTAATGTAGTCAGACTTCTCATGTCTCTGGGCAAATATTTTTGGAGTGAGACAGAAACAGGGCTTTACTCTCATATATTTGCTGCGCAGGAGGCGTCCTTTAAAAATATGGATATAAAAACAGAAACAGGTTATCCGTGGGACGGAAAGGTAACTTATGAAATTCACGGAAAAACAGAGGCTGAAATAAGTTTCGGAATTCATATTCCCGCATGGGTGAACAAACAGAAGCTGAAAGTATCTTTATGCGGACAAAAGATAAATGCGGAAGAGTTTTTTAAGGACGGGTATCTGGAATTTACAAGAAAATGGGGAGAGAAGGATGTCATTACACTGGATTTTCCAATTCCTGTTAGAAAGATTTATGCAAATCAGAGAGTGAGAGAAGATGCGGGCTGCGTAGCGCTTATACGTGGAGCAATGGTATATTGTTTTGAAGGTGTGGATAATGAGGGATTGCTGCAGTCTTTCTATATTCCGGAAAAATTGGAAATAGAAGAATCTTTATGTACAGAAGGAATTTTAAAGGGAAATGTACTTCTTAAAGTAAAGGCTGTGAAACTTAATAATCAAAGTGAAATGCTTTATACAGAGCTTCCACCCAAAAAAGAAAAGGTGAGTCTCACAGCAGTTCCCTATTATACGTGGGGAAACAGAGGAGAGAATCAGATGCGCGTGTGGATGCATGGGGAATAAAAAACAAAAGGATGCATAAAAGTGCATCCTTCCATTAAAAAATCTTATTCAGCAGGACTGTAATTGACTTTTACACTGATGTCCTGACTGTAGTTGCCGAAGTCGCGTCCGAACAGTGTAAGTCCGCCGATATGTCTGGCAGGCTCCTGTACACGGAAACGAAAAATCATATCGTCCTGCGGACGGAGCATCAACTGGCTGGTATTGACATCGGAAATCTTCAGTCCGTCAATATAAGTGCCGTGTTTATCTATCACCAGCATTTTCAGAAGACCATACTGATTCCAGTTAGGGAACCACCAGTCAGGAGTAAAGGTTCCGCGTACGTCTCCGAAATCTCCAGGACTTGTCCACGTACCAAGTTCTGTGTTATTAAGAAGAAAAGTGATATCAGAAGGCCAGTCATTGTTGATTCCGGGAGCTTCACTGCTGATTTCAAAGGAAATCGTGAGTTTATCCACCCTCTGTCCGGGAGGAAGCATATTTGGAATCCTATAGTCAATATAACCCTTACCAAACCAGAGAATCTGAGCATCTACATGGCTTGGATGAGCGAAATACCGCGGGTCATCAACTTCGCCGATCAGTTTATCCGGGGTAGAAAGACCACAGGTAGGCAAGACTGAATAATCGGAATAATTGCCAATGGGAATGTCAATGCTGTAAGAATTCTCCGAATCATTCTCGATATTGGGAATCACATCTACCAGAATTTTATTAACATTGACACGACAGACTTTCTGATTTCCGTGGCCTGCATGTTCGGTAAGAATGGTGACGATTCCGGTTTCCTCCAGCTTTTTAACATGACTGGTAAGCGCTCCGTTGGTGATGCCAAGATTAGCTGCCAGATCATTCATGTTCATTTCCTTGTGTTCAATAAGGAGCTGGATAAGGCGAATGCGAAGTTCAGAGCCGAGAGCTTTAAAAACAGGAACTGCCTGTTCCAGACTTTTTATATATAACATGGACTGCTCCTTTCTAAAATTATTTTTAGATAGATGAAGTATTTTATAAAAATAATTATAACCAATTTAAAATTAATGTGCAACTACAAAATTAACTGAAATTCTTTAATAATATAAAATTTTATTTAATATAACCATAAATAATTTTTGAAAATATAAATTAAAATAGGGAGGATTTTATTATGAAAGAAAGAGAAGGAATAAAGTACAATGAACCGTGGATTTTGCAGCGTGCAGATCCATATGTATACCGCCATACAGACGGCATGTATTATTTTACGGCATCTGTTCCTGCATATGACCGGATTGTGCTTCGCAGAAGCGAGACATTGAATGGATTAAAAGATGCAGAAGAGGTGACTGTCTGGACAAAACACACGACAGGAATCATGAGCGAACATATCTGGGCGCCTGAGCTTCACTATCTGGACGGTAAATGGTACATTTATTTTGCCGGAGGAGAGAAGGAGGATGTCTGGGCAATCCGTCCTTATGTGTTGGAATGTGAAGAAGAAGACCCGCTGACAGGTAAATGGACAGAAAAAGGAAAAATGCAGCGTGCAGACGGAGATATTTTCTCCTTTGAAGCCTTTTCGCTGGATGCCACAGTCTTTGAGAATAAAGGCAGATATTACTATGTATGGGCGGAAAAAGTCAGCGTAGGCCCTCAGATTTCCAATCTTTATATCGCAGAGATGGAAACTCCGTATAAGCTGAAAACGATTCAAGTGCTTCTTACAACACCGGACTATGACTGGGAAAGAGTCGGATTCTGGGTAAACGAAGGACCGGCAGTGATTAAACATGAGGGGAAAATTTATCTGACCTTCTCTGCTTCTGAAACAGGAGCTGCGTACTGTATGGGAATGCTGACAGCTTCTGAGGATGCAGACCTTCTGGACCCGCGTTCATGGGAAAAGGACAGATATCCGGTACTCAAGACAGATGCCGAAAAAGGTATTTACGGACCGGGACATAATTCCTTTACTACAGATGAAGAAGGAAATCCGATTATGGTCTACCATGCGCGCACGGAAGAAAAAATCGAGGGAAATCCTCTCTATAACCCGAACCGTCATGCTATGCTGATGAAGATTTCATGGGACGAGAAAACAGGACGACCGATATTTTGTTACTGATTAAAAAAGAAAAATGGAGCAGCCCTGTGAGAAGATCACAAAGGCTGTTCCATTTTTTTCTTTCCTATTATAATGGATAAGTGATTTATTTCTGTCCGTAGTATGCGTTTGCACCGTGTTTTCTGTAATAATGCTTATCCTGAAGTTCCTGCGGTGCAGGTTTATTCTGAGGATTGATCTGCTCACAGCGGGCAGCCATCTTGGCAACCTCTTCGAGAACAACTGCATTGTGAACAGCTTCATGGGCGTCTTTGCCCCAGGTGAACGGACCGTGGTTTTTGCAGAGAACAGCAGGAACTGCCTCATAATCAAGGTTCATACGCTCAAATTCATCTGCAATCAGAACACCGGTATTTTTTTCATAAGCTTCGTCGATTTCTTCTTTGGTCAGGTTGCGGACACATGGAACTTCGCCGTAGATATAATCGGCATGAGTAGTTCCGTAGCATGGGATTCCCCGTCCGGCCTGTGCCCAGCTTGTTGCCCAGGAAGAATGGGTGTGTACAATACCGCCGATATTCGGGAAACGGTTGTATAAAACCACATGTGTTGCAGTGTCAGAAGAAGGATTATATTTGCCTTCTACTTTATTTCCTTCAAGGTCAACAACAACCATATCTTCAGGTGTCAGTTTGTCGTATTCCACTCCGCTTGGTTTAATGACGAAAAGTCCTTTTTCACGGTCGATTCCGCTGACATTGCCCCAGGTGAAGGTGACAAGACCGTATTTTGGAAGCTGCATATTGGCTTCATAGACTTCTTTTTTTAATTCTTCCAGCATTTCAAATTTCTCCTTTATTATAAAGCAGTCACGGCTGCCTGTTCTACGGCAATGCCTTTTTTGTAGCGTTCGATAAACTCTTCAAATCCTGCCACATCCTTTGGATCCGGATCCATAGATGTGCCTTCGCTGCCTGCGAATACTTTATTTGCAAGATAATCCTGCAGACTTTCGTTTTCTTCACGGCGAAGCATATAGGATGCCAGAAGAGCCATTCCCCATGGACCGCCTTCACCGGCAGTTTCCATAACAGAGACTGGGGCATTGACAGCGGCTGCAAGAATGGACTGTCCAACACCTTTTGTCTTGAAGAGTCCGCCGTGTCCGAGAAGGGAGTCGATTTCCACGCCTTCTTCTTTTAACAGAATATCCATACCGATTTTCAGAGCGCCCAGAGCTGTGAAAAGATGGCTTCTCATAAAGTTGGCAAGGTTGAAATTGCTTTCCGGTCTGCGTACGAAGAGAGGACGTCCCTCAGACACATCTGTGATATTCTCGCCGGAAAGGTATCCGTAGGAGAGAAGACCGCCGCAGTCGGTGTCGCCTTCCAGAGCCTTGTTGTAAAGGGTTCCGAAAAGTTTGTTCATATCAACTTCAATGCCGAAGGCTTCTGCAAATTCCTTAAAGATTCCTACCCATGCATTGAGGTCGGAGGTACAGTTGTTTGCGTGTGCCATACCAACCAGACTTCCGTCAGGAGTGGTAACAAGGTCGATTTCCGGATATACCTTAGATAATTCACGTTCCAGAACAACCATAGCAAAAACAGAAGTTCCGGCAGATACGTTTCCTGTACGTTTGGCAACGCTGTTTGTGGCAACCATTCCTGTTCCTGCATCACCTTCCGGAGCACAGAGCGGAATACCGCCTTTCAGCTTGCCGCTGACATCGAGGAGCTTTGCGCCTTCTTCAGTGAGAACTCCGGCGTGTTCGCCTGCAACAAGAACCTTCGGGAAAATGTCTCTCAGTTTCCAGGAATAGTTTTTCTCAGCGATAAGACTGTCAAATTTCTGAACCATTTCTTCATCGTAATCTTTTGTCTGAGGATTGATCGGGAACATACCGGAAGCATCGCCTACACCGAGAACCCTGTTTCCTGTGAGCTGCCAGTGAATGTAGCCGGACAGAGTTGTTACATAGGAAAGTGACGGTATGTGTTCCTCTCCGTTTAAGATTGCCTGATACAGATGGGAAATGCTCCATCTAAGCGGGATGTTGTAATTGAATAATTCCGTAAGCGCTTTGGCAGCAGGGCCTGTAGTAGAATTTCTCCAGGTACGGAACGGTACAAGGAGGGTTCCCTCTTTGTCAAAAGCCATATAACCGTGCATCATAGCGCTGAAACCAATAGCGCCGATAGTTGTGAGTTCTGTGTCGTATTTTTCCAGGACGTCTTTTGCAAGCTTTTGGTAGCTGTCCTGAAGACCTTTCCAGATATCGTCAAGGGAATAAGTCCAGTATCCGTTTTCCAGACGGTTTTCCCATTCGTGGTCACCGGATGCGATAGGGTTGTGGGATTCGTCTACAAGAACCGCTTTGATTCTTGTAGAGCCAAATTCCAGACCAAGGACTGTTTTGCCGTTTTCAATCATGGATTTAATCATTTCTTTATTCATGGAAGCAATCTCCTTTCTTTATTTGCGGTATGCAAGACTGTTCCAGAGCAGTTCGTTCTTAAACTGGCGAATTGTTGTATCTTTATCAATATATACGGCTTCGATTCCCATAGCTGCAGCCCAGTCGCCCATCTGCTCTGCAGTAAGGTCGTAGCTGAATGCTGTATGGTGAGCGCCGCCTGCAAGAATCCAGCTCTCAGCGCCTGTCTGAAGGTTTGGCTGAGGTGTCCAGAAAGCAGTAGCAACAGGGAGCTTCGGCATTGGCTTTTCTACTTTTTTACATTCTACATCGTTGATGATGAGACGGAAGCGGTCGCCAAGGTCGATAAGAGAGGTTGCGATTGCCGGACCTGTTTTGGATGTGAAAACAAGTCTTGCCGGGTCTTCACGGTCGCCCATGGAAAGAGGCTGACATTTGATGCTGATCGGACCGTCTGCGATTGTCGGGCAGACCTCAAGCATATGGGCCTGAAGGATTCCCTCTTTGCCCGGAACAAGATTGTAGGTATAGTCTTCCATAAAGGAAGTTCCCTTTGCATCTTTCATTCCCTGAGTCATAAGCTTCATAACGCGAACCATAGCTGCTGTTTTCCAGTCGCCTTCTGCGCCGAATCCATAGCCTTTTTCCATAAGTCTCTGAATTGCAAGACCGGGAAGCTGTTTCAGTGCGCCCAGATCGCCGAAGTGTGTAACGATTGCCTGATAATTTTTCTCTTCCAGAAATCTCTCGAAACCAATTTCGATACCTGCCTGTACTGCTACATGTTTACGGAATTCCTTCTCATCTCTTCCTTCCGGAAGGATGGTATATTTGTCGTAATATTCTTCTACCAGAGTATTGATATCTGCTTCAGAAACAGCCGCAACTGATTCTGCGATCTCGTTGATCGGATAAGCGTCTACTTCCCAGCCGAATTTAATCTGAGCTTCTACCTTATCGCCTTCTGTAACGGCAACATTTCTCATGTTGTCTGCCACTCTCATAACACGTACATGGCTGCTCTCGATTACACCGATAGCTGTGCGCATCCAGGAACCGATTCTCTTCTGTACATCTGCATCTGCCCAGTAGCCCATGATAACTTTGCGCTCCATACCAAGTCTGGAGAAAATATGACCGAATTCACGGTCGCCGTGTGCTGCCTGATTTTCGTTCATAAAATCCATGTCGATGGTATCGTATGGGATTTCACGGTTGAACTGGGTATGTAAGTGAAGAAGAGGCTTTCTGTATTCCTGAAGTCCGAGAATCCAGGATTTGGCAGGAGAGAAAGTGTGACACCAGGTAATAACACCTGCACAGTTCTCGTCGTTGTTTGCCTCATTGAAGGTTTTGCGGATCATCTCATTTGTGATGAGAGTTGGTTTCCATACAACCTCAAAAGGGAGATTGCCGGATTTGTTCAGTTCGTCTACAATGATTCTGGAATGCTCTGCAACGTGTGCAAGACATTCGTCTCCGTATAAATCCTGTGAACCGGTGCAAAACCAAAACTGGTAATTTTTCATTTTTAACATAAAGTAAAACCATCCTTTCATTCAGAACTTCTTTTTTATCTGTATTAATTATAAAAAAGAAAATGAAAAAGGACAATTTCCTAACTCTGCGGTTTTTACAAAAAAGTTACCTAATCCGACAATTACTATATTTTATCCGGAGGAGTGTTCTTGATTTCCGGAGTCTGTGCATTTATAATTTTCTCATAGATTCATTTGGGAATACTTTATTATACCACAAACAGAAAGGGGAGAAAACAGGATGTCGTTAATTGATGTATGCAGAAAAATAACACAGGATGAAAAGCTTTGTCTGGCAGAAAATCATCCTATGGGAACCAGACTGGTCTGCCCGGAATATTCGAAATCCGTAAAGGAGGTAAAAACCTTTCCTCTCGTGGAACAGCAGTCAGTGTTTGCTCTGTGCTGGAATACGGATGGAAAGCAGGTTCATTCAACTATGGTGCCTGCGCCTCACAGGTTCTGCTGCAGCTACTCCTTTGGGGAAGGGGAAAAGACCCAGCTTCACACCCACGATTATCTGGAATTGGGCTATGTGGTAAAGGGGGAATTCAGACAGAAAATATCGGGAAAGGACATTGTATTTCGCAAAGGAGAGTTGTGTCTTATTGATAAAAACTGTGTACATCAGGATTATTTGCAGAATAAAGAGAGCGTAATTCTGTTTCTGGGATTATCCAATAATATGTTTACAGAGGTTATGAACGAAAACGTCAGCACAGAAAAAGTTATCTCCTTTCTTCAGTCAGCGCTCCTTAAACAGAAGAATCTGCAGCAGTATATTCGTTTTAAGCCGTCTCCGGAAACAGAAGCAGCGCTGGAAAAAGCCTTTGAACAGTTAGTAGAAGAATTGCTTGTCAATGACACTGGTTCTACTTTTATTTGTAAAGGATTGATGGTGCGTATCTTCGGACTGCTCAGTACAGGCTGTGAATTTTCCCTTTCCAGAGAATTGCGGCAGGAAATGAGCTGGATTGTCTACGAGGAGATTACAGAATATATTGCCCATCACTATGCGACAGTGACGATTCGGGAGCTTGTAGAAAATTTTCACTTTCAGGAAGATTATTTCAACAGACTGATTCGCAGCAAGGCTGGGATTTCCTATTCAGAGTATGTGCAGAGAATACGTCTTGAGAAAGCGGAAGCGCTTTTGCGTACTTCGTCAATGACAGTGGATGAAGTGGCAGAAGCGGTAGGATATCAGAATAAAGGTTATTTCTATAAGATATTTAAAAAAGAGTTCGGTATGACGCCGAGGCAGATGCGTGTAAACGGTTTATGAAAAGCCCGGAAACGCCCTGAACTGTGCAGACAGCGCAGTTTAGGGCGTTTTTTTGATATAAATAAAGAAGAAATTAATTTAAAATAAGATAAATAACAAAATATTGATAATAATTACTTGAAAAAAAAGAGAAGATTATTCGTTAATAATGCACAAAAATATTATGCGTAAAATATATATTTCATATAAATCTAAAATAATACTTGAAAAAGTATAATAAAAGTTTTATACTCAGTAACAGATAGTAGGAAACACAGAGTCGGTGTATTTTACCGAAAGGAGTGAAAAATGAGAAAAAAACAAGCGGTAATAATCTGTGGGCTGTCCCTTTGTCTGGCAGCAGGGAATCTTACCTATGCTGCGCAAAGCGGTGAAAATACAGAAACAGAGGTGAAGAAAGAGTTGGAAAAGGAATATTTAAAGGGAATTACGCTGGCTGGTGAGAATGCAGTGGAGCATGAATTTGCAGAGGTGTCCGTCCACGATCCTTCCATCATAAAGGCTGACGGAAAATATTATATTTACGGTTCCCATCTTGCAGCAGCAAGTTCTGAGGATCTGGTAAACTGGGAATTAATTGATTCCGGAGTGAGGGAAGATAACATTATCATACCCAATGCAATGGAGGAGATGAAAGAAGCTTTTACATGGGCGAAAACAAAAACTTTCTGGGCGCCGGATGTGATTCAGCTAGAGGACGGAAAATATTACATGTATTACTGCAACTGCGAGGGCGGAAGTCCCCTGTCTGCTCTTGGAATGGCAGTGTCAGATAAACCGGAAGGCCCTTATAAAGATTTGGGAATTATCCTGAAATCCGGTATGGGACCGGAGGAGAAGGATGAAAACGGAGATGTATATGACGCAACGAAAGAGCCAAACGTGGTAGACCCCTGTGTATTTTTTGACAAGGACGGGAAACTGTGGATGGTATACGGTTCCTATTCCGGAGGAATCTTTATTCTGGAATTAGACCCGAAAACAGGAAAACCGTTGGAAGCCGGATATGGTAAAAAGCTTCTCGGTGAAAATCATTTACGAATTGAAGGACCATATATCATTTACAGTCCGGAAACAGACTATTACTACATGTTCCTTTCTTTCGGCGGACTTGATTCTGACGGAGGATATAATATCAGAGTCTGCCGTTCCAAAAATCCGGACGGACCATATGAGGACAGCGAAGGACAGAATATGGAAGAGTGCAAAGGCCCTCAGGGAAGCTTTTTTGACGATTCGGCAGCATCTAAATACGGCGTGAAGCTGATGGGAAATTTCAGTTTCCAGTATGAAGAAGGGGAATTTGGAAAATTCCGTGCAGGTTATGTTTCACCCGGACACAACAGTGTGTACAGGGATGAAGAAACAGGAAAGTATTTCCTTGTATTTCATACAAGATTTGAGAACAAGGGAGAGGATCATCAGGTACGCGTACATGAAATGTATCTGAATGAGGACGGCTGGTTTGTGGTGTCTCCTTACCGCTATACAGGGGAGACATTTGATGCAGTTACTGAGGACGATGTGGCAGGCCCATATAAGATTATCAATCATCTGCATAATATTTCAGATAATGTACAGAAATCGGAGGACATTGTTCTTCACGAGGATCATACGGTCACAGGCGGCTATAAGGGAACCTGGGAGTTGAAAGAAAACGGCAACGCGCTGCTGGAACTCAATGGCGTGACTTATAAAGGAGTATTCAGGAAACAGTGGGATCAGTATGGATATAAAAACGTAATCACATTTACTGCATTGTCTGACAAAGGATATGCAGTCTGGGGAAGCGGTTACGAGGCTCAGCCGTAATCCTGAGAGCAATAAAATAAGTATCAGAAGGAGGAGATATTATGCGGAAAAAGAAAAGTTTTCGGACAGCGGCAGTGGTTCTGGCAATTGCAGTGGCAGTTTCCGGAATTCCTGTGGCAGCAGCAGAAGATGAAAATACATCGGACGCGTCATCTGCAAATGCCTCCAATTATATCACAGATGAGAATTTCACCAATGATATGATTGGAAAGAATTACACAGTGGTAGATCGTATGTCAGAAACACCCTTTTATGAAGGGGAGCAGATAGAACTGAAAATCAGCGATATTTTTCAGCCCGTAAACGGAACAGCGTCTGCAGCAGACAATTATGGATATTCTTCAGAGGTTCCGCAAATGACAGTCGGAGAAAGCGGAAAACTTTTGATTCAGGCGCCGGAAACTGCAAGATACTGTATCAGCATGGATTATTTAGACGTCGGAAACAGTGTTCTTCCTATTGAGTTTTCCATGAAGGTAAACGGTGAATATCCATTTTATGAGCTGCGTGACATTACCATGGAAGCGCAGTGGAAGGACCCGGAAGAGGTTTCCTATGACCGGTACGGCAATCAGATTGTTCCGGTACCGGAAAAAATCAGAGAGTGGAATAACAAGTTCCTTATGGACAGCACCTACCGCAGGACAATTCCTCTTGCAGTTGAACTTCAGGAGGGAATGAACGAACTGGAGATTTCCATGCTGGAAGGAACTATGCTTCTGGGGAATCTTTATCTGAATCCGGAACAGAAGCTGGAAGCTTATGAAAATCCGGGAGAGGCAAAGGGAAGCGAAATAATCACCATACAGGGTGAGGAAATGGATACGAGAAATGCTTCCTCTATCCGGGCAGCCTGTGAATATGACATTAATCTGGAGCCTTATGAGGTAAAGACGAAGAAACTCAATACGATTGACTCCGCATCTTTCTCAGATGCAGGAAGCAGGGTGACTTACAGATTTCAGGTGAAAAATGCGGGAAATTATTATCTTTCCATGAAATATCAGCAAAGTGAGAAGGCAGATTTTCCTGTATTCCTTAATGTGGAGGTAGATGGAAAGATTCCGGGAGAGGAGTTTTTCAACTGCGCTCTGAAGTACGGAAAGAAATATCAGAATGTAACCTTTACAGATGCAGAAAAAAATCCCCTTGCTCTTTACTTCGAAGAAGGAGAGCATACCATTTCCTTTACTATAGCGGAAGACCCGCTCCGCAGTATGCTCGAAGGCGTGGACGAGATTATGAATGGCGTAAACAGTCTGAATCTCCAGATTACGAAGGTTGCGGGAACAAATAAAGATAAATACAGAGATTTAGACATTGAAGCATATATTCCGGATGCGGTTACAAGACTGGAAGAATATGCGGACAAGCTGGATCAGTTCTGTGAGGATATGAAAATTTACAATCCGGATGTAGATGAAATCGGCGTTTTTTCTTCTGCAAATGTGGCGGCAGAACAGCTTAGAAGTCTGGCTTCTGAGCCAGATTAGCTTGCATACAGAATTGCGGAACTTACGACAAGTGTAAACTCTGTCAATCAGTTTCTTGCAAACCTGATTGACAGCCTGAATAAGAACCAGCTTGCAATTGACCGTATTTTTATCCATCAGGAGGATGCGAAGCTTCCGGGAAATTCAGGAGTGCTGAAATCAACGGCAGCAAGCGTAAAACGATTTGCTACATCCTTTGCTTCTCAGGCATATTCAACAGGCAATACAAATCCTGAGCATCTGCAGGTATGGGTAAACCGTTCCAGACAATATCTGGAAATTATGCAGAAGATGATTGATGAGGATTTCACGGCAAAGACAGGAATAGAGGTGGATCTGGCGCTTATGCCTGACCAGAATAAACTGATTCTTGCAAATGCATCGGGAGATGCGCCGGACATTGCAACTGGTATTAATTATGCAGTGCCGTTTGAACTGGGAATCCGCGGTGCTATTAAAGATTTGACAGAGTTTGAGGATTTCGCAGAGGTAGCGGGAAGATTTGAGGAAGGTCTTCTGATTCCTTCCACAATTGAGGATGGCATATATTCACTTCCGGAAACAATGAATTTCTGGGTACTTTATGTGAGAACGGATATTTTTGAGCAGTTGGGACTGGAAGTTCCGAATACGATTCAGGAACTGAAAAATATTCTCCCAAGCCTCCAGATGAGAGGAATGAATTTCTACTACCCGACAGCAGGTATGCTTGCAATGAGAAACTTCCATGGCACGACGCCGCTGATTCTTCAGAATGGCGGAAGCCTCTATGATGAGTTTGCGGGAGATTCCAATCTTACAAGTGAGGAATCAGTAGAAGGATTTAAAGAGCTGACAGAATTGTTTACCATCTACAATCTTCCAAAGGATATTCCGAACTTTTATCAGCATTTCAGAAACGGCTCTCTGCCAATTGGTATCGCGGACTACTCTGTTTATAATATGCTGCTGAATGCTGCTCCTGAAATTGCAAACAGTTGGAAGATTTACGCTGTACCGGGAACGGAGGATGAAAACGGAGAAATTAACCGATACACCTCCGGCGGAGCGGAAAGTACCGTTATGTTCCATTCAAATGAGGAACGGGAAAAGAAAGCGTGGGAGTTTATGAAGTGGTGGTCTTCCGCAGAAGTTCAGGCAGAATTCGGACAGACCCTTCAGATTACTTACGGTTCTACCTTTATGTGGAATACTGCAAATACAGAAGCTTTTGAGCTTCTTCCATGGAAAACAAGAGACAAGAGTACGATTCTTGAACAGGCAGAATGGATTTATGAAGCGCCGAGACTTCCGGGAAGTTATATGGTTGAACGTGAAATCAGCAACGCTTATAACTCTGTTGTCGTAGACGGAAAGAACCTGAGAAGAACTCTTGACAATGCAGTGAAGAGAATCAACAGGGAAACAGAAAGAAAACTGGAAGAGTTTGGCTATAACAATACAGACGGAAGCGTGATCACGCCGTACATTGTTCCGGATCTGGAGAGAGTCCGTGAAATTCTTGCGGACTGTGCTTCAGGGAAAGGAGGGGACGCGAAGTGATGAAACGACAGACAGCAAAGAAAAATAAAATTGCAAGACGCGAATCAGGAAACAGACAGGCATGGTTTTTCCTGATGCCATATCTGCTTTTATTCGTAACCTTTATCATTGCGCCGATGGTTATGGCGATTCTGTTGTCGCTTACCAATTTTGATACGATTTCATTCCCTTCCTTTGCCGGATTTATGAATTATATCAATCTGATTACACAGGATGAAATCTTTATGCAGTACGTACTGCCGAATACAGTGGTATATGTAATCATTGTAGGAATTGGAGGCTATATGTTATCCTTCCTTCTGGCGTGGGTGCTGGCGCAGATGTCAAAAGTTCCAAGAACGATTCTGGCGCTTATTTTCTATTCTCCGAGTATGACTTCCGGTGTTGCAATGGCGGTTTTATGGAAGATTATTTTCACAGGGGATCAGACAGGGTATCTGAACAGTATTCTTATGAAGCTGGGAATTATTACAGAGCCTGTAGTATGGCTGGTTGACCAGCGTTATCTGCTCCCGATTGTTATTGTGGTAGCTCTGTGGAGCAGCATGGGAGTCGGATTCCTGGCAATGCTTGCAGGTATTCTGAATGCAGATGAAGAACTGTATGAAGCAGGTGCGATTGACGGTATCAAGAATCGTTTTCAGGAGATGATTTATATTACAATTCCGACAATGAAGCCGCAGATGCTTTTCGGAGCAGTTATGTCAATTGTGGGAACATTTGGAAACGGAGCGATCGGCGTTATGCTTACAGGCGTCAATCCAACGCCGGGGTATGCGGCGCAGCTCATTGTAAACCATATCGAGGACTATGGATTCATCCGTTATGAGATGGGCTATGCGGCAGCAATATCAGTAGCGCTTCTTGGTATTGTATGGCTGTTCTCGACAATGGCGAAGAAGCTGTTTACAGAGAAAGACTGAGGAAGGAGGAAACATTATGGCTGGATACAGAGGAAGTAATATTAATCCAAAGAAATTTGAATTGAAACAGATAAAACTGATTCTTGCGGTACTGCCGCTGGCAATCTTTATGTTGCTGCCGATTATTTTTATTATCGGACATGCGTTTAAACCCATTGACGAGCTGTTTGCTTTTCCTCCGAAGTTCTTTGTAACAAGACCTACACTGGATAATTTCAGAGGACTTATGAAGGCGTCACAGACATCCGGTATACCGTTGAGCAGATATGTATTTAACAGTCTCATTGTAACGGCATCCGATGTGGTACTTTCTATTGTGCTTTCCACTTCTGCCGGATTTGCGCTTTCAAAAATGAAATTCAAGGGCAAAGAAGCTCTGATGGAAGTGAACAATATGGCTCTGATGTTTGTCCCGGTAGCTGTTATGATTCCAAGATACCTTGTAATCAATACGCTGGGTATGACAAATAATTATCTTGCGCATGTTCTTCCGCTGGTAGCGATGCCGGTCAGCCTGTTTCTTGTCAAGCAGTTCATTGACCAGATTCCGGATGCGCTCATTGACGCAGCTTACATAGACGGGGCAGGTGATTTTACCGTATACCGCAAAATCATTTTCCCGCTGATACGTCCTGCAGTAGCAACTTCAGCAATCCTTGCTTTCCAGCAGGTATGGGTAAATGTGGAAACCTCCAACCTGTATATGAATGAAGACGGACTGCGTACACTGGCGTTTTATATGAATACACTGACGAATGCGAATAATACAGTTGCAGGTCAGGGTATTGCGGCTGCTGCAACGCTGATCATGTTTGTGCCGAACCTTGTGATGTTTATTATCTGCCAGAAGAGTATTATGAATACTATGGCACATTCCGGTATCAAGTAAGAGGGGGGAAGGAAATGAAAAAGTGGACAAAAAGGTGCGCTGCGTTTCTTCTTGCATTTCTGATAGCCGGAACTGCATTCCCGACAGCACTCAGTGCAGCGGTACCTTATAAAACTTATACAATAGATGGTTATGGTTATGTGACAGAGACACAGACTGCTTATATGCCGGAATCGTCAATTGTAAAAATCGGAGAGCATTCTCTGGTCAATCCCAAGGATATGAAGATTACCGATGACGGAAGAATGTATATTGCAGATGCAGGCGCAGGCGTGATATATGAAGCGGATATGGAAGGAAATCTGATTTCCGTAATCGGTGAAGGAGTGTTAAGTGAGCCTTACGGCGTCTATGTTACCGAGGAAAATGCCGTGTATGCGGCAGATCATTCCGGAAAGGTAGTTGTATTTGACGAAGAAGGAAATGTTACTGCCGAGTATCTGAAGCCGGAACATCCGCTGTATGGAAACGGAGATTTCAAACCAGTAAAGATTGCTGTAAATGACGGCGGCGATATGTATATTGTCTGTGAAGGAAACGGAAACGGTCTGGTACAGCTTACTCCTACAGAAGGAGGTACTTTCCTTGGGTATTTCGGTACGAACTATGCTTCTGTCAGTCCTCTTCGAATGGTGCAGGAGGCGATTTTTACAGAGGCGCAGCTTGCAAAGATGGTGAGTAATCTCCCGTCTACTCCGGTCAATGTTGCAATTGACGAGCAGGGACTGATTTACACGGTTACGCCGGGAGAAAAGAATACCAGTCTTAAGAAACTTAATATTGCCGGCGCGAATCTCATCGAGCCGGATGCCTATGACGGCAAGGAGACTTCCGTTGCAGTGGGAAACCACAATAACGTGTATGTCGCATCTTCAGACGGATATATTTATGAATATAACACAGAGGGCGATCTGCTTTTCGTTTTCGGCGGCCGCGATGACGGAAGATTTCGTATCGGTCTGAGCAAAAAGGTGGAAGCCATTGATGTGGATGCGCAGGATAATCTTTATATTCTGGATTCTGACAGCAAACAGATACAGATTTTCAGGGCGACAGAGTTCACAAATCTTCTTCACAGCGCGCTGAATCTTTATGAGAACGGACGCTATGAGGAAAGTAAGGAACCTCTGGAAAAGGTTCTGGAAATGAACAGTCTGTTTGATTATGCAAATGAGGCTATGAGCCGTTCCTATCTCCAGGAAGAGGACTATGAGAATGCGCTGGAATATGCGAGAGTATCAAAGGCGTTTAGTGTGTATTCAGATGCTTTCTGGGAGGTGCGTAATTCCTGGCTTCGTCAAAATATGATTCCTGCAGTGGGAGTATTGCTGCTGCTCTGGATTTTCGTGAAGCTTCTGAAATATCTTCAGGCAAAGAAGGGAATTTTTAATCCTCTTATTAAGGCTACGGAGGGAATCAGAAACAGCGGCGTATGGAAAAGATTTGTTTATATGTTTTACTACATGAAACATCCGGTAGATGGAGCTTACGGACTTCGCTATGAAGGAAAGAGTTCTTACCTGAATGCGAATATCATGCTTGCATTGACTGTGATTATTTATCTTGCAAATAAATATATTTGCGGTTTCCTTCTTCGGACAGTAAGAGAAGGAAGATATACGATCTTTACAGATGTTCTCAGTGTAGTCGGAGTTTTTGTGGTGCTGACAGCATGTAATTATCTCATGTGTACGATTAATGACGGTGAGAGTACGTTCAAGAGATTATACTGCGGTCTTGCATTCAGTCTGACTCCTTATGTGCTGCTTCAGCCGCTTTGCATTGTTTTGAGCAATGTGATTACCTATAATGAAGTATTTCTGATTCAGTTTGCAGAAATTTTTATTGCTGCATGGGTAATCGTTTTAATCTTTATGACGATTAAAGAAGTAAATAACTATACGGTAAAGGAAACTGTAAAGATTATCTTCTTTACCCTGTTTGCCGTATTGATTCTCAGTCTGCTGGCGTTTATTTTATTCATGCTCTGCAGACAGGTAATTGATTTTGTAAGTTCTGTATTTGGAGAGGTGGTGTATCGGATTGGCAAATAAATATTGGATAAATAAGAAAAAAGGTATTCTGGCTCTTTTGACAGCAGCCGGTCTGATTTTCACTTCCTGTACAGGATTTGTTATGGCTGCAGAGGAAACAACAGCAGAGCCTGCAGCGGGAGTTGAGGGAGAAACTGCTCCGGCAGTAGAGGAAGTAGAGATTACGGAAGAAGAACGTCTGGAAGCAGAGGCAGAAGCTTATGTTTCTGAGAACGTGGATACGATAAAAGACCATAAAAAAATCGCGGAAAGCGATAAACTGGAGCTTTTTCTGAAAGAAGAGACTCTGTCTGTTCTGATTCGCAACAAGGAGACAGGAGCAATTATGGAATCTACGGTAAGCGAACCGGATGATTCTTTAAATGAAACATGGAAAAGCTTTATCCAGAGCGGAATTGGATTTATCATACTTAACGGACTGAATGAAGAGAGAAGCGACCTGCTTGCAGCAGATGCGGACATTCAGGTAAAGGCAGAAGAAAACGGTTTTACTGCAGATGTGGTTCTGAAAAAATATGAAATTTCTTTCCAGTTAAAAATGACTCTTGAGGGAGAAGAAATTTCTGTGGAGATTCCATCGGAATCCATCAGAGAAGAAATGGAAAATGTAACCATCGGAAGTATTTTCGTCTATCCGTTTCTGGGACATACCTACTCGGCGGAAAGAGAAGGGTATATGCTTGTGCCGGATGGAAACGGGGCTTTGATTTATCTTGATGATAAGGACGGAAGGTTTACATCTCCGTTTTCACTGAAGGTGTGGGGAGATAATGCAGGTGTAGATGAAAGCTATATTCTTTCCCTGTTCTGGGATGAATATCAGTCTGTAAACGATGCAGAACCGGTTTTGGCTCCCGTATATGGTATGGTACATACAGATACGCAGATGTCAGTGCTCTCAGTGATTGAAGAGGGAGCTGTAGATGCAAAGATTATCGCATATCCAAATGGTGCGGTAACAAACTATAACTGGATTACTCCTCAGTTTACCATGCGTCGAATCTATAAACAGCTTACCAGTAAGGAAGCTACAAGTTCTGTGCAGCTTCAGGAGGAAAAGAGAACCGATTATAATATCCGTATGAGGTATCTTTTCGGAAGCGGAGAAGATGCAGATTATGCAAAAATGGCAGGACAGTACAGAAATTATCTGTTAAGAACAGAGCAGATTGAAGAGAAAGATACGGATTTCCGTATCCGTCTGGATTTCCTTGGAACAGACCGTGAAAACGGAATGCTGGGCAAAAAAACAGTTGCCATGACAACGGCAGAGGATATAGAAGAGATTTATGACGACCTTTCAACAGAAGGGGTTTCAGATATTCTGTCTGTGTATAAAGGATGGCAGAAGGGCGGAATTTACAGTATGCCCGTTACAAAGTATAAGGCTGACAAAGCTATAGGCGGAAACAGAAAACTGGACGACCTTATGGAACGCGCAGCAGAATCCGGTATTTTCTTCTATCTGTATCAGGATGCGCTTCGTGCAAATCCGGATACGGTAAACACGGTATTTAATGTTATCAAAAAGCTGGATGAGAGTGTGTATAAAGAAAACACATATAAAGAAATTTATGAGTATTTCAATTTCCAGACACCTTCAAAAGCAGCAGAGCGTTTCGAGGAGGCTCTTAAGAGCTATGAAAAAGCCGGAACAAAGAATCTGGCTCTTACCGGAATTACAGACCATCTTTTCAGCTACAGTTACAACGGTAAGCAGTACAGCCGTGTAGATACGCAGAATACCTTTTCGGAAATGATAGGAAAGAGTGACGAGCAGATGAATCTGGTAATGGAAAGCCCGTTTTCCTGCTACTGGAAAAATACCGGAAGTATTCTTAATATGCCGGTAAACTCTTCCAACTATATTTTTGCAGACGAAGAGGTTCCGTTTTTATCTATTGCCCTCAAGGGTGTGATTCCTATGTACGGGGATTATACAAACTTTGAGGCGGACAACACCAGATATTTCCTGGAACTGGCAGAAACCGGTATTTATCCGTCCTTTTATCTGACAAAGGAGGACCCGGTGAAGCTGCTTTATACGAATTCTTCAGATATTTATACTTCCAAATATGAGGTATACCGTCCGGAAATCGTACGTTATTATCAGGAACTGAAAGAACTGAATGACAAAGTGAAGGATGCGTATATTACAGACCGTACCCGCTGTGAGGACGGCGTAGTAGAGGTAAGCTATTCAAACGGCGTCATGGTATATGTGAATTATAACAGTGAAACCATTACACACGACGGCATAACTCTTGAGGGTATGTCCTATAAGGCAGGTGAGTGAGTATGACAGAAAAAAAGAAAAGAGCCAGAAGATGGAAAGGCGGATCTCTGAAAGCGAAAGAAGCGGCAATGGGATATCTGTTTATACTCCCTTGGCTGATCGGAGTAATCGTGTTTGTGGCGCGCCCGCTGATTCAGTCTTTTAACTTCGCGCTCAGTAAAGTAAAGATGACTCCGAAAGGAAGAATCAGTATGTTTATCGGATTGTCCAACTTTACGCAGATTCTTCAGGAAGATGAAACTTTTCCGACAGAGCTGTGGGCATATCTGATAAAAACAATCATAGCAGTTCCGGTTATCGTAGTGTTTGCGCTGATTATCGCATTGCTTCTGAACAGCAGAATCAAAGGGAAAGGATTTTTCAGACTGATTTTCTTCCTTCCTGTGATTATTGCAAGCGGTCCTGTTATGACACAGCTTGTAGATCAGGGAGCAGGTTCTATACCGTCTCTGAATACGACGATGATAGCGGGGGCGATCAGTTTCCTACCCGGAATTCTTGTGGATGCGATCATAGGAGTGTTTGAAAATATCGTCCTATATCTATGGTATTCGGGGGTACAGATTCTGATCTTCCTGGCAGCCGTCCAGAAAATAGATACTGCCCTTTACGAGGCGGCGAAGATGGACGGCGGTTCTACCTGGGAATGTTTCTGGAAGATCACACTTCCGACAATCAAACCGATGATGTTGCTCAACGCGGTATATACCGTTGTATTTCTGTCCAATAATGAGCAGAACAATATTATCAATACAATTAAAGACGCCATGTTCGGTACAACAGGAAGCAAAGGATATGGATATGCGTCAGCGATGGCGTGGCTGTATTCCTTGATTGTAATTCTTCTTGTCGCTCTTGTGGCGGCGTTCTTTATCCTGAAGAAGGACGTTTACCAGAAACAGGTAAAACGGGCAAAAAAAGAGATGAAGAAAGAACAGCGCCTTATCAGGAAACTGGAAAGGAAGGGGGTAAAGTATGAAAAACAGACTGCAAAACAAAATGCAAAAAAAGCAGCCCGCAGGTAGACTGAGCCGTAATAAAATCAGAAAATGGTTTATGGGTTCCAAGGACCGCGAAGGTGTGGGCAAGCTTGCTGTTATTTACATTCTTCTGATCTGTATCGGATTTGTGTATCTTTATCCTGTAATTTACATGATCAGCAAGAGTCTTATGACAAGAGCCGACCTTCTGGACAGCTCTGTAAGCTGGATTCCAAGTTCGTTTTACATTAAGAACTATGTAGATGCCTTTACCAGCATGAATTTTCTGGATACGTTCTGGAAATCAGTTGTGGTGGCAGGGCTTCCGACTTTGCTGAATATGATTATCTGTGCGATTGTAGGATATGGATTTGCGCGATATGAATTTCCGCTTAAAAAAGTATTTATGGGAATTCTGATTGTATCCTTCATTATCCCGCCTCAGATTACCATGATGCCGAATTATCTTCTGTATAATGATCTGGGAATACTGGATTCGCTGAAATCGTTCCTTCTTCCGGCGCTGTTGGGGCAGGGACTGAAATCACAATTATACATATTGATTTATTATCAGTTTTTTAAACAGATTCCACAGGTTTTGATAGAAGCTGCCAAGATTGACGGCTGCGGACATTTCAAAGCCTTTGTAAGAATCGCGCTTCCGTCCGCTGCGCCTGCGATTCTGGTTGTGTTCCTGTTTTCACTTGTATGGTACTGGAACGAGGCGTATCTGACACAGCTCTATGTATGCGGAGTGTTCGGAGACGGCTTCTGGAATACGCTTGTAGTTGCGCTGAAAGGCTTTAACGACAGTTACACAGCGACAGGCGCCTCGATTACCGGAGAAACAATGGGCAGCCTGAATGAAGGAATCAAGATGGCGGCGACAATGCTGACAATCCTTCCTGTACTGATTCTTTATTTCGTATTACAGAAACAGTTTGTGGAAAGCGTTGACAGAACAGGTATTACTGGTGAATAAGCTGAGGGCTGAAAACCACTAATATATGCCTGCCGGAGCAGGCTGAATTAAGAAAAGGAGGAATAAGAAAATGAAGAAAAAAGTAACGAGCGTACTGCTCACAGCAGCTATGGTAACCGGAATGCTCTCCGGAACAGCAGTGACAGTTAAGGCAGAAAAAGAAGCAGGGCTTCCGCCGATGACAGACGAGGAAATCGAACTGACCTATATGAACTTTGACAACAAGGTGCTGACAGAATATCTGGCTGAAAAATTCATGGAAAAGTACCCGAATATTAAGGTAAATGTCATTTACGAGCCTGCAGGAGACACATACAACGATACACTTCTGAATCTGGTAAATACAGGAAAGACACCGGACTGTTTTATGATTCTCGGAAACTGTGATTTCGCACTTTCCAACATGCTTCTTGGGGATATGACGGAATACTGGGAGAACGACCCGGAGAACGAAAACATTCTTCCGTCCATCAACGGCGCAAAGCTGGGTTATTACGGAACAGATATGAAACTTGGAACGCCAATGAAATTTTTCCCGGATGCAATTTATGCAGATATGGCTGTCTTTGATAAACTGAACGTGGAAATGCCGCCTTCAGACTGGACATGGGATGAGATGATTCAGTCTTTCAAGGATGTTACTTCTCCGGATGAGGGAATCTACGGATTTAACCAGTTCCATTCTATCGTTACTTACTACCCGGTTGCAGCAGACCCGAACTGTATCGGTGAATTCGGATGGGACGGCGAGAGCTTCCACATGGAAAACTGGGCAAAAGGCGTAAATGACCTTGCAGAGCTTATGAAAGGCAAATATCGCGCTCCTATTACAGAAGAAGAAATTACAGCATGGCTTGGTTCCAATGAGTGGGCAGGCGCATCAGGAAAAATCGGTTATCAGATTGACGCATTCTGGACTTATCTGAACCTGTTTGACACTGACGAATATCGTGAAAAAGGTATTGAAATGGTACCGTATGCAACTCCGAACGTAGAGGGAACAGATTCCAAATATAAATTCGGTGTTCTTGACTTCGGCGGTATTTCTTCCGGAACAGAGCATCCAAGAGAAGCGTATGAGCTGCTTAAATGGATGGGCTGGGGTGTTGACGGCTGGAAAGAAAAAGTAGAAGCTTATAAAACACTTAAAGATGAGGAAGCCGGTATTGAAATTTACAAACAGTCTATGCCGCTGCCACTGACTATGGATGAAGAGGTTTGGACAGAACTGCAGACAGCATTTTTCCCGACACTGAAAAAAGCAGAAGCAGACCAGACAGAAAAAGACAAAAAATACGGACAGCATTTTGATGATTACTTTGAACAGGTAAAACAGGGCGTAATCCCGTTCGGTGACTGTCAGATTCCTGGTTTTGCAGGCTTCGTAGGTCCGGACGGTCCTTATGCAGGCGTAGAGGATTCTGTATTTAACGGCGAAAAGAATGCCAGCGACTGGGTAAAAGAGCTGGAAGAGAAGGCAAATGAATATAACAAACAGGCTATGGAAGAGGCTGGACTTGTTTAAATAAGAGTACATATTCTGAAATAGTCAAAGAAAATCCTGGTATTAATAAAAACCCCGATTTGTATGAAGGTACAAATCGGGGTTTTGTGATATTTAAGATGGCTTATTCATAGTAATAGTTGACACGGTAACAGTTAATTTCGGAATCTCCGCACAGCATTTCGAAGTTGACAAGTTTTTTGCTGCAGTTCACTTCGCTGAAGAGCGGCATTCCGGCCATAGATTTACCTCCCCAGCCGAAAAGTACGGTGTCGGAAGAGTCATCCAGAATCTGGGCAGAACCCATGGAAGCGGAATAGAAACCGTCAACAGAATATTCTTTGAAAGCTGTTACAGTCTTCGTATTCTCATCAAGAGTGATTTTTAATACGCGGGAACGCTGCCTGCGTTTGCCTTCTTCGATTTCCTCTTCCGAAAGGACGGGATAGCCCATTATATTGACGCGGCATCCATTGTCAAAGAGAAGAAGGGAGCCGTCTTCTGTAAAGGTAACATTGTGCTGGCGATGGAACTGCTGGTCTTCGGAGAGATTAAAATCGTCAAGCTGTCCTCCGAGAAACCATAGGATTTCTCCGGTTTTACGGTCAATTTTGAGGATACTGTCAAGGTTTCGGTAGGAACAGACGAAATTGTTGTCCTTCGGGTCAATGGAAATGGCGTTAAAGTGAGCATAGTCAGACCAGAGTCTGCTGGCATTTGTATAATCGCCGCCTTCCATACTTGCAGCGTAAAGTTCGGGATGCTCAGTGCTGTCCCACTCAAAAATACATTTTCCGTCTTTGATTTCCTGAAAAATACATGCAACTACATTGGCGCCGTATGCAGAACCGGCTACAGATTCAGGAATGTTATTTACTTTTTTCCCTACATAGGTGGTCAGGATGTAATGATTTTTTCCCAGAATCAGATAATCGTGATTTTCCAGAGGATATCTGGCAGGAAGTTTATCTGTCTCTGTCATATAGGGAACCTCGCCTATTTTCTGATACTGTTCATTCAGAAGAATCAAAGCAGTGGTGCGATAACTGACTCCTGCAAGGTAGGGATGTTCCCGGGATGCGCGCGCCTGCAGGTAGGAGTAAATGACTTCTCCGTCCAGTTCTGTCCTTCGGAAAGGACCTGTATTGGAAACAGTAGCTTTGCGGTAAAAGACTACCTGTCCCTTTGTGTCGAATTTTACAACGAAGTCTCCAAAGGTAGTATAGTAGTAACCATCCTCAGAGCCCTCACCCAGCGGAGTGAGGAGAGGAAAATCGGACGGAAGAGTACGCAGAAAATAATTCTGACCGTCTACCGTGACAGTAATTTTATCTGTTGCGCTGATGGAGTCAAGAAGCAGGCTGTGAGATTGATTTTCCATTTTTTCTCCATTGATAAAAATTTCATGCCCGGTATCTTCCGTAGTGAAGATCGTGTCAAATTCTGTGTTTAAAGTCTGGCAGTCGAATTCTCTTTCGGTTCCGTTCAGAGGAAGGATTACAGGTTTGTTGTTTACGAGAAGTGTCAGAGAATCCTCTGCAGGCAGGGATTCTTCTTTTTGGGAGGAAGTCAGAGTGAGAATGTCGTCCAGCTTCCTGTGGGTATTGCGATACATATGAAGAGCTTTGGTAAAAGTAAAAATGCCCAAAATACAAAGGATAGTCAGACCGACAAGCAGTATGATTTTCTTTTTTTTGTCCATAGGTATTCCTTTCTTTTGTGTAAATAAGTATTTGCAGATTTCTTATTGTTTATGAGTATCCGAAGATACAGGGATATTATATCAAAGGATTTCTTTTTTGGAAAGAAAATGACAGATAATTGTGGGTGCATAGTTTCGTATATAAACTGTACCCTTAAAAATAGTGAAAATTGGACATTGAATTATATCCAGTTTTTGAGTATGATTACTGCATCAAGAGAAAGAGAAGGGGAGGGGTATTATGAATACTCAGAACAGTACAATCACGAAACTTGCACAGACTGCGCTTCTGGCAGCTCTTTGTTATGTATCTTTTACATTTTTGCAGATAAAGATTCCGATTCCGGGAGGAGATGCAACCTCGATTCATATTGGAAACGCTTTCTGTGTTCTGGCGGCTCTTCTGGTAGGAGGTCTGTATGGCGGTCTTGCAGGCGCCATCGGAATGGGTCTTGCAGATATCATGGACCCGGTATACATTACAGTCGCTCCGAAAACCTTTGTGTTAAAGCTTTGCATCGGTCTGATCACAGGTTTTGTTGCTCATAAGATTGCGAAGATTAATGAGAGCACGGACAAGAAATATGTATTCAAATGGAGCATTCTTGCTTCTGTCGCAGGTCTTGCTTTCAATGTTGTCGCAGACCCGATTGTGGGCTTCTTTTACAAAAAATTTATCATGGGACAGCCGCAGGAGCTTGCGGAAGCTCTGGCAAAGATGAGCGCTTTTACAACTCTGTTCAACGCAGTTGTTTCCGTGATTCTTGTAGCAGTTCTTTACAATGCGCTTCGTCCGGTGCTGATTAAAAGCCATATCCTGACAATTACGGGAGCAGGAAAAAAAGTAGAAAAAACAGCATAAAAGAAAGCATAAAAAAAGGGCGTCCGATACATATTTTCTGTATTGGACGCCCTTTTTTGAATGCAGACAACAGCGGAGGGGATGTTCAGGCAGGGCTGTTCAGTTCACGCTCCAGATGTCTGACTGTGTGGATGTATACACCGAAAATAACGGCGGCTATAATAATGAGTACACCGAAGCAGACAGCAAGTCCTGCGATTTCATCGGAAGAGAGCCGGCTGTCATTGGCAAACAGCATCAGGAAGTATAAAAGAGACATAAGAATCATTCCGATGACAGAAGGAATCTTAAATACAATACTGCACTGACGGCTGATTTCGTCGGAAATCTGCTGCGGAGAAGCTCCTAATCTTCGCAGGTCGTCAAAAATATACCGGTTATTTAAGGCAATGCTGCGGCATCGGGTATAGCCAATGACAAGGGCTGCAGTAAAGCAGATTGTAGCGATGAAGAGAAACAGCATCAGATATACGCCAAAAGTATCGAGGAAATCGTTGGAATCCAGACTTCGGAATTTCGGCATATACTTCCAGAATATACGGAAATCGGATGCGTCCGGATGAAGAAGACTGAGTCCGGAGCCTTTTTCCGTATCGCCCCAGTATACTTCGCCTCTTGCCTTGGCTTCAGCCTTTCCAACTCTGTCGTAGTAATAGCTGACCTTACATTCCGGGTCAAAAGCGCTTACAAAGGAGTGGAAAAACTCATCTGCAAAGTCATAATTATCCTTTCCGTTTACATTGAAAAGAATAAGATTTCCCTTCCAGTCAGGGGTGATTCCTTCCCCGATTTCCCTGTAGTCTGTGTCATTTAAGACGTAATAACTGCCGCGCTGTTCAAGAAACTGCCCGTAATGTAAAAATCCGTCAAATTCAGCAGAGAGCGTCTTTCGGGTACACATATTTGTGAAAAGCCCGGAAGAAGTATTGAAATTTCCGGTTTCACTGTCATTGTTTACGATTCGATATTTGCCTCTTGGAAGAGTAATTTCCTGACCTGTCATGCGCGTATAGCTCTCTGCGCTTATAAAGCGTTCTTCATGAAGCCGTTCCCTGTAGATAAGTGAAAATTTGCCGTTTTCATCCGGCTCTGACTGTGTGTTGCCGTCAACGCTTAAATCAATATAAGAGCATTCTTTCCAGTCTTTAAAGGTAAGATTATATTTTTCTCCAAGCTGTTCAATAGCTTCTCTTTCCGGAATTTCCTGATCTGAGGGGAAAGCGTACATATAATCATAAGGTCTTGCCTGAACCTCCATAATCTGACTGGTTCCCAGCATGGGAATATAGAAGATGGCAAAGCATCCTCCTGCAATAAGAACCGTACTGACAAGAAGGCTGTTTACAGTCTGTCTGCCCTGAAATTTCATCATACTGCGCGATATGATTCCGCGGTAAGGGTGCTTTCTGTGAGAGAACCATCCGTGTACAACTGTGTGCAGCATAATCATATACAGACCTATAAATACAGGTGAATAGAGCAGATTATACCATACAGAGGGATAGAAATGAAGTTTGCGGATACAGAAAACAGGAATACAGTATCCTGCGGCAGCGCCTGCAAAAACAAGAAGAATCCCAACAGGGCCGCACCACTTTCCAAGGGCTTTTACAGGTTCATTTTTATGCTCTTCCTGTATGACATCCAGAATATCTGTGCGTCTCAGATAAATATAGGAAAGCGCGCAGGCGCATCCGCAGACAAGAAGCAGGAAGAGGAAAGGAATATACAAACAACCGAAGTTTATAATAAAAACAGACTCCTTTGTGCTTGAAAAAATCAGTCGAAATCCCTTCCATAAAAACAGAACAAGGGGGAATCCGGCCAGAATTCCAAGAATCGAAGAGGTTCCGGAAAGAAAAAGCACTTCGCAGAACAGCCCCGGCGAAAGACGTTTTCTGGATGCTCCAAGCGCCATAAGGATACCGAGCTGTCTTGATTTTTTGCGGAAAAACAGAGTGGATGCATATACGGTAAATACAAGGCAGCCGAAGAGCGCCAGAACGAAAACTGCATACATCTGTTTCAGACTGTCGCCGCCGGACGGCAGGGTATTTGTGACAGTAGGAGAATACATGACAAGAGTGTATGCCGTAATTAGCATCAGGGAAATGAAATTACAGACCAGATAGAGAACAGCCTGTTTCCGGTCTGCCCTTTGGAGTTTTTGCTCTAATTTTTTCATCGTCATTCTTCATCACCACCCATTTCTTTAATGGAATCCAGCAGTTCGTCATGGAAGGCACGGCGGTCGCCTTTTTTCTCAAGCTGTCGGTACACAACTCCGTCTTTGAGCAGGATTACCCGATCGCAGAAAGAGGCGGAAAAGCTGTCATGTGTCACCATAAAGATTGTTGCATCCATGCGGCTTCTTGCATTTTCAAAGGATTCAATGACAGTTCTGCTTGACTTGGAATCCAGATTTCCGGTGGGCTCATCTGCAAGCAGAATCAGGGGATGATTTATGAGACTTCTGGCAACGGCGGTTCTCTGGCGCTCACCGCCTGAGATTTCAGCAGGATACTTATTGCGGATATGGCTGATGCCGAAAAGTTCCAGAAGACGGTCGCACAGAACCTCCCCTTCTCTGTCCACCTCTCCCTGAATAATGCGGGGAATCAGAATATTTTCTCTGACAGTAAGACCGTCCAGAAGCATAAAATCCTGAAAAACAAAGCCCATTTTTTCGTTTCGGATACGGGCAAGCTCTGTCTCATTCATACCCTTCAGCTCCTGACCGCCCAGAGTGATTTTTCCCTCGTCAAAGGGAATATAACAGGAAATACAGTTGAGAAGGGTACTTTTTCCGGAGCCGGAAGGTCCCATGACAGCTACGAATTCTCCCTGAGCAACGTGAAGGTCGATACCCTTTAAAACGGGATAAGTCTGTTTTCCTATTGTATAAGATTTCTTTAATCCATGTACATATAACATGTGAAACGCCTCCTTTTATAACTTGGTAAACTTAGAATAGCACAAAAAAGAAACAGCAGAATAAGCCCTGTCATATTTGGAAGCTCAGATGTAATGAATGGAAACCCTTCGCAGAAAATGTAAAAAAATGCAGGGATTTTGTTATTTATTGCAGCAGTCTGAGCGAAATGGAAGAAAATAGTTTTCTCTTACAGCTCTGCCGATGATATAATAGAAGGAGACGTAAGGAGGGAAGAACGGGAATGCTGAGAATTGCCATATGTGATGATGAAGTGGAATCCAGAGATGCTCTGAGATTTCTTCTGGAGGATATTCTGCATGAGGATGAAAAAATCGTCTACGAATTTGTAGCAGGAAAAAATGCTGCAGGATGGCTGAAAAAACATCCGGGAGAAGTAGACCTCTTATTTCTGGATGTGGAGATGAACGGAATGAACGGGCTGGAAACTGCGAAAGAAATAAGAGAATTTAACAGTGAATTACAGATTGTATTTGTTACCGGATTTACAGATTATGTGTTTGACGGATATCAGGTAGGAGCGCTTGATTATGTGGTAAAGCCTGTCAGAAAAGAACGTCTGATTCAGGTGATTGAAAGAGTGCGGATGCTGGAAAAGAAGCAGAAAAGTGAGGTATTCTGCATGAAAAATCAGGATGGAACTTATCGCTTTCTGTACAGGAAAATAGACTTTTTTTACAGTGATAAGCGTATCGTTACGCTTGTGACGGAAGGAAAAGAATATCCCTTTTATGGAAAGCTTGATGAGGTAGAAGAACAGCTAAAAGGGAAATTTGTGCGTATCCATCAGAGATATCTGGTGAACCCGTGGAAGGTAGATTATATTGAAAAGGAGCAGGTCTGCATCGGAGAGAATAAGCTTCCTGTCAGCCGCGGGATGAAGAAGGAAGCGTTATCAAGGATTGCTCATGCGATGTTAGAAGGTGGTTTCTGATGGAGAAAATAGTCTTTTTAGGAATGCTCCTGCTGTTGCTTATCCCGGGTGTTTTTGTGTATCAGACAGTAGGCTGTCTTTTTCCGCTGCATCCGGACTGGAAGAGAAGACTGATTTTGTTTTTTGGATGTACAGTCAGCGGAAATATGGTGATTTTTTTCGGTGACTGGGGAAATCTTCCGCCGTCTGCTGCGCTTTTTATGACAGGAATTCTTCTCGGATGCGAGGGAGGATTGATGAAGCGGGTGACTCTGGGGATGATGCTGGTGAGTACAATTTCCGCATACAGCGCAATCCTTGATAATCTTCCGGGATTTGCCCCGGCTCCTGTGATGTATGTGATTTTGAGGGGAGCAGGTTTTTTGATTCTTTATCTTTGTGTGCGCAGACTTTCCCCTGACCGGGAATTTGAGCTTGGAGCAATGCTGTGGAGGGTTCTCCTGCTTCTGACTGTGGTTCCTGTAGGGATTGTGCTCAGTATTGTTCTGATGACCCCGGAGAACAGGAGCGGCAGCATATATGAACTGCTTTTTCTGGCAGGACTTTCGGTATTTTCCATTGTAGGGATTCTTGGAGCAGTGATTGTGTTTGACAGGCAGAACAGGCTGGAGGAGGCGCAGAATCTGGCTGAGATGAACAGGAAATATTACGAGACAATGGAGCAGCAGAACTTCGAGACAAGGCGGCTGAAACATGACCTTGCCAATCATCTTCAGGTGCTTGCCGCGCTTCCGGAAAATGAAAAAAATACTTATATTCAGGAGCTTGCGGGAAATCCTCTGTTCACCGATACGCTGAAATACTGCGAGGACGACACGGTGAATGTGATTCTTGGAAGCAAAGCAGCACAGATGAAGCAAAAAGGCATAGAGTTTCGTGTAAAAGCAGATATCGGAGAGCATCTTCCTATGGAAAAAACAGATATATGCGCCATTTTTGGAAACCTGCTGGATAATGCTGCGGAGGCTGCGCAGAAGTGCAGAAAAGAGAGTTATGTAAGTCTGGAGACTCGCTTTGGCAGGGGAATGCTGGTACTTCGTGTGGAAAACCCTGTTCCGGATGGAGGTGAAGGTGGAAAAGGGAAATTGTTTGGGATTCCCCATACCACAAAGGAAAACGAAGAAATGCACGGTTATGGTTTAAAGAGTGTGTCCCGTGCTGCGGAAAAATATGGTGGAAAGATAGAATTGAGTCAGGAAGACGGCGTGTTTCGGGCGTTTTTGTACTGTGTATTTCAACGGGAAGACTGAAAGGATTCCTTTTGCAGGGCAATCTGCAGAAGGAATCCTTTGTTTTGGGGAATGTTTTATTTGAGGGGGACAGATTTTTTACGGATTTTTGTTGGAGTTGTACCGAAATGTTCATAAAACATTCTCCGGAAAAGCTTGTAATTGCTGAATCCGTGACGCTCCAGAATCCGGTGTACAGGCTCCGTAGTGGAAAGCAAATCCCTGTAAATAAAGGAAAGACGGTATTCATTCTGGTATTCAAGGAAAGTAACGCCCATTCTCTTCTTGAAAAAACGACAGAAATATCCGGGCTGAAGAAAGGCAACTTCTGCAATTTCCTCCAGAGAAATTGATCGTTTATAATTGGCTGCAATGTAATTAAGAACAGCATTCATTCTGTCCAGATCTTTCTTTTTCTGACTGAGATCGGATTGAAAAACCTGTACGCTGAAGCTGTGATAAAGCTGATACAGGAGTTCAAAAAGAAGACTGTTGAATCGCAGAAGAAAGCCTGTGGGACGGATGTCATTGACAATCTGCATCTGTTCCAGAGTGGTTTTCAAAATAGAAAGCTTTGTCTGGATGACAGGATTTTGAGTATGAATATCCCATAGAAATAGGAGCTGCTGGACATTTGGAATATATTTTTCGAAAAAGTCCAGAGGAATCTGCAGAAGAATGGAAGTATTGGGTTGGGTGCATTTGGTGGAATGTGGAACATTGGCATTGATGAGAATACAGTCTCCCGGCGACAGGACGGTAGTATTAGATTCTACAGTCACATCAAGGCTTCCTTCCTGAAGATAGATAATCTCTACAGCCCTGTGCCAGTGGGTAGGGATATAGCTGCCCTGATCCACGGAGGTATAAAATTTCACATTTGTGGTTTCTGTTACATCTATGATTTCATAGGAAATTGCTGCGGAATCTGCGGAAATCTTCTTATTCATATAAACCCCTCCATAAAAGAGCGCAATTAATAATATTGATAAAAATATCATATCACATAACAGAGAAATACTGCAAGAGGAGAATATTGACCTATATTTTAGAAAGTTTCAGACCTAACATTTCTTTGTATCTCATGGTATTATGGTATCATCAAGAACGAAGTTCACGGCCGAAGAACAGGAGTGTGATTGAAAATGGAGGAAAAAAAGAAATGAATCAAAAGAGTAAATTGACCTTTGGAAAAATTTTTGAACGCTTTTCCTACGGTTGCGGAGATTTCGGATGTAACATTATTTATACGGCAATGTCAGCCTTTCTTCTGTTTTACTATACGGACTATGCAGGAGTAAATGCAATGGCAGTGGGAACCATTATGATGGTATCCAGAATTTTTGACGGTGTCAGCGACATTATCATGGGAGTAATCGTAGACAGAACAAAATCGCGGTTCGGAAAAGCAAGACCCTGGCTCCTTCGTATGTGTATTCCTTTTGCAGTGTCCGGTATTCTGCTGTTTTCCGTACCTGCAAACTGGGCGTCAACACCGAAGCTGGTCTATGTTTTTATCACCTATAACCTTGTTTCAACAGTAATCTACACAGCAATCAATGTGCCGTATTCCGCACTGAATGCGCTGATGACACAGGATCCCTATGAGCGTTCTGTTTTAAGTATCTTTCGTAACCTTCTGGCAACTGCGGGAACGCTTGCTATCAATACCTTTACTCTTCCGATGGTGGAATATTTCGGAAATAATAACGCTGCCTGGACAAAGACGTTCTGTGTGTTCGGAGTTGTTGCGGTAGCTGCCTTTCTTCTTAATTTCTTTGGAACAAAGGAACGGGTAAGAGAGAATGAAACAGAAGAACAGAAGAAAGAAAACGTACCGTTTATCACAGGAATCAAGGCGCTTTTCCAGAATAAATACTGGATTATGATGACAGGAATGCTGGCTCTTTTCTTCTTAATGTACTCTGTAAACGGAGGGGCAACCGTATATTACGCAAAAGACATTCTTGGTGATAAGAATTTGGTAGGAACAATCAATGGAATCTTCAATATCGTGCAGATCTGCGGAATGTTCTTTATTGCAATGCTAGTTAAAAAATACGGAAAAAGAAACGTATTTTCCCTTGGACTGATTCTGGATATCATCGGTATGCTGATTCTGAATTTCAGCGGCGGTTCAATGGCGGTTATTGTAGTATCCAGCGTGGTACGAGGCGTGGGAAATGCCTGCGGCGGAGCAACAATGTGGGCTATGGTTTCCGATACGATAGACTATGGGGAATGGAAAACAGGATACCGTACAGAGGGACTTGTAAACAGTGCATGCAGCTTTGGATATAAGATTGGAAACGGTATTGGTTCCGCGCTTTTGGGAGTGATTCTGGAAGTTGGCGGTTATGTGGGAACTGCAGCAGTACAGACAGATATGGCGCTTACTTCCATCAAAATTTGTTTCGTATGGATTCCGATTGCAGTTTATGTGGCAGGTCTTGTGATTATGAAATTCTGGCATCTGGATAAAGAGTTTGCAGGAATTATCTCAGACCTTAAGGAACGGGCAAAGAATAAATAAAGGAGAAGGCAAAATGGATAAAAAAGTAAAAGGTGTAAATCTGGGAAACTGGCTTGTTCTGGAAAAATGGATGAGTCCGGCAGTATTTGCAGGAACAGACGCGGAGGATGAATATTACCTTCCGCGGCGGCTTTCTCCGGAAGTATATGAGGCAAGAATACGGATTCACAGAGCTGAATACATATCAGAGAGAGACTTTGTAACAATTAAAAGAATGGGAATGGACACTGTGAGAATTCCGGTTCCCTACTTTATTTTCGGAGACAGAGAACCGTTTATCGGCTGTGTGGAGGAATTGGATAAAGCGTTTAACTGGGCGGAAAGATACGGGCTTAAAATCCTGATCGACTTACATACAGCTCCGGAGGGACAGAATGGTTTCGATAACGGAGGAATCTGCGGTGTCTGCAAATGGGCGCAGAACCCGAAGGAAGTAGAATTTGTCCTGACAGTGCTGGAACGTCTGGCAGAGAGATATGGAAAGAGAGAAGGTCTTTGGGGGATTGAAGCGCTCAATGAACCGATTATGGAAGGAATGTGGGAAATTTTTGACGTTCCCAACCGCTATCCGGCAGTAGACAAAGAGATGGCAAAAGGATCGGGTCCCATTACTCAGGAATTTCTGAAAGGTTTTTATAAGGAAGCATATACACGAATCCGCAGATATATGCCGGAGGAAAAATATTTTGTATTCCACGATGGTTTTGATATGACTGCATGGAAGAATTTCATGCAGGAGCCGGAATATGTCAATGTAGTTCTCGACACACATCAGTATCTGATGACAGCGGAAGCAGCAGGCTGCGGACAGACTCTGGAGGAGTATACAGCTTATGTAAAAGAACATTTTCAGAAAGAAATCGAGGAAATGGAAGCCTTTTTTCCGGTAATTTGCGGAGAATGGTGTCTCTTTAATTCTCTTGCCTGTGGATATGATACTAAGGGTGGAAAAAACGTGTTCAATGGCGTTGACAATGTGGGAAACACCGTTTTAGATGAAGAAAAGAGAGCAGAAATTTATCGGGCGCTTGCCGGACTCCAGACAGAGGCATGGGACAAAGGACACGGATATTTTTACTGGAGCTATAAGCTTTTGACAGATACGGTAAATGACAAAGGATGGTTTGGCTGGGATAGCTGGGACTTTGGCAGATGTGTCGATTTCGGCTGGTTTCCTGTGGAGAAAGGAGAAGAAAAATGATTACAAATCCAATACTTCCGGGCTTTAATCCGGACCCCTGTATTTGCAGAAAAGGGGACGATTACTATTTGGCAGTTTCGACTTTTGAATGGTTTCCGGGGATTCCTGTTTACCATTCCAAAGACCTGAAAAACTGGGAATTATATACGCATGTGCTCACAGATGACACAGAAGTAGATTTAAAAAAGCTGCCCAGCGCAAAGGGAATCTGGGCGCCCTGCCTGACCTACTGTGAGGAAGAGGATATGTTCTATGTGGTATATGGGGTAATGAATTCCATGAACGCCAGATATTTTGACGTGGACAATTTCCTTATCAGGGCAAAGGATATTAAAGGACCGTGGAGCAGACCTGTTTACCTGCATTCCTCCGGTTTTGACGCCTCAATCCTGCATGATACAAACGGAAAAAAATATATTGTTTCGCTGGAATGGGAGACACGTGAAGGATATGAAAAGCCGGGAGCAATCTGTATGGTAGAGTATTCCCCTGAAAAAGAAGAGATTATCGGTTACCCGAAACGAATCTGGAGAGGCGGAACAGACAGAGGATGTATCGAAGCGCCTCATCTGACAAAACGTGGAGAATACTACTATATTATGTGTGCGGAAGGCGGTACGGGATACAACCATTGTGTAACGATGGGACGTTCCAGAAATGTATGGGGACCTTATGAGAAGGATCCGATGAATCCAATTGTCACAAGTGTTCCGGGAGAGTCTTATGAGCGTCAGGACCCCGATCATCTGAAGCCGAAATATTATAATCCGGATTCGATTCTGCAGAAATCAGGTCATGGAAGTTATGTGGAACTTCCGACAGGAGAGGTCTATCTGGTACATCTCTGTGCAAGACCTTTTGCACCGGAGCTTCGCTGTACACTGGGACGTGAAACTGCCATTCAGAAAATGAGATGGACAGAAGATAACTGGCTGCGCATGGCGGACGGAAGCAACCTTGCAAAAATGGAAGTAGAAGAGAGCTCTCTTCCGGAATATCCTGTGGAAAAAATACCGGATTTCGATGATTTCGATGGGGAGGAGCTTGCAAACTTCTACTATGCGCCCCGTATCATGCCCCGGAATTTTGCAGATGTAAAGGCCAGAAAAGGTTATGTTCGCCTGCGGGGGCAGGAATCCAGAACCTCTCTGAATAAGGTAAGTATTCTTGCTAGAAAGCTTACAAGTGTTTATGCAAGAATTACTACAAAAATGGAGTTTACACCGGAAGTACATCAGCACAGTGCAGGTCTGATTCTTTATTATGACAACATGAATTACATCAACCTCCGGAAGTATTACAGTGAAACACTGGGACAGAGTGCGTTGTCTATCATCCATCTGGAAAACGGGGAAAAAACGGAATTTCTGAATACAAGAATCCCTGTAGACAACGACAAACCTATTTATCTCAGACTTTATATTGAGGGACGCAAATCATGGTTTGAGTGGAGCTATGACGGAGAAATATATGAGAAAATAGGAAGGGTTTTTGACACAACAAAGTTTTCGGATGAGTATTGTAAGTATGGAGAATTTACCGGAACAATGGTGGGAATCACTTGTGCAGACCGTGTGCTTCACAAAAAATGTGCAGATTTTGACTTCTTTGAGTATAAGGCGGATGAAAGCCGTCAGGTAGAATAAGCATGGTCTGAAAATTAAAAAATATATAATAAAAAGTTAAAAAATCTCTTGAAAAACAGTTCTTTTTGTAGTAGAGTATCAGTAAATAGCCTGTGGAATCGTAAGATTCTGCGGGCTGTTTCAATGTAGTAAAAGAGGAGGAAAAATTATGGAAAGGACACAGAAACGGACTGCCTTTTTCAGGAAGTTCATCGGGGACAAAAAGTTTTACATGATGGTACTTGGGATTGCAGTACCAATTATGATTCAGAATGGAATTACAAACTTTGTAAGCCTTCTGGACAATATTATGATCGGACGAATCGGTACAGAGCAGATGTCCGGCGCGGCAATTGTCAATCAGTTGATTTTTGTTTATAATTTATGTATTTTCGGCGCAGTATCAGGCGCGGGAATTTTTACGGCGCAGTATTTCGGTCAGAAAGACCATGAGGGTGTGCGCCAGACATTCAGATATAAGCTCTGGATTTCCGCTGTGCTGACGATCGGAACAGTTATTCTGTTTCTGACAGCAGGAGACCAGCTTATTAATATGTATCTTCACGGAGAGGGAACAGCGCAGGAGCTGGCTGCTACTCTGAAATACGGAAAACAGTACCTTCTCATTATGCTTGCGGGACTTCCGCCGTTTATGATGGTACAGATTTACGCAAGTACCCTGCGTGAATGCGGCGAGACCATGACGCCAATGAAAGCCGGAGTTGCGGCAGTGTGTATCAATCTGGTATTCAATTATCTGTTAATTTACGGAAAATTCGGTTTTCCGGCTCTGGGAGTACGAGGCGCGGCAATTGCTACTGTACTTTCCCGTTACATTGAGGCTGTCATTGTAATTACGTGGACGCACCGCCATCAGGAAGCAAATCCTTTTGCAAAGGGGCTTTATACAACATTGAAAGTTCCGGCGAATCTGACGAAGAAGATTCTGGTTAAAGGAACGCCCCTTCTTCTCAATGAAACTCTGTGGGCTGCTGCAGTTGCCATGCTTGCCCAGTGCTATTCCGTCCGCGGATTAAATGTAGTGGCAGCGCAGAATATTTCCAATACTATCGGAAATGTATTTAATATCGTATTTATCGCACTCGGAGATTCTGTTGCCATTGTGGTAGGTCAGCTTCTCGGAGCAGGAGATATGAAAAAAGCCCGTGATACAGACAATAAGATGATTGCCTTTTCCGTTATGTGCTGTATGGGTGTGGCTGCTGTAATGCTTGTGCTGGCGCCTCTTTTTCCACAGCTTTATAACACCAATAATCAGGCGCGTGAGCTTGCGAAAGCGTTTATCATCATCACAGCGTTATGTATGCCTCACAATGCTTTTCTCCATGCTGCGTATTTTACCCTGCGTTCCGGCGGAAAAACGATTATCACCTTCCTGTTCGACAGCGTATTTATCTGGGTTGTCAGCGTAACATTAGCCTTTACCTTAAGCCGTTTTACGGATATGAATGTTATTCTCATTTACACTATTGTGCAGCTCGCTGATCTGATTAAATGTTTCATAGGATTTATTCTTGTGAAAAAGGGCGTATGGCTGCAGAATATTGTGTCATAAAACAGTGAGTCGTAAAAAATCCATGACAAATAAGTCGTGGATTTTTTTACATTGTCCGATTCAGCTCACCGATAATCTTCACTACCTTTTCCACACCGTATTTCCGGCATTTCTGGAAGGCGTAGCAGCCGCCATAAATACGGTAGGTGAGGACAATCTGAAAATCAGGGTCATTTGCAGAGTCAGGGAATTGAAGAGAAATCAGTTTCCGCAGCTCTTCGGCAATCTGCGGAATCAGCAGGTGACTCCGATTACCGGAAAAAAGGATATCCAGAATGCGCTCGCTGGCATAATATGCCTGAGAAAGCTCCTGAACAAAGGCGACGGAATCACTGAGTACATATTCCGGATGAGGAATATCACGGAAAGACTGAAGAGCCTGTGTTTCCAGCTCGTCCGATAACTCGTATATATCATGGTAATAGGTGTAGAAAGTAGATTTATTGATTTCTGCTTTTTGGCAAAGTTCGTTCACATGTATTTTTTCAAGAGGAAGCTTCGCGCGCAGTTCCAGAAATGCGTTAGCAATGCTTCTTTTTGTCTTTTTTACCCGAATATCCATCCTGTTTTCCAACCTTTCTTAAAAAATGTCGGTTATCCGACAAAAATAAAAATTTGCTGATAGAAAATGAGAGATATACTCTCTATAATTATTATAGTAAGAAAAACAACACTTGTCTATTATCTGTTATAATATATTTTAAGGAGAAAGAAAATGGATTTACTGGGATTTTATTTGGGAGAAGAATTTGAAGCGTATCGTTATCTGGGAGCGCAGCTTACAGAGGGCGGCGTATGTTTCCGTACCTTTGCGCCGGAAGCGGTAAAAATTTCCGTTATCGGAGAGTTTAACGGATGGACAGAAACACAGATGCAGAAAATCTATGACGGCAACTTCTGGGAAGTATTTATTTCAGGAGCAGAGAAAGGGATGATGTATAAGTACAGGATTTACAGAAAAGACGGTTCATTTATTGACCACTGCGATCCTTACGGATTTGCTGCAGAGCTTCGTCCGAAAAATGCCTCAGTCATTGGAAGTATTGATGAATATAAATTTCAGGACAAGTCATGGATGCGAAAAAGAAAGGTAAACTTTGACCAGCCTTTAAATATTTATGAGCTTCATGCAGGCTCATGGCGGAAAAAGGGAGATGGAGATACAGACTGGTACGATTACGAAGAACTGGCGGAAAAACTGATTCCGTACTTAAAGGAGACAGGTTATAACTATCTTGAGCTAATGCCTCTTGCAGAGCATCCCTCCGATGAGTCATGGGGCTACCAGATCACTGGCTTTTTTGCGCCTACTTCCCGGTACGGAACAGCCGCGCAGCTTCAGGCGTTTGTGGATAAATGTCACAGGAATGATATTGGAGTAATTATGGACTTTGTTCCGGTTCATTTTGCAGTCAATGATTACGCTTTGTGGAATTATGACGGAAGCGCGCTTTATGAATATCCTCATCACGATGTGGGAGTCAGCGAATGGGGAAGTTGTAATTTTATGCATTCCAGAGGGGAGGTTCGCAGCTTCCTGCAGTCTGCGGCAAACTACTGGCTGAAGGAATATCATTTCGACGGAATCCGCATGGATGCGGTACGAAATCTGATTTACTGGAACGGTCAGCCTGAGCGGGGAAAAAATATGTCTGCTATTCAGTTTCTTCAAAGGATGAATACAGGACTTAAAGAGCGTTTTCCGGACGCTATGCTCATCGCGGAGGATTCCACTGCATGTCCGGGAGTGACTGCTCCTGTACAGGAGGGCGGTCTTGGCTTTGATTATAAATGGGATTTGGGATGGATGCACGATACTCTGGAATTTTTCCAGACGCAGCCGGATATAAGAGCCGACCATATGGGAAAACTTGGTTTTTCCATGCACTATTTTTACAATGAACGATATATTCTTCCTCTTTCCCACGATGAGGTTGTTCACGGAAAAGCTACGATTCTTCAGAAGATGTATGGAGATTATGAGAATAAATTTCCTCAGGCAAGGCTCTTTTATCTCTATATGACAGCGCATCCGGGCAAAAAGTTGAATTTCATGGGGAATGAATTCGGGCAGCTTCGGGAGTGGAGTGAAAAACAGGAACAGGACTGGATGCTGTTTGATTATCCGAAGCATCAGAAATTTTATCAGTTTATGAAGGAACTGAATATCTTTTATCGAAAGCATCCTGCGCTTTATAAGGAGGATTACGAGGGAGAGGGATTTCAGTGGGACACTAACTGGACAGGAAGCAGGAGCGTAATGGCGTTTACAAGAAAAGGCGGCGGTCAGAAGCTTCTTTTTCTCTTCAATTTCGAAGATACCGGAACCGAAATCAATCTTCAGGAGCTTACGGGAAAAAGCCTGAAGCTTCTTATGGACACAGACTGGGAAAAGTACGATGGAACAACTACTGAAGAAGAGCGCGTATACCATGCGGAAAAAGGCAGATATGAAATAGAACTTCCCGCCTACGCCGGGAAATGTCTGGAGATAATAGAATAAAAAGCGTCAGATATGGAAAGGTGAATTTATTATGTCTTCAAAAGTTCAGGATATGACAAGCGGCTCTCCGGCAAGGCTTATTATGCTTTTTGCGATTCCGCTGATGCTGGGAAATATTTTTCAACAGCTTTACACTATGGTAGATACGATTGTTGTGGGGCAGATTGTAGGCGTACAGGCTCTTGCAGCGTTGGGAGCTGTTGAGTGGGTTATGTGGCTTGTGCTGGGAGTGGCGTCCGGTATGACGCAGGGATTTTCAATATTGATTGCGCAGTATTATGGTGCGCGTGAAATAAAAGACCTGAAAAAAGCGCTTGCGCACAGCTATATTCTCACGGCAATCCTTGCTGCGGCAGTGCTTGTTGTCAGTCAGGCAGGAGCGTATGGACTTCTCAGATTTTTAAATACGCCGGAGAATATCATCGGTATGTCTATGAGTTATCTCAGAGTGGTATTCTGCGGAATTCCCATGATTGCGGCATACAATATCTTTGCCTCTGCCCTGCGGGCAATGGGAAACAGCAAAACGCCCCTGACAGCAATGATTCTGGCTGCCATAATAAATGTGGTTCTTGATATTTTATTTGTGGCGCAGTTTCATATGGGAGTGGCAGGAGCTGCTGCGGCAACTGTGATCGCGCAGAGTTTTTCTGCAGTATACTGTTTCCTTGTCCTGCGGAAAATCAATATTGTTAAACTGGAAAAAAGTCATTTTTCAAAAGATGTTATTTTGGACAAAAAGCTTTTAAAGCTTGGAACTCCTATTGTATTTCAGAATGTGATTATTGCAGTTGGAGGGCTTGTGGTACAGTATGTGGTAAACGGTTATGGTTTTCTCTTTGTAGCCGGATTTACAGCGACAAACAAACTGTACGGGCTGCTGGAAATGGCAGCTATCTCCTACGGATATGCCATTGTTACCTATGTAGGACAGAACCTTGGGGCAAAACGTCCGGACAGAATCAAAAAGGGAGTGCGCGCAAGTGCAGTGATTGCTGCAATAACTTCTGCTGTCATCTCTGTTGTGATGATTTTATGGGGGAAAACAATACTGTCCCTCTTTATTTCCGGAGACCCGAAACAGACACAGCAGGTACTGGAAATAGCGTATCGTTATCTTTTTATTATGGCGTGTTTTTTGTGGATTTTATATTTTCTCTATGTATATCGTTCAGCATTGCAGGGACTTGGAGATACTGTGATACCTATGATGAGCGGTGTTGCAGAATTTGTGATGCGCGTGGGAGTTGCGCTTCTTCTGCCGCTGGCTATGGGAGAAAATGGAATTTTTTATGCGGAGATTACTGCCTGGACAGGGGCTGCCGTACTTCTGGCTGTGAATTATTACAGGCGTGTAAAAACACTTTTTACATAAGGGTGTTACTGGTGAAATCCAGTTTTCATGTTGACAATTTATTCAGATCATTGATTCTCAGAATGCAATAAGAATCCACCCGTTATGCGGGAGGGTTCTTATTTTAACATAAAAAAATACTATAGAATCCATTGTAATAGATTCATATAGTATTTCTTTGATTACTCCTGTGATTACCCTCGAAGTTGAAAACGCGCAAAAGCCTTTATTTTCAAGGGTTTCGAGCAGGGGATGAGAGAA
>CATXEA010000022.1 GCA_958367245.1 uncultured Blautia sp.
ATCAAGGTTTTTAATACAATTAAACAGTAAAAAACAGGTAGTTTTTGACACTACCCTTCAAAGCAAGGAGGAAAAAATTATGAAACAGAAAATAAAAAAGACTGTACTTGGCATTTTAGCTGCAAGCATGGTATTATCAACCGGAACAGCAACCACCTTTGCCGCCAGAACAGGATGCGGACATTATTATGTTGATGCAAATGGCGACGGCATCTGCGATAATCGTGGTTCTTCCAAACGCAACTGCCGCTTTACAGATAAGAACAAGGACGGCATTTGCGACATCTGCGGATTTTCTAAAAAAGAATGTCTTGCCAATCATAAAAAAGGGCAAAACTTCGTTGACAAAGACGGCGACGGCATCTGCGATAACCGCGGAAACGGAAATAACAAAGGAAACGGCAGAAAGCATGGAAATGGCTGCCACAACGGACGAGGTAAAAGAAGGTAATATTTAATGAGGAGCGAACAGGAGGTAAACAGGGCAGTCGAAACGTATTCCAATATGATTCGGCGCCTTTGTATGATACATTTAAAAAATTATGCCGATACAGAGGACATATTTCAGACAGTGTTTCTGAAGTATGTCCTCAGCTCCATTTCATTCGAAAGTGAAGCCCACGAAAAAGCCTGGTTTATCCGTGTTACAATTAACGCCTGCAAAGATTTGCTGAAAAGTTTTTTTCGCAGCCGCGTCACTTCATTGGATGAAGTTCTGGAACAGCCGGCAGAAATCCCGCCAGATTACAGAGAAGTTCTGGAAGCCGTACTATCTCTTCCCCAAAAGTATCGGGATGTTGTGTACCTACACTATTATGAAGATTATACAGCGCCCGAAATCAGCGAAATTCTGGGCAAAAATGTAAATACAGTATATACTCTTCTGAACCGCTCCAAGCAGGCGCTTCGGGAAAAGCTGGGAGGTGACGACTATGCATGAAAAACTAAAAGAAGCCTTTGACCAGATACAGGCGGAAGAAGAACTGAAAAGCAGAACAAAAGAATATATTTTTCACAAAACCAATGGCTACACACAGAAAAAAGCTGTAAATTACAGAGTTCTTTTGTCCGCGGCAGCCTGTATGATGCTTTTCGTGTTTAGCGGACACTGGCTTTATTTCACTCCCACTACGGAAATCAGCATCGACATTAACCCTTCCATGGAACTGGCTGTAAACCGTTTTGACCGGGTCATTTCCGTAGACGGCTATAATGACGACGGCGAAGAACTGGCAGATTCTCTTGATATTAAATATATGAATTATTCAGACGCTGTAAATGAGATTATCGAAAGCGATGCAGTCACTTCTCTTTTGTCCGAAAATGAGATTATGTCGATTACCGTTACCGGAACCAGTGAAGCCCAGTCTTCCAAAGTTCTTTCGGATATTCAGTCCTGCACCAGAGAACACAAGAATACTTACTGCTATTCAGCCCGTTCTGAAGATGTTGAATCCGCCCATGAACTTGGACTTTCTTATGGAAAATATAAGGCATTTTTAGAGCTGCAGTCACTGAATCCTGACATTACTGTTTCAGATATTCAGAATATGACCATGAGAGAAATCAAAGATTTAACTGATAAACTGTCTGCAAAAGAAAATAGCAATACCTCTTCAGATAACTCCGGACAAAAACAGAAACAAAATCCAAAACATGGGCAGAAAAACTCTAAACGCAAGTCTCAGACACAGAACAAAAAACAGAATCAAACCGGAAATAAGGGAAATCCCCAGGGCAAACGACAGATGCAGAATTCCGCAAATGGTCGAAAATCAAACTCCAACCAGAGCAGACAACAGCATGGGCGCCAGAACAGACAGAAAAAAAATAATTCATAAAATAATACCGTCGGAAACGAGCAATATCTCAACTCGTCTCCGGCGGTAATTTTTTTCTTATAATTCAATTACAAATTGTTCTTCTTCCTTTAAATCCACTACTGTACAGTCATTTGCATATGTACATTCCGGCAAAATAATCATAGCCTGCAATTCTGCTTCATGTACCGGAAGCGGCGCCAGATGCCAGATTGCCGTTGAAATTTTTACCAGAGTTCCCTTCGGTACAATAAACGCTTTCGTATATTCCGGTACCGGAGTTCCTCCTGATGCCGGAGCAACATGGAGAATCATATCGTCATTTAAAGGAAGAATCATCTCCGGAGTAGTTGTGTGGTATTCCACCTGTGTAATCTTCATTTCCTCAGGTTTCTTTACCAGAATCGGAGAAAATCCCACACGGGTCGTATAAGACTCCGCGATCCTGTCCGGGAAAAAGCGATGAATTTCACCATTTAAAGAATACCCTTCCGGCTCTGTCATGGAATAAAAAGTTCCAAATGGTGCAAACGCTTCTCTTGTCAGTTGTTCTGCTTTAATCGTTCTCATAGTTTTACCTCTCTTGATTTATTCTTAGATGTACTCTAACCAGCTTTGCAATGTATATTGATAGTTTTCATTATACATTGTGAGAAATCCAAAATACTACTCCACAATTGCACTAATTTTAACGCTTCGTTTTTATGCAAAATGACGGAGTCTATCTACATATTTCTCTTCTGATAATTTTTTGTGTAAGTAAATCGTTGCAAGCATATGGTATCGTGCTATAATGATATAACCACATAAAAAAGTATCTGCCAGATGTTAATTTCTGGAGCGATTTATCTCAGACACAGGAAGGAGAAAAAGCTATGAAACAAAAGAGAAAATTCACAGTTATTCTGGCAATCACAGCAATGATTCTGAGCCTTATTTTCCCGGAAAGTGTTTTCGCCGCAGGAAAAAGTATTCCCAGTAAGGTTACTCTCAGCAAAGTGAGCGCCAAATCCTACAATACGGTAAATATCAAATGGAAAAAGGCATCCAATGTCACAAGTTATGCAATATATTACCGCCAGAGCGGCACGAAAAAATGGACTCGCATCGCTACTGTACCTTCCAGAAAAACCGAATATACTCATAAATCGTCCAACAAATATTCCATTCAGACAGGACAAAAATATGACTATACCGTTCGCGGATACAACAGTAAATCAAAAAAATACGGAACCTATAATTCCAATGGGCTTTCTGTAAAAACACTTCCGGATACCGTCAGACTGGAATCAGCAAGACTCAACGCAGACAAATCTGTCACTGTACGCTGGAAAGCTTCCGGCGGCGCTGACCGTTATGTGATTTACAGAAAATTATCCGGAGGAAGCTGGAAAAGAATAAAGACTGTAGCCTCATCTGCAATCCCCGGTTCTGTTTTATCCTATGTAGATAAAAATCCAAAAATCGGAAAAAAGAACATCTATACAGTCCGCTCCTACTACAGCAAAACCCGCACTTACGGAAAATATAATTCCAGAGGAATCAGCATCACTATTCCTGCTGCGCCTGCTCCTACCCCGACTCCAAAGCCGGAAAATACTGCCAAAATAAAAGCAGAAGTTGTAAAAATCGTAAATCAGGAACGTGCGAAAGTAAATCTTCCACCTTTAAAGGAAGACGCAAAAATTGATGCTGCAGCAGATGTCAGAGCCAGAGAACTGGAAACATCATTCTCTCATACAAGACCGGATGGCAGTATCTGTTCTTCCGTTTTAAATGAATTCGGAATTTCCTATTACGCAGCCGCTGAAAACATTGCTTCCGGATACTCTTCACCCTCTTCCGTTATGAAGGGCTGGATGAACAGCCTCGGACACCGCCAAAATATACTCACTGATTATTTCGGAAAAATTGGCATTGGATATTATAAAGCTCCAAATGGATATAAATATTGGGTTCAATTATTTACAAACTGAACCTTATAATCACAAAAACCACTTCAAAGAAGTGGTTTTTGTGATTAACTTTCCAGTTTTTCAATCAGTTTCTTATATATGTGCTCTACCATCCACGGCTCTGTCGAAACTTTCAGCGCCTCTTCGAATGTCCACCATTGCACGGCTGAATTTTCATCTTCCCGCACAACCAGCTTTTCCTCTTCCTCTGCTTCCGCCAGATAAGTAAGATTAAAGTGAAGATGACTTGGAACCCAGACACCTCTTTTCACATGACCATCTACAGTAAGCGTTTCCAGACTGAATACCTCTTCGCTGACCAGCCTTGCATGATTGACACCTGTTTCCTCCTGCAGTTCCTTCATCGCTACCGCACACAAATCTTCCATCCCATCCGCATGACCGCCTATCCATGCCCATGAATCGTATATATTGTGGTATGCCATCAGCGTCTTTGTACGCGCTTTGTTTACTGTCCACATAGAAGCTGTGAAATGACCTGTCAGATTTTTCCGTTCCAGATAATCCCCGTTATGTTCTATGAACTCCAGCATCTGCTTCCTGTCATGTTCTTCCTGCGGATTTACAGGCTTATAATTTCGGATTGTGTCCCATAAACTCATACCATTTCCTCCTTTGAGAGTTATTTCACTGTCTGTTTTCCATTTTCTCAAATATACTATAGAAATGGTACAAACTCAACACTGAAAAACTTGAGTTTACGCATCAAAAAGACTTTCTATTTTTCTTAATTCTTTCTGTTACTGCAATAACCCTCCCTGCACATTGACGAACTTGCTGTTCTGTTAATATCCCTTTGTTTAATGCTTCCCGAATATTTTTGTCGTCATCAGGGTTTCCCGGCATAATTACATCGTTTCCTGCTTCTGCACATTTCCATGGAATACTTCCGTCTTCCGGCACAGTAGTATTCCAATCTGACATAATTAATCCGTCAAATCCCCATTCCTCACGGGCAAGCGTTGTACAAAGTTCTTTACAATTCGCCGCATGAACACCGTTGATCAAGTTATATGATGTCATAATCGCTAACGGCTTACTCTCTTTTACTGCAATCTCAAAACCGCGGAAATAAATCTCTCTGAGAGCTTTTTCTGATACTCTGGCATCGACTCCCATTCTATTATCTTCCTGATTGTTGCAGGCAAAATGTTTAATCGTTACGCCACATCCATTTTTAGACTGCACTCCTTTTGTTACAAAAGCTGCTGTGATTCCTGATAATACCGGATCTTCTGAATAATATTCGAAATTTCGTCCGCATAACGGATTCCTTTGAATATTCATTCCAGGAGCCAGCCACAAATCTACATGAAATTCTTTCATCTCTACTGCAACAGCTTCCCCGAATTGTTTCATCAAGTCCTTATCCCATGTCTGTGCGATTGCCGTGCCTACAGGAAATGCGGTACAGAACTGATAATAAATATCTGCATTCTCATGGCGCTCCATTTCTTCCAGAAAGCCGTTTTCCAAAGATCCAAAGACGCCTGTACCATAAATATGTCCTGTATTTTTATCCACCTCATAGCTCTGACGCAAACGCAAACCAGCCGGTCCATCTGCCATAATCAGTGAACTGATTCCATATGTTTCTTCTAATTCCTCTGTAGTCTCTCCTGCAGATCCCGGTACGCGTGTTCCCGCAGATCCAAGTGTACTGGTGCCCTTGGTAATATTTCCATACAAAAGCGGAATCAAATCCTCAACAGGCTGCTGGTCTGCATAATGTACTTTACATGCTTTTTTTTCTTCTCTCTTCGGTGCAAACGAAATTTCAGGTACAGAATTCTCAATTGCCATTCCAATTGCATCTTCCGTCTTTTTCTTTGCGACTTCTGACGCTCCAAGCTCTTCAAACTTCTCTTTTGGTGTACAGACAGCGCTATTTTCTTCCAGAACAGAACTTTCTTGAACTGTGATTATAGCTCCCAACTGTAAATCTGCAGACTGATTGCCTATCCATATACTGTATTTCCCTTTTTCTACAATCCAACTGTGATTATCCGCACAGAAGCCTGCCAGATTTTTCTGTTCCACCGTAACCGTAATTCTCTGCACTTCTCCCGGTTTCAACAAATCTGTTTTCTCAAACCCTACCAGTCTTCGATATTCTCTCGCCTGCCCTATCTGAGGCAAGCCTGCATATATCTGCACTACTTCTCTTCCAGCATAATATTCCCCAGTATTCTTAACTTCCACATCTACCAAAATTTTATCTGTCTCTACGCGTATATCCCTACATGTAATTTTAAATGTGGTGTATGACAGTCCATAACCAAAGCGAAACAGCGGCTTAACATCAAAACTGTCAAAATACCGATATCCTACATAAATGCCCTCTTTATATTCTTCGTACTCCAGATTTCCATTCAAATGACCAAATACATCAGCATATGGATAATCCTCATACCTTCTTGCCCAGGTTGCTGTCAGTTTTCCCTCTGGAACTGCTTTTCCCAAAAGAATATCTGCCACAGCATTTCCCCCCTGCTGCCCTAACTGGGAAATATTCAAAACTGCTTTCACACATGGAGCCTTTTCAAGAATATCTGTAAGCTCTACCGGTCCTCCGGCATTTAAAATAAGCGCCGTATTGATTCCCATTTGATTGAGATACATAATATCTCTTTCTTCTTTTTCACTTAAATAGTAATCACCCTTTTTACATTTCCGGTCTTTCCCTTCTCCTGAAATACGACTGATCACATATACAGCAGCATCTGCTCCCTCAATATCTGTTTGTTCAATTTCACTGCCTTCAGGTAGTGAAAAAGGATTTGAAGCATACGCGTCAAAAGGATTCTCGACTATTTTTGCATCTTCCAGAATCTTTTCTTTCCAACAAGCCCTTGCATCATCATAAATGCTGCAATAATCCTGCAGCCACTTTTCGCTTGTAAGCGTAACCTTTGCCTCTTTTAGTCCTTCATAAATAGAAATGTTCTCTCTATTGTTTACATCTCCTGAACCAATGCCGCCTTTCACCGTCTTTACTGCTCCCGCCCCCAGAAGAGCAATTTTTTCATTTTCTTTAAATGGAAGCAAGGCTTCATTCTTCAGAAGAACAATTCCTCTTGCCGCAAGTTTTCTCGCAAGTTTCCCATGGGCGATTTCTCTTGCAGACGGAGACTGTAATAGTGTCCCGCTGAAATTCCTTCTCTTTTCTGTCATTTTCTTTCTCCTTAACAAAAACTCTCCCATCTTTTCAAAATTACCTTATCAAAATGGGAGAGTTCATTACTATTACATGCTTTTTATCTTTTTATTGTTCTTTTATCCTTTTACGCCACCAAGTGTCACCCCGGCAATAATATACTTTGATAATAACAAATACACTAAAACGATCGGTACAATAGCAACCAATATCATCATATATATCTTTGCCATATCAAAGTTCATATAATCTGCTCCTCGCAGAGTTGCGATCAGTATAGGAACTGTCATTTTGTCCTTAGACTGTATAATTAAGGCAGGAACAAAATAATTATTCCAGGAACCTACGAAACAGAAAATTGCCTGTACCGCAATTGCTGGTTTCATAATCGGAAGTATAATCTGATTAAATGTTCTGAACTCACCGCTTCCATCGATTCTCGCCGCTTCCACCAGAGACAGCGGAAGAGATGACTGAAGGTAACTGTACATAAAATAAAACACAGCCGGAGATGCAATCGAAGGAATAATCAAAGGTAAAAGCGAATCGTACATTCCCATCTTTGTAACAAGGCGCAGGAAGCCCATTGCTGTAACCTGTGTAGGCATTACCAGAATTGCCATTATAAATGTAAATGCAGCTTTTCTTAATTTAAAATCATAGGTATATAAACCATATGCTGTCAGAGAAGAAAAATATGTACTGAGAGCCGCACTGCAGCCAGATACCAGCAGGCTGTTAAAAATTCCTCTTATCATTGGAAATGTTCCGTCATTGGCAACATTTTTCAGATTCTCCCAAAAATGACCTCCCGGCAGTGCGGAAAATCCTTTCTGAAGCTGCGCGTGGGAACGTGTCGCATTTATAATTAATATATAGAAGAAAAACAGGCACATAAATGATAAAATAATGAGTATAATATGTGCAACAATACTCTGCACTGTATTTTGCTTTTTGTTTTTCATTTTATCTCCTCCTTCTTTCTTCCTTTTTTCTTCTTCTGGCAGCAGCCTTCGAACCATCCGGATCATCATCGTTTGTCATTCTATAAACAATAAAGCAAAGAATTCCACTGATTATGAATAGATAAACTGAAAGCGCTCCTGCCATACCATAATTCTTTGATTTCAGATGATTATTCAGGAACATAATCAAAGTCATGGATGTACGGTCTGGATTTCCCTGTCCATTTGTAAGAATCTGCGGAACATCAAACATCTGCAGACCTCCAATAATTGCCGTAATCAATGTGTATGCAAGAATCGGACGGATAAGAGGAAGGATAATATAAAAGAAGCGTTTAATTGTATTACATCCATCCAACTCTGAAGCTTCAAACACCTCCGTGCTGATTCCCATAATCGCAGCCATGAGCATAATTGTAGTATTACCAAACCACATAAGAAAGTTCATAAAGCCGATAAGCGACCTGGTTCCAAACACCGTCCCCATAAAATCTATGCGTTCTGTAATGATTCCCAGCGACATCAAAATCGAGTTTACCGGACCGTTTGTAGAAAACATGGTAAAAAACAACATAGCAAAGGCAGAAGCCATAATCAGGTTTGGCAAATAGATAACTACTTTAAAAAACTGTTTTCCACGAATCTTTAATCGAATATCTGTGAACCAGACTGCCAGAGTCAGGGCTACAACAATCTGAGGAATAAATCCTATTACCCATAAAATCAATGTGTTTAACCCATACTTCAACATATCCGACTGCAGCAGGCTTTTATAATTTTCCAGTCCGACAAAATTCGGTCCTATTTCCTTAATTCCCGATCGGAAATACTCAAAAAAACTATATTTTACTGTATCTGCCAGAGGAATCAGGGAAAATATAAAATAACATAAGAAAAACGGGAGAATAAAAATATAACCCCATTTTGCATAACTGAGACTTTTGCGTTTTTTCATACTTCAAATATGCCCCTTTCCATAAATTTCTGTGGAACACATAAGTGTCCCACAGATTTATCTTACTATTTTTCCGGCCACTGGACTTCTGTGATATCCGGATAACGCTCTTTAATTGCTGTTTCGAAATTAGATACGGCTTTTTCAAAATCAACTTTGTCATGGAAATAATCTGTAAAGGCATTCTGAATCAGCTCTACACATCCCTGATCGTAAGCGGAAAGAGGTGCAATCTGAATATTTTCCGCAACCGGTGCAAAATACTCAAATGGATTCTGTCCGCCAAGGAATGCAGATGCGAAATTCTCATCAGAGGTAGCCTCCTGCATACCACTTCTCGTATTTGTAAAATCAGAATAATCCTGAGAAATTTTTAAAAGATTCTCTTTGTTTCCTGTCATCGCCATAATGATATCTTTTACATGTTCCGGATTATCTGTTCCCTGACATCCGTGGATATAAGAGCCGCCCCAGTTATATTCCTGAGGAGGGTTTGTAACAGCCCATGCTCCCTCTTCTCCATCCCAGTTAGGCTTGAGCACAAAGTCAATGCCCCATGCAGGAAGAAGAAATGCAAATACTTTTGACTTTGTTCCCATCGCTTTATTCCAGTCCGCATTGAACTGACCTTTCACTGTTTCATCAAGATAACCTGCATCCAGCCATTCTTTGGAGTCATTTACCCAGTCCATAATTTTCTGGTCTACTCTGATTGTTGTTTCACCAGGTTTTACCCAGGATTCTTCAATGCTGTTTCCATAAAGGCGGAATGTATCTGCATAAGAAGAAAAAGTAAAGTATCCTTTCTCTTTTAATACCTCTGCAGTTTCCTTCGTTGTCTCCCAGTCCTTCATCTTTGCTCCGATTTCAACAGGATCGTCTGTTCCAAATACCTCTTTGGCAATATCACGACGATATACAAGAGTTCCCGGGCAGCACTGCCATGTAGCTCCTCTCTGTACTCCATTCTGGTCAGACGCACTTGTTTTTGTGAAATCATACTGATCTGCGAGGTCTTTCTCAGGATCAATTCCAAGGTCTGTTAATGGCATCGCCACATCTGCATCCGCATCTACATATTTGTTTACATAGTCTGTCTCAGATAAGAAAATATCAACCTTATCATCTGCTGATGCATCTGCCTGATTCATCAGAGCTTCATCCAGTTTCTGCTGATAGACACCATCCTGATTCGGATTGATGATCCAGTGAATTTCTGTTCCGTCTTTTAATGTTGTCACTGTACCATCTTCAGAAGTTTTTTCTACTTCCGGATAAACCGCTTCGATTCTTTCACGGAATTCATTATTCCAGGAATAAATGTTAATAACCTTTCCTTCATCTGCAGCCTGCACTGTTGCAGGAACCATTGTCGCTGCAGTCATAGCTGCTGCAAGTAACATTACAATTGCTTTTCTTTTCATTATTTTTTCCTCCTGTTTTATTTTTGGGACCGTTCGCTCTCCCTTTCATGCTTATACTATACATGTTTTCTAAAACATCTTATATTACAATAATTGTAAAAATATCAAATTCATGATATAATTTCAAAAAATATTTTCTATTCATTTTTTATCAAAGAGGTGTTTTTATGGACTTATCAAAAGAATGGTATCGTAAAGAAGCTCTTGTCTCCGAAGAAGAACAGACACACCGCACCACTAACGAAGAAAATAACTTCTTTCAGGCAGTCTGTAACGGTGACATCAACGCAGTTCGAAAAAACTGCGAAGAAAAGCGTTTTCAGGCTTCCGACGGTGTCGGAATTCTTTCGCGCAATCCCGTCACAAATATGAAATACCACTTTGTTATTTCCGTTGCGTTAATAACAAGACTGTGCTCCAATAACGGAATGGAAATGGAACAGGCCTTTCGCCTCAGTGATTTTTACATACTAAAACTTGATTACCTTAATGCTGTCGAAGATATTGTTGCCCTTCATGACAAAATGGTGCTTGATTTTACCGGAAAAATGCGTCTTCTCCGAAAAAATGCAGGAACCTCCAAACCTATTACTGCCTGTCTTGATTACATTTATATACACATTAAAGAGCGCATAACCATTGAAGATCTGGCTGCACATACAGACTTATCACCAAGCTACCTCTCCCGTCTTTTCAAGGAGGAAATCGGCATTTCTGTCAGCGACTATATTCGCGAGCAGAAAATCGAAAAGGCTCAACATCTTCTTAAATTCTGTGACTACAGCCTGATCGACATTGCCAATTACCTCTCTTTCTCTTCTCAGAGCCATTTCATCCAAACTTTCCGAAAGCTGACTGGAATGACTCCGAAGAAATACCGGGATTTGAATTATTCTTCTGCATGGGAGCTGAAAGAATCTTACAATAAATCAGAATCATGACATTTTCAATTCAATTTCTGTCCATTCTGTAAGGAATTTTTCCGGAATATAATCGCCCTCCATTTGCTCTCCATTTACGAGAAGCTTGACGCATCCTGATTGTACGTGCTTTTCATTAGAAACCACAATATGCAAATGTTTTCCCCTGAAATCTTTTTCTATTTCAAATCCATCCCATTCTTCCGGGATGGATGGGGAAATTCTAAGTCCGTAAAAGTCAGGGCGAATTCCCATAATTCCCTCTACACAACCTACCATAACGGTAGAAGCAGTTCCTGTCAACCAATGTACGTGAGAGCGACCAAAGTGTGAACTTGCCTTTCCCTCTGTAAACTGTCCATAGCAATATGGCTCCAGTTTTCTGATTTCCGCACGGTCATTCTGTGCTGCAGGAGCATTTTCTTTAAAATACATAAACGCTCTGTTTCCATGACCAAGAAGAGCTTCTGCAAGAATGAGCCAACCCTGAGACTGAGAGAAAATCCCTGCGTTTTCCTTTGTTCCAGCGTTATAAATAACAGCAAGCGCACCGTCAAAGGCGTGTTTATGATATGGTGGATCCATCAGAATCGCTCCATATTCCGTATTCAGGTTTTCATAAACCTTTTCAAGGGCTTTCTCCGCCTGACTCTCAGATGCAAATCCGCTGATTACAGACCAGCTTTGAGGGTTCAGCCACATATTTGCTTCCGGCGCTTCCCTGTTTCCGATTACTTCACCCTCCTCAGTAAATCCTCTGATAAACCGATCTTCGTTCCAGCATAATTTATTCAAGATTCCCCCAAGTTTCTCCTGCTTTTCTTCCAGATAGGCGATATATTCTGTATCTCCCTTATATTCTGCAAACTTTTTCAGAATCGTCATCGCCAGATAAAACTGTAACGCTACAAAAGTAGATTCCCCGTTTTTTCCCAAACGAAGACAGTCATTCCAGTCTGCATACAGACCTGCCGGCATTCCATGCGGTCCCATATGATTCAGTGAAAATTCAACAGCTCTCTTCAAATGCTCATAAACAGTACCCTCTCCTTTGTTTGCAAAAGGAATTACTTCATCCACAAATGAAAGATTTCCTGATTCTGAAATATATTTGTAAACTGTAGGGAATAACCACAACGCATCATCCGCACGATATGCAGGATGTCCAGTTTCCTTCACATAGGATGCGTCGTCCGGCGTATCTTCATGTCCTGCATTATGAGTAAACTTTACAAGAGGCAGTCCACCTCCGTTATCCACCTGAGCCGACAACATGAAACGGATCTTATCCACTGCCATCTCAGGTGCAAGGTGTATAATTCCCTGTATATCCTGCACAGTATCTCTATAACCATATCCATTACGCAGACCACAGTATGTAAAAGAAGCCGCTCTGGACCAGATAAATGTCATAAAGCAGTTATATGCATTCCAGGTATTAATCATAGTATCAAATTCCGGGCTTGGTGTTTTTACCTGAAAATGAGATAACTTTCCGTGCCAGTATGCAATAATCTCCTCCAGTTCCCGATTGCATACTTCCTCTGGATATTCATATCTTTCCATTATCATTTTTGCTTCTTCGTTATACTTCATGCCAAGTAAAAATGTCAGAATTTTTTCCTCTCCGGGTTTCAGCATAATTTCTGATGTCAGCGCTCCACATCCATTCTCACTGCAGCTTAACTCATTTCCAAGATTTCCATTTTCCACACCGACCGGATTTCCATATCCGTGATATCTTCCGAGAAATTTTTCTCTATCCCCGCAATATGAAGCAACTTCACTTCCTGCAAGTCCGAAAAATCTCTCCACAACAACTTTATCGTCTACGTCCTTTCCATCTTCAATCCCATCCAGATTTCCATGAACTAAATGTCTGATTCTGTTTTCCTCAAAAAGCGTCCGTGTAATAAACTGGGAATACTGAAGATTCACCTGATCCTGCTCATAATTGCTGTTATTTGTAAATTCGGCATATCCTGTAATACTCAGATTTCTGTCCTCTTCTGAATTATTCTTTACTTTTAAACACCAGACCTCATATTCCTTATCCAGAGGCACATAATAAAGCGCCTCTGTGTGAATTCCGACATAGTCTGCGCAAATTCTTGTATATCCTGTTCCATGACAGCATTTACTTTTGTAGTCTTCTGTATTCTTTCCAACCGGCTGCCAGGATGCTGACCAATAATCTTTCCTATCATTGTCACGAATATAAATATAACGTCCCGGCTGATCAAAGCCGTTAAACACATAACGAATAATGCGCCCGTCAGCTCCAGATTTTGCAAAGCTGTATCCTCCTGCATTGTTGGAAATTACTGCCCCGTATTTTGGCGATCCCAAATAGTTTGCCCATGGGGCCGGAGTATCTGGTCTTGTTATTACATATTCTCTTCTTTCATCATCAAAATAACCATACTGCATTTTATTTTTCCTCCTTTTTGTACCTTTTATCTATCCAATACAATCTCTATTTTGTGTACAGACTCATTATCAAGCGCTTTAATCGTACTTTTTTCGATAAAAGCTTCAAATTCCGTATGCTTTATTTCACTCTTATTACAGAAAGCTTTTCTGATGCAATAATCTCCATATTGTAATTTTTGTACATTATAATAAACAACCTCGAATTTCTTTTCTCCAAAAGTAAGTCTGATAATGGCACATCCTTCTTCGTCAAATTGCTCTCGCATAAGCTTTGGACATACTGTTAAAATTCCCGTTCTGCCATGTACACCAAATACCTCTGTTATCATTGTCATCATATACCAGCTTGCCGCTCCTGTCAGATAGTGATACATTCCCCTTCCTGTACTGTTAAAATATTCCGGTATCCCCGGATAAATTTTACTGGTTTCAAAATTCAACGCAGTATCTGCCAATGTCTGAAGCGCTTTATATCCTTCTTTTACAAACCCTCTCTTATAAAGGGCATTGGCATACATCACTGTCATATGTGAAAAAACAGCTCCGTTTTCTTTTTCGCCATATGCAAAGCCAAACATTCTTCCCATATCGAATTTTAATTCATGGAAATCTGTATTCAGCCTGTATCCGCCAATTTCTGACCTATAAAGATAATGATCTGCTCCTGCACAGATTTTTGAAATCTGACCTTTATCCGCAGTACCGCTCATTATTGCAAACACCTGCCCGGTAAGCATCATCCTCACGCCACTGTCAAAAAATCCTTCCACTGCATTTTTATTGTCATCATAATAACTGTTAAACCATCCTTCGCCTTCTTCTCCTTCAATCCACTCTTGCTTTCTGATATGCTCCATCATCCAATCCGCTTTACCGTTAAGATTTTTAATCAACTCTTTCACGGATATAAGCGACTTTCTACCGCTGATGCAATGCCTGCTGCATTTCAGATATTTCTTCAAAAGCTTTTTCTTTTCTTCTGTATTTTCATATAATTCACACCCTTCTGCTAAAAGGGGAACTGCCTCTTCCATAAATTCTATCTTTTCATACCCTGACTGCTTTTGAAGCGTTTCCAAGCACCGTGCCAGTTCTTTCATATTTCCCGCATAGGCACAGGTAAATGCAACACTCTCTCCGTTGTTTGACGCCATATCCAAAGCATCATTCCAGTCTGCGCCTCTCAGCAACATTTCATTGTGTTCACCGACCTCATAAAATGCACATAAATGTTCAATGAGAAGATGTTCGAGTACCGTTCCCCTGTAAATTTCACCATCTTCTCTCCTCTGACACATTCCATATGTTTCACTCCAGACTGCATCTATATCATGTCCACGCATAGACTGTGCATCCTTAAAATATGTTTCCTCTTCCAGAAGAATTTCTATATCACCAGTCTGATCAATATAAAGCTTTGTCGTCATAAATGGCCAGACTGCGTGATCCATCCATACACGACTGATTCCATTTCTATCTGCAATAAAATTCCCCTGACCATGCCCTATAATTGTGGCATTTGTTCCATCAATTCGAACTCCTCCGTAATTTTTCAATATCATAGTTCGAACATCTCCCGGTTCCATTAGCAACAACGACAGACAATCCTGCCACAAATCTCTCCATCCTCTTCCGCCCCGTCCATAATCATGATGCGGTAAAAAAGAACATCCGTAAATTCTTCTAAGAAATGGCTGGAAGCTTACCCAACGCATAAATAAATCAAATCTGTTGTTTCCGGTGTAATAAGAAACATTTACCTTATTTTTCCAATAGTTTTGTGTTTCCTCAAGAAGCAAGTCTGACTTTTCCGAATTTCCATATGCTTCAACGATTCGATCTGCATCTTTTTCTTCCTCTGTAATTCCTGCAAAGATCACATACTCTGCAGTCTGTCCCGGCGTCAGAGTAACTTCTTCAAATTTAATTCCTCCCAGAGCTTCTTTCCCTTCTGCTGCCGCTCCCTCCGGCACTCCCGGATAATTCTCATATACTGCTCTTGGACGTGTAAATGTTCCTCCTTCTCCAAGGAAACCTTCTGTTATAGGATAAAAGGATTCTGGTGCCAGACCATTTTCCATAACTCCCTGTACAAAGTAAATCTTATGATTCTTTCTATGACCTTTTTCATCAAAAGACATAGTAGGCTTTACGAAAACCCCATATTTCCCCGTTTTGACTCTGTGAAGCATAGATGTAACATTTCTGTGATCACGAATATTATCTGCACTTCTTCCATAAATCGGTATCGCTGCAATAAATGTTATTTTCCGGTTCGTTTTTGCCAGATTTTTAATTTTAATTTTAATAACCTCTGTATTTTCATTTACCGGCACAAATGACGTTATTTCAGATTTTAACTCGTATTTATCAGACATCCTTTTTACTGTGTGACACATGAAACCCGCAGTAAGCTCACTTTGCTCCTGTTTATCCGTAAACTTCAAATTTTCCGCCTCTGCAGAAGCCCCTGTTGCAGACCAGCATCCGATTCCCTCAATCACACACCAGAAGTTCCTTGTAGAACGGTTATTATGAAGATTCTCCACACTCACCGGTTCTAAAAGAAAGGTTTCCTGATCTATTTTGCTGTCACCTCCCATATTAGGAGTTACCGCACTTTTCAACCCTTTTTCTCCTGCTATCGGGAAGTAAAGTCCGCTGTAATTTTCAGGATTCTTAATTGTAAAAGCTCCATCTTCTCCTGTGAAGTGAATTTTACTCATCTGATTTCCCTCCTATACTCATACCACACTGTATTTTATGATTTATGTTACAAAAAAAAATGGGAAATAAAAATCAAATTGATAGGAAAAATATCAGATTTATGATATATTTTCATGCAAAAAAAGCTGCGGGAAGCCTTAACCTTTTCCCGCAACTTGAATCCTATGACTCAAAATCTCTTCACAATATTCCCATTTCTCCCCCTCTCAATACCTTATCCTGTCTATAATGGATTCTTTCTTTACATTTCTGCTCAGCACGAAAGACAGGGCAATCTGCATAAGAAGCAGGATTGTCACCATAATTCCGATTTCCCAGACTGGAAAATGATACATATTTATACCGAAAAATCCTTCTTTCCGACAATACAGGTATGCGCCGTATCCTCCAGGCAATCCTATCAGCAGGGAAATTATAATCGAACCTGCCGTAAAGAAAATCCCTTCTAACTGAAGCATCTTTCCAAGCTGTCTGTTACTCAATCCCACAGCCTGAAGAATACCGAATTCTCTTTTTCTTGTTATCACGTTCATAATCATGGTATTTGCCATATTCAGGAAACAAATTGTCCCAATCAGCCCAAGAAAAGTATATACCAGCACTTTAAAAAGAAATGTCGCTCTGTCAGCAAGGCTATATGCCTCGTCATAGCCTTCCCAGTATACAAGTTCACTTTCGCCGTATAGTTCCTCTATCTTAGCCTCAACTCCGGCTTTTGCTTCCTCCCCGCACCATATCCAGAGATAGGCAGGGCTATCCGCAAGTAATCCCAGTTTTTCCGCTGTGTCTTCCGTTATCACATAATCTGCGGAAACACTTCCGAAAGAGCCCATTGCCGTACCTCTGTACTTCGCTTCTGACTTTCCGTTAAAAAGCTCTGCCTCCAGTTTGTCACCAAGCTTCTGCCCTGCTTCTTCCATAAAGTGAGAAAACGTATATACATATCCGTCTGCCCTGCTGACCGTATCGTATGTAAAATCACCTACAACTCCTGATTTTTCCAGTTCGCTCTCGAATCCCTCTCTGTCAAAAACGGCAACAGTCCTTTTGATTCCCTCTTCCTCAAATGTCAGATAATTTCTGGTCTGGGTTTTCGTAACGCCGTCTATCGCCTCAAAGGACTCGATTGCTTCTCTGGAAATGGGATTATTTTTCAAAATCTGGTCAAGGTTATTTTCTGTATAAACCTCATCGTTATTGTCGTAATTAATCTCTATCTGGTAATCTCCGCGTTCAACATTATTTCGGGCATCGTATTCCGGGTCAATGCTGCTTGCCAGACTTGATATTGTGACAAATAAAATACAGGACAGTCCCATAACCAGTATCGTAGTGATATTTCTCTTTTTATTGATTGCCAGATCCGATTTTATAAGCCCCGTTATATTAAGAGCTTTATGCCCTTTTCGGTATCCTTTTTTGTTTCCTGTAAACTCTTCATAAGCGACCGCACTTACAGGAGTGATGGAAACAATCGTCTTAACCGCCCTTATCAGCGCCATACGCACTGTTACAAGGGAAATCAGAGCCGCAGCCAGAAGAACCCACGGAGAAAACAGAGACACTTCCCTGACTGCCATGTATTCGTTTCCTTTTCCTGCAAAGCTCATTGCACTGTTAAACAAAAGCACAGATACAAAATATCCTGCCGCAAGACCTGTGGGTATTGCAATCGCAGAAAGAAGATATCCTTCTTTTACGATAATTTTTTTCATCTGCTTCTTCGTAGCACCAATCGCCTTGATTTTTCCGTATTCCTGAACCTTTCGGGCAATTCCTATCTGGAATATATTGTAAATTACAACAACCGAAAAAATTACAACAATCAGACAGATAAATATGCAGGGAATCCACACCTCAGACGCAGGCGCATATTTTGTTGAGATTACGTTACTGTTCTTGTAAACATTCCCTGTTTCCACACCAATGTTTTTTGCCAGTTCATCAATTACAGCTTCTATCTGAGTCCAGTCGCCTTTTATATTATCGCTCAATGTAAAATATGCCGTATATCTGCCGTTTCCTTTCCCGGCTTCACTGTCATAGTATTCTCTGGAAACTATTACTGTAGAAGACTGCTGGCTCTCATTCCCTATACCGTCTTTTATGATACCTGTAATTATAAACTCCTTTTCCAGATAAGCCTCTGTTCCGTTCCGTCTTACCGGCACAGCTACTTTGTCTCCGATTTTGACATCATCGTATCCCAATTGTCCGAAGAATACTCTGGAAGCGGCAATTTCACTTTTCCCCACGGGAAAGCTTCCCTCCTGAAGCATAGTATGAAAATTCGTCATATCCAAAGCCTTCTCACTCATCCATACGAGATTTGAATGTCCCTTGGTATGCGCTTCTCCAACACCCGACATAAGACCGATTTCATCAATTTCGCCTCTCTTTTTCATTTCTTGAAGCTGCTCCTCTGTTATGCCGGAAAACGCGCCTACATAATTGCCGTACAGAGCTTCTGCATTTTCTATGTTTCCTTTTATTCCGCCATAGCCAAAGGTTCCTATCGCCGTAATCAGCATTGTCGTCAGCGCGACTGCAATCATGGTAAGAAAACTTCTCGTTTTATTCTCTTTATTGTTGCTGATTGCTATTCTTGTCAGAGTTTTCATTTCAGTTCAGCCACCTTTCCATCTTCGATTGCCAGAATCCGGTCAGCAAGCTGCGCGATTTCCTCGTTATGGGTAATAATCACCAATGTCTGTCCGTATTTTTCCGCGGAAAGTTTCAGTAATGCAATAACTTCCTCTCCTGTTTTCGTATCAAGATTTCCTGTCGGCTCATCCGCCAGTATAAGATCCGGCTTTGATGCCAGGGCTCTTGCAATCGCAACTCTCTGCTGCTGTCCTCCTGATAATGCAGAGGGAAGATTTTCAATTTTGTCCTCTATTCCCAGAGTTTTCAGAATGTCATTTACATAGTCTTCATCCGGTTCTTTCCCGTCAAGCCCCAGTGGAAGAACTACGTTTTCGTAAACATTAATTGAGGAAACAAGATTAAACGCCTGAAAAACAAAACCGATTTTCTGTCTTCTGAATACTGCAAGCTCATCCTCAGACATGGCAAAAATGTCTTTTCCCTTTATATATACCTTTCCGGAAGTAGGATAATCAAGCCCGCCAAGGAGATGTAAAAGGGTACTCTTTCCTGAACCCGATTTCCCTATAATAGCGACAAATTCACCTCTCCTGATTTCTATTTCCGTATTCTGAACCGCCTTTACCTGATTTTTGCCCTCGCCGTAATATTTACATAATTCCTGTGTTTTAACTATTGTATCCATTTTCATTACCTCCTCTTTTCTAAAGATATTACAACAGAAAACTTGCTGTTTTCTTTCAGGACAAAGAAAAAGTCTTACAGATTTGTAAGACTTCTCCTGAGCAGCGGAATCTGAACAACGAATATGCTTCCGCATTTTTCTCCATCAATTCTGTTGTCTTTTACCATTATCGTTCCGCCATGCCGGGAAATGATGTATCTCGCCAGATAAAGCCCGACTCCGCTTCCGCTTTCCCTGCGTATTTCTTCCTTTTCCCCTCTGTAAAAACGCTGAAAAATCTTATGCTTCTCATTTGGGGAAATTCCGATTCCCTGGTCTGCAAACTCAATCCTTACCATAGAATTCATATTGAACACGCGAATAGAAATCGCTGTATTTTCCTTCGAATACTTCACTGCATTTTCCAGAATATTAATAAAAGCCTCTGTCAGCCACTTTCTGTCCTGCATGATTTCGGGCAGTTTTTCGGTTTCACCCTCCTCAAGCTCAATAACAATGTTTTTTTCTTCTGCCTTCTGCCACACTCCGTTCACTGCGTCCAGAATTGAATCAAACAGTTTTCCTTTGCGAAGCTGAATAGAAATCATCCCGCTTTCAAGTCTGGAAATATTCACAAGCGATGCAGTAAGCTTTTCCAGCGAATCAATCTGAAATGCCATTCGTTCTTCAAACTCTTCCCGTTCCTCCTGTGAAAGATCCTGATTCTGTAAAATCTCAAACGTGGATTTTACTGCTGCCAGAGGCGTTTTTAACTGATGGGAAATGTCTGTAACAACGTCCTTTGTTTCTTTTTTATCCGCTTCTGCTTTTTGTTTTATCAACAAAAAATTTCCGTTTAATTTGTCCAGAGCCGTGTCTATTCTCACTGCTTCCGGATTCGAATTCAGACCTTTCAGACATTTGGATAGTGATGATTCACCCTCTCCGTAGCTTCCTTCCCGAAGCTCTTCAATGTCCTTTTCTATTGCTTCCAGAATATCTTTATATCTTCGGAAAGCTTCTTTTTCCTGCCTTTTGATACCAAACACGATTAACAAATATGCAACAAAAGCTCCGGCAATTGTCATACCTCCAGTCCACAGAAATCGTCTGTAAAAACTGCTTTTTCCCTCTTTTACATACCCATATTTATCCAAAGTCTCCACTGCTTTTTCGTAGGTAATTTCGTCTTCCTCTGTTTCTGTCAGGATTTTTCCCAGTTGGATAGTGTCCTCCCTGTAAGAGTTATACTGTACGGCTATAACAGTGGCGCTCATCAAAATTAATGCAATCAGAGGCATAAGATAACTTGTATATTTACTATCTTTTACTGTTCCAAACATATCCAAGTCCTCTTACATTCTTAATCAGTTTTTTTCCTTCTTCTCCTGTATCAAGTTTTTTCCGGAGTCTGGTAATATTTACGGCAACTGTATTTTCATCCACAAATTCACCGTCTATATCAAATATTTTTCCAGAATCTGGTCTTTAGACAGAATGATATCCGGATTTTCCATAAACAAAAGGAGAAGCTTCCATTCATTTTTCGTTACGGAAATTTCCTCTCCATTTACGTAAACTTTCATTGCCGTTTTGTCCGCTTTGACTCTTCCAGACTCAATCACCTGATTCTCCTGAACTCTTCCTTTTCTGAAATATGCATTAATTTTCATGGTCAGAACAGACAGGCTGAAAGGCTTTGCGATATAATCATCCGCCCCTGCTTCATACCCCATCACCATATCGGTTTCTCTGTCAAGAGCAGTCAGGCATATCAGATGTGCATTTGTCTCTAACCTGATTTTCTTTATGAAATCCAGCCCGTTTCCATCCGGCAAATTAATATCACAGAGAATAAGTTCCGGTGTATACACTTTCATTAATGCTTCTGCCTCTCTTATGGTTCCGGCGCTTTTCACCTCGCAGCCCTCTCTTTGAAGAGAAAACTCTATACTTCTCCTGACGCTTTCTTCATCTTCTATTATCATTACCCTGTTCATATTTTTTCTCTCTACTTTCACCGTCTGTTACCGTTTTTATCAAATGTCTTTCTAAGCGCTATCTCGGTAGGAATAATGGACGCCACTAATGGAATCAACTGTATAATACACAGAATCTCTCCAACATTTTCTACCGTTTCTTTCGGCTTTCCCAACACCAGAAGCATTCCGATGAGTGTTACAGACAGAAGGATTTTCCCCAAATTGTACCACAGTTTTCCACAGTATTTATGGGCAAATATCCATGTATCCTGATTTTTCATAGACATTGTTGTTCGGTAGCCAAATACATAGTTGATTTCCTTTGGCGCCTTTTTCAGAAAGTATTTTCCAAAACCAAGCATTGTAAAAGGAATCAGTAAATCCATCAATATCATAAATAACCAAAATCCCATATTCATCCCTCCCAGCTACTGCTTTTTTTCAATATACTATAATTCCCCTGCAAACTCAACAATGAAAAACACCTCTTATTTGACTTTGACTCGAAAGCATTCAGGTTGTATAATTAATAAAAAGTCAAACGAAAGGAGTTTCCTATGAAAAAGCATGTAAAAAAAGTTTTATCCCTGTTTCTGGCGTTGACACTGATTTTCTCTATAACGACTGTAACACAGGCGAAAGTATCTGTACCTACCAGAGTATTCACTCTATATTCCAAATCATCCAAATTGTATGATTACCCTTCCAGTTCCTACCGTCCTGCCAATCAGCCTATGTTCGCCATGGTTTATACCGGACAGAAACTGAGCAATTTAAAATCCAGCAACCCTTCTGTATTAAAAATCTCTTCTAAAAAGGGCATTGGACTCAACAAAAAATATACAGGAATCTATCTGGATTTAAAAAAGACAGGAACTTCCACCATTTCCTATAAAAGCGGAAATATTACTACCACTGCAAAAATTGTTGTGAAGAAATATGTACCTCCATTTTCTTCTATTAAACTTGGAAAATTAAATGTTACCTCTAAGCTGAAAACCAACAACACCTATAACTTAAGCTACTCCAAATACAAAAACAAAAATTTGAAACTCAGCTACAAGGTGCCAAAAGACTGGACCATCAATGCTTTTTATAAGGCGTCAAGCAATGGTTTATCTACCAGAATCGCCAATAATAAGAGCTTTAAAGTCACAAAGAAAAATTCTGTCCTGTCTATCACTGCCTATAACAACAAAACACGCCAGACTGAAGAATGTTTCATCTTTTTTAAGTAAACGGCAGGAGCAGCCTGTTCAATGATTATAACAGCCCCGCCTATCCAGACGGCAAAATCCCCCTCCAGCGGAATGTTTTTACATAAACATCCGGTTAGAGGGGGATTACTTTTTTCGATATTATAAATCCGTCATACTGATACAGGTATATTTATCTGTTCTGCGATTTCTTTAATCTTATCAACGTCGTATCCTGTATATTTAACAATTTTATCTATTGGCTCATTGCCCTCAAGCATCATCTTAGCCAATGATAAGTTCTTCTGCTCAACTCCTTTTCCTATGCCCTGTTCTATTCCTCGTTTGATTCCCTGTTCAATTCCCTGCTCCACAAGCGCTTTACTTAAATTACACATATCGCGCACCTCACTCTCAAATTCTGCTGTCATCGCAATATCAAACTCATCATTAAAAAAATATTACGTCAATACAAACTCTTTCCTGCTTATCCACAGAGCAACCACAGCACCCTCTTCGTTTTCCACATTTTCATATTTGAGAAATCCTCCCTGGCGCTTCATAAATTCTGCGGCAATGGAAAGACCAAGTCCCTGATGTGTTCTGTCATGGCGGCTCTCATCTCCGCTGAAAAAAGGCTCTGCGCCATAAAGCAGCGCTTTTTCAGAGAAACCGACGCCATAATCCCGGACAGATGCTACGAAATACTCACCGCTTTCTACCATAGTTACATGGATTCCTTTTTTCCAGTCCGTGTGCTCCAATGCATTGCTCAGCAAATTCCCCCAGGCTCGAAGCATTTCTTCTTTCTGACATATGATTTTGTATTCCCCGTCTGTAAGCACTGGTATTGAAAAAGCTACCGGAATTTTTTCGGCTGTTGCTAACTGTTCTGCCATCTCTTTAAACGCCTCTGCCAAATCCTGCACATGGATTTTTTCACGGCGTTCCTTCTCTTTTTTCCCACGTAAGACCTGACGCATGGAATCCAGATAATTTTCAATAAATGCCGTATTCTTCAAAATCTCTCCGGCACATTCCCGCTCTTCCGCTCCGATTTCTGCCTCCTCCAAAAGTTCTGCATTTCCCCGCACAACGGTCAACGGGGTTTTTATATCATGTGTCAGCGCAGAAAGCTGCTGATTCTTCATTTGCTCTGCATCCCACTGATTTTGCAGAGACTCCTTCAATGCAAGCTTCATTTTTTCCAGCGAAGCCATAACCTCTTCCACCTCCCGAATCGTGGAGTGACTGACATCAAATTCCAGATCGTTCGCAGAAATCTTAGCCGTTGCCGCACTGAGACAGGTAAGTTCTTTTTTCAGCCTCCGGGCAAATTTTCTAGCCAGGAAAAATCCATTCAACACGGTAAGCAAAAGGAAAATACTAAAAATCATCCATGAGCTGAGTTTTTCCGGAGAAGGAAAGCGTTGATTCAGCTTCTCATGTTTATAGCGCATGGCGATTGAATACTTCACAATGCAAATATCTCCGCTGTTTTTCTCAACAAAGAAGTAATAATCCTTTCCTTTTCCGTAAATATTGTCCTTTTCATAATGATCCCAGGCAATTTTTTGCTGATTTTTATCAAAATTTCCATAGAGAAAGTTTCCGTTCTGCCCGTAAACACCATAAAAACACCCCGGCGGGATCAGATCCTCCGTAACAAGATCTGCCGCCCGGATTTTCTCCTTTGAACTTATCAGCATCTGTTCTCCATAATTAGCCGGAAGAAAAATACTTCCGGGAGCTACAAGCGCAGCAAGGACTGCCCCCCAGGAAATAGCTGCCGCAAGAATCGTCCCGATAATAAACACAAAAATATACTGTCCAAACATCCCGGCCAGTGTTTTTTTCTTATTTTTCAAATTTTCCATTTATACCCGATCCCCCAGACTGTTTCCACAGGGGGAGTTCCCTGTTTCTGGAACTTTGCCCTGATATTCTTGATGTGCTCGGTGATGGCAGAGCTGTCGCCCTCTCCATCATACCCGAATACATGCTCATAAATACGCTCTTTCGAGAAAACCTGACCTCTGTTCAGCGCCAGATATTCGCAGATTGCATACTCGCTTTTTGTCAAAGGAATTTCCTCTCCATTGCAGAAAACCTGTCTGGATGGAAGTGAAAACGCAGTATCACCCAAAGTCAGAAGATGTTTTTTCTCCCTGTTTTCCCGTCGAAGATGAGCCGCTACCCGCGCCCGAAGCTCCCCTATGCCAAAAGGCTTCGTGATATAGTCATCGCCGCCGATTCCAAGTCCTGTCATCAGATCTTCCTCCTCTGTTTTTGCCGTGACAAAAAGAATCGGACAATCTACCAGTTCCCGAATCCTGCGGCACAGAGTAAATCCATCTGTTCCCGGCATCATAACATCCAGCAAGATCAGGTGATACGTATTCAGCTTTTCCAGTTCTAATTTTTCCGGATCATCTAAAGTATCCACCAGATATCCTTCTTTTTCCAGCGCTTTACGAATCACCGCCAAAATCCCTTTCTCATCATCGATCGCCAGAATTTTCCACATGGCATTTTCCTCCTACTCATTTTCCTGCCGCCCCTCATAAAAATGAAACCATATAAGAATTATGACACAAAGGATAATCCCTAACAAGATACAGGTAAAAATATTTCCATTTTCCACAGGAAGACGCCCTTCGATTCTTCTGTTAAACTGTTCTGTCAGATACAGAACTGCGCCTCTGGAGCTCCAGGAACAGGGAAAATACTGCCATCTTCTCTCTCCGAGCCCGGTAAGGAACAATGCTGATATCAGAAACTGTCCTATGGAAACCGCCAGTGACACCGCCTTGGAAAAACGCAGATTCAAAAACAAATGCTCCAGATAAAGAGGAAGACTGCCCAGCCAGAGAATCATCCCTGTTTTAAGAAATATCTCTGTGGGTATTTCTTTATTTCCCAACACAAGATTGTTTCCCACTGCATAAAATATCATAGCTCCCATCACTGCCAGAAACGCCATAATCTGCAGACACATCCATTTTGCCAGAAATGCTCCCTCTCTTTTTCCCGGATTCATCAAAAAACTCTGAAAATGCCCCGGAAGCTCCGTTTCCACATCTCCCGCGCAAATCACAGACGCCAGTACGGGAAACGCAATTCCAACGGCCTCTGCATAGACTAAAAACTGAAGCTGTGCGCTGACTCTTGTCCATACCAAAAACACAATACCAGCAATCACAGGAACCAAAACATGAATCGGGATCAGGAATGTATGCCTCATTTTCATAAACTCTGCTTTTAACTGTTTCATCCTCTTTCCACCTGCCCTTTAAACCATTTTCTGCTGAAATACCAAAACGCTGCAAACCACAAAAGGGAAAACGCCACGCCCAACGCTGCTGCCGACACGCTCATAAGCTCCGGCGTATAGGTTATCTGCCCCGGTTCTGCCGGAAGTCCGTTTGGCATAGTGTTCAGGATTGGACACATCACTCTTGGAGTGATTCCGTAGGGAACCAGAAAAAACCAGCCCTTCAGGGAAATCAGCGCGCCAAAAATCTGGCTGAAAACAAGATGAATCACAATCATCAAAAGGGGGCCTGTTTTTTGTGCCAGAAAAATACAAAAAGGAATCTGCCAGAGAGAGGTGAGCCATATAAAAAGCGCAGCAAGGAGCTGATTTCCAACCGATGGAGGATTGGTAAATGTGACAAAGAGCCCCTTCTCCATAATCTCTGTCCCCAGAAGAACAAATATCATTAAAGCAAAGGTTGCAATTCCCACTACCATTGCAGATAACAGAATCTTCGCATCCCAGATTTTCCCCATATCCGCAGGAAGAGCCCAAATCGTACGGTTCTTCTTTTTCAGATCCTTTCCTCCAATCTGTCCGCAGATGATTGCCAGAACTCCCGGCAGCATACTCATATACCACCAGTTATAACCGTCCATGGCAAAATAATTATAAGTAAGCATTGCGGATAAAAGTGTGCACACTGCAGGCATCAGAATTATGAGCGCCCAAAGGGATGTATGCCTGTATTTCATGTTTTCCGCCTTCAAATACAAGGACAGACCTTCCGTTTTCTGAGAGGTTTTCCGAAATGTTTTCATCTAATTCACCCCTCTTTCCGCCACCACAATATCCATAAAAAGCTTCTCCAGATCCTGACTTTCATCCACGATTCCTTCGTATCCCAGTTTTCCATTTGCCATAATCCCAATATAATCTGCGGTAAGCTGAATTTCGCTCAAAATATGGCTGGACACCAAAACGGTGATCCCCTGCTCTGGAAAACTCCGAATCAAATGGCGAAGTTCCTGAATTCCCAGCGGATCAAGGCCATTTACCGGTTCATCCAAAATCAAAAGTTTGGGTCTCCCCAGAAGTGCAATGGCAATCCCAAGTCTCTGTTTCATTCCAAGAGAGAATTTCCCTGCCGGTTTTTTCCCAGTATCCGTAAGATCTACAATCCTAAGCACTTCCCTCATTCGTTCTTCTGTTTCATCCAGAATCAACGCGCGAACCTTTAGATTTTCCCAGGCAGACAAATTCTCATATATCGGCGGTGTTTCTATCAGACCGCCAATCTCGTACAAGTCTGCCCGACTCCATGGATGTCCCCGAAAAATGATGCTGCCGGAATCCGGACGCAAAAGTCCTGTGAGCATTTTCAGCAGAGTGGATTTTCCTGCGCCGTTTGGCCCCAAAAGACCATATACACAGTTTTCCGGAATGGAAAGGGAAATATTTTTTAATACCGTCTGTTTTTTGAAAGATTTCGAGAGATTTTTGATTTCGATAATATTTTGATTCATCTTCTGCCTCCTGTAAGGAATGATCGGTTGAACTTCTGCTCCGCCAATACAGCAAAAATCCAAACCGGTATTTTTTATTTCTCATTTCTCCTACAGGATAAAAGACAATTATAAAGAATTTATAAGGAATTGCAAAAAAAACTGCCGCTAAGATTCCTCGCGGCAGTTTTTCTTCTACAACCAAATATAAACTTCAATGTTTTCCCCAAATCTTAACCGTTTTCTCTGTCAAATGTCAGGTATCTTGTCCCTTGAAATGTCAGTTTACCCTCATCTCCCTCTGCAAGCATTCCATACTCTGAACCTGTTACAGCCAACTCCATTCTATCACCGCTTTCCACCTGAAAGGTGACATAATATGTTGTACTGGACGTTGTATGATATCCATGTGCCCCTGATGCGTCACCTGCATTTGGATGATTGTGATGTGTCGTATTCTGACGTTTTGCAACTATTTTTGCTGATACAGATAAACGTGGCGAATTATTGTTTTTATGCCAGGTACCAAGTCCCTTCGCAAAATTAAATATCACCACTGCCAAAATTAATATAAATATTATTGGAAATATCCCATAAAATAAACTGTACATCATTTTCTTTTTCCTCCTATAAACAGCATACAGATAAAATAATCTTCCAGATATCTTCGTTCTTAACTCAATCCAGAATCTCTTTTAAACAGTCAAGAAATGCCGATTCACCAAAAGTATTGATTTTAAACAACATGGCCTGGCTTCCCCCTGATGTAATTGCCGAAATTTTTACCGGTTCATTTTCATTTTGAAATAATGTAACATTTAAGCTTACACGATTGCTTCCCATAGCGCTGTATCTTTCAAAAACACGTACACTGCATCTTGCGTTCGCACCTATGAAATCACTGGAATCTTCAAGAGATGCTGTTGCGCTTCCATTCATAATCCCGCGCTCAATACGATTGAGCAATTCATTAAAATCACTATTTAATTCCCGTTCTAATTTTGCCATCTCATTCTCCTCCTTTTGGTTTTTTATATACTAATTATAAAATATTTTTTTCCTCAAAAAAACCTCTGGATTGCAGAAATATCTACATTTATTTATCATAATTAAGAGAAATTTCTGATAGCTTTACGAAGTGAAGACACACCGGTGAATCTTGACCTGTCGAAAATGTGTACTTATTTCTTACTTCATAACAGCGGATATTTTCTGTAACTATTCACACGGCACTATTCCGCGAGGTGTTTTGGCACGAATGTGACAAAATCCCGAGACATACCGTTTGAACAGCTACATGCAGAAGTAACATGTTGTCAAGAAAATATGCAAATTTTCTTGACAACATATATATATATATATAATTATATACACACTTTTATATATCGAATATTATACATATGGAGGAGGTGTATAGATGGCTGGAAAATTATGTCCTAAATGTAGTCAATTCACCTTTTTTGAAACTGCTAACGGACGTAAATGTTCAAAATGTGGATTTCAGATGGTTTTGCCAGCTAACAATGGCAAAGGCGGAAAAGGACAAAAATGCTCAAATTGTGGTCAATTCACGGTGTTTGACAACAAATGTAGATCTTGTGGCGCAATATACAAGTAATAAAAGGAGGAATATGATATGGAAAATTCAAAAGTGAAAATGCCTGCGGAACAAAAGAAAAAATGCAGATTAGCAATTCACTCCGCAACAACCGCAGCTGCCGCAGCCGGTGCAATTCCTATTCCGATGTCAGATGCAATTCCTATTACTGCTGCACAAGTAGCGATGGTAGTTGCGATTGGAAAAGCCTTTGATGTGTCTATTACAGAAACAGTTGCTAAATCTCTCTTAGGAATTTCCTTGACACAGCAGGCTGGCAGAGCGATAGTATCCAACATCTTGAAATCAATTCCAGGTGTGGGAACAATAGCCGGTGGAATCGTCGGTGCAACAACTGCAGCAACCTTGACAGAAGCGTTAGGCTGGATTATTGCAGATGATTTTTTCCGAGTATCTCAAGGGCAGGAGCCGGAAAATTTAATAGGAGCTGCTGACGAATTAAAAAGTGCCTTTTCGGGATTAAGGTACAAAAAAGGATAAGCAACTTCTTGAGGGCAAAAAAACGAAGGGTTCACAGCTATCTCTTTTCAAAATTGACCTATGAATTGACCTATCGACAATTCGAACTTATTTTCTATATCATAGGGAATTCAAGTATTCTTCTATTTCACCTAGAAAAATATGGGCGTTTTCTAATTGAGATACCGCATCTTTCTTAGAGAAAAATCATCATAATCTGATTTTTCTCTAAGAAATGAACTCTTCTTAATGATTACAGATAACTTTTTATCCATAATCCCTTCCTTAATATATTCTTTATTAAAAAATGCTATCACTCCTGAATGTTTTGACGAATCAAACCCTTTCAATATGTTAGCAACTCTCATTGCATGAAAAATCGCATAATACGAACGATTCAATGATGTTTTAAATTATCCTATTTCCAAATCTTCCGCTGCCGAAAGCATTTCTTTTGCTCTTTCCATCCGATACCCAACTAACTCTTTTAAGCTGCTTTCCACAGGACAATCCCCTCCTTCTGTATATTCTGATAGAACGGAAGCACATTTCCCCACTTTTTCATATTATCTTCTCGAATATCCACAATAGAGAAGACCTTTTCATAACGAAAATCCATATCTGCCGACCATCCTATAAACTTTTCCTTTGTGTTCTCGTCCATATCTTTTTTTAACAATAATTGCAATGTCTATATCACTTTCCGGTGTTGCCTCGCTTCTTGCAGCCGAACCGTAAAAAGAAGAACAAAATCGCTGCTGTGAATAGATTGAACAGTAACACTACCTATCATTACGAAATAAAATATCTTGTTCAAGCGACTAAAAAATGTTATTCTTTTCGTAGATAGTAGGTATTTAATCTATGTTATGACTATATTTTTCTTGACCATAGTACAACGAAAACTAAATTTCTGCTATATTGACGTAGAATAATCGTTCCATATGCAAGGCGGAGAAATGAGGCGTAGCGGTGGCTACGGCGATTGAAGACAACGATACAGATGGACAATTAGGCAAGTCAATATGGCGATTACTTAGTATTCGTTGTACTAATATGTATCTTGATATAAATAGAATAAATCCGGGAAACTATATAAGAAAATCCGTTTGTTTTACAGTAGTATGAAAGGAATTTAAAGTTACAGAGGAGTTGAGCTAATATGAAAAAGAACAAAGGAATTGCTATTTTATTATTTGCTATTTTACTTCAACTGTGTAGTTCAGGAATGGAGTTGCTTGCATTAGCAGTCGGTGCAGTTGGTTTGGTTCTTGCTATTATTGACGATAGAAAGACTGATTAATCCCTTATTCTACGCAGCTTTCCGAGTTTCCAGACACAAAAAAACCACTTCCTCAGAAGTGGTTCATTGAGCAGGGCTACAAGGATTCGAACCTTGAAATGACGGAGTCAGAGTCCGTTGCCTTACCGTTTGGCGATAGCCCTTTATCTTTATGTTGTCCAGCGTTTTTTGTTTTCTCGCTTGCGACATGTTGTATTATATAACAGCCTTTTGAAAAATGCAAGCCCTTTTTTTAATTTTTTTCAAATTTTTTCAAAAATTTTTTCAGATACGTATTTTTGCCCATATTTCTACCTTTTTGGGTGGTTTTTCATTTCCCATGGGAGTGAATTATGGTATAATACGTTCAAACAATCATCTGACGGAATCATCCGTTACACCCAAAGGAGAAATCAATATGAGAGCAAATAATCTGACTCTGCTCACCGATCTCTATGAATTGACCATGATGCAGGGATATTTCAAAAATCCAACTAACCAGACTGTTGTTTTCGATATGTTTTACCGTGACAATCCCTGCGGCGGCGCTTATGCCATTACAGCCGGACTGGAGCAGATGATCGAATATATCGAAAATTTACGTTTCACAGAAGAAGACATTGAATACCTTCGAAGCCTTCATGCTTTTGAAGAAGACTTTCTGGAATACTTGAGTAACTTCCATTTCAGCGGCGACATCTATGCAATTCCGGAAGGAACTGTTGTATTCCCAAGAGAACCTCTGGTAAAGGTTATTGCCCCTATTATGGAAGCACAGCTTGTGGAAACTGCAATCTTAAATATCATCAACCACCAGAGCCTTATTGCCACAAAGGCAGCCCGTGTCTGCCACGCTGCAAAAGGTGACGGAGTAATGGAATTCGGCCTTCGACGCGCTCAGGGACCTGATGCCGGAATTTTCGGCGCGCGTGCCGCAATGATCGCCGGATGTTCCGGAACCTCCTGTGTACTCACAGGGCAGATGTTTGATGTCCCTGTTCTTGGAACACATGCCCATAGCTGGATTATGAGTTTTCCGGATGAATACACTGCGTTTAAAACCTACGCAAAGCTTTACCCGAATGCCTGCACCCTTCTTGTTGACACCTACGACGTACTGAAATCCGGCATTCCAAATGCAATCCGCGTATTTGAAGAAATGCGCGAGGAAGGTATTCCTCTTACGAAATACGGTATCCGTATCGACAGCGGCGACCTCGCTTACCTTTCCAAGGAAGCTTACAAAATGCTTGCTGCCGCAGGTTTCGACGATGCCATTATCGCGGCATCCAGCGACCTTGACGAATACCTCATCGAAAGCCTGAAAGCGCAGGATGCAAAAATCAACTCATGGGGCGTAGGAACACGCCTGATTACAGCCAAGGACAATCCTGCATTCGGTGGAGTTTATAAGCTTGCCGCTGTAAAAGATGCAAACAGCAGCACCTTTATCCCGAAAATCAAGCTTTCCGAAAACACAGAAAAGGTTACAAATCCGGGAAACAAAACTGTTTACCGTATTTACAGCAAATCTACAGGCAAAATTAAAGCCGACTTAATCTGCCTTGCAGATGAGAAGCTTAATCCGGAAGAGACGCTTGTCCTCTTCGACCCTGTAGACACATGGAAAAAAACAAAGGTCCTCGGCGGAACCTATGAAGTCCGCGAACTTCTTATTCCAGTTATCAAAGAGGGCAAAAAAGTCTACGACTCTCCATCCGTCATGGAGCTTCGCGACTACTGCACCAAGGAAAAAAATACACTCTGGGAAGAATCCAAACGATTCACAAACCCGCAGAAAGTATATGTGGATTTATCCCAGAAACTATACGACCTGAAAAAAGAACTTCTGGAAGAAATGAGCGAAAAAGCGCTCGACTGATTCTTATAGGCTCTGAACCCTTCCAGATAAAAAGTAATAAACCCCCGTTCCCACTCATAAACATAAAAGGGAAAGGGGGTTCATTTTATGGTAAATTATATTCGTCTGATCAACAAAGAGCATCCGCTCCCCGCAGATTATATTCCGGAAAATCTGGTGGATACAGGTATTCCCTTCGACGCCCTGCCGGGAGACCCGAAACGGCTTATGGAAATGAAAGCCGCCAAAGCTGCTCATTACCTTTTTGTAGCAGCTCATAAAGAAGGGCTTCATCTGTTCGGCATATCCGGCTATCGCTCCTACAGCCGCCAGAAAGAGCTTTACAACGGAAGTCCATACATAGCCGCTCCCGGAACAAGCGAGCACCAGAGCGGCCTTGCCCTTGATGTTTCAAGTCCGTCCAATAATATGGAGCTTACAGACTCCTTTGCCCATACTCCGGAAGGCATATGGCTGGCAAAAAACGCCTCGCTTTATGGCTATCTTCTCAGATATCCCCAAAACAAAGAAGCTATTACCGGTGTTCCCGGCGAACCCTGGCATATCCGCTATGTAGGAAAAGAACTGGCGCACTGTCTCACTCTTACCGGACTGACTCTGGAGGAATATCATTCACTTATTTACAAAAGCTCTCAATAGCGTCGTCAATCATCTTCGCGCATTTTTTAATCTGCTCCATATCCTCAGGAATGATATCCGGAAGCGGTTTACGAACGCCGCCGATATCAAGCCCGTCACGGATTCTCATAATCTCTTTCATAACTGCATAGAGATTTCCATGACATGCGCACATAGCGTAAATAATTGCATCTGCCGCATTCTGAACATCAAGAGCTTCCGCCATTTTTCCGGCTTCGACAAGCTCTTTGATTTTCAGGTAAAGCTCAGGCATAACGCCGTATGTTCCGCCGATACCGCCGTCAGCGCCCATAGCAAGACCGGAAACAAGCTGCTCATCCGGACCGTTGAATACTACGAAATCTTTTCCGCCTTCCATCTTGAACATCTGGATATCCTGAACAGGCATAGAACTGTTCTTCACAGCAACAACTCTCGGATTTTTCTTCATTTCTTTAAATAATGGCATTGTTAATGCAACGCCTGCAAGCTGCGGAATGTTATAGATAACAAAGTCCGTATTCGGCGCTGCGCTGGAAATGTCGTTCCAGTATTCAGCGATTGCATATTCCGGAAGATGGAAATAAATTGGAGGAATAGATGCGATCGCATCTACGCCAAGGCTTTCCGCATGAGCTGCAAGCTCCTTACTGTCTGCTGTATTGTTACATGCAACATGCGCGATAACTGTAAGCTTCCCCTCCGCAGCCTTCATCACATGCTCAAGAAGAAGCTTTCTCTCTGCAACGCTCTGGTAAATACACTCACCGGAAGAACCGCCTACATATACGCCTTTTACACCTTTATTAATAAGGTGTTTTGTAAGAGCCTCAACTCTTTCCGGACTGATATTTCCCTCTGCATCATAACATGCGTAAAATGCCGGAATGATTCCCTGATACTTAGTAATGTCTTTCATAGTCTTTTCCTCTTTTCTTGCTTGTTTATATCCAAAGGATAACATTTATGAAAATTTTTTTCAATGTTTTTAATAAATGAAATTCATTTCTATTTTTATGCACTTTTTACAAACAATCTTTTTATTCCGGATATCCTTGCACCTTAAATCCTCTTGCTTTATAATAGAGAAAGATGTTGCTTCGCAACGCGCATTTTTCAGCAAGAATGCCCAAGCGTTCTTGAAATAAGGCTATTTACTTAAGAGGAGGTAATTTTTTGACGACAAATGTCCTGGAAGCAATTACGGAAAAGTACCATTCACTGACCCGTTCCGGTAAAAAACTGGCGGACTATATCTTTGCCCACACCACGGAATCTCAGTATCTCTCCATCACATCGCTTGCAGAAAACTGCGATGTATCGGAAGCAACAATTACACGTTTCTGCCGCGCGCTGGGCTATCCCAGTTATAACGCCTTTAAACTGGCTCTTGCACAGGCTGACCATGTAACAGACCTTGGCGACCCTACCGCCTGTAACGAACCTATCACTTCCAAGGATTCCACTGACACTATGTGCCGCAAAGTCCATGCAGCCAATATTGCAGCTCTCAACGAAACTCTCGAACTTCTGGACGAGGGAAGCCTGATGAGCGCCTCGCGTCTTCTTGCCTCTTCCGAAAAAGTTTACTGCTTCGGTCATGGTGGCAGCAGCATCATGGCAATGGAGGCATGGGCACGTTTTTCCACTGCTGCTTCGAATTTTATTCACATTACAGATTCCCATATGCAGGCAATGGCAATTGCTCTTGCCACACCGAAGGATGCAATCCTCTTCTTCTCTTATTCCGGTTCTACAAAGGATATGGAAGATATTTTTAATGTTGCGCAGGAACGAAAAGTTCCAATTATTCTGATTACCCATTTCCCGAAATCGAGAGCGGCAGAATTTGCACAAATCATACTTCAGTGCGGTTATAACGAAAGCCCCCTGCAATCCGGCTCCATCTCTGCGAAAGTCGGGCAGTTATTTCTGATTGACTGTCTCTTTTACGGTTTCTGTCGGCTGAATCCGGAACTTCGCGCTGCAGCCCGTTCCTCCACAGCAAAAGCCATAGCCAATAAGCTTTTATAGTTTCAAAATTTATCCCGTCAAAAAGGATGTCCCGTAAAAGGCACATCCTTTTTTAATTACTTTCATTTTATTTACTTTCATTGATCGCATTCATAAATCTCTGCGCAATTTCCAGCGGACGTGTAATTGCCCCTCCTACTACAATAGACCACGCGCCTGTCTGAAGAGCTTTTACAGCCTGATCCGGATAATGAATCTTACCTTCTCCGATAACCGGAATATCAATATCTTTTGCAAGACGACTCATCAGTTCATAATCAGGTTCATCTTTCTTGGATGTATAATCCGTATATCCGCTCATGGTTGTTCCGACGATGTCTACGCCGCATTTCCAAGCATTCACGCCCTCTTCATAGTTGGAAATATCTGCCATGAGAATGATATCCGGATATTTTTCTTTAATCTGTGCAATAAATTCGTTGATTGTTGTTCCGTCGCCACGTTTGCGAAGCGTACAGTCAAGTGCCACCACATCTGAACCCGCTGCCACAAGATCATCTACCTCTTTCATGGTAGGAGTGATATAAGCTTCATATCCCGGATACTGGATTTTTACCAGACCGATGACCGGAAGCCCTGTTTCTTCTTTGATTGCGACTACGTCACGGATACTGCTTGTACGGATTGCCGGTGTCCCTGCCTGCTTTGCGGCACGAGCCATAAGGTACATAACAGATTTCTCCTCAACATACAGAGGCTCTCCCTGTACTGCCTGACATGAAATAATCATCTTTCCACGAATCGCATCTAAGATTTCCTGTTTTGTCATAACATACCCTCTCTTTTATAAAATTTGTTTGATAGTTCTATTATAATACTTTGGAAAAAATTTTCAACATTGATTTTACGAGAAAATTTTTATCATTATTCAGCATATTTTATAAAAGAGCATTTTTCTTCCGCAAAAAGTTCTTACTGTTCCATCTGACGTCCCAGAAATCCAGCCGCAGTCTTTACCAGCATCTCTTCTGCATCTCCCATAACCTCTTTTTCATTTTTCCCCATAAGAATCACCGAACCAATCGCATCTCCTGCGCTGATGATTGGCTGCATAAGCTGAGAATAAAAAAGAGCTCCCTGGTCATCCACCACCGGAATTTTTCCTTTTTCATTCCCGTTAAAGCATCTGCTCTCTCTTCCGGAAATCGCCTCTTCAAGTCTGCTGCTTATCTCTTTTCCACTGAATTCCCTGCTCCCGCTTCCTGCCGCCGCAACAACCTGATCATGATCTGTGATACATGCCACGCAGCCTGTCGTCTGGGACAGAGCCTCCGCATATTCTTTTGCAAAAATACTAAGCTCTCCGATAGGAGAATATTTCTTCAGAATCACCTGACCTTCCCTGTCTGTAAAAATCTCAAGCGGAGTACCTTCCTTAATCCTGAGTGTTCTCCGGATTTCCTTTGGAATCACCACTCTTCCCAAATCATCAATTCTCCTGACAATCCCTGTCGCTTTCATAAAATAAGTTCCTCCATTTTCTTTATCTATCCATGAAATTCCTGTAATTCCAATGATAGTATCTGTAAAACAGAGGAACTTATACTTTTTACGATTTTATTTTTCTTTCTTCGCGTTTTCTTTTTTATGAGCCATCTCACGCTGTTTCGTAAGATCGCTGTACTCCCATTCAATAATCCGGTTATTTACCAGAAGGTCAAACACCTCCTGCTGCTGAGGCGTCATTTTCATTCCTATAGTTGTATTATAATCCGTGAGAACACATCCTGTCTTTTCCACCATCCAGAAAAGAGCGGAATCGTCTTCCGGAATCATTTTCCAGATTTCATTATCCGATTCCGGCAGCATATCCATCAAAGTCTGCAAATGCCCTTTTTCCAACAGTCTGTAATCTCCGTCCGGCATAATAACCCCGTCTGACAGTTTGTCTTTTTTATCTCCATAACTGTCGATCAATTCCTGTGTCACTTTCATTTCACTGTTTCCCCTCTTTCTCTCTATCGTATTCAAGTATATAACAATTTTCTACTTTTGGCTACCTTAACTCTCCGTCAGAATCAGGGAATTTCTAATTGTGAAAAAAAGATTTTTACTTTAGCGGGGTTTTATTATGAAAAAATACTTGCATTTTAGAATATTCGTGGTATAGTTATCGTATACTTATAACATAGTTTTGAATACTACATTGTGTTTTAGGAGGCGACTTATTATGAAACTGAAATTAAAGGACCCGGGAAGCGCCATCACTCATGGTATCGCCATGCTTCTTGCAATAGCCGGAACTGTTCCGCTGATTATAAAAGCTGCACGACAGCCCGATAACTTACACATTACCGCATTGAGTATTTTTATTTTATCCATGATTCTTTTATACGCGGCAAGTACCATTTACCATTCTGTGAACTCCTCAGAGAAAGTAAACAGGCGTCTACGTAAAATTGACCATATGATGATTTTTGTTATGATTGCAGGCAGCTATACTCCTGTATGCCTGATTGCGCTGCATAACCGCATTGGATATATTTTATGCGCTCTTGTATGGGGAATTGCAATTCTGGGTATCATCCTGAAAGGCTGCTGGATCAACTGCCCGAAATGGCTGTCCTCTGTACTTTATATCAGTATGGGATGGCTGTGCGTGCTTGCCTTTGTTCCCATTTTTCACGCGCTCCCGCGAGCAGGATTTGACTGGCTTCTGGCAGGAGGTATTATTTACACAATCGGCGGAATTATTTACGCATTGAAGCTTCCGATTTTTAATTCCAAACATAAGAACTTCGGTTCCCATGAAATCTTTCATGTGTTTATTATGCTCGGAAGCGCATGTCATTTCATTGTGATGTATTTCTTCATTGCGCCTATGGCAATCTGAAAAATATCTGTAAATATCATTTATTTCAAGCGCTAAAAAAGGAAACGCTCTGGCTGACAGCGTTTCCTTTTTTTACTCAATATTAAACAGCCTCTTTAATCAGAGGACTTAACGGGTACACTCCATATGTCACCCCATAATGCCTGCTGAAGCTCTTTGCCTCCGCAAACAGCGGGTCATAGACAAGTCCGTTGATTTCCGCCCAGCTATGTCCGCTTCCGGTTCCATCAGTCTTTCTGGAATCTACGCATACATAAACTTCTTTATATCCCAAAGCTTTCGCAAGATATGCAAAAGCGCAGGCATCTGAAAAACAATTTCCTCTTCCATTCAAGAAATGGTCATTTGCATATAAGGCAATCCATCCATCCGGTTTCGTAAATGGTCTTACTGTTTTGTAATACTTAGACATCACCCAACGGAAACATTTCTCCAACTTCTGACTTTGGCTCATACTGCTGGTTGTCACCTGAGATACGATTTTTCTTGCTCTGAGAAGAGTTTCATATTCGTATCCTTCTGTTTTCGTCATTGGTCTTCCATTAGGATGATAATATGCAGATCCGATTTTTTTCGCTTCTGCAACTCCTTCGTCTGTCAGGTAGTATGTTTTTCCATTGGCTTTCACAGTACCTGTTTGAAGAATCCCCTTTGAATTAAAAAAATAATATTTTTTATCAATTTTTACAAGACCTTCACGACGGACACCATTGGTACCAAAGTAATATTTCTTTCCGTTAAGCGTTCTCCACTTTGTCGCCATTGTACCGCTGTTCTTAAAGAAGTAATAAGTTTTTCCATTTATCTTCTGCATTCCTTTTAGAAGCACGCCATCTTTGTAATAGCGTTTTCTTATTCCATCTTTTAACGTAACCCAGCCATTTTTCTTTTCCGGCTGTGGCGTTACAATTGGCTCCGGTGTAATTGTCGGCGCTTCTGTTGGAATCGGTTCTGCCTGAAACAGGTCATTTTCAGCTGCATGAACCGGCAGCGCAAATAATGTACATACTGCTCCGATTAACAGGAAATTTTTCCATTTCTTCATCTTCATTTCTCTCCTCTGTCTTTAATACGTTGCTTATTGGCTGTATACCGTAATTATACCTCTATCTACAACAAGGTCAAGACTTCTTATTTTCATCTTCCGTCTCTTTTGTTCCCGTTAACATATTTTCCCCGAAAATCTCAGTCTTCTATATCCATACTCCCGCTTCGGAAGCCTTCCAAATCAAGCGTAATGTATATAAATCCCAGTTCTTTCAGTTTCTTAATCACTTTTTCCCTGTGTTCCATAACTTCCGGAAATGTTTCTATATCTGTTTCCAGCCTTGCAGTTATTCCATGAACACGAAGTCTTACATTTTTCCACCCAAAGCTTCTGAAATAATTTTCTGCTTCATCAATTCGTTTCAGTAATTCCAGATTGATTTCTGTTCCATAGGGAAGCCTTGTGGCAAGGCAAGGCGCTGACGGGCGTTCCGCTGTGGGAATTTCATATTCTTTTGCCATCTGCCTCACTTCTGCCTTCGTCACGCCGCAGTCAGCCAGAGGGCTTAATACGCCCAGCTCTCTTACTGCCTGAAGACCGGGTCTGTAAACGTGAAGATCGTCCTCATTACTTCCTTCAAGCAAAAGCTTTACCCCTTTTTCCGCCGCAAACTCCAGCATCTTTGTATATAGGGCTTTTTTACAAAAATAACATCTCTTTTTAGGGTTATTCTGCATCTCCGGAACTGCCAGTTCATTCATGGTAAGAATCTCATGGATTGCCTCTGTTTTTTCCAGAACTTTTTTTGCAGCCTCCACATCTGCCTTCGGATGCAGGACAGTATCCATTGTAACTGCATAAACTTTCTTTCCTGTTTTTGCTGCTGCCTTACATGCCATAATCAGAATCAGGCTGGAATCCACTCCTCCTGAAAAAGCCACGCAGATATCCTGCTCTGCGTATTTGTCAAACTGCTTCCTGAGAAGTTCCTTTTTTTCTGCTGTTATCATTTATTTTCCCGCTTTCTGTAAAATTTAAAATGCCATAAGCTTTTTCTTTTTTTCTCTTGGCAACTGCTTAATCTCATATTCCCTTCTCATGGCTTCTTCCTTCGTGTCAAATCCTTCATAATAGACCAGAACAACCGGACGCTTCGTCTTCGTGTACTTTGCGCCGTTTTTCCCTTCATTATGCGCTTTCAGCCGCTTTTCCAGACAGTTTGTCCACCCTGTATAAAAAGTTCCGTCTGCACATTCCACAATATACGTGTAATTCATATTTCTGCCACCTTTAATATGTAAAGGATAACCCTCCCAAAGGAAAGTTATCCTGATTTATATAAGAAGCAGCCGGTATCAAATGTATCTATCTATCCATCTATTCATAAAGCAGGTAGGAGAAAACCGACTGCGGATTTTTACTTTCCCACCTGCTTTATTATACGTTCAATCTTCAGATTTGTGAATCCTGCCAGCAAACTTTTAATAAAGATAATCTTTATTTACATACCCAACCTTATTCAGGGACGGCGCATACACATACCAGTATTCTTTGTCGCCAGAGTCAAGAACCTCTACCTCATCTCCTGTATAAAGCTCGCCTATTTCATTGGCTGTATCATAAGCCTTTGCCGTTCTGAGAGCAAGATAACCCTTATCCACACTTACAGACTTCATTACCGTATCTTTCCCTGCATTGTATTTCAGATATTCTTTATCAACATAACCGAATTTCTCCAGTGAAGGCGCATATACATACCAATATTTACTGTCGCTGCTCTTTTTGACCTCTACTATATCTCCTGTATAGAGTTCTCCGATTTCATTTGCCGCGTCATACGCCTTCTCTGTTCTCAGTGCAAGATACCCTTTATCCACCTTCACACTCCAGTTGTAAGAATGTTTCGAGCCGCCGTTATAAAGCAGATAATCCTTATTTACATAGCCGTTTTTGTTCAGGGACGGCGCATACACATACCAGTACTGATTATCACTGCTGTTAAGGATTTCTACTTCATCGCCTGTATAAAGTTCCCCAATTTCATTTGCATAATCATACGCCTTCTCCGTCCGAAGAGCCAGATAACCTTTATCCACTTTCACACTCCACTCATATTCCAGACTTGCGTTTGATACACTGGCGCTCAAAACGTCTTCTTCCACATCTTCAAGTACGGCGCTGACAGTTTCTGCATAGCAATCTCTGCTATATACAGGCACAGAAAGCGCAAATGCAGCGGCTGACATAAGCAGAGTTCTTATAATTGCAGTTTTAGTCACAAAACTTTTTTTCTTCATAAAGGAACCTCCTTTCATTGTTTCATAAATATAAGACTACTTCCTTAATATATTTCGTATCTTTGTTGATTATATTAGAATTATAAGATTTTTATGGATTTTAGGCAAGTATTTTTCTTATAACAAAGCGGACAAGTTCGCTTCGAACTCCCTAAATCCTTGAGAGACTTGTTCCGCTTTGCGCGCCAGATGCAGACTGCCTTAGGCAGTCATATTCCACATGCATCTGGTCGCATCCTCGCGGAGCGTTTTTTATTTATTAGGAAAGTTAGTGCAGAATGTACTATTTTCCTAATAAATAAAAAAGACAACCGAAAACTCTCAGTTGCCTTTCTTTTTTATCCTTATTCATCTGTCACTCAAAAACAAACTCTCCCAGCGACCACAATCTTCCGGTAAATCTTTCTGCTTTTACCTCCAACTGCTGCTGTTCCTTCTTCGGATAATATCTTGTGGAAAATACCGTTTCTCCGTCATTAAGATAAATCTCCACTGCCGAAGTATCAGCAAGAATACGGGCATTGCGGACTTTATCTGTTTTCGCCCTGCGAACAGTTCTTCCTGCTCCTGCTTCCTCTGAATGAAAAATTGCAGCCTGGCCATCTCCACATTTCAGCAAAATGTCTCTTCCAATCCTGATTTCCAGATTCTCACTCTCTGTCTGAACTTCCAGATCAAAAGCTTTTTCCGTTTCCAACGGAACCATTTTTTCATCAAAAGCTATACTGCTTTTTCTGAGAAGTTCTATCTCTTCTACCGGATATTGATAAATTTTGCCATCATAGAAACTCAACTCTCTGGGCACTGTGAGGCAATGCTGCCAGTTTTCCCCAATTGTAGGATTGACGTATTCCTCATCTGCATCCGGCATTCCCATCCATCCGATGAGAATTCTTCGTCCCTTGTTATCTGTAAACGTCTGAGGCGCATAAAAATCAAATCCCATATCCCACTCGCAGAAATCTTCTTCTGAAACAGAACCATCTTCCTTCATAAGAAAGTAGCCTGACTGGTAAATGTTCTGGAAGCGGAATTCTTCCCGTTTCAGCCCCTGAGGTGATACGGAAAGCACCTTTGCCTCATCAAGTACAAAATAATCCGGACACTCCCACATATATCCAAATGTATTCTCAGTTGTAAGACTTCGCTCAAATTCCCATTTCTTCATATCCTCTGACTGATAGAAAAGAACCGAACCTTTATCTTCTTTCAATCTTCCACCAAGAACCATTCTGTATTTTCCGGCTTCTTTCCAAACCTTTGGATCGCGGATATGACAGGTATAATTCTCTGGATATTTCTCAAACGGAATTACCTCTTCCTTTATTCCAAAGTGCACTCCATCCTCGCTTTCCACATGAATAGTGCTGGTTACACGACCTTTGTTAATGTAATCATATTCACCGTCAAGCTTCACATTTCCGGTATAGAAAAGATGCATTTTTCCGTTTTCCACGAAAGCGGAACCGGAATAAACTCCATGACAGTCACAGGGGGCATCCGGATAAAGAGCTGTTCCCTCATATTTCCATGAAATCAGGTCTTCACTGGAATAATGTCCCCAGAATTTCAGCCCTCCCTTCACCTCAAAAGGTGAATACTGAAAGAAAACATGGTATCTTCCCTCAAACCAGCACAGACCGTTTGGATCGTTCAACCATCCTACAGGAGGCATCAGATGATGCCCAAGCCTGTAACGTCCCGGCTGCTTCGTTCTCTCTGTATTTTTTACATTTGCTTCAAGAACTTTAGTTAATGAACTCATTCTTTCACAATCTCCAATACTTCTGAATCTGTTGTCACATTTCCTTCTTTTATAAGCTTTACATCACTGTATGCGTCTGAATTTGTTACAATAAACGGTGTTGTAATTTCATATCCTGCTTCTTTGATTTTTTCCATATCAAAGGTAAGCAGAAGCTGACCTTTTTTCACATGGTCGCCGTCTTTTACATGAGCTGTGAAATACTCCCCTTTCAATTGTACTGTATCCATACCTACATGAATCAAAAGCTCTGCGCCATTATCTCCTGTAAGTCCTATTGCATGTTTCGTATCAAAAACAGTTTCAACAGTTGCGTCACACGGCGCTGTTACTTCGCCCTTTGCCGGAATGACAGCCATTCCTTTTCCCAGAACACCTGATGCAAAGGTGGGGTCCTTAATCTGGTTAAGAGGAACGGCTTTTCCTTCCAGCGGGGAATAAAGGAGGGGTAAAGTCGAATCTGTGTCAGTAGTCTCTTTTGTTTCTTTTACTTCTGTTTTTTCAATTTTTACTTCCGGTTCTTCATTTTTATATCCAAAAATCCATGTCAGGGCAAAGGAAACGCCGAAAGCAATCACAAACATAAGAATATATTTCATCGGCTCATTCAGGCAGAGCAGCACACCGAAGATACCGGTAACTCCTGTTCCTGTTGCGCCAAGGCCTGTAATGGAAGCAAACAATGCGCCGAAAGCTCCGCCGATGCAAGCTGTGATAAATGGTTTTCCGAAACGAAGATTTACACCGAAAATTGCAGGCTCAGTAATTCCCATACAAGCGCTCAGTGCAGACGGTACAGCCATTGCTTTTACTTTTTTATCCTTTGTCTTAAGAGCTACTGCAAGAGCTGCGCCTCCCTGCGCCACATTCGCTGCAGATGCCAGCGGCAGCCAGAAAGTTACGCCGAATTTCGCAATCTGTCCAAGGTCGATAATCGTGTACATATGATGTACGCCGGCTACAACCGTCGGCGCATAGAAAGCACCCATGAGGAAGCTTCCGATTCCAAACGGAAGGGCAATGAGCCACTGGATTCCATCCAGAAGTCCGTTCTCTACAGCTACAAAAACCGGTCCGATAACGGATAAGGTAAGGTATCCTGTCACGAATACACTTACAAGAGGTGTTACAAACAAATCGAGCATTGCAGGCACAACTTTATGAAGACGTTTCTCAATCTGCGCAAGCACCCACACTGCAATAATTACCGGAATTACATGTCCCTGATAACCAACCATGTCAATAGAGTAAAGCCCGAACCATACCTTCTGCGTCGCCTGTACGCCTTCTGTAGCTACTGTCCACGCATTCTGCAGATTCGGATGTATCATAATCATACCGATAACTGCACCAAGATAAGGGTTCGCTCCAAACACCTTCGCGCCGCTGTATGCAATCAGAATAGGCAGGAAGGTATATGCCGTGTTGCTAAAAAGCTGGGCAAATGTATAAATAGAGCCGCTTGTATCAATATTCAGAAATCCGTTGTTTACCATGAAGTTTAAAGCTTCCATGATTCCCATAAGGAAACCGCTTGCTACGATTGCCGGAATAATCGGGACAAAAATATCTCCCAGTGTCTTGATCAGTCTCTGGGGAAGACTTGCTCTGGATGCAGCAACCTGTTTCAGCTCTTCTTTGCTGCTCTCAGAGATTCCTGCAATCTTAATAAATTCGTCGTAAACTTTATTCACAACACCAGTTCCAAGAATAATCTGCATCTGTCCCTGGGCAAAAAACACACCCTTTACACCGTCAATATTCTCTATATAATCTTTATCCGCCTTCTCGTTATCTGAAATAACAAGACGAAGCCGTGTTGCACAATGCGCTGCGGAAATCAGATTCTCTTTCCTGCCTATATGGTCGTAGATTTCCTGAGCTGTTTTTCTGTAATCCATAACATCCTCCTTCTCAAATATGTAATCATTCTCACACATATTCTTATTTCACTCTCATACTCTCTCATATTATAATGTTTTTCTTGTATGAAATCGTTCTCATATGTTGATTTCATTATATTCCTAAGCCTTCTATTTGTAAAGACGGAACATCGCACAAATATTATATCTGGTTTTTGTCTAAAATATACGAAAGCCGAACAAACACACTGCCTCCAGCATGTTGTCCGGCTTTCCATACCCGCTTATGTCATTATGTTTTATTGTGAGAACAATCTCACACTTTTGTTGTGTATTACACTCGATTTTCAGCTTCCATCTTTCCCTTTAATTTCCTTATTTCTTCCTGAAGCTTCACAACTTCTGCCTCTGCAGCATCTGCCCGCCTACGTTCACGCTCTGTATTCTGTCTCTCGGCTTCCTGTCCCTCTTCAAAAATCATTTGTTCACGCTCAAATATCTTCATATATTCCAATGACACCTCCTTGCTTCGCTTCACCTGCTCCACCATACTGTGTATTTTTTGAAGTGTATCATTTGAAGCGTTTTCTCCTGTTGAGTGTTCCATATATTGAAGAAATGTTCGTAATTCCTCAGAAGGAATTCCTTTCTTCCCTTTTGTATAAAGAAAAATTGTCTCAGCCCCATCATCATAATTCATGGAAGGAATCTCATAACATCGATTCTTAATAGTATATCGCATATAATCATAACCAAATGGATCATATGTTGTTATGAAGATTACAATCACACGCTTCAGCTTATCATAATCCTCTCCAGCTTTCAGACAGTCAGCATCAATCATGGAATGATAGAATCGTACTCGTTTGGGAAGGGCTTTCACCATCTTAGCTGTATCATTTTTATCTGGCTCAATGTCAAAGACACTCTTCTCGGACGATTTCATTTGTGAAACATTATTATCGCTTATATCTGTTTCACAGATATCTGTAGATGCGATTTCCTCCTCAAGATAAACGTCCAGCCTCGCACCATGCCTGCCTATATTATCACCACTATAAACTTTTTGCGCAATCACCTTTAATTTCAAAAAATCTTTTTGCAAAATAATTTTCAGAATTTGTCTGCCAAATTCTTCACTAATTTCCGGCGTTGTCATCATTTTATTGAACAGAAAATCATCAATAAGATCTAATTCCTCTAATTCCTTAGGCTCTTTCATTCTCAATTTCTTCAAATATATTCTCCTTTCCTTTTTGGCAGAAAGAAAAATATATTCACCTCTTTCCACCATATTATTTTTCTTTCATATGGGGAAAATAGCTGAAATGCTTAAGAAAATTCCCAGATATGTAATTTTTATTGTAATAATCTCTTTATATTTTGTCAATTAAAAGCATTCGACAAATTTCGACATTCCTCGAAATCTCATACTTTCCTGTGAGACTCTCTCAGTACGATTTCACAGCCCATTTTGACTTCCTTTGAAATTGTCCCTTCCACTTCAATCAGATTCACCAACTCTTCTGCTGCCTCCATACCGCTTGTTTTGTAAAAAAAGTGAACCGTTGTAAGCTTCGGCTCCACTATTTTTCCCAGAGAACCATCACCAATCCCCACTACCTGAACATCCTGAGGAATGCGGTAACCGGCTTCTTTCAGATATGTCATTGCACCCACTGCCATCGTATCTGTTGCGCAAAGCAGCGTATCAATATCGGAATTTTTTCCAAAAAGTTCTTTTGCCGCTTCATAGCCCGACTCAATAGTAAATTTCCCCACTGCAACCTGCTCTTTTGGAAGCTCCATTCCCTTTTCCTCCAAAGCGTCCAGAAATCCCTTCCATCTCCGTTGTCCTACCGCTTCATCCTTATCTGTAACCGTGATATATCCAACCTTTTCTCCTGTTTTCAGAAGCATTTCTCCCATAGTTTTCATGGCGCTGTAATCGTCCTGATAAATACATGGGTATCCTGTAAGGTGCTGTCCAAGAATCACCACCGGTACTTTACATTCTTTCAGAAGTTTTTTATGCCTGCCTGTAAAAATTGTTGCAATAAAAATCACACCATCTACCTGATTGTCTTTAAACAGGGAAAGATATTTCAGTTCTTCTTCTATGTCATTGTTGGTATTTGCAAGAATCATCTGATAGCCGCGTTTTTTCAGCACATCACTGATTCCTGCCACTTCCCGGCTGATAGTATCCGAATTTATTTTAGGCAAAATAACGCCTACCAGTTTCGTCCTCTTCGTACGCAGCATCTGCGCCTGTGAAGACGGCTGATATCCTGTCTCCTCAATCACCCTGCGAATCACATTCTTCTTTTCTTCGCTTACATACCCGTTATTCAGATATCTGGAAACCGTCGCTCTGGATACCCCTGCAAGCTTTGCAATTTCATTAATATTCATTGGTAGCCCTCTGTCTTTTATCCTGAAGTCGTTGCATTTTATTCTTTATTATATCACAGTTTAAAAAAAAAGACCGAAAAAAATTCCCGGTTCTTTGGAAAAACCAGGAATTTCATTCTTATATTCAGGGCAGATATGCAATCGGGTCGATTGGTTCCCCATTTTGTTTCATGGCAAAATAAAGATTGTTTCCTTCCTTTGAATAATACTTGGTAGGTTCTCCTATATAGCCGATAATAGCGCCTTTTTTTATGGTATCTCCTTCCGCTACCTGAAGGTCTGTGAGCTGTCCGTAAATTGCCTGATATCCGTTTCCAAGCTCCATAGTCACGGTATTTCCTGTCATGGAGCTTTGTTCCACAGACAGCACTTTACCATTCACAGCAGCCATTACAGGCGCTCCTTCCACTGCCTGAACCGCAATTGCAGGACTCAGCCGATACTGGTCGAGAGTCGGAAAATACGTTGTCTGATCCATACTGTAATCCACAAGAATATTTCCGTTTACAGGCCACTCCATCAACGTATCCTCTGAGAAATTGACTTCCGGAAGATTGTATACCGGTGCAGATACGTCCTCTGCATCTTCCTCCTGTGCTTCCTCTTTTTCCATATCTGCCGTATCTTCCTGCTTATCCGGTTCTTCTGCTGTCAGCTTTTCTTCTGTCCGTTTATTGCTGTTATTTTTCATATCTGCTTCAACCTTTTTTGTTCCCGCATCTACAGTGAAATTCCTTTCACTTTCTTCTACAGGCAAAATTTTTTCTTCCTGTACTTCGTCCTTTACCGGGGATGTTCCAAGCTGATATACCGTAATTCCAAGAGCTGCCACGGCTGCCAGTCCAACGGTATTTCCAATAATTTTCATAATTCTGTTGTTTGTCATATTCCATTCACCTCTGCTATTTATCGTTTCATTGCCGTTTTTTATATCTATAGGGTGTCCAGAATATGTAGCTCTATTCAGTTTTTCCCGAAAAACTTCTTTCTTTAATTCTCTATTTCATTTATATTCGTAATTTTCATTCCCGGAAAATAAGTTTCCAATATTTCTGCGTAAGTTTTTCCTTTTTTTACCAGTTCATTTCCTCCATATTGAGAAAATCCCAGACCGTGTCCTTTGCCTTTACATAAAAATCTTAATTCATCTCCTATTCTCTGTATTGTAAAGTTTGACGATGATAATCCTAATCCCTGGCGAAAAGCCTCTCCTTCTATTGTCTTTCCATCTGCCAGAAGTTCTGTCACATATCCTGCCTGATCGCGTTTTCCAATCTTCAGATTTTCCGGCATCTGACGGGCTTTTACATATGTACTCCCAAGATATTCCTCCGCCTCTTTATCCATCCTGCTTTCTACAGATTTTAAATAAGCATATTCACTGCTTTTTAATGTATCCTCCCCATCTCTGGTACGTCCGGCGCTGATTTCATGGTAGGGTAAAAGCTCCAGTTTTTCCTGCAGGGTAAGAACTTCCTCCGCAGTGTCTGCTACTGCCTTTTCATACACAGAAGAGGAAATATGAAACAAATAATATGTAGGGTGAAGCTTTTCACAAACTTCCTGCAGCATTTTTCTTTTTTCTTCTGTTTCCTTTCTCCGGTAAAATTCAGAACGGCAAATCACTGCCTGAGCTTTTATTGTTTCAAGTTCATAATCATCTGAAATCTGAGAAGCTACCGCTGCCGGCAAAATTAATTCCACATTGAACTTCCGATTTGTTAAAGCTGTTTCTGCACCATTTACTGAAACTGTACAAAGATATGGAATCAGACACATCCATAGAATTCCTGTGAAGCCGGGAAGAATTTTTCTTTTCATAGACAAAACCTGCTATTTCTGCCTGTCTGTCAAGTATATACAAAATTTTCGAAATTTATTCCTCGACCGGATTATTCAAAACATTTTTATTTATCTGACATCATTTCTTACAATTCATTGCGACACACAAAAAATTGCGTTATAATCGTTGTAAATAATTTTTCAGCCAAACCAAACTATACACATTTTCCCAAATGATTGGAGTGATTGTTATGACAGCACTGCTTTTATCCCCTCTTTATATCCTTGTCAATCTTTATGTTGTACGCTGGATGATCCGTTGGATGGGCGCCTGTAACTATCTGTTTCAGAGTTTTGCATTCCGTGCCTCCTTTATTGGCATATATATCATTCTTGCAACATCTCTCCTTACAGGCTTCCTTATCAAAAAACCTGATTGGCTGCACAGATTTCTGAAACATATGGGCAATTATTTTCTGGGAACCTTCCTCTATATTCTATTGACTGTTTTTTTAGTTGATCTGGGAAGAGTTCTTCTGAAATATGTTTTCCATGTCTCCTGGATCGGATATCGAATCAGCTTCATCATTACAGGACTCGTCTGCACTATGGTTATTACATTTTTAAGCGTTTACGGAGTTCTTCATTCCTGGGACCTCCGCACAACTCCCTATGATATCAGTATTGAGAAAGAAATTGAAGGTATAAGTTCTTTAAAGCTTGTCCTTGTTGCAGATACACATTTCGGCTACAATGCCGGACCTGTCCATGCCCGCAAACTTGTAAAAAAGATCAATGAACAACATCCTGATCTTGTCTGTTTTGCAGGTGATATTTTTGACAACGAGTATGATTCCCTTTATCACCCGAAAGAAGTATCTGCTGCTCTGAAATCCATTCAATCTAAATATGGTGTTTATGCCTGTTGGGGAAATCATGATTTAAACGAACCTGTACTTGCAGGTTTCACTTTTAAGAATCCATCCCAAAAGCTTACAGACAGCCGAATGGATGATTTTCTTCGAGAATCCCATATTCGACTTCTTAATGATGAAACTGTATTAATCGATAATAAATTCTATCTTGTGGGAAGAAAAGATCTTTCCAGAACGGAAAAACTAAAAGATACTCGTCTTACTCCAGAGAAGCTCACAGAAAATCTGGATAAGAAGAAACCAATCCTTGTTATGGATCACCAGCCCAAAGAGTTGAAAGCTCTTGCCAAAGCAGGTATTGACTTGGATTTATGCGGTCACACCCATGACGGTCAGATGTTTCCCGGAAATTTTCTTCTGCATCTTTTTTGGAAAAATTCATGTGGTTATAAAAGAATTTACCGTATGCATAATATCGTCACTTCGGGAGCCGGCATTTGGGGACCAAATATGCGCGTAGGCACAAACAGTGAAATTTGTTCCGTTACCGTCCATTTTGATTGAGCAGAACTTATAACCGGACAGCCTTTTAAAAGGCTGTCTTTTTTATCCTGTATTATTGTATATCGGATTGTCTACAGGCTGAACAGGCAGTGTCCTGTGAATTCTTAAGAAACATTTTTTCTTTATCTTATTTGAAATATAAGGCGTACTTGCTGCTTCATAAACGACCATTGTATCTTTCATTACGCAGGCATCTTTTATTTCATTTAAACCATTTCTCTCTGTAACGGCGGTATGAGTTCCATATCCCACGGATTTCTCTTTGACGTTCGCTTTGCTCACTTTTCCCTTTCCGGATACAAATTTCATCAAAAAACACATAACTGCAGTAAATATAAGTTTCATATAGTCTTTCAGCATTCTCATAGCAAACCTCCATTTCTGCACATTTAAGCCTGTCCAGCAACTGGAATTGCGCACTTCCCACTGCTAATCAGGGTTAATATATCTTATGCAGAAATAGAAATTATAGAACTCAATTGAATCAGAATATAAAACAAAAAAACCAGCAGATATATCATCTACTGGCATTTAGTGAAGCATCGGGGATTCGAACCCCGGACAACTTGATTAAAAGTCAAGTGCTCT
>CATXEA010000023.1 GCA_958367245.1 uncultured Blautia sp.
AATCCGTGTTCAGTTTTTATCGGAAACCGTGCTCAGATGAGCCGGAATTTGCAATATATTCACCGGTGATACATCTTATAAAGAGTCATAAAAACTGAATTTGTAAACAGAAAATTATATTTTTTATTTTTACAGTTTCAAGTTTACAAACAGATATCCCAACTTAACAAAAAGGCAGAAAGCATTCTTTTTACAGAACACTTCCTGCCATATTACTTATTCTTTATTTGGTTTTATAATTTGTATCTGCTTATACTCTTCCAGTTTTCAGGAAAGCCCATTGTTTTGAGAAATAAATCCTGACTTAGATTGCTCGTCTTTTTCATATACTGGTTAATTATATGATTCAAAGATTTTTTAAACTCAGAAAAATCATCTTTTGCGAGCAACATTCGAAACGCAATCACAATAGAAAACAAATCGTTTTTTCCACATTCATATTTATTTCCATTCTGTGGAATTTTCATTTTTTTATGTAATGCAGTATCTGGAATATCAAACCTGCTCCTATATGAAAACAGTCTTTCATTATGGGCACAAACGTTTCTGTACAAAGTAAGCACTTTCATATACTGGATCAATTCTTTTTCACTTACATGCTCAAAATGTATACTGATTTTCGTTTTCATGCTGGTTGTCAAAAATGAATACAGCTTTGACATTTGTCCAAATGTCAGGGTTTTCATAATGACCCACATCGGAACATTTCCATATGTTTTTCTTTGATAAACCACATATGCGTGATCTGTGTTTTTCTTTGCTTCTCTATCCAGTATGGCTATTAAACCAGCAATTTTCTTTTTATTTGCTCCTGAATTATTATAATGTGCAGCATCCAGATAATCCTCTTGTTTTTCTGAATAAGTATTACAAAAATGATAGGAAATCAGCGATCTCATTTTTTGCTCAAAATGACAGAGATATTGGAAAATCAATGCACGAAGCTTTTCATCAAATTCATATAAAGCAACAATATCCTCAAAGGTTGTTCCTCTCCTGTATTTTCTTGTCATGGGGTTATAAAATAGATTTTTGTACCCATCTATCAGGGCAAAATAACTGATGTCTTCTAACTTAGATGCTGCGAACTTACGGTCAGTAATAACCATCCCTTTTCGCTCAACGAGATTCTGGATTTGTTCTTCATAGTTCAAAAATGGTTTTATCGGTTTTAATGCTTTTTCTATCATTTTTCACCTGCTATAAAAATCTGCTATATAGAAAAACGGAGGGCCCTCAGGTCCTCCGTCCGGTCGCAGGCATCGCAAGTTTCTGCAACCTGATCACTGACAGATATTCTAACACGAACCTTTATAAAAGGCAAGTGCTTTTTGCGAACATTTGTCAGTATCTATTATATGTTTATTTTTATATCACATTCCCATCTTTTCCCCTTGTGTGTACCTATGTGAAGGACAACTTTATTAACAGACATTTGTAAACAAAAAATTATATTTTTTATTTTTACAGTTTCAAGTTTACAAACAGATACCCCAATGACTCCTTTTACAATGAAACAATCTATTTAGAAAGGAGGCGCCGTACATGGAGTCAACAATCCTCGATGCTGCTTTGTCTCAGGGAATATGGGCTGTGCTTGCAATCTTTCTTCTTATTTATATTGTTAAAGCAAACGAGAAACGTGACCAGAAACAGGAAGAAAGAGAAAAGAACTATCAGACTGTAATCGAAAAGCTTACAGAAAGTTTTCGCGTACTAAATGAAGTACAAAAAGACTTACAGGAAATTAAGGACTGTATTTTGACAACAGAGAAAAAAGAATAGTCCCCAAACGCAATTCCAGACATTTCAGTCTCAGGAAAATCTAAATTACAAATCGGTTTCAGCCCTGTGTTATCATGCAGATATGAAAAATCAATCACAGCCAAACTCACTGCATATCGGAGCATATTCAAACATGCTTCGGGCTGTGATTCATTTTTCTACACCGTATCATATCTTTTGCGCCGGATGAAGACACACTTCCCCCCAATTTCTCCGGCGCAATCAAAAAGAGCGCCTACCAGCTCTGATAGATGCTCTCTTACCTATTGCTATTTACTTGTCTTCTGTCAATCCTTTTCCCATATATGATACTATACACATTCACCCTACAACAATCATTAATATTCTTATCACTCTTCATTCGGCTTTTTTTCTTTTCCAAATAAATACTGTTCCGCAAGTTCCAATATTTTACTCGCTGTGTCAATCTGTTGTAAAGTTACGTCTTTAGAAGCAATATAAAAGGTATCATAATCGCTTGCATGCCGTATTTCCTCTGCTTTTACAATTTTACGACCCAATTCACGAGGAAAGATTTCCGACTGTACATAATTTTTATTAAAATAACTAAGCGTATCTTTGTGACGTTTAAATGAAATCCTTTCTTTCGCAAGAATTGCACAAATAGTATGAAAGATGCTGTAATATGCCCGATTATTCGCTGCCCGGTACTGTCCTGCCTCAAAAGTGAGATTAGCAGTCTCCAAATCTTCCCTTGCAACATTCAGCCGATGACGAGCCACATCTATTTCAGTTCCAACATCCAAAATTTCAGGCTGCTTCATATAAAACTACCCCTTCCTTCTGAACATTGCTGTAAAAAGGATATGCTTCCACCCAACACTTGAAATGCTGAAGATTTTTCACAACAGGCATCATCCATATATTATAGTTTACATTATACTCATATCCCACTTCCGACAAAGCATCTGAATATGCATCTATTTCCTCTGGTTTCAAATCTACTAATAACATAATATCCACATCTGAATCAGAGGTATAATCCCCCCTTGCATAAGAACCATATAAAATAACAGTTTTAAGATGTGAGCCATAAATCTTTTGTACTTCTGATAAATATTGAGTAAGCAGTGCGTGAATTGTCTGTGGCATACAACCCCTCCTTTCTCCTGATAAATCAAGTATAATCCACTTTAATAAATTTCGCAACCGCCGCGTTCCCACGAGAGTTTAAAGTCTCCACTTCCAACATCTGAAATTTTATATTTTAAAACCAATTAACAATGTCACTTAAGCGCAGATAAAAGTCAAATTACAACCCCACTTTATTTCTATACTATAATATAAGTGTAAAATTTTTATACCGGATGGACGACACACTTCCCCAGAGTCCTCCGGTATAGCTATAGAAAGGAGCGATTATTTATGATGAGAAAAAATTTATGGTTGATTTGTGTAACAGCCGCAGTTATGGCAGCAGGCAGCACCGTCTATGCCTCGGATTTCTCCGACGGTGAAACGCCGGTTATCAGCGCTGAAGAACCACAGCATATGGATTCCGCAGAAATTTTTGACGATGGAAGCCCTGAAGAACAGGAACCTGTTTTCGACGATACTGTTTCTGAAACGGAACTTCCGGCAGCAGAAGTTTCTGCCTCCTCTGTTCCTCTTGACGAGGCTCATTTCCCGAATAAGAAGTTTCGGGAATATTTAGCTACAAAGGATGAAAATAAGAATCAGATTCTTGACTGCAATGAAATCCAGAAAATCACCTATTTAAATGCAGGAGATATCGGTACTTATCAAGATAACATTTCTATGGAAGGATATCAATATCTCACTTCCCTGGAGGATTTAACTCTTCTTATGGAGGGGAAGCATGATGTCTCTCTTACCCTTGATTTCTCATCCCTGCCAAATCTAAAAAAATTAAAGGTTAATCTGTTTTGCGACGATCCCTGGGAGGACGGCATCGCGTGGTCCACACCTACAATCCTTTCTCTGACCTCCAACAGTCAGTTGGAAGACCTTACCGTTGACTGCGATGTGAGAGATATCCTCCTTCCGACAGACTGCAATATCCGGAAATACAGCATCAGTTGCTGGGATAGCGGCTACGATGACTGGGCAAATCATTCCCATGACAAAAATACCCCCAACCGCCTTGTCGATTTGATTCCGCAGATGCCGGAGCTTGAAGAGATCTTTATTTCTAACTTTGGTTCCATTAGTCTGGACACCAGCAGAAACTCTCATTTAAGGATTTTAGATCTTGATGGCACAGGTGACTGGGGTCTTTCTTCCCTTTTTGATTTCAGCAAAAATCCGGAACTCGAGGTTCTTCGTTTACACAATATGCCCCTGCTTCAGGATAAGTTGGATCTTTCAAACTGTACCAGACTGCAGACAGTTGATTTTACAAATCTGCGTACCAAGAAATCTGCATATGGCTCGAATATTGAGGAGACTTTTTCAATGATCGATCTGGGTAACTGCCATCCCAAGACTGTTCACGTAGTCTACGATGAATTGCACCATTCTGTTTCTTCCAGCGGTTATATTGATTTTTCCTCTACAGATAACTGGAATCCGGATCGTCTCTGCCCAAATAATAATCGTGAAAATTTTGTTTTTCACGATTCCAAACTGTTCCCTGTCAATCTGGCAAACGACCAGCTCATACAGGGAGGCAAATTCTATTACTATCTGAATGATGCAAAAACTGCCGTTGCAGAAGTTCCGTTCACCATGACAGACATCTACAACCCGGAAATGGCCACCGGACTTACCGTAACAAAGAAATCCGGCACTTCCCTTACTTGTAAATGGAATCCTGTAAAAAGGCCCCATGACCGCTATGTTGTTTATCTTCAGGATTCAAAAACAGATAAAACTATCAAACGGGTAACCTTAAAGAAAAACGTAACTTCCACAACCTTTAAGGGACTGAAATCCGGACAGAGATACAAGCTTGTAGTCCGCGCCTACCGAACCCAAAATAATAAAAATTACTACTCTCCACACTACGACAGCAATATTTACGACTTTACCATACCGAAAACTCCTTCATTGAAGGCAAAACAGGTTTCCGACCGTAAGGTTAAGCTTTACTGGAAAAAGAATCCGGCGCCTTACCGTGACGGCATCAGCCAGTATGGAATCTACTGCCGTAAGGAAGGCGAGAAGTCGTATCAGAGAATAGCGAAACTTTCCGACACAAAGGACAGCTTTACTACGGGAAAATTAAAGAAAAATACCACTTATTATTTCCGTATCCGAAGCTTTATCAGAGAGGACCGACACGACAGCCCTACCGCCGGATCATACTCCAAAACCATTAAGATAACCATTAAATAGCAATATTCAACCCGAATTACTACAGATTTTCTGTAAATAATTCGGGTTGATTTTAATTTTGCAATTTCAACGTCACTTAAGCGCCGATAAAAGACAAATTACAAACCCACTTTATTTCTATGCTATAATGCAAATGTAAAATTTTTACACCGGATGGACGACACACTTCCCCAAAGGTTCTCCGGTATAGCTATAGAAAGGAGCGATTATTTATGAAGAAAAAAAATTTATGGATGATTTGTGCCGCAGCCGCAGTTATGGCAGCAGGCAGCACCGTCTATGCCGCGGATTTCTCCGACGGTGAAGCGCCGGTTATCAGCGCTGAAGAACCACAGCTTATGGATTCCGCAGAAATTTTTGACGATGGAAGTCTTGAAGAACAGGAACCGGTTTTCGGCGATACTGTTTCTGAAACGGAACTTCCGTCAGCAGAAACTTCTGCCTCCTCTGTTCCTCTTGACGAGGCTCATTTCCCGAATAAGCTTTTCCGGGAATACTTATCTGCAAGAGACGAAAACAAAAACAATATTCTTGACAGAACTGAAATTGAAAAAATCACCAGTCTGAACGCGAAAGATATCGGTACATTGTATGATAGTTTCTCTATGGACGGCTATCAATACCTGACTGCTCTTGAAGATCTGACCCTTCTGATAAAAGGGAATGATAACTCCAATCAGACGATCACTCTGGACTTCTCAACCTTGCCATCCCTGAAAAAGCTGGATGTAGACTTATATTCCATGAATCTTGAAGATGAGGTAAATAAATCGACCCCAGCCGTCCTCTCCCTCGTATCCAACAGGCAATTAACAGACCTCTCTGTTTCCTGCGATGTCAGAGAACTCCTTCTCCCGACAGACTGCGGCATTACAAATTACTCCGTAAAGTGCTGGAGTCCGTCTGGTGAACAGGAATGGTTCGACCACTCCCATGACAGTGATAAAAACCAGTTTCTTGAGCCTATCGCCCAAATGCCTCACCTTGATACTCTGTACATTTCCGGTTTCGATAATTTCACTTTAAGCCCTGTCCACAACCCGGAACTCAGAATTGTAGATGTATACAACGGCGACCCTGATTTCATCCAGATATCTGCAACCTTTGATTTCTCCCATAATCCTAATCTGGAGATACTTCGTCTCAGAAGCGTACAGCTCATGCAGGACAAGCTGGATCTTTCCAACTGTACCAAACTTCAGACCATTGACTTTACAGACTTTACCACACAGCATAATAATCTTGACTTCACAGTGGAAGACTTCGCAATGATCGACCTTGGAAACTGCCATCCTCAGACAGCCCGCGTGGTTTATGAAAAGCTTTCTCTTCCTGTTTCAAAGAGCGGATATATTGACTTCTCAAATACCCCCTGCTGGAATCCCAGCCGTATCCGGGAATATGGCAACGACGGCTTTGAATTCCATGATTCCAAGATGTTTCCATCCGAACTTGGACGTGAGCAGGATCTGGTATCCGGATCGTTTAAATACTACCTGAACGATGCCCGCACGATTCTTGCGGAAGTTCCGTTCACCATGACAGACATCTACAATCCGGAAATGATCACCAGCCTTAAGGTAACAGAAAAAACAGAATCCTCCCTCACCTGTAAATGGAATCCTGCAAAGAGGGCTCATGACCGCTATGTTGTTTACCTTCAGAATTCTGACACAGACGAAACCATTAAACGTGTTACCTTAAAGAGTTCCGCAACTTCTACAACTTTCAAAGGACTCAAAGCCGGTCAGCGTTATAAACTGGTTGTCCGCGCTTATCGCACGGTAAACGACGTAAATTACTATTCTCCTCATTACGACGGCAATGTCATCTGCTTCACCACTCCTAAGTCTCCGACTTTAAAAGCAGACCTTAAGTCCAACCGTAAAGTGAAGTTTACCTGGAAAAAAACTCCGGCGGCTTACCGCGACGGCGAATGCCAGTACGTCCTCTATTACCGCACTTCTAAAGACAAGCACTATCAGCAGCTTGCCAAGCTTGCAGATACGAAACAGCAGTTTACTACAAAGAAATTAAAGAAAAATACAACCTATTATTTCCGTATGCGCAGTATCATCCGCGATGAGGATGGAAATTACACGACCAAGGGCAAATTCACAAATACCATTAAGATTACTGTTAAATAGTATTTTATGAACCGTAATTTAACGGTCACTTCCGAACCTATAAGGGACATTTTGAAGAAAGCGTATTCGCCCATGCTATAATAGGTTATGGAAAAATAATTCCGGTTCATTCACTGCTTATTACATCGACCGCAATTATTTTTCAATCGTATCATATCATTCGCATCGGCAGACAGCACACTTCCCCCAGTCTGCCGATGCGATTCAGGAAAGGAGCGATTATTTATGAAGAAAAAAAATTTATGGATGATATGTGCCGCAGCCGTATCTATGGCAGCAGGCAGCACCGTATACGCCGCAGATTTCTCCGACGGTGAAACGCCGGTTATCAGCGCTGAAGAACCACAGCTTATGGATTCCGCAGAAATTTTTGACGATGGAAGCCTTAAAGAACAGGAACCGGTTTTCGGCGATACTGTTTCTGAAACGGAACTTCCTCCCGCAGAAGTTACGGCTTCGGACGTTCCTCTTGACGAAACCCATTTTCCTAATAACAATTTCCGGCAAATGCTTTCTCAGAAAGCTTTCGACCAGAACGAAAACGGTATTCTAGAAGCATCCGAAATTAAGTCTATAACAAAAATAACCTCTGATACTCTGAAGGAATTCGGAGCGCCACTTTTCGAAACCTCTATGTACGGCTACCAGTATCTCACTGCTCTGGAAGAACTTGACCTTCAATTCCCGGATGAGAATCTGCTCCCGGAATATGCAGTCCTTGACTTTTCCATGCTTCCCAATCTCCGGACTCTCAGTATCAGCACCTACTGGCAGGATTTCAGTACCGGGGACAGACAAGGCTCCTCCCCTGTAGCTATAAATCTTTCCGGAAATGCACGGCTGACAGATTTAACAGTTTCCTGTGATGTATCCATTAAGGCCTTGCCTGCTGAATGTAATATCCGCACATACCGTCTGGAATGTTGGGCAAACGAATACTCCTTCAACCATACAGCCCATCCGGACAACACGGCTCACCTGTTGGATACAGTCCGTCATATCCCTTCTCTGGAAGAGCTTCGTATTGCCGCTTTCCCTAAGGTAATACCTGATACCTCAGGAAATCCTGCGCTGAAAAAACTTATTATCAGCGGACAAACGGAAACTCCTGCCGATATAACTCTCGATCTTACTTCCAATGGGAATCTGACAGAACTCAGGTTGAGCAACTGCGCTTTGAATCAGTATACGCTGGATCTTTCCAATTGTACCAGAATGGAGAATCTGGAGCTGACAGACCTTCTTGTAAAGCCTACCTCCTCTGATAATGGGCTTTCTTTCCTTGATCTGGGAAGCTGCAGTGCAAAAAATGTAACCATTTCCCAAATTGAAGCCTCCGTTAAAATCGGCACGGCAGGCTACCTGAACCTTCGCGATATCCAGAACTGGAATCCTGACCGTTTCAAAGACAGTTCCGGTTTTTACGTAAATAATTCCAAATTATATCCTGAAATGGACTCTGAACCGGTAGATACTATTACCTGTTATCTTAACGACGAAAAAACAATTGAAGCTAATTACCGCCTGTTTACAGGGCGCCTTCACAACCCGGATATGGTTTCCGGTCTTAAGATAAAAGATAAAACTACCTCTTCTCTTACCTGTCAGTGGAATCCGGTAAAACGTGAGCACGACGGCTATGTGGTATATGTTCAGGACAGCGATACAAATGAAACTGTCAAACGCATAAAGGTAAAGAAATCTGCTACCTCTCTGAAGGTCAGTGGTCTGGAAGCAGGTCAGCGCTATAAGGTAGTTGTCCGCGCCTATAACAAACATGATGGAAAAAATTATTATTCCACTCACTACAAGGGCAGCATTCTCTGCTTCACCGCCCCGAAAACGCCTTCGCTGAAAGCGGAGGTAACGGATAACCGCAAGGTAAAACTCACATGGAAAAAAACTCCGTCTGCCTATCGTGACGGCTACAGCGAATATGTCATCTATTATCGCAATGCTAAAGACAAGGATTTCAAGAAGCTTACTGAGCTTCCTGATACCAAACAGAAATTTACTACAAAGAAATTAAAGAAAGGCAATACCTACTATTTCCGTATGCGCAGCGTCATCTGCGACGAAGACGGAAATTACACCACTAAAGGCTCATACTCAGAAACAATCAAAGTAACCATTAAATAGTTTTCAGGAATCTTTTTCAAATATACTTCAAAGCAGGCCGGGATAATTTTCTCCGGTCTGTTTTTCAGGCAAAATGAACAAAATATGTGGAAATTCAGTCATTTTTGTATTATTATGTTACTATAAAGAATAAACAAGGAAGTACACAGCATATGAAAAGAAAAACATTTATTCTCCCACTTGCAGCGGCTGCACTGCTGACAGCAGCCATGTTTTCGGATACCGGAACCGAGGTTTCTGCAGCCTCCCCTGAATCTGTTTCTATTGATGAAGCTCATTTCCCGGACAGCAATTTTCGGGACTATCTCTCCATGCCGGAGAGAGACCTTAACCAGAATGGCTCTCTGGAGGCCGTCGAGCTTGCACAGATAACGACTCTGACTTCCGATACAGTCGAGGACAGCGGCTTATACTATGACGACATCTCCATGAACGGATACCAGTACCTGACTTCCCTGAAAAATCTGGAGCTTCATATCATGATGGAAGACAATCCTGCCCAGCTTATGAAACTGGATTTTTCCTCTCTTCCGGATTTGAGGATTCTGAAAGTGGATACTGCTTTCCCTGACGACCTGTCCTCTCCCATCTCCCTTGACCTGACGCGAAATTCCAAGCTTAAAGAGCTGTCTGTAAGCTGTGACTGCTCTATTAGCGCTCTGCCTGAAGAATGCAGCATCCTGAAATACTCCATAGCCTGCTGGTACTATGAGGAATGCACAGTTTCCCACAATCACCCTGAAAATGAGGACAACCTTCTGGGAATCATAAAACATATTCCTACCCTTCAGGAGCTTGATATCACCAATATCCAGAAGCTTTCCCCTGATACCTCCCATAATCCGGAGCTTAAGAAACTGACTGTTTCAGGAATTGATAACGATCCTCTGCTTTCCCTTGACCTGACTTCCAACTATAAGCTCACTGACCTGACTCTGTATTCCTGTAAGCTGAACCAGTACACCCTTGACTTATCCGCCTGTACAGAACTTAATAATCTGACTCTGGAATTGCTGCAGGTAAAAAGAGCCTCCTCCGAAAACGGTCTTTCCTTCCTCGACCTGGGTAAATGCCATGCCAGAAATGCAAAAATTGACGAGTTATTTACAGACGCCGTATGCGGAGGCAGCGGCTATCTGAATCTTAAAGATATCCCAAACTGGAATCCGGACCGTCTCAAGGAAACCGGACGTTTCTATGAAGAAGATTCCAAGCTGTTTCCGGTTATCGACACGGATGAGAACGACTCAAGAGAATCCGGAACCATCGTATATTATTTGGACGAAGACAAAACTCTTCCTGTCATCTGCCACATTTATATGGCGAATGTATACAGCCCCGAAATGGTCACAGGTCTGGAAGTCACAGCAAGTACGGAGACTACTCTGACCTGTAAATGGAATCCGGTAAAAAGACCTCACGACGGCTATGTCCTCTACGCCTATGACAGCGAAACAGATGAAAAGCTGCAGCGTGTTCCGCTTCCCAAAGAACAGACCTCAGCCACTCTCGAAGGTCTGACCCCCGGCAAACGCTATAAAATCGTTATCCGCGCCTTTAAAAAACAGGGCAAACAAAATTACTACTCTGCCCATTATATCGGAAACATTGTCTGTGAAACACAGCCCGGAACCTCTGTTCCGGCTCAATAAGCACCACATACAATAAGGAGCATTCCCTTCACATACTGCATGTGAAAGGAACGCTCCTTATTTTTATTCCACACTCTTTAAGGATTCTACCATATCAATCTTTTTCAGTTTAAAATGCATAAAAAGATTTACGATTACAGAAAATCCAACGGTAAACAATCCGCTGTAAAGGAAGCTCACCGGCTTGATATTCCGTCCGAACATCACTGCGTCCACCTCAACTGTAGTTATGATATAACGATGGAGGAAGATACCGAATACTGCTCCTGCAAGAACCCCGATAAAGGTCAGCAGAACATTTTCACGGAATACGTAAGCCGAAACCTCTTTGTCATAAAATCCCAGAACCTTAAGTGTTGCAAGCTCTCTCTGACGCTCTGTAATGTTAATATTGTTAAGATTATAAAGCACTACGAAAGCAAGCATTCCCGCTGAAACAATCAGAACTACAATAACCATTCCAAGGGTACTCAGCATACGCTCCAACTGTGCAGAAAGACTGCTGGTATAACTGATACTTAAGGCTGCCGGATATTTCAGAACTTCATTTCCCGTATCTGTCATCTTATCCTTATACTCTTCCTTCATGGTAAAAACAGTATTCAGATATTCCGGCTTTTCCCCAAAGGCCTCCTCATACACCTTCTGCGTCATATATACATAGTGTCCCATGTAATTCTCCGTAATGAGCGCAACCTTCACCTGATATTGCGTATTCTCTTTCGTGAGTGTAATCTCATCTCCGACCTCAAGTCCCAAAAGACTCGCCGTCTTTTCACAGATTACAGCTCCTTCATCTGTCAGTTCATATTCTTCGTGGGTAATTCTGTTTCTAAGTGTCACATCCCTGCCAAATCCTTCCAAATCTTCGGGAACATATACATAAACGCTTAAATTGGATCTGTCTCTTGGCGCATCCATCTTGGTAAGCTGAATATGGGTGTAATGGTCAAGCTGCGTATTGCTTTCCAGATAAGCCTCCAGCTCCTCTTTCTCTTTATCAGATGCGTCTTCGTCTCCGATAATCGTTCCGTCATAATGCTGAAGCTTCGTGTACTGCTTCGCCGCGATATCCATAATGGAATCCTGAATTCCGAATCCTACAAGCATCAGCGCCATACTTCCCGCTATGCCGAAAATCGTCATAAACAGACGCTTTTTATAGCGGAAAAGATTTCGAAGCGTAGACTTCCATGTGAAGCTTAAATGCTTCCAGATAAATGTCAGACGCTCTGCCAGAACACGCTTACCCTCCTTCGGAGCCGGAGGTCTCATCAGCGATGCAGGCGTTTCCACCAGCGCTCTGTAACAGGAAAACAGGGTGGCTCCAATGGTACAGAGTATCGCAGCTCCTGACGCGATCATGGCAAACTGGAATTCATAGTGAATCTGCAGATTGCTTGCCATATTGTGATACATGATTCCGTATGCTGTTATAATGATATAGGGAAGTATTTTTTCCCCGATCAGAATACCCAGAATACTTCCGCCTACAGTCGCGAGCAGGGCGTAATTGATATATTTGGATGCTATGGCATATTTCCCGTATCCGAGAGCCTTCAAAGTTCCAATCTGGGTACGCTGTTCTTCTACCATTCGCGTCATGGTCGTCAGACTCACAAGGGCGGCTACCAGGAAGAAAATCACTGGGAAAACCTGCCCAATGTTTCGAATCCTGTCTGCATTGTCCCCGTAATCAGAGTACTCCGGCAGGTCGTGCCTGTCTGTAACAATCCACTCCGGCTGTTCCAGTTCGTTTATTTCCTTCTGGGCGTCTTCTATTTCTTTTTCGCCGTCTGCAATTTCCTTTTCTGCGTCAGCCTTTGCCTCTTCGTATTCCTTCTGCCCGTCTGCAAGCTCTTTTTCACCGTCTTTAATCTCTTTCCTTGCGTCCGCAAGCTCTTTTTCACCATCTGCAATTTCCTTTTCGCCGTCTGCAAGCTCTTTTTCACTGTCGCGGATTTCCTTCTCTCCGTCTGAGAGCTTCTTCTCATTTGTCCGAATCTGTTCCTCCGCAGATACAAGCTGCGCTTCACTTGCATCAATTTCAGCCTGTCCCTGAAGAAGTTCCTGCTTTCCTGCGTCCAACTGCTGCTTTGCAGCCTTGATTTCCTTTTCTTTTTCCTTGATTTCCTGCTTTGCAGGTTCAAGCTTCGCTTCCTGAGCTCTAAGCTCTTCCCAGCCCCTGTCTATTTCTTCCTGAGCTTTCGGAAGTCCTGCTTCCTTTTCCAGAAGAAGCTGTTCCTGAGCATCAAGCTCTGCATACCCCTTCTCAATTGCCGCAAGCCCTGCCTCCAGCTCGCTTCTTGAAGCGGCAAGCTGTGCACGGTTTGCCTCTATTTCCGCTTTCCGGCTGTCTACAGTCTGCTGGAATGCCTCAATCTGTACTGCCATCTGTGCAAGCTGCTCTTCTGTATACTGTCCGGAAGCTGCCGCCTGCTCATACTGTGCTTTCATCGCTTCAAGCTGTGCAATTGCCTCTGCAAGAGCAGCCTCTCCCTGTGCAAGCGCTGCTTCTCCCTGAACTACCTGCTCAAGACCTGCTTCACACTGGGCTTTTTTGTTTCCAAGCTCCGCTCTTCCTGCTGCAATCTGTTTTTTGCCTTCCTCTATCTGGATTTTTCCGGCGTCAAGCTCTGCCTGCGCATCCTGAAGCTTTTGCTTTCCCTGCTCAATCTGGGCAATTCCTTTTTCCAGTTCTTTCTTGCCTGCATCAAACTGCTTTTTGCCTTCGTCATATTTCTTTTTATTTACATTATACTCTTCCCAGCCGGCAGCAATCGTATTCTTCGCATCTGTAAGCTGATTCCAGCCGTCTGCTGTCTTAGCTTTTGCATCTGCAAGCTGTACCCTGCCGTCTGCAATTTCTTTTCTTGCATCTGCAAGCTGTACACGACCGTCTTCCAGTTCTTTCCTTGCATCCTCAAGCTCTTTTTTGCCTTTATTATACTCTTTTTTGCCCTTCTTTAATTCTTTTTCGGCGTCTTTTATTTCTTTCGCAGCCTTGTCCAGTTCCTCTTCGGCTTCTTTCTTACCATCCTCCAGTTCTTTTCTGGCGTCGTCAAGTTCTGCCTGCGCGTCTGCGACAACTGAATTATAACGATATTCACATCGCTCCTTCTCAATGCCCTCCACACGCTCCATAATCTTGTCTATCAGATTATCATAGCCGTCTGTATAGCTTGTCTGCTCCCTTGCGCCATGAACCTGAATATAAATCTGCGTAAAAATCTCCTGGTCGAAGTCTTCCGGAAGTACATAGGCAAAACCGTTGACCTCTCCGGAACCGATGGTACTGTTGCCTCTGTTAAAAGATATGTAAAGAGGAGAGCTTCCAATTCCTGTAACTGTGAATTCCTCCCTGAGAAGAAGCTCGCTGTCTTCCTCCTGTGTCAGAGAAATCCTGTCTCCCACCTGATACCCCTGAGCCTCTGCAAAGGCACTGTCCAGAAAAATCTCACCGCTTTTTTCCGGAATCCTGCCTTCCTTTGCTTTGAGGGCGTTCATGCGTTCATTGACAGACTCGATATGCAGAACCTTTACGCTTTCCCCGTCTCCGCAGATTACATCTGTGGAATAGGCGCCTTCCGCATCCTCCACACCGCTGACACTTTTTACGGCGTCTACATCCTCCTGTGTAAGCCCCATAGTTCCCATAACCTTCAGGTCCATCAGCTTCGCTTCATCATAATAAGCATCCCCTGAAAAACGCATATCAGGAGAGGAAGCCTGAATGCCTGAGAAAAATGCAACTCCAAGCGCAACAATAAAAAAGATTGAAATAAATCTTGCCTTATTCCTTCGAATTTCCATCCAGAAATCCTTATGTAGTGCTTTCATCCCACATCACCTACCATTCTATTTCCTCCACTGGGGTAGGATGTTCATTTAATGTCATTTTTGATACTTTTCCGTTTTTAATTTTAATCACCCTGTCAGCCATGGGCGTCAGGGCAGAGTTGTGGGTGATTACGATAACGGTCATTCCCTTTTCTCTGCACATGTCCTGCAAAAGCTTCAGGATTGCCTTACCTGTCTGGTAATCCAGAGCGCCTGTCGGCTCATCGCACAGCAGAAGCTTGGGATTTTTGGCAAGGGCACGGGCAATGGAAACCCTCTGCTGCTCCCCGCCGGAAAGCTGCGCAGGAAAATTGGCAAGACGGTCTTTTAAGCCCACCTCCTCCAGAACCTGTCTGGCGTCCAGAGGATCGGAACAAATCTGCAGCGCAAGCTCTACATTCTCCAGTGCAGTCAGATTGGGCACCAGATTGTAGAACTGAAATACAAATCCAATATCGTCTCTTCTGTATGCAGTAAGCTGCTTATTGGAATACTTCGCAATATCCCTGCCGTCCACCCATACCTTTCCGCTGGTTGCCTTATCCATCCCGCCGAGAATATTCAGAACCGTAGTCTTGCCCGCGCCGCTGGGGCCTACTACTACCACGAATTCTCCCTCCGCAATCTGGAAGCTGATTTCATCTACAGCTACAATCTTTACTTCCTTTGTTCCATATATTTTGGATACACTCTCCAGCTTAACATAGTCTTCTTTCATTCACATCTCTCCTGTCAGAATACTTTTTTTCAGTATAACATTACAGAAGTTTTTGTTCAATTCTTTCCCTGTTTTTCTTTCTTTTTTCTCTTTGTCATCAGCCCGCCGATTCGTCCTGTCTCCTTTGCAGAAAGACTTTTCCACCCTGTTTCCAGAACCTTGTCGAGAATTCCCAGCTCCTGCGCAATTTCATACTTTATTTTTTCTTCTTCCGAAAGACTTCCGTTCTTAAAAGCTTCTACTTCCTTGTCTCTGTTCATAGCTTCATACTCCTCCTTTATTTCCGCTGTAAGAGATTCACGATTCTGCATGTTTTCGCACACAGAATCTGCATATTTAATTATGAACAGACTCATTCTGAAATATACCCCTTTCATCTCTTTTGTAAAATTTTGAATCTTCAAATAATTTTATATTCATATTCCTTATAATTGAATTTTCTTGATTTAACGCAAAAATACTGTTATAATCAAACTACCAGATTACCCTCTGATGTTATCATACAAACAGTAGAAAGGAGATTTATTTATGGGACGTTTTACATTACCAAGAGATCTTTATCATGGAAAAGGCGCTCTGGAAGCTCTTAAAACTTTTACCGGAAAGAAAGCAGTAGTCGTAGTAGGCGGCGGCTCCATGAAACGCTTCGGCTTCCTTGACAAGGCTGTATCCTATCTGGAAGAAGCAGGCATGGAAGTGAAATTAATCGAAAATGTTGAACCGGATCCAAGTGTTGAAACCGTTATGCGCGGCGCAAAAGTTATGCAGGAATTTGAGCCGGACTGGATCGTTGCAATGGGCGGCGGCTCTCCAATCGACGCAGCCAAGGCTATGTGGACCTTCTATGAATATCCGGAAACCACCTTTGAGGATCTGATTACTCCGTTCAGTTTTCCGACTCTTCGTACCAAAGCCCGCTTCTGCGCAATTTCCTCTACCTCAGGAACTGCTACAGAGGTTACGGCTTTCGCTGTTATCACAAACTATCAGAATGGCGTTAAATATCCTCTGGCAGACTTTAATATCACACCGGATGTTGCAATCGTTGACCCGACTCTCGCTGAGACGATGCCGCCGAAATTAACCGCACACACAGGTATGGATGCTATGACTCATGCAGTGGAAGCTTATGTATCCACAATGCACTGCGACTATACAGACCCTCTTGCCCTTCATGCGATCAAAATGATCCACCATGATTTAAAAGCCTCCTATGACGGAGATCTGGAAGCAAGAGACAGAATGCACAATGCACAGTGTCTGGCAGGTATGGCTTTCTCCAACGCTCTCCTTGGTATCGTTCACTCTATGGCGCATAAGACAGGCGCTGCTTATACAGGCGGTCACATTGTACATGGCTGCGCCAATGCAATGTATCTTCCGAGAGTCATCCAGTATAATGCGAAGGTTCCGGAAGCTGCCGTAAGATATGCTGAAATCGCAGATTTCATCAATCTCGGCGGAGAAACAACAGAAGAGAAGGTTGCTCTTCTTGTTGCAGAATTGAAGAAGATGAACGAAGCACTCAATATTCCGAAAGGCATCTTCGAATACGAGGGCGGCATCATCGACGAAAAAGAATTCCTCGAGAAACTGCCTAAGGTTGCAGAGCTTGCTATCGGCGACGCATGTACAGGCTCCAATCCAAGACAGCCTTCACAGGAAGATATGGAAAAACTTCTGAAAGCCTGCTATTACGGCGAGGACATTGATTTCTGATTCATACAGAAATCCCCTGCAGGATTGTTTTCTCACAATCCTGCAGGGGATTTTTTTCATTTCATATCAGATGTTACGCTTCAGCCCCGGGGTATAATGATGGCAGCTACAATATATGCCCAGATTCCCGCACCGCCGAAGCAGGTAAGTACCACCCATGCCAGACGCACCAGCGTTGGGTCGATATCAAAGTATTCTGCAATACCGCCGCATACGCCGCATAGCATACAGTTGGCGGAAGATTTATATAGGCGTTTATTACTCATATGGATTCCTTCTTTCTAAACATCAATATTGTTATAAACAATTATCTTTTTTTCATTCAAACTCCACGTTGATTGTGCCGATTCCGCACTCAAGATCAATATATTTCTTAGCTCCGGGATTATCTATCTGCTTTTCCTGAGCCAGACCGCTGTACTCGTCGCCGTCAATCTGAATGCTTCCGATTCCGCACTCCAGAGTGTAGCTGTAATCGGACTTCTGACCGGAAACCTTCAAATCCATTGTTCCCATACCGCATTCACCGCTGATTTCTCCTGCATCCAGACCGGTAAGCTCCATAGTTCCTGCTCCTACCTCAAGATCTGCTTCAATGGCTGTGATACTGCCTGAATTTTTAAACTCTCCTGCACCAACAGCAATGTCAAGGCTGTTTGCTGCGAAATCACTCCTCAGATCCAGAATTCCGGAATCCACGGAAATCTCTGCTTCACGGAAAGTCGTTCCCTTCGGGTAAGAAACCTTCACTGTTCTTTTGGACTCTTTCTGCCTGCGTGTGCTGACAATCTCAAGACTGCTGCCTTCTTCTCTTACACTTATGTCTCCATAGAGATCGTTAATTACCTCTACTGTGACAGTATCATCTCCGTTCTCTTCCAGAATCAGCTCATCGTAGCAAAGATCGATTTCCAGATCATCCATCTAACGGAAGCTGTACACATCTCCCTCACCGCTGTGTCTTCCCTCATCTGCCCTCACTGTATTTTCATCCGATAAGGCAACTGTCGTTTTTTCTATATCTCCTATTTCCCAGTCATCATCGTCATCATAATCGTCGTCATAATCATCATCGTCGTAATCGTCATCGTAATCCCCCCAGAAGTCGAAATTGTCGTCGTCCCATTCAAGAGGATGGCGCACGCGATGCCTGATTTCCTGCCAGACGCCGTCGCTTCCGGCGCCCATGACCACTCCCGCTGTGGTAAGTCCGATTCCAACTACACACAATACGGCTGAAACAGTTACGATAACTTTCATAAATTTCTTCATAGGCTTACCTCACTTTCTTCTCCCGATGGAGCAAATCATAACAAAAATCAGTAAACTTTCTTAATAATTTCGGAAATACCTTCGCTGCTGCCCAGAAAAGAGCCGCTGCAAGGAGAATTCCAACTGCCAGCATGATACAGGCAATTCCAAGCGTCAGAATTGCAGAAGCTGCAGAGCCGGCAAACAGGCTGACGCCCCAGACTCCCATTCCCAGAGCTCCGATAATAAGCCCCAGAGAAAGAACTCCCGCTCCGAATACCAGAAGAAACGGAAGCAGAAGAATCGTTACCAGAACCCCAAGCACACCGCCTACTGCGCCTGTCAGAAACGGAGAAAGAAATACCAGCAGAATCAGGATTAAAGCAACTTTTCCGCTGCTCCTTGTCTTCCCTGCGTGATACCCCCGCTCTGCGCGGTCTGCCTTTCTCTGCTCTCTCGAGCTTCGATATGCCTCTCCTCTTTCCTCCGGCATCTGAGCGTCTCCTGCCGTCCTTGTGTCCTCGTAGCCCCGCTCAGTATACTGCGCATATTCTTCGCTGCTCTCCTTTAAATCTGCCTTGATGATCGCAGCTACCTTCCCCGGACTTCCAAGCTCACGGATGACCGCCGCCTCGTTCTCCGGTCCTGCGTCGTCAAAGTAGCTCTCATAATAATCAAGGGCTTCGTCCCTTTCATCTTTCGGGATGTCAGCGAGCAATTTCTTCAATTGTTCCATAAATTGCACCCTGTTCATAATCAAATTCCTCCCTCAAACAGTTTCGTAATCTTAGATGAGTAATTCTTCCATTCCACTTTATAGAGATTGAGCTGCGCCGCTCCCTTCTCCGTCAGTTTATAATATCTCCTGTTTCTTCCTGCATAAGCCATATCGTAGACTTCCAGGCAATCGTCCTTCTGCAGTCTCCGCAATACGGGATAAAGAGTGGACTCGGAAACGTCGAGAACGCCCCGTACATCCTGCGTAATCTTATACCCGTAAGTTCCTTCTGCCTCACTGGCAACAACCGCCAGAACAATCGCATCCAGAAGCGCGGCTCCTGTATTAAATACCATGGGCTCACTTCCTTCTGTTTTATATTATACAATTCTTTATATTGTTTTGATGATGATATTATACGTTGTATAATATAGTTTTGTCAATAGTATTTATGAAAAAAGTGTTTTCTATTATAATGAGTTAGAAAATTCGTTCCCATTCACAATAACGAAATTTCCGAAACTATACGCCATTCTCAAAGAAAGGTAACACACTATGAGCGATAACAATAAAATCCATCTTCTTCCCCAGTCATTCCTTGACAGGATGAAAAACATGCTTGGGGAGGAATACGATACATTTCTGGACAGCTTCCGCGCCCCCCGAACCTTCGGACTGCGGGTAAACACATCCAAAATTTCCTGTGAAGAATTTGAACACCTCTGTCCTTTCCCAATCACAAGGATTCCCTGGACAGACAACGGCTACTTCTACAATGAGGAAAGCCGTCCTTCCCGCTGCCCTTATTATCAGGCAGGGCTTTATTATCTTCAGGAACCAAGCGCTATGACGCCTGCTTCCCGCATCCCGATTGTTCCCGGAGATTTCGTCCTTGACCTCTGTGCTGCACCGGGAGGCAAAGCCACTGCTGCAGGCGCAGCCCTTAAAGGAGAAGGTCTTCTGGTCGCCAATGACATCAGCAATTCCCGGGCAAAGGCGCTTCTCCGCAATCTGGAGCTTTTCGGCATCCACAATGTATTCGTGGCAAACGAAACTCCTGCAAAGCTTGAAAAAGCCTTCCCTGAATTTTTTGACAAAATCATTCTTGACGCTCCATGCTCCGGAGAAGGTATGTTCCGAAAAGAAGACGCCCTTGCCAGAGATTGGACGCCTGAGAAATCCCATGAGCTTGCCTCCATCCAGAAAGAGCTGATTCTGCAGGCTGCCAATATGCTCCGTCCGGGAGGACTGCTTCTCTATTCTACCTGCACCTTCGCGCCTGAAGAAGATGAAGGAACTGTGTCTTTCCTTCTGGAAGAAAGAAAAGATATGAAGCTTCTTGATATGGAAGGCTATGAAGGCTTCTCCTGCGGAGTTCCCCAGTGGGGAAACGGCGATGAGCAGCTTACGAAGTGTGTCCGTATCTTCCCTCATAAAATGAACGGAGAAGGGCATTTCCTTGCCCTGTTCCAAAAAGAGGGAACTGCAATCCGTCCGGTAAACCTTCCCAGCGTAAAGCCGGACAAAAACGCTTTCTCTTTACTGGAAGGATTTCTACATGAAATCGGACTTTCTTCTCTCGGCGGTCATCCTTTTGACTGGAACAGAGTCGAGGTCAGAGGAGATAAGGTGTATTATCTCCCTCCTGTTACAGCCCCTTTCCGCGGACTTACTTTCCTTCGAAACGGTCTCTATCTGGGCGATCTGAAAAAGAACCGGTTCGAGCCGGCGCAGCCTTTTGCTCTTGCCCTTCGCAAGGGTGAGGCTCAGGCAGTTATCTCCCTCAAAGCAGACGACCCGAGAATTACCCGATATTTAAAAGGGGAAACCCTGAACATTGATTCCGGAGAAGCATCTAATGAAAAAGGCTGGCACCTTCTCTGCGCCGACGGTTATCCCATAGGCTTCGGAAAGCTTGTCAACCATATCCTCAAAAATAAATATCCCGCAGGCTGGAGAGTTTAACCTCTCCCCTGCGGGATATTTTATAACAGTATTGATTTTTTAAGAGTAAAGGAATAAATGTATTTCTCTTTTACACACTTTCCTGTCATTCGTTCAAGCGCCTGAGCATAATCCGAAAGCTGGCTCTGATACATCTCGATCAGCTTTCTCTCTCCGGCTTTATCTGTTTTATAATCCACAAGTACGATTCCATCTTCCTCATAGAAGTAGGCGTCTATAATTCCCTGTACCAGTACAGTCTCATTTCCCTGCCATTCTTCCTCAATCTCCGAAGCTTTTCTGGATATAACAAACGGCTGCTCTCTGCGAAGCTTCTTTCCGGCAAAAGCCTTCGCCATCCTCTTTCCCAGTTCCGATTCCAGAAATCCAAGTATATCTCTTACACGGATACACGCTGCTTCTTCCTGACTGAGCTTCTTCTGTTCCTGAAGTTCTCTGATAAGCAGGCGGACGTTTTCCTCTGAGACAGGGCGGCTGTAATCCATACATTCCATAATCCTGTGATATGCCGTTCCTCTGGCTGCTCCTGTAAATTCCTCATCTTGTTCTTTCTGCATAAACCTTGGAATCACGGAAATGGTTTCTGTTTCTTTTGTTATATTTTCTTCCCTGTCGTATTCTCCCTGCCAGCTCCTCTTTTTCAATTCCGAGACACTTACCTTCACAGGAATATCCTCCAGATAATCGTAGGGATAAACAAAGGAAAAGCGTTCCTCAATTTCTTTTCTTACTTCTTCATCGTAAACCTTTTCTGTATCCCAGTCTGTCAGCGCCTGTTTTTCCATCTGAGCTCCTGTCTGATGAAGGATTTCTTCCTGAGCCATCTGTGATGCTGTTACTTTCACAATTTCAAATTCTGAAGAATCGTCATAAAATCCTCTTTTTCCCCTGTCAGAGATTCCATACTCTTCCAGTAACGGGTCGAAGCTTCTGTGTCTTGCAAGAGCGGGAAGAACGAAGTCCCAGTAATTTTTTGCCTTCATCCTTGTTTCCATAGAAAGCAGTTCTTCTTCTGAATCGCGATGCCTTGCCAGCTTGTACATCAGCTTTTCCATCTTACTTACCGTTCCTGTCAGAATCAGTTTTTCCTTTGCCCTTGTCAGAGCCACATAGAGGACGCGCAGTTCTTCTCCCAGACTTTCTTTTACAAGCTGGCGTCTTATCATCTGCTTATTCAGGGAAGACGCCACAATTCTTTTTCCGGGCAGGATAGCGTCTGCTCCAAGTCCTAGTTCAGGATGAATAAGGAGAGAAGCATTCATATCCTGAAAGTTGAACTGTTTCCCCATTCCTGCCACAAAGACAACCGGAAACTCAAGTCCCTTGCTCTTGTGGATAGTCATAATCTCTACTGTTTTGCTTCCTGCCCCCAAAAGGCTGACTTCCCCGTAATCCACCTCATATTTCTGAAGCTGTTCAATGTAGCGGACAAAGTTAAACAATCCTCTGTAGCTTGTTTTTTCGTAATCCATTGCCTTTTCCACAAGCATGGACAGGTTTGCATATCTCTGTTCTCCTCCCGGCATGGCACGGGCATAATTTCCATATCCCGTTTCCTTCAGAATATACAGAATCAACTGGTGAACCGGCGTATAGGCTGCCATTTTTCGTACTCTTTCCAATAAGTCCAGAAATTTTTTCAGCTTTTCTCCAAGTTCATCTTCCCCCTGACAGGCGCAGACGCTCTCATATAAAAGCCCTTCCTGTGTCTTTGCTTTCATCTCTGCCAGCTCCTGCGAAGTACAGCCTACCATAGGAGAACGCAGCACCCCCGCAAGAGGAATATCCTGTAAAGGATTGTCGCATACTTTCAGATAATTGAGAACAGTCACGACCTCAGACGCGGAGAAATATCCTGTTCTGGACGCACAGTATACAGGAATTCCCTGTACAGACAACACCTCACGGAAAGGCTCAGCCCATCCGTAAGCGCTTCGAAGAAGTATCACAATATCCCCGTATTCCACAGGGCGGTAATCTCCTGTCTCTTTATCCAGAATCTTCTCTTTTCCTACTATGGCTTTAATCTTCTGCGCGATGGCAAGGGCTTCCAATTCCACCGCATTCTGTTCGCCCAATTCCTCCTCCAGTTCTTCGCCGTCTTTTTCTACCAGAAGAACCTCTGTTTTCAGGAAATCCTTATCTTCCCCTTCCGGAAAAATTGCTCCAGGGTAAAGAGCTGCCGCCTCATCGTATGTGATGCCTCCAAGGTCTTCTCCCATCAACTGGCGGAAAATATAATTGACAGCTTCCAGAACTTCCTTTCTGCTCCGGAAATTTTTGTGAAGGTCTATTCTCTGTTCCTGACTGTCTTCTGTGGAATATGTCTTATACTTTTCCATAAAAAGTTCCGGTCTTGCCAAACGGAAGCGATAAATGCTCTGCTTCACATCTCCCACCATGAAGATATTCTTTCTGCCGTTTATCCAGCCTGACACACAGTTTGTAAGCATCTCCTGCACAAGGTTGCTGTCCTGATACTCGTCCACCAGAACCTCGTCATATTTCTCAGACAGCTCTCTTGCAGCCTGACTCATCTTTTCCTCGTCCCCGTCTTCTGCCATCAGGATTTCCAAAGCGAAATGCTCCATGTCTGTGAAATCCAGAATGTTTTTATCACGCTTGGCAGCTCCATAACGCTCCTTAAAGGCAAGAGTCAGTTCCACAAGAATCTCCATCGGCGCTTTCGCAAGCTTTATAAATTCCAGAAGTTCCTCCTCTGTGTTATGGAAAAATCGGGCTCCAAGCCCTTTTATAATATCTTTTGCCTCTTCCCGAAGCTCTTTTACATTTTCTTTTTTGCGAATATCCGCATCCATCTTTTTCGCCGAAAGTCTGGCAAAGGACGGCTTAACAAGAAGCGACGATATTTCGTCGTAATCCTTTTTTTCTGCAAGCTGCAAAAGCGTATGAATCATTGTCAGATCGCTGTCCAGCGCATCCTCGTAAAGATATGGTCCGTCCGGCTCCTGACAGATTCTCTTCGCAGTTTCAATCAGTTCTTCTGCTCCGTCAAGTTCTTCCTTTGCAGTTTCCCATAACAATTTCATCCATTTTGTCTCTTCTAATTCTTCTTTTGATGATATTTCATAACTTTCAAGACATTCATTCAACCATTTTTGCGGATATGGATTACTCATGGCAGATTCATAAAGCTTCAGAATCAATTCCTCCAGCCCTTCGTCTGTCTTTCCGGACGCATAACATTCCACGAAGCTGGTGTATCTTTCCTCTCCTGAGGCATACCACTCTTCCAGAAGCTCTTTCAGCACATCCTTTTTCAGAAGCTTAAGCTCTCCCTCATCCCCTGTGCGATATCCGGGGTCAAGACCGATAAGATGGAAATAATTCCGTATGATATACGCGCAGAAACCGTCAATGGTCGTAATCTGCGCCGTATGAATCAAATTTGACTGCTTCTGAAGATGTTCGTTTTCCGGCTCCTCACAGATAGCTTTTTCCAGCGCTTTCGTAATTCTCTCTTTCATCTCCCCGGCAGCCGCCCTTGTAAAAGTCATAATCAGAAGCCTGTCTATATCCACAGGATTCGTTCTGTCCATAATTTTACTCAGGATTCGCTCTACCAGAACTGCCGTCTTTCCGGAGCCGGCTGCTGCGCTGACTAAAATATTGCGGTTTCGCAGGGAAATTACCTTCTTTTGTTCTTCTGTCCATTTCGTAGCCATTTCACCATTCCTCCTGCCCGGAAATCTCTGTTTCCTCTTTTTTCATCAAAGCCCTCCACAGCTCATCGTCTGTGAAATTTTTCAGATGGCGGAATTCATATCCCGGAAGCTTCCGGTCGAAGCCGCATACTGTCCCGTACGGGCAGTAGGTGCAGGCATTTTTCCTGTCAAGCTCATAGGGAGCAACCATAGCGTTTCCACTGAGGATAGACTCCTGAATATCCGCGATTTTTTCTTTGACATAGCGGTTTAATGCCCGAAACTGCTCTCTTCCCGCCACTGCGGAGCCTTTGCGAAAGCTTCCGTCTTTGTTAAATGCAACCGGAATAGAAAGCAGACTTTTATCCATTTTCTGCACCATCTCAGGCTCCGCCTCCACAAGCCCGTTCATTTTCAGCTCTTTTTGTATTTTTCCGCTGAGTTCTTCCACATCCGCATCAATTTTTTCCTGAATCATCGGGTCTTTGATATTATAATAAAATACGCCGGCAGGAAGAACTTCCTTATCCGGATATTTCTTCTTTTCTGCACGGAGGGCGCCGTCCAGATACACCATCAGCTGAAGCTGAAGCCCATGATAGAGATAAACCAGATCAAACGAGGTATTTCCGGTCTTATAATCAATCACACGAACCCATACTCTGTCCCCTTCTTCCATTACGTCTACACGGTCGATTCTTCCTCCCCCGATTTTTACCTCGAAGCCTTCCGGACGGAAGTCACTGTTTTCCAACTGCTTCTGAAGAGCCCAGACTGTCCTTTTCAAAATACGTCTGGTCCGCTCTATCATATATTCATTCCTTGCGCTGCTTTTAAGCACTGTATTTCCGTAATCTGCGCATACCTTATCAAGACAGGCGTCTGCAATCTCCTCTCTCAGCTCGTCGGTAAGCTGCGCCCAGTCAAGACCTCTTCGCACAAGCTCTTTCGCGAAATCCTCCAGCGCCTGATGCATCACATTTCCCATATCCATAGCTTTAAATTCGTATTCTGCCCTCTCGCTCAGCCGCAGACCATACTGCAAAAAGTGGGCAAAGGCACAGGCAGAAAACCGTTCCAGCCTTGTGGCGCTGTACGGAGAAACCTCACCATAAAGTACCCTTGCCACACTTTTGCTTATAATGTCCACCGGTCTGCCCGAATAGGACGCTTCCACCAGACGCCTTACAAGAGGCGCATATTCCGGACTTTTCAGATACCAGCTATAAAGCTCTGCAAATACGCTGTCAGCCTGCCCTTCCATTCCTTTCGAAAGCAGTTCCAGAAAGTAATCGATTCCGATTTCCGGAAGCTCCGGAATCTGTTCCCGCTCTTCCTGCGCCTTTTTCACCTCAAGTCCCGGATACAGCGCCTTTACCGTATTCATCAGATATGCCGGACTTACCGCCTCCCCTTTGCTGTTGGTTTCACTGCATGACAAAAACAGCTTCTCCTGAGGCTTGGTCAGATTCAGATACAGATAAAATCTCTGCATATTCATAAGCTCCTTCGGTCCCGGAGCAAGCTCCATCCCTTCTCCTTCAAAGAACTCTCTGTCCATCTCTGTAAGGATTCCTCCTGACTGGGTGTTTTTCGGAATATTTCCTTCGTTTACACCTACGAAAAACAGAGCTCTGATATCTTTCAAACGGGTACGCTCCATATCTCCCACCATAACCTGATCCATGCTCGGAGGGATGAGCGCAACCTTTGCCTCTCCCAAACCTGTTTCCAGAAGCTGTCTGAACTCCTGACCGGTAACGCTTTCTTCTCCCAGTATCTCCACCATTTTATCGAGAAGCTCCATGACAATGGCATAAATCTGATTGTATTCTTTTTCCATTGCCTTGTTTCCCAGAGCTGCAAACTCCTGCTCCTGAAAACGTATTTTCTCCTCCATTCGGCACTGTACAATATAGGTATAGAGAATGCGGCAATAATCTTCTACTGTTTTTCTGCCGGAACCAAAACCTTCTGCCAGAATCTTCACTTCCTCAAGAAACCGTTCCCGAAGTTCATTTAATTCTTCAATTTCTTCCGGCTTCATTCCCCTGTAAATACGTGTCCATTTCGACGACCATTTCTTAATCCCTCTGATTCCAAGTGCGATTACATAATTCTCCAGCCTGTCCGCTTCTTCTTTCTCAATCCCGGACATTCCGCTTCTGAGATAGCGGAATACACTTTCATAGGTGAAGCCCTTCACAGCCATCTCCAGAGCAGCGCGCAGAGCCTCCACAAAAGAATTCATCAAAACACTGTGTTTCTCATCTATGAAATAAGGAATGTGCATCTCCTCGAAGACCTGCTTCGCCAGATTTCCGTAAGCTTCCAGATTTCCGGTTATCACAGCCACTTCCCCGTACCTGTAACCGTTTCTGCGTACAAGGACTGCAATCTGTCTCGCTGTCTCTCTCATCTCCATCAGGGGACTGCCTGCGAGATAAAGACTGATTTCTTCCTGTTTCCGGTCATAAACAGCCTTCCTGTACCGGAATATATTCTGCTCCAGAAAGTGCAGAGCCGGCGCCTTGGCAAATCTGGAATTTTCTCCCTGCCTTACGTAAACAGGCTCGTCCAAATCCTTCGTAAGAGAAGAAAGCGCCCGAATCATTTTTCGGCTCATGTAGAAAAGCTGATAGGGTTTTCCCGGCGAAAAAGCATTCTCCGCAGCATCCATAGTCACAGTCACAGAAATCTTGTCTGTCAGAATAAGAAGGTCCCGGATTACATTCATCTGAATAGGAGTAAATCCGGTAAAGCCGTCAAAAAGCATTTCACTTCCTCTGATTTTTTCAGAAAAAGGAAGCGCCTTTAAAAGAACGTCCAATACCTCCTCCCCTGTCATATAATGTCCCTCCAGAAATTCGCAAAAGCCTCTGTAAAGCACTCCCACATCTCTGAGTTTCATCTGGAGAAGGGTTCTGTCCCCTGTTCTTTCCAGCATTTCTTCCAAATCCTTTTCATGGATATCATACTGCATGAACTCTGAGAGAAGGGACTTCACCTCATCAAGATATCCCGGCTTCTTCATCTGGCTTCCCAGATAGGGAAGGTCTTTCTGGTATCTCTGCACCATCTTTCTCAGCACCATGCTCTTTCCTGTATCCTCAAGAACCTTTCTGGTATCTCCTCCTGTTTCCTCGAAAACACGGTAGGCAAGACGCTCAAAACTCAAAATATCTATATTTAAAATTCCTTTTCCCGGATGCATCTCTACCAGAGTCTTTTGTGTCTGCATGGTAAACTGCTCCGGCACAATCACATAATAATTGCGCTCCGGATGGTTCATGGATTCTTCTATAATCCTCTGATATGCCAGATAAGATTTCCCCGCTCCGGAGCTGCCGATGATAAACTGCAGCGACATATACTACCTCCTACTTTATCAAATAGCTTTATTGTATCATATTCTTTCGCATAAATCCTGTACTTTTATAATAAGATATATAAACCCAATTTTATCTTAGTCGGAGAAAACTCCCACTTTTAAAGTGATGAGTTATAACAAATTTGTTTCAGTGGGAATACAATCTCCGACTGAGATAAACGCCTCCGGCGAGGATTTTATAACTAAATTCACATGGGAGGCCAGCCATGAGTTCCAAAACCAAAATTGTCGTATTACATATGAAAGAAGTCGTCTACACCCTTGTCTTTGTGTTCCTTGCTATTGTTCTGGGTATCGTTCTGTTTTTTATGTTCGGCTCAGGACGCTCCCCTGCATCCGAAACAGCAGGAAAGGGACGCTATACAGCGGGCGTTTACAGTTCCTCCATCACACTTAATGATAATACCTTTGATGTTGAGGTTACTGTGGATTCTTCTAAAATTACCTCTATCGACTTAGTTAATTTAAGCGAAACCACATCTGCCATGTTTCCTCTTATGGAGCCTGTTCTGGAATCTCTTTCCAGCCAGATTTATACCTCACAGTCTCTGGAAGGGATTTCCTGGTCTGAAGACAGTAAGTACACTTCCATGGTTCTTCTCCATGCAATTGAAGATGCACTGAAAAAAGCGGAGAACGACTAAGGCTCTCCGCTTTTTATAACAATATTCTTTATAATTCTATTTTTTCTACCTGTTCAAGCCACATTTTTGCGCTGGCGTCACTTGGCATCCTCAAATCTCCTCTTGGGGAAACCGCAACACTTCCTACTTTAGGCCCATCCGGCAGACAGGAACGCTTAAACTGCTGGGTGAAAAATCTCCAGTAAAATTTCTTCAGCCATTTATAAATGGTTTCTTTCCCGTAAACGCCCTCAAATGTTTCACAGGCAATCCGGTAAATCTTGTCCGGATCAAATCCAAGGCGAAGCATATAGTAAAGATAGAAGTCGTGAAGCTCGTAAGGACCTACCAGATCTTCTGTCTTCTGAGCAATTTCCCCATCCTTCGGAGGAAGCAGCTCCGGACTGACCGGTGTATCCAGTATATCAAGAAGAACTGCGGAAAGCTTCTCATCCTTACAGGTATCCGCATAATAGCGCACCAGATGGCGCACCAGAGTTTTCGGTACAGAACCGTTTACTCCGTACATGGACATGTGATCCCCGTTATAAGTCGCCCAGCCCAGAGCAAGCTCAGACAAATCTCCTGTTCCCACCAGAATGGAGCCGTCCTGATTGGACATATCCATTAAGACCTGTGTCCGCTCACGCGCCTGACTGTTCTCGAATGTCACATCATGCACCTCAGGGTCGTGTCCGATATCTCTGAAATGAAGATTTACTGCATCCTTAATATTCACTTCACTTAAAGATGCGCCAAGACATCTGCTTAATTCGCAGGCATTCTGATAAGTTCTGTCTGTTGTTCCGAAGCAGGGCATGGTAACACAGTGAATCTGGTTTCTGGGAAGTCCCATCAGGTCAAAGGTTCTGGCAATCACAAGAAGCGCAAGTGTGGAATCCAGTCCTCCGGAAAGTCCCACTGTAGCTCCTGTACAATGAATATGCGCCATTCTCTGTTTCAGTCCCATAGCCTGAATATGAAGAATCTCGTCGCATCTCATCTCGCGCTCTTCTTTTTTCTCCGGCACAAAGGGGAATTTCGGAAATTTACGGGTGAGAACTGTTTCTTCCACATTCAGATGAAAAGGCACTTTCAGATGGTCACTGTCATCTGCCTCCTGAAAAGTCGTCATCTTTCTTCTTTCATCGTTGAGTTTCTGTACATCAATCTCACTGTAAACAATACCGTTTTTGAAGCGTTCTCCTTCTGCAAGGATTTCTCCGTTCTCCGCAATCATATTCTGACCGCCGAATACGAGATCCTGTGTGGATTCTCCTTCTCCTGCATTTGCATAGACATAACCGCAGACAAGTCGGGCAGACTGTCCCTTTACCAGATTTCTCCGGTAGGTATCTTTCCCTACCATCTCATTGCTTGCAGAAAGGTTCACAATAAGATTGGCTCCTGCCTGCGCATGGAGCACGCTTGGAGGAAGCGTCACCCACAAATCTTCACAGATTTCCGCTGCTGTCACAAGTTCCGGTACTTCTTCACATACGAAGAGAAGTTCCGGTCCGAATGGAATCTTCATTCCGTCAATCAGAGCATATTCCAGACATCCAGCTCCTGAAGTGAAATGACGCTGCTCATAAAATTCACTGTAATTCGGAAGATGTATTTTCGGTACAAGTCCGATGATTTTGCCCCTGTTGAGCACTGCCGCCGCATTATAAAGCTTGCCGTGGTTTCTCACCGGTACGCCAATGAAAATCAGCCCATCTGTGTTTTTTGTCTCTTCTGCAATCTTCAGCAGTGTTTCCCATGCGCTGTCCAGAAGGCGTCTGTGGAGAAATAAATCTCCGCAGGTGTAACCGGTGATACAGAGTTCAGGAAACACCATCACCTTGGCGTGTTCTTTCTCCATTTCCCGAATCTTTTGTAAAATTTCTTCTCCGTTGGCTTTACAGTCTGCAACTGTGATATGAGGGGTTGCGGCTGCAATCTTGATAAACCCGTGTCTCATAGCTTTTCCCTTCCTTATTTGCTTCTGCGAAGAATCTCTTTTAATTCCTCCACGCTGAATGTATAGTTTGTATTACAGAAATGACAATTCATTTCCACTTCCTTGCCTTCCTGAATCAGTTCGTTCAGGTCTTTTCTGCCGATGCTCACAAGCGCCTTTTCCACTCTCTCCTTACTGCAGTTGCAGTAAAATTCTGTAGGTATACGATCGTTGATTTCTATATCAAAGCCATCTAATACCGCTTCCAGAAGGCTTTCTGCATTGTGTCCTTCCTCCAGAAGATTTGTAACAGAATTGATTTTCCCTACATTTTCTTCCAGCTTGGAAATCACCGCTTCATCTGCGAATGGCATAAGCTGTACGATGAATCCGCCAGCCTGACGCACTGTGTTATCCCTGTTCATCAGTACCCCAAGACCTACTGCCGAAGGAACCTGTTCACTGGTTGCAAAATAATAAGTTAAATCCTCTGCAATCTCACTTGTCTGGAGAGCCACCTGTCCAAGATAAGGTTCTTTCAATCCCATATCTTTGATGACATTCATAAAGCCGACGCCCACAGCTCCTGCTACATCAAGCTTACCCTTGCTGTTTGCGGGAATACATACATTTGGATTTCCTACGTACCCCTTTACGCGTCCCTGAGAATCTGCTGTCACTGTGATTCCCTGAAGAGGACCGCCTGCGTGAATCTGAAGTGTGAGGATATCTTTCTCTCCCTTCATCATTACACCCATCATAGCGCCGCCTGTAAGAAGACGTCCCAGAGCCGCTGTTGCTACAGGGCTTGTGTTATGTGCTTTTCTTGCTGTTTCTACTGTTTCTGTTGTCACTGCTGCAAATGCGCGAATCTGGCTGTTTGCAGCAGTTGCTCTTATAATATAATCACTCATTTATAAATTCTCCTGTTTCTCTCTCTTCGGAATATTTCCGTGATAATCGTTTCCGGCATTCTTTCCCTTCTCTCTGGCAATGAAAGTAAGTCTTCCGCTGTCCTTTCTCGCAGGCTCTTTCGTATAAGCGTCATAGACGGCTACAGGCTCCAGACCTGCTTTTACAAGAAGTTCCTGTATCTTTTCCACAGGGTAGGCTTTCTGATAATGCTCTTCTTCACATTTTTCGTAAAGTCCGTCCTCTCTTGGGAGGAAAAGCGCCAGTTCGTAAATATTGATTCCTGTTTCCGGATCGAAGCTGTTTTCCCAGATGAAGCTTCCGTCCTCGCGGTTCTCCGCAATGGTAGCGTCCCCAATCATAGTCTGGTATTTATATACCGTATTCATATCGAAGATAAACAGTCCGCCCGGATCCAGATAATTGTTTACCAGGGCAAAGACGTATTCCAGGTCTTCCTCCTCTGTCAGGTAATTCAGACTGTCGCAGACGCTGACTACAGCGCGGACAGTTCCGTAAAGCTCGAAATTCTGCATATCCTGCAGAAGATAGAGAATGTCGTGACCGGATTCCACTTTTTTGTCCATAGCCTCTGCCAGCATTTCTCCGGAATTGTCAATTCCGATCATGTCATATCCTGCATCTGCCAGAAGCTCTGTCATGGTTCCGGTGCCGCATCCAAGCTCCAGAACAAGCCCCTCTGTAATTCCATCTTCTTTCAGAATGTCCACCAGGTAGTCTGCCCACTGGGTATAATTTATATTATCCTGAAACATATCGTATACTTTTGCGAATTTACCATACGATTCCATTTCTCATCCTCCGTTCCGAAGCAATTTTGTTACTGTTCACGCTCTTCACAGCAACGCAATTTTTCCATAGTATCATATCACAATTGAAAGAACGCTGCAAACTCTTTGTTACCGGAACATCTGCAATTTCTCCCATTGCAAAGGGCTATCGTTTCCGATAGCCCCTGAAAATTCTTTTTTAATTATTCGACAGGCATATAATATACATCCGCAGCTTCGCCGTGGTAGTAGAAGTCCTTGCCATCCTGATCATAAACGTCTTCGTCTGTTAAAAACTCATAGCTGTTTCCGTTATCATCGTACCAGCCGCCATTACCGTCTGCATAAATGACACGCGCTCTTCCGTCATCGTTGTCATAAATCGTTCTTGTCTGACTTGTATCACTTAATGCCGCATCACTTACGTTTCCGGAATTGCCGCTTCCTGAATTCTGGCTCTCTGCAGATGGCTCTGTATTCTCACCTGTGTTTGTATCAGTCTTGGTATCCTCAGTTGCCGCCTTCTCCGGAGTTGCGCTCTTAAGAGCGGAATCGCCTTTAATTTTGAAAGATGAAACTGCTTTTTTAACTTTTTTCAGAGTTTTCTCTGTTGTCTTATCGTTTTTCCCTTTCTTGACAGAACCTGCAACACTGTAGAATTCGTTATCGTTGGCAAAATATTTATTTACAACATAGGCATATCCGCCTTTATCATTTAAGTACTGCACTGTATAGCTGTAAATGCCTACTCCGTCAACATTCTCTGCGGAATAGTCAAGAATGTTAAAGTCTGTTCCCGGCTCCAGATCTGCTGCCTGCTCAAGCGCTGTTGCAATATCCTGCGAATCCGGAACCAGCGCTGCTGCCATTGCCTCGTCTCCCTCTCCGTGAAGAATGAGAATCTTACCCTGATTCGGAGATTCAAAGCTTACCATTTTATCTGTATCATTCTTGTTCGCCCATGTGGCATCCGGAACTGTAATGGAAATACTCTTGTCCTTAGATGTATATGTGGTGCTCTGTCCGTCTGCCGGTGCAGGAGTCGGAGTCGGCGCCTGAGTCGGCTTCGGGGTTGGAGTTGCCACCACTACCTGATCCGGTTCATCACCGCCGAATCCACATGCGGACATTGCGCCGGATATAACAACTGTCATTGCTAATAAGGCAAATATTTTTTTATTCTTCATAATATCCTCCTTAGGTATTCATTTATTCTAATCGCACAACTATTCATAATTATCTTTTATTTTACTGTTTATTCCAGTGGATGTCAACGTCATTTCCCTGCCACTTTCTAAAATAAGTATGAACTTTTTTTGCATCTTTATACCAAATAGTAACACTGCTTCTCTTCCTCTTTGTAAAACAGATTTTCTGCTTATTTGTCAACAGAATACATATGAAGCTCGTGAAGCGCTCTGGTTGCCGCAATATATCTTGCCTGCATGGCAAGCGCCGTTGTGTCTTCTGCCGGAAATACGCAGAATACCTGATCAAATTCCAGACCTTTTGCCAGATAAAACGTGGTGACTGTAAGCCCTTTCCTGAAACTTGTGCTGTTTCTGTGAAGGTAAGTAAAACGGTTCTCTGTATCAAATCCACGCTCCGTCAGACGCTGCTTCAGAAGAAGGGAAAGCTCTTCTGCCTCCTTCTCACAGCGGGCGATTACAGCCGCAGTCTCGTACTCTTCCTCACCAAGCTTCAGTCCGGAAAGAATCGCATCCACTGCGCGCTCCATATCAGGAAACGCCTCTTCTCTCACAGGCTCTCCGTGCCTTTCAAAAAGGTCAATATCCGTAATCCCCGCAAGGCGGTTGGCATAGGATGCTATTTCCACTGTATTTCTGTAGCTTTTATTCATCATAATAGTTTTTATATTTTTGCCGTATATTTTTGGCAGAAATAAAGTGACATCCTGTCTGTGGTCGTCCATTGTCTGCGCCCTGTCTCCGAGAATCGTCATCCTGCAGGAAAACATTCCTCTGAGAATTTCATATTGAAGTCTGGAATAATCCTGCATCTCGTCCACAACAAGATGTTTGATTTCTTTTTGCTTCCTTGCCCCTTTCAGACGATATTTCAGATACAGCATAGGATATACGTCCTCATAGCGAAGCTTTCTCTTTTCGTAGGAAACTTTTGGAAGAAGCTTCATCCCTTCGGATTTCAGGAAACGGTTGTAAATCACATACAGGTCTGTCGTATCGTACATCTTCCTGAATTTTTCCTTTACAATCTCTCTCTCCTCTTCCGGAAGGTCACTGTCGCGCAGGGTTTCCATCTCATCTATAAAATATTCGGCAACTGCGTCCATTCTGGAAAGCAGGGGAAACTCCTGAAATTTAAAATAGAAAAGCTCGATAATCTCCCCTTCTGTTTTGGTAAATCCACGATACTCCACATCTTTAAAGTTCATCAGCTCATCTTCGAGCTGTACGGCAAAGCCTTCCATATGGTCAATAAATTCTCTCGACTGCTTTTTCTCCACCCACGATTTCATATCCGGAAACTGTATTCTCCGTTCAATCTCATCACAGCGGTCTTCACAGTCCGACACTGTATCAAGCAGCTCCTTATAGGCAAAAAGATCGAAGCTCATTTCTCTGATGTTTTCTTCTCCAAGCTCCGGAAGAATATGAGAAATATAGTCCGAAAAAATCCCGTTCGGAGACAGAACCAGTATATTTGAGGATTTCAGATTTTCCCTGTCGTGGTACAGAAGATAAGCAATTCTGTGAAGCGCCACGGAGGTTTTTCCGCTTCCTGCCGCGCCCTGAATCACCATGATTTTATCTTTTGTATTGCGGATAATCGCATTCTGTTCCTTCTGAATCGTACGGATTATGTTTTTGAGCTGCACTTCCCCGCAGCTTCCAAGCTCTGCCTTCAGAATATCGTCGTCAATCTTTACATCACTTTCAAACTCATAGACCAGCTTGCCTCTGCGTATCTTATACTGCCACTTTGACGTCACTTCTCCGCAGATATTTCCCATAGGCGCCTGATAGGAAGCCGGACCCTTGTCATAGTCATAAAACAGACCGCTGACAGGAGCTCTCCAGTCGTATACCAGAGGTACCTGACCTGTTTTTTCTGCAAAATTACCGATTCCGATGTAAAAAGTCTCCGGCTCGTCCTCATCCTCATAAAGAAAATCCACTCTGCCAAAAAAAGGGGAATCCAGCATTTTCCGGAAACGGTGTTTCAGCTTAAGCTGCTCTTCATTGGCGCTGATCTGTCCGAAAAGCGCTTGCTGATTATCGAAATTTTCGTAACCGTACTGATCCATCTCCGTATAATTTTCCCAGTAATATTCGTGCATACCCTCGATTTCTTTCTGCCCTTCTTCAATGGAAAGATTAATCTGGCGAATCCTGTTTTCCAGTTTTTCTGTTACATAGGCAAGATATTCCCTGCCGTTTTTCTTATCTGTCATGAAAGCATATCCCTCAATTTTATTATTTGTGTTTCTAGTCGAACGCACGTGAGACTTGGCGCGCGATTCTGATAAACTATATTTTTTTATTATATCATACCGGCATCTCAGAAAAAAGAAAAAAATCAGCCTGCCGGATGTTCTATCTCCGACAGGCTGTAGGATATGCGTTATTCTGCAGATTATGCAGTCTCTGTTTTATCAAACTGACTGTTATAAAGGTCGCAGTAAAATCCTTTCTTTTCAAGCAGTTCTTCATGGTTTCCCTGCTCAATAATATCTCCGTCCTTCATAACAAGAATTAAATCTGCATCCCTGATCGTCGAGAGGCGATGCGCGATTACGAAGCTTGTTCTGCCTCTCATCAGATTGTCCATAGCTTTCTGGATACGCACTTCTGTACGTGTATCTACAGAGGAAGTTGCCTCGTCAAGAATCAGAATCTTATTATCTGCCAGAATCGCTCTTGCAATGGTAAGAAGCTGTTTCTGTCCCTGAGAAATATTGCTGGTTTCCTCATCAAGCACCATCTGATATCCTCCCGGCTGCTGCATAATGAAATGGTGGATATGTGCTGCTTTCGCCGCTGCAATGACTTCCTCATCTGTGGCGTCCAATCGTCCATAACGAATATTTTCCATAATGGTTCCAGAAAACAGCCAGGTGTCCTGAAGTACCATTCCAAACATCTCACGAAGTTTGCTTCTGTCAAACTCTCTGATGTCATGTCCGTCTACTTTGATGCTTCCGCTGTTTACATCATAGAATCTCATAAGAAGCTTTACCATAGTTGTTTTGCCGGCTCCGGTAGGGCCCACAATGGCGATTTTCTGACCGTCCTTCACATCTGCCGAGAAGTCATGGACAATAATCTTATCCGGATTATAACCAAATTCCACATGCTCGAACTGTACGTTTCCGGAAAGTGTACTGACATCGGAAACCGCCTGTGAAGACTGTTCCTCCTCCGGTTCTTCCAGAAATTCAAAGACTCTTTCAGACGCTGCCGCAGAAGACTGAAGAAGATTTGTAACCTGAGCAATCTGCTGAATCGGCTGGGTGAAGTTCCGGATATACTGGAAGAAAGACTGGATATCTCCGACTTCGATACTTCCTTTGATGACAAAAACTCCTCCGAGAAGGGCAACCATCACATATCCCAGATTGCCCACAAACTGCATAATAGGCATCATCATCCCAGAGAAAAACTGTGATTTCCATGCAGATTCATAAAGCTTCCTGTTATCTTTTTCGAATTCTTCTACTACGTCATTTTCTTTGTTAAATACTTTTACCACATTGTGTCCGCTGAAATTTTCTTCAATCTGTCCATTGACATTTCCTAAATATTCCTGTTGTTCACGGAAGTATTTCTGAGAATGTTTCATCACATTCTGGATAATGAACATAGATATCGGAAGAATCAGAACTGCCGCCAGAGTCATCCATCCATTAATCGAAAGCATCATCACAAATACACCGATCAAGGTGGTAACAGAGGTAATAAGCTGGGTCATACTCTGATTTAAACTCATCTGAAGAGTATCCACATCATTGGTGATTCTGGAAAGGATTTCGCCGTTTGTACGACTTTCAAAATAGTTTAAAGGCAGACGGTTAATCTTCTTTGAGATATCCTTTCTAAGACTGTATGTCACATCATTGGAAATCCCGGTCATTACAAAGCCCTGAATCAGGGAAAAGAGGGAACTGATAAGATAAAGTCCCATAACCCAGAGAAGTATCGTACCGATTTTTGCAAAATTAATACTGCCCGTGCCATTCACCTTTGCAATCAGTCCGTTAAAAAGTTCTGTCGTTGCTTTACCGAGAATTTTAGGTCCGACAATTGTAAATACTGTTCCTGCCACTGCAAACACAAACATCAGGGTGAAACGGAATTTATACCGTTCCATATATTTAAAAAGCTTCGCCATGGAACCTTTGAAGTCCTTGGCTTTTTCACCTGTCATAGCTCCGCCGTGATGTCCTCCCATGGGACCGCGTCTTTTTTCGCTCATGCCAATTCCTCCTCTGATAACTGAGACATTGCAATCTGACGGTAAACCTCACAGCCTTCCATCAGTTCTTTATGTGTTCCTATACCTGCCATTTTTCCTTCATCCAGTACAATAATCTGGTCTGCATGTAAAATCGTACTGATACGCTGGGCTACGATTACAGTCGTCGCATCCTTCGTATATTCTTTCAGAGCTTTTCTCAATGCGCTGTCTGTCTTAAAGTCAAGCGCGGAAAAACTGTCGTCAAATATAAAGATTTCCGGCTCTTTTGCAATTGCTCTCGCAATGGAAAGACGCTGTTTCTGACCGCCGGAAACATTGCTTCCACCCTGAGCGATAGGAGACTCATACTGCTTTGGCTTCGCCTCGATAAACTCTGTCGCCTGAGCAACCTCCGCTGCTTTTTTCACCTTATCTTTACTGATTTCCGTCTTGCCGTAACGGATATTGGAATCTACAGTTCCTGAGAACAGAATGCCCTTCTGCGGCACATAGCCGAGACGGTCGCGAAGTTCTTTTTGTGTCATATCACGGACATCCACTCCGTCTATTTTTACACATCCTTCCGTCACATCGTAGAACCTTGGAATGAGATTGACAAGCGTACTTTTTCCGCTTCCCGTACTTCCGATAACGGCAATCGTATCGCCTTTTTTCGCCTTAAATGTAATGTCTGTAAGGACGTTTTCGCCTGCATCCGGATAAGCGAAACTTACATGGTCAAATTCGATTTCACCTCTTCTGTTTTCTGACGGAGAAACTGTGTTTTCATTATCATAAATACTTACCTTTGTCTCAAGAATCTCATGGATTCTAAGGGCTGCTACATTTGCTCTCGGCAGCATAATAGACATCATGGTAATCATCAAGAAGGACATGATAATCTGCATTGCATACTGGATAAATGCCATGACATTTCCCACCTGCATAGTTCCGTTATCTACCGCATGTGCCCCTGTATAGATAATCAGAACAGAAATTCCATTCATAATCAGCATCATAACAGGCATCATAAAGGTCATACAACGATTGACAAAAAGGTTGGTCTTCGTAAGCTTCAGATTCGCTGTTTCAAACCGTTCCTCTTCATGTTTCTCACGGCTGAATGCGCGGATGACCGGAATACCGGTAAGGATTTCACGTGATACCAGATTCAGTCTGTCTATGAGCTTTTGAAGTACCGTAAATTTCGGCATTGCCACTGCAAAAAGCACTGCAATCACAAGGAAAATCAACGCAACACCTACGCCCAGAATCCATGTCATAGAAGAATCCGTCTCCAAAACTTTAAGCACACCGCCGATTCCAAGAATCGGTGCGTAAAGAACAATACGGAACATCATTGCCATTACCATCTGCACCTGCTGAACATCGTTGGTACTTCTCGTAATCAGAGATGCTGTAGAAAATTTGTTATATTCACTGCTGGAAAAGCTCATAACCTTGCGGTAAATGCTGTTTCTCAAATCGTGTCCCAGTGTGGCTGCCACCCTTGCTGAAAGGAAGGTCACGCAGATTGCCGCCAGCATGATTACGAACGCCATTCCCAGCATTCTCGCTCCGGAAACTGCAATATAGCGCATCTGAATCGCATCTGTATCCTCTCCCATCTCCCTGTACTCGGAATAGACGAAAGCAACCGACGCCTGAGTCATGATGGATTCCGGCATATCTTTAAGCTGTTCTTTCATTTCACCCAACATATCTGAAACCGCTTCTTCCGGAAGAGCAGCCAGAGCCTGCGCAGGGTCTGTTCCTTCCGGAAGTCCCATTTTCTGCATCATGGCTTCCCCTGTTTCACTGTCTGAAGCAAATGCCCCCACCATCATCATAGGCATACTGAAAATATCGTTTAATTCTTTCCGTTCTTCCTCAGAAATACCGTCCTTTAAGACGTATGTTTCCTGCTTTGTCTCATATGCCTTTGAAACTGTCTGCACATCTTTCTCTGACATAAAAATCTTCAAACTGTCCAGCGTTTCTGTACGGATTTTTTCCGGAACGCCGTCTTCGATTCCGTGCTGCTGGATTCCCACATTAATAATCTTTGAAGTGTAATCCGGCAGGGACAGATCGCAGTACGCCTGGAGAAACAGAAGTCCTACGATCAGAACCAGCGCGCCTGCTGATTTCTTAAGATATTTCATCAGTTTAATCATAATTCCAGTCCTTTCCTGCTGTTTTATTTTTTATCCTGTTTTTTCTCCTGCATCATAAAGCCGCATTCACCGGGAAATATATCCTGCATATCCTCTGTATTTTTCAAAATCTGTTCAAAGAACCTGCGCAGCAGACAAAGCTCTGCATCAGAAAAGTTTCCAAACATGAGCTTCTCTGTCTCCTTCGCCTCTTCCAGTATTTTTTTCATAATATTTTTTCCCTTTTCGGTGATATAGATTCTGGCAATACGCTGGTCTGCCTCATCTCGCTTTCGCTCTACGATTCCTGACTTCTCCAGTCTCTGAATACTTACATTGACTGTCGGCGGCTTGATATGCAGCCACTCTGCCATCTCTTTCTGACTGCACCCATTATTTCTGTGCAGCATAATCAGAAACGGCATCTGCGTAGGCTGAAGCCCCTGCTCCGTAATCTGGCGATAGCATCTTGCCGCGTACTGCCTGCTGATCTGCCACAGGAGAAACTGCATACTTTTTTCTAATGGATGTTCTCTTCCGTCAACCATCCTTCCTCCTCCTTTTATTTAGTCCGACTAAATATATAATAATATTTTGCACAAAATATGCAAGTGTTTTTTGTGCAATTCACACTTTTTTCATATTTCAATTAGGAAAACAGATTCACAATCAGGAACTATTCTATTTGTCCGGCTAATCATTTTTAGCAAAAAAATTTCCGCAGGACTCCTCTTTTAAGTCCTGCGGAACTCTCAGACAAACTGGTTTGTTTTTTCGTCATAGTAGTAGTCGATAGCTGCCATCTTCTCTACCAGTTCATTTTTCTTCATTCCTCTGCAGGTGCAAAGCGCCTCCAGAGATTCGTAATAATCCCGAAGCTGGGTATTTACATAGCTCAACAGCATAACCGGATCTTTAGGTATCATAATCTTCCATCCTTTACTTTCTTTTCAGTAACACTATGGTACCAATCCGATGATTTGTCAAGCCCTGTTATTTGATTCTGACTGTAAATTCGTCGTTTTCAACATCCAGCACAAGAGTGTCACCGGAATGTACATCGCCGGAAAGAATTTTACGGGCTGCAAGAGTTTCCACATATTTCTGGAGATATCGTTTCAACGGACGGGCACCGTATACCGGGTCGTATCCGTTCTCGATCACCCTGTCTTTTGCTGCATCTGTAAGCTCCAGAGAAAGCTCCTGATCTGCCAGACGTTTGTTCAGCTCTCTTACCATAAGCTCAACAATCGCACCGATATTTTGTTTTGTCAGAGGCTTAAACATAATGATTTCATCAAGACGGTTCAAAAATTCCGGACGGAAATGTCCTCTTAAATCGTTCATAACCAGTTCTTCAGCCTCAGGTTTCACCTCTCCGTCTTCTCCGATTCCGTCAAGAAGGTACGGAGAGCCGATATTGGAGGTCATAATGAGGATGGTATTTTTGAAATCTACAGTACGTCCCTGAGAGTCTGTGATTCTTCCGTCGTCAAGCACCTGAAGAAGTACGTTAAATACGTCCGGATGGGCTTTTTCAATCTCATCAAAAAGAACAACGCTGTAAGGCTTTCTGCGCACTGCTTCTGTAAGCTGTCCGCCTTCCTCGTATCCTACATATCCCGGAGGCGCTCCGATCAGTCTGGATACAGAATATTTCTCCATATATTCACTCATGTCAATACGAACCATATTCTGCTCGTCGTCAAACAGATTTTCTGCAAGTGTTTTGGCAAGCTCTGTTTTACCTACTCCTGTTGGTCCAAGGAAGAGGAAAGAACCGATTGGCTTGGACGGATCCTTGATTCCTGCTTTGGAGCGAAGAATGGCGTCTGTCACACGTTTCACACCTTCATCCTGACCAATCACTCGCTGATGAAGCTGGTCTTCCAGAGAAAGAAGCTTCGCTCTCTCACCCTCTGTCAGTCTTGTCACAGGGATTCCTGTCCAGCGGGAAATAATTCTTGCTATTTCATCGTCGGTCACTGCCTCATGCACAAGACGGCGGTCACTTTCTTTTACATTTCTCTCCTCGATTTCAAGCATCTGCTGTAATTTCGGAAGTTCACCATACTGCAGCTCTGCCATTTTATCCAGATCGTATTTCTGCTGGGCAATCTGAATCTGTTTGTTTACCTCGTCTATCTGTTCACGGAGCTTCTGAAGTTTCTCCACGGAATGTTTCTCATTGTCCCACTGGGCTTTCTGTGTATTGAAACTGTCACGAAGCTCTGCAAGCTCTTTCTGCAGTGTTTCCAGACGTTCTTTGCTTAAATTGTCAGTTTCTTTTTTCAGCGCGGATTCTTCAATTTCAAGCTGCATGATTTTTCTGCGCTGCTCATCAAGCTCTGTCGGCATAGAATCCAGTTCTGTTTTTATCAGAGCGCAGGCTTCATCTACCAGGTCGATTGCTTTATCCGGAAGGAACCTGTCTGTAATATAACGATGGGAAAGCGTCGCTGCTGCCACCAGAGCGCTGTCTGTAATCTTAACGCCATGATAAACCTCGTAGCGTTCTTTCAGCCCACGGAGAATGGAAATAGTATCTTCCACTGTCGGCTCATCCACAAGAACCGGCTGAAAACGACGTTCCAGAGCTGCATCCTTTTCAATATATTTACGGTACTCGTCAAGGGTCGTAGCTCCGATACAGTGGAGTTCTCCTCTTGCAAGCATTGGTTTGAGCATATTTCCCGCATCCATAGCGCCGTCTGTCTTTCCTGCGCCTACGATTAAGTGAAGCTCGTCAATAAAGAGGATGATTTTGCCCTCGCTCTTCTTTACTTCCTCAAGAACTGCTTTGAGACGTTCCTCGAATTCACCTCTGTATTTCGCGCCAGCTACCAGAGCTCCCATGTCAAGGGCAAAGATTTTTTTGTCCTTCAGTCCCTCCGGTACATCGCCGCGGACAATTCTCTGGGCAAGTCCTTCGATGGCTGCTGTTTTACCTACACCTGGTTCACCGATGAGCACAGGATTGTTTTTCGTCTTACGGGAAAGGATTCGGATAATATTTCGAATCTCCGCATCACGGCCGATTACAGGGTCCAGTTTCTGGCTTCTTGCCTTCTCTACCAGATCCTCGCCGTATTTATTTAAAGTATCATAGGTCGCTTCCGGATTATCGCTTACTACGCGCTGATTTCCTCTGACAGACTGCAGAGCCTGCAGGAACCGTTCTCTTGTAATTCCAAATTCTCCGAAAATTTTCTGCATGGACGGACTTGCGTTTTTCAGAAGAGAAAGAAACAGATGCTCCACGGAAACATATTCGTCACCCATTGCACGGGCTTCATCTTCTGCGCTTACCAGAGCTTTATTCAGATATTGTCCGAATCGAAGCTCTCCGCCAGATACCTTTACTTTGGCGTCCAATGCCTTCTTCACTGTATTGATAAAATATTCTTTATTTATTTCCATCTTCTCAATTAATTTGAGAATCAGGCTGTCTTCCTGACTTAATAATGTATAAAGCAGATGCTCCTGCTCTATTTCCTGATTGCCGTACTCATAGGCAACCTTCTCCAGATCCTGGACAGCCTGAATTGATTTCTGAGTAAATTTACTGATATTCATAGGCGTTCCTCCTTATATCAACAACACATATAAGACATTTTGTCTCATATGTTTCATCTCCTTGTTCTAGTCGAAATATAACACGTTTTGTTAGCACTGTCAAGTAGTGAGTGCTAATTTTTTTTTATAAAACCTATTGCGTCATTTTGTATATGCACATATCTTGCGATTTATGTTATAATCAACGCATATCTCCTGCCATTCTGCGAATAATCTATCATGAAAGGATGTGTTACTGTGCCATTATCACAAGAGAAACTTTACACTGTTGAAGATATTTACAATCTTCCGGAAGGCACCAGGGCTGAACTGATTGACGGTCAGATTTATTACATGGCGCCGCCAAGCCGCAAGCACCAGCGGATAACCGTAGAATTATCAACCATTATCAATAATTACATTAAAAACCAAAACGGCTCTTGTGAAGTTGACATTGCCCCGTTTGCCGTATTTCTCAATGAAAACAGCAGGAACTATGTTGAACCGGATATTTCCGTAATCTGTGATCCAAATAAGCTAAATGATAAAGGCTGTAGCGGCGCACCAGACTGGATTATTGAAATTGTCTCCCCCGGCAGCAGGCGCATGGACTATTTCACCAAGCTTTTCAAATACCGTAATGCCGGTGTCCGGGAATACTGGATTGTGGATCCTGACAAAAATCGAATCATGGTTTATAATTTTGAAACCGAGGATACCGGAGATTATACGTTCTCTGATTCCGTGAAAGCCGGAATTTACAACGATTTCTTCATTAACTTCTCAGCAATCAGCTTATAACATTTTCAGACAATCCAGCCTTTTATTTAGAACGCTCCGTTCATTTGGTTTTGGAGCGTTCTAAGTTAGCAGGTCACTCCTCTCCTGCTGCCAGAAAATCATCACAAAATCGATTCCATTTTTCTTCATATTCACTATGGCAAACCATCACCATATCTTTTGGCGTAAAAATTTTCCGTTTTCTTGCTTCCTCTGCAAAGCGAATCGCCCATTCATCCAAAGCTTCTATCACTACTGCACGGACAACGCTCCACTCCTTCATAACTGCATAATATAAACGAGTATGTCCATCAAGAGAAATATACCGTCCCTCAAAGCGAAGTACCTGAATAATGATATCCTGCGATTTTTGAATGAAAGTGCTGACAGCATCTATCTTGTCTTCATCTATAAAAAACTGTGACGGTTGAATCTCATCTAAACAAATATTCAGCAATTGTTCCTGCGGATATTCTCTGACCAACTGCCCGTCCATATTATAGAACTTTGTAATATGTGGTGTGAAAAATCGAAAATTTTCAATAATTTCCTGATATATGTGTTTATTCTCTCCACGGATTATTGCTTCATGATCAGATATGATTTCCACCTCATAGGGAATATCATCCGCCAAAAAGCATCCATGCTGCAAAAGAACTTTCTCTGAAAACCGTTTATCCACGTAAGAATTAATCCGTTGAATTTCCATCTATTAATTTATTTCCTCCACGTATGTCGCTTACCTTTTTTCAAAATTATATAATATAACCTTTGAAATTTCCAGTAAATAATGGTATACTCATCTTATAAAAAAGACCTTTTTAATCAGTTTTCCAAAGAAAGTGAGGCGCATCTATGAACGAATATGAAGTTTTTGTTGAAGAAATCAATCCCTGCGGCGGCGAGCAGCATCGCAAAAAATCCGTTCTCGAAGTAGAAGCCGAAAGTCCGGAGGCTTATGTAAAAGAAAACGGAAGGTTTCCCATTATGGAAAAAATTGATTCTCCTAATGGAGATGTAGTAATTACTACAGGTGACGGAAAAGGCTATCTTGTACGCTATACTTTTACCAAATAAGATTATCCCACAGACCTCCGGTTCCTGATTTTCAGGAATCGGAGATTTTTTGTAACATTATCACTGACTCTGCCCCTTTGTTTTTGGTATACTAAATCTCAGGAAAACAGGAAAGTCCCTTGTACGTCACTCGAACGAATTTAAAAGACTTTCCCCATACATATACAGGAGGTTTTATTTTGGAAACAAAAATCAGGAAAAAACGGAAAGCATTTGTAAACAGCCAGGACTGTGTTGCCTGTGGCTGCTGCGTAAAAGTCTGTCCCAAACAGGCAATCTCCATATGGAAAGGTATTTTGGCAAAGGTAAATCCGGAAACATGTATCGGATGCGGAAAATGCGCAAAAGAATGTCCTGCATCAGTAATCACCATAAAGGAGGTTCAGCCATGAAAAAACACTGGTATGATTATCTCTGGATTTTGTCCCTGACCTATCTGATTCTTGGATTTTTTAATATCCTTTTTGCCTGGCTGGGGCTGCTTTGTTTCTTTATTCCTCTTCTCATCTCCATAATCAAAGGAAGTAAAGGTTACTGTAACCGCTATTGTGGAAGAGGACAGTTATTCAGTCTTCTGGGCGGCCGTTTTGGTCTTTCCCGAAAAAAAGATATTCCTAAATGGATGAAAAGCAAATGGTTCCGCTACGGATTTTTGGTTTTCTTTTTTATCATGTTTTTCCAGATGCTCTGGAATACCTGGCTGGTATTTTCCGGTGCACAGAATCTCAAGCAGATCGTTACTCTTCTGTGGACTTTTAAAGTTCCGTGGCATTGGGCATATCACGGCACTCTGATCCATCCCGGTGTTGCTCAGTTTGCCTTTGGATTCTACAGCGTCATGCTCACCTCAACCATTCTTGGGTTTGTTACCATGATTCTGTTTAAACCCCGTAGCTGGTGTGTTTATTGTCCTATGGGCACCATGACTCAGCTTATCTGCAAAGCCAGACATCATTCCTTAAAATGATGTCTCCGGCTAGACTTTTCTTAAGTGAACTGGAGGATACTTTATGAAAAAAATCATTCCCCTTCTGCTTCTTTTGTTTCTTTTTGCCGGATGCGGCGTTTCCGCTGAAACAGGAAGCAGTTATAAACAGATTTCCATGGAAGAAGCTATTTCCATGATGGAAAAAGAATCGAATTACATTCTTCTGGATGTACGTACTGCAGAGGAATTTGAGGAAAAACACATTCCGGGCGCTATCAATATTCCCAACGAAACCATTTCCTCAGAAGAACTCCCGGAACTGCCTGACAAAGATCAGTTAATTCTGGTTTACTGCCGCAGCGGAAACCGGAGTAAACAGGCATCCCGGAAGCTTGCTGAGCAGGGCTATACCAACATTGTGGAATTTGGCGGTATCAATGACTGGCCTTTAGACACTGTTTCCGAATAAATTATTATAGTTGAAAAACGGTAGAATCCTCCTTATAATAAAAGCATAAAGGAGGAACTGTATGGATACATTATCAGAAGCACTGCACTATACAGATAAAAAAGCGACTTTTGATACTAATGCGAAACGTATTCTGGCAAATAAACAGGTACTTGCCAGGATTCTTAAGAAAACAGTCTCCGAATTCAAAGAATTGTCTTTTCCAGAGATTATGAGCTGTATTGAGGATGAACCTCAAATCAGCACTGTTCTGGTACATCCGGGGATGACCAGTCTTTCCTCCATCACAGGTATGGCTAACGAGGATAAGATTCCGGGAGAAGGCAATGTTTTCTTTGATATCCGTTTTTACGCAAGGGTTCCTTATCGTAATGATACCGTGAAAATTATCATTAATGTGGAAGCCCAGAAGAACTTTCACCCGGGCTATTATCTGGAAACCCGGGGTGTGTTCTACTGTGCAAGACTGATATCCGCACAGCTCAATACCGAATTTAAGGAACCGGACTACGATGAACTCAAAAAAGTATATTCCATCTGGATATGCTTTGAAAGTACCAGAGAACAGGCAAACGCTATTTCTGAATATAAGATTACAAAACACGATATCCTGAAAGGAATCCGTGACAACAAAGACGCATATGACAAAATGTCGATTATCATGATCACACTCAATCCGGAGGCTTCTTCCGAAGATCAGTTTATCGATATGTTAAACTGTTTGTTCCACGAAAACGACATCAAAACGAAAAAAGAAGCCTTAAGCTCCCAGTACGGGTTTGCAATAAGTGATGATTTTGGAAAGGAGTTGAATTTAATGTGTAATTTATCCGAAGCATTAATCGAGAAAGGGATTGAAAAGGGCATTAAACAGGGGCGCTCTGAGGGTCTTATGCAAGGGCGCTCTGAAGGAGAAAACCGCCTGCAGCAACTCCTTAGCTGTCTGTTAAAAGCAGGCAGGCACGTAGAACTGGAGGAGATTCTTGCAGGCAATGAACAGCTCAAACAGCAGCTTTATAAAGACTTTAAGCTGTAAACCCGAATACTCTGCAGAATTTTTCATAAGAGTATACAAAAATCCCCAGATTCCCGATTTTGGGAAATCTGGGGAAAAATATTTTATGGGCAAAATGATTCTTTTTCAGGAAAACACATAGCCCATAAACGTAGACATTACAATCATCACAACCGAAAACAGAAAAGAACTTACAGAAACAAGGGTTGCTCTTTGCTCTGAGGGAATCATTTCATTAAGGATTACTCCTGTTCTCACTTCCAGAAAATCATCTGCAAAGGCGCCAATGAAGCCGCCCGCTATCATAAGCCATGCTTTTCCTGAAAAAGTCAGGGCAAATGCGCATCCAACTCCGACCATACTGATTCCAAGGAGGTGTCCGTACCTGCTCCTTGGAAAACGGGAAACCATCTTCGCCCCAAGGGCAGCGCCAAGTTCCATTACAAATAATGCGGGCCCCAGTAACGATGATGGTAAATCCGCCATCGGAAGCTTTGCCTGCAGAAAAAACAGGACAAGCGTCGCAACGGAACCCACCAGCGAATTGACAATCATAATCATCCTTGCCTTTTTATTCTTAATGAGAAAGCTCCAGCTTTCCCCGAATACCATCTTAAACCTTTTTGCCACAGGTTCTTTTTTTTCTTCCTTTTGCCTGTGAAAGCTCACTTCCGTAAGTCCAATGGCAGCCAACAGCGCTCCTGCGCAAAACATTATATCAACTGCATATGCTCTCTGATATCCCAGCAAAAGAGCCAGTCCCGCACATAAGGTTGCCGTTGATTTACTGAGCCTGTAAAGCACCATCTCCGTTGATGCAAAACGATTATATGCCTCTTCCTGTCCCGCATATTTCAGGCTGTCATATGCCAATGCTTCTCTTGTCCCCGACGACAGATTATAACTCAAGGCGCTGAACCCGATTGCCAGCGCAACTGACCAGAAGCTCTTCGAAAAAATCATCAGAATATCTGACATAAACGAAACAATCCAGCTTATAATCAGCGTCTTTTTCCGTCCAAATACATCGGCTGTAGCGCCCGATGGAATCTCAAAACACATACTGACAACGTGGAATATACTCTCCAAAATCCCGATTTCAAGAAGGGAAAATCCCCTTGCAGCAAGAAGCGCCACCCAAGATGCTCCCGCAATCTGAAAATATCCTATCGCTGTAATTCCATATAATTTTCTGATTTGTTTTTCTATATTAAATTTATGCATAAAAAATCTCCTTTTCAAACTTTTTAATCATTTGATAAAGGAGATAGCTGCTCAAATATGGATAGGTCCTGTAAAAATCTGCTGTTTACTTCTTATCTTCTACCCTGAAAAAGAGCGCACTATCCCCGTAAACAGCCATTTTGCAACCATTATCAAGTTGAATTTCCGGTGTTTTCCAGTACATAGTCCGTTCCTTTCTTTGAGGATTCTAGTAAAAATTATGGATTTATGATAACATAAACCTGTCTGTGACGCAAGCATTGATTTAAAAGTATAACAACTTCTAATCATAAAAAGCGAAAAAGATATTGTTATAGTTGAAAAACAATAAAATCCTCCTTATAATAAAAGCATAAAGGAGGAACTGTATGGATACATTATCAGAAGCACTGCACTATACAGATAAAAAAGCGACTTTTGATACTAATGCGAAACGTATTCTGGCAAATAAACAGGTACTTGCCAGGATTCTTAAGAAAACAGTCTCCGAATTCAAAGAATTGTCTTTTCCAGAGATTATGAGCTGTATTGAGGATGAACCTCAAATCAGCACTGTTCTGGTACATCCGGGGATGACCAGTCTTTCCTCCATCACAGGTATGGCTAACGAGGATAAGATTCCGGGAGAAGGCAATGTTTTCTTTGATATCCGCACAGCTCAATACCGAATTTAAGGAACCGGACTACGATGAACTCAA
>CATXEA010000024.1 GCA_958367245.1 uncultured Blautia sp.
CCAGCGTTTCAAAGCCATCCATACCAGGCATCATCACATCCAGCACCACAAGCTGGTATTCCTGCTCTTTTAATTTCTGCAAGCCCTCTTTTCCGGTATTACAAAAATCAGCTTCTATATGTTCCGCTTGTACGCTGCGTTTAATTAAAGCACACAGTTCTCTGTCATCATCTATAATCAAAATTCTATTCATGGCGCAGTTCCTTTCCTTCTTTTATATAGTCCACATTTCGTACCTCCATAGGGTATATTATAGTTCTCTTACTTAAACAATACAAGGTGAGAAAATGCACCAAACATCAACGTCTCTCCTGTTTTCTGACAATCAGGACAGAAAAATGTGGGACACACTATATGTAAAAAGGGCAGCAAATTCGCTGCCCTCTCCATGCTTTAGATTCTTTTTACTTTTTATAACACTTTTTTCGATTCAAACATAACACCGTCAAACAGAAGTTTTGCCAGTTCTTCGTTTCCTTCAGTGGTATAATCTCCTTCCAACACATTTTCACTTACCGTACATTGGAGATAATACTCATCCTTCAGCGGAAACCACAGGGTAATCTGACGATTTTTGTCTGTACCGTCATAAGAAAAATCCATATTCAGGCAGGTGATTTCTTTAGTTCCTGTCTTGATTTTTACCGGTTCATTACAAATCATACTCTTGTATCCATAGTCTTCTGCATTTTCTTCCTGTGAAAGGAACGCTTCTATGCAATCCTGTTCTGTATAATATTCATCAAATCTCTGAAAATTATATGCAACAGATACAAGGGATGCATCTGTATCGGAGGCATCTTTTGTGTAGGTAAGATAATTCTTATCCATATATCCTTCACTATAGCCCTCCGGCGTTTTAATGCTTACTTCTACAGTTCCGTCATAGTCTTCCAGAATGTACGCACCATCTGCTGTTTGTTTGGGCATTTCCAGCTCAAAGGGTTCGTCCTCCGTTTCCGTATCCTGCGGCTCTTCTGTCGGTGTGATTTCTGCATCTTCTATTTCAGCCTCTGGTTCGCTTTCCTCCTTTGAAACCTCTCCGTCTGTTTCTTCCCCTTCTATTTCGGAAAGTATATCTGTTCCGGAAATACTCTCTGCTGCTTTTGCTTCCTCCGGCAACTCAATTTTTTCGATGTTGTCAAAATTGTGGAACTCTATGGTCAGAGCGCAATTATTGATTTCGGCATCCACCGTCTGTCCGGTTGCTTCAGCCGTCTCCTTTAATGCAGTATCCAGAAGCTTCTGAATACTCTCACCCAGATCCAAAGTAAATCCGGCAGGCAGCTTTTTCTCTTTATCAATGGTCAGTTCCACATCCATCTCTAAATCAGAAATACCTGCTTCCTCTAAATCTTCTCTGGATATCTCTTCCATGTCATTCGGTATCCAACTGCTTATTTCTTCTCCTGTAAGTTCTGTACGGAAGACATACAGCTCTTTCTCTTTCGTTTTTTTCGTTTCCTCGTCCATTATCAGGCTTTTCAGGATTTCTTCAGACACCTTAGTCATATCAGCTTCTTCCTGTGCCTTTTCTACTTCTTCCAGAGACTGTTCTGCATGGGTCCACTGGTCTGCTGCTTTCATATACAGATTCAGTATCTTATCCTCTTCAATCCCGTACATTTCCACATCCATAGACATATCCATCATATTAAAATAGACCTCTCCATCAAAGTGAAAAGCAGAAGGATTTTTAATCATTTCCCAATCTCCGGAAATCCCAAGTTCTACACCCATGGAAACTCCACTTTGACTTACGTCTACTGCCATTTCCATTTCCATATTTCCTGCAACTGATTTGAATTCTTTGGTGTTTTTCACTGTTGCCTGTAAAATCTCTTCCGGTTTTTCCTTCCCGCATCCTGCCAGAGAAGAAATCATAAGAACCCCTGCCATAAAATATACACAGTGTTTTTTCATAGGCGCCTCCATTTTCCCTTGAAATTGCATAGTTTTTCTGCCATTAACAAGTTTATTTTGTATAATATGCCTATATATTATCCTAACTGCAACGTGAAGTCAAATAAATTTTTAGCAGAATCAAATATTTAACATTTTCATCAGCGTATTTAATTATTTTCTGTTTTTTGAAGTGTACCTCGTTTTAGGTGAAATATAACGTCCGCCCGTTTTGCAATTTCCTGTGAATGAGTAACAATAATTGCACATTTATTCATCTGATACACACTGTCTTCCAGTATTTGCATAATCGACATTGCAGTATCTTCGTCAAGATTTCCCGTAGGTTCGTCTGCCAATATGACAGGGGCTTCACTGGCTAAGGCTCTTGCTATCGCCACACGCTGCTGTTGTCCGCCAGAAAGCTGTAACACATTTCGCTTCATTTCTTCCTTTGTTAAGCCCATTTTTTCCAAAATCGGTTCAGGTGACAATTTACCTGTCAGCTTCACATTTTCCAATGGGGTCATATAATCAATCAGATTATATGCTTGAAAAATAAAGGACACATGATTACGGCGATGATTCGCTAACCCTTTTTCCATAATATCTTTTCCATCAAACAATATCTTGCCTTTTGTGGCGCTATCCAGTCCGCCCAGCAAAGAAAGCAATGTTGTTTTGCCACAGCCCGACTGTCCTAAAATTGCATATATTTTGCCCAGTTCCATTTCCGCGCTGATATTATTAAATACATTCTTCTTCCTGTCATAGCTATAACTCAAATTTGAAAATGATAATATACTCATAATAATCCTCCTAGTCCATTTTGGATAAAATATCTTTCGGTTTTAATCGAATAACTGTGTAAGAAGCGACAATCACTGAAAAACATACTAAAACGAGTCCAATACTATAAACCATCACCATATCTGAAGTTGCAATAGAAACTGTTAAATCAGTTGCACTTTCCCCCGTTTTTTGAATGATATAAGCTCCAATCTTATCTGCAAAAGTTATTGATAGCCCAGCCGATACAATCATAGATAAGAATGTAATCAGTATATTTTCTGTCAAAAATTGTCCGACAATCTCTGCTTTACTGCGTCCTACTGCGAGTAAAATACCGATTTCTTTTTTACGCCCCCTTGTCCACAGCACAAGTAATAAAATAACAACAAATACACCAATCAATGTAATCACGAATACAGTTGTATCTACCATACTTCCAAAAGAGGATAATGGTGTTGATACTAAGTCAAAATCTTCTGAATTGAGATTAAAAGTAAATGTTTTCCCTTTTACTTCCGGAAGATTTTTGATTGTTTCCATAAGCTCTTTCGCTTCTTCTGGTGTATGAGTATAAACGTCAAGAAAATCGTACCCCTCGGAATCGTAAAGCTCACTTAAACTGTTCATATCTATATATCCTAAATTTGCCGGAATGTCGCTCGGTGTAATTGCGGATTTTGACGTTCCCTCTGTACCACTAAAAATCCCTATAATCTTAAATGTAGTATCTGTAATATCAATATCTGTTTCTGTTATAAATTCAATATTATCACCAACGGAAAGACTATTTTTATCAGCTAATTCTTTTGAAATTAAAGCAACATAAGAATCATCAGCTTTAATATGACGACCTTCTTCTAATTTGTAAGTTCCATTCAAAAATCTCGTGTCTAAAGAAGAATTTAAAACTGCCTGATACGGTGTGGCCAATCCCTCTGTAACCATTGCCGGAAAGGGAGAAAAACTTTTCGGTATTCCCCAATATCCTTCTGAACTTTTCGCATTATATCCTATCACATTCTCAAGTTTGGAAATTTTATCAACAATTTTTTCTGTAATAAAATCCCCATTATAAGTATATCCGGACGCACCATTTCCAAAGTCCTCTGCCGAACCGTAATTTGCCTGATTGCCTGTGTCAAGTTCAATCCGAACAGAAGCGCCTACCGTTTCTTTGATTTGTTTCGTCCCTTGCATCACCGCTTTTTCACTGGAAATTGCAATCAGCGCGGTTGTTGACAGTAATGTAAAAGTCAATAAGAGCAATAAGCTGCGAAGCCGTTGTCTCCAGCAATATTTTATAGCTCGCTCAAAAAAATTCATATGAATCCTCCTAACTCATTTTTGTTAATATTTCTTTTGGTTTCAATGAAAACACCGCTGCACTTGAAACAATAACCGTTAATGTTGTTGTGCATATTTCAATCATCAATAAGGATACGGCTTTCAAATATTCTAAATGTAAATAATTATGTTGCTTTACTGATTCCATATTTGACGCTGTGTGAATAATAGAATCAAACAGGAAATCGTTTAATGCAGCAGATATGGGGATAAAAAGAATTACTGCCAATATAAATCCTGTAAATAGCAAAATAAGTGTCTCCAAAACAAATTGACCGATAATTTCTTTTTTATCATTTCCTATGGAAAGTAGAATACCTGCTTCTTTTATTCGTCCCCTTATCCGTAAGGTCATAATCAGTGTCAATATCACAATACCTAAAACAGAAACAATCCCAATAAGGCAAGACACTATTTTTTGTATGCTTTCAAGTTGCTCTGCTATTTTAGAAAACTTAAAATCATTTTTTTCTATAATATGGTTTTCCCAATCAATAGAAGCTATTTTTCCTGCTTTTTGTGTTATTTCATCAAGCAATAAAGGGTCTGATATAAAGAATGACACTTCGCCGTTATATATTTTTTGTTTACCTGAATCAAAAAGCAACTGGCTGTCAGAGAACATGATATTTTCTGTCTTTTTTGATGTTGGATTTAAACCGCTGTCTGTATTATTTTTAATTTCATAAATACCTTTTATTTCTACTGTTGCAAAAGAAGAGTTTTCATTTCCGGGTTCTGCATGAGTTAGCGAAATCGTATCTTCAACAGATAATTGATTTGCCTGTGCCAATTCCCTACTGATTAAAATTTTATTTTTATCTTTGGGTGTAATGTGATTTCCCTCTATCAATCGGTATTCTTCATTAAAAAAAGCCTTACTCAAGCTGGAATCACGCACAGCTTTGATTTGTCCCATATTACTATCTTCACTATGTCCCACTCCTGCAATAAATGAAATATCCTTTCCTTTTACATAACCACTTTGCTCGGTATTATATGTTTTCAGTTCATTCCCGATAATATCTAATATCTTTTGGATAGAAGCTTCGCTAATCGTCGGAACTCCTTTACTGAAAACTTGTCCGTTTTCTGCCGTGAACTGCTCATATGGTCTAATATCAAAAGAAGCCCCTATGGTAGAACGCAAGTCTTTCGATATTTGAGAAATCCCCCGAAGAACAGAACTTCCCATCAGCAACGAAAATGAAATAAGGAAAAATACGATACACAGGATAAAGTTCTTTCCTTTTTTGCGAGTTAGATATAAGAAAACCCGCTTGCTTATGTGCATAAAAACACCGTCCTTTCTTTTTGATCAGTTACATCATAAAGCAGGACGGTTTAGATTTGATTTAATTCCTATTTAGTTTTGATTTAGTTTTTGAGAATTTATTGTGATTGTAAAGCAAACACTGTTTTCCTCATTTTTAATCTGATATGGCAAATGGTGTTGTACTAAAATATTTTTCACAAAGTAAAGCCCCAGTCCACTGCCACCGGTTAATTTATTATGTGATTTCTCCACCCGATAAAAGGGGGTAAATATTTTATCCAGGTCATGGTCGGGAATGGTAATACCCTCATTTTTGATCACCAGTTCTTTTGCCGAAAGTGCAACATATACATTTGAGTTTGCAGGAGAATGACGAACAGCATTACTTACAATATTATGCAATGCCTTTTCAAAAAGAGACTGATTTCCCATAATTTGAATTTCTTCTGTTATTTGCTGATGTATGGTTATATTTTTTTCCTCTGCAAGAGGATATAAATGTTCACAAGTATGCTTCAAAATATCTGTTACAGAGATAGGTTTCATATCGTCTATAACTTTTAATTCCAGCTTTGAAACAGACAAAATTTCTTTCACAAGACTTTCCATATTTTCAATTTCATGTAATGTTTCCGGCAAAATCTTTTTCGTATCTTTATAACGTCCTATTTCCATAATCATACTTTCGACCTGCCCCTTGATAATCGTTAAAGGCGTTTTCAATTCGTGAGAAGCAGCAGCAAAAAAATATTGCTGTTGTTTGTTCAAATTTTCGATATGCTTCATATCTTCCTTTAACTGTTTATTTGCAGATTCAAGTTCATTCATAGTATCAGACAATTCTTTTGACATGGTATTTAAACTATTTGCAAGTATTCCAATTTCATCCGTACGCTTCACATTACATTCCCATGTCATATCCAATTTTGCCATACGTTTTGAAACCTCACTGATTTCAACAACAGGCTTCGCAATTAAACGGCTGCAAATCCATGCTCCCAAAAATGAAACCACGAAAATAATGATTAAGAGAAATGGCAGTAATTTTAATAGTGCAATTATCAGCTCGTACTTTGAGGAAACAGGAGCAATGACATTGAGGATATATGTTTCCACTCTATCAGAAAATTGAATTTCCTGGGCAAAAGATAACATTTCTGTTTTACTTGACGAAGTTTCAGAAGAGCTCCCATACTGGTACTTTTGCCCGTCAACCTGAAATACAATCGTCGCCTGATTATCCGAACAAAATGTTTCCAATATATCTTTTGAATTTTCAAATTTTGTTTTAGAAAGTTCTTTGGTCAATTCTTCAATTTCTGCATTGATATGCTGTGATGATACAGCCGCATAACTTTTAGGCAGGAAAAACAGGATACTTCCATAAATAAGAAAGCTACATAAAATCAGAGAACCTGCAATCCATAAAAAAACTTTTGCACTTAAACTGTTTCTAATCTTCGCTTTCAAATTTATATCCCACTCCTCGTATTGTATGAATGCATTCTGTATTTAATTTGCGTCTCAAATTCATAATATGTATATTTACTGCTTTCTCATCCCCTGTAAAATCATATCCCCACACCTGCTGTATAAGAATATCTCTTGTAAGGACTTGGTTTTTATGATTTAAAAAAGTCTGTAAGAGGTCAAATTCAAGTTGTGTCAAATTTACAGGAATGCTGTTTTTATATACCACATGACTGTCTGCATTGAGTTCTATCCCTTGAGCTGACAGTATTCTGGGTTTTTCCGATTTTTCCTTAACTCGTCTGAGTACAGCTTCAATTCTCATTAAAACAAGTTTCAGGGAAAATGGCTTTGTAATATAATCATCAGCCTGTAATTCAAACGCTCGTATCTGTGCTTCTTCTTCGTCCATAGCCGTAAGCATAATAATCGGAATTTTGGACTCTTTACGAACTAATTCACATACGGCATATCCATCAATTTTAGGCATCATGATATCTAACAAAATAAGAGAAAAGGACTGTGTATGAAAAAGCGAAAGCCCCTCTAAACCATCACCCGCTAATGTAACTTCATATCCTGCGTCAATTAACAATTCATATAAAACAGATTGAATCGCTTTTTCATCTTCAATAATCTAAATATGTTCTTTCATGTAAACATCACCTCGTAATTTATGATTAAAGCGATTCTATCACAGAATTATTTAGATTTGAATATGAATTTTACGAATTACCTTTGCAAGACCGCCCTTCACTCGAATCGAAGCCGTTCAACAATACTTCGTCTGGCTGCCATTTTATAAAAGATAAGCGGAATTACAAAAGCAATAATCAGTAAAAACGGAAGACAGATTAAAATTGGTGTCAAGGTAAAGCGATATACAAACGCCCATTGATTTTTTATCAATTCATTCTGACAAATCAGCCAGCCAAGTACATTACCGACAGTTACCGTCAAAGCTGCTGCACTGCCGATATATACTGCGCTTTCCCAGATTAACATTTTTTTCATCTGCTTCCCGCTCATTCCAATGGCATTTAGCATCGCAAGCTCCTTTTGTCTCGTAAAAATACCGGTCACCACTACATTGATGAAATTCAGAATACCGATTGCAGCCAGAATAGAACTGAGAACAGCGCCAATCAAAGTGAAATTCCTCTGCATCTGCATAAATTCAACAGCCAGCGTTCCGCGGGAAATATAAGTCATTTCAAAACAGGGTGCCAATTCAGCCGTAATCTCTTCAGCCTCTGTTATATGCTCTTTTTCCACATCATAAAGAACCGATAAAGGCTGTTTTATCCCATACAGATTCGTAAAAGCCTGCTCTGGCATGACAATCTGAATCGCCATTTCCGCATACTGTCTGCTGGTCAGAGTCCAGGGCATTTCTCCCAACGCCAGAACCGTAAATTCCTTTTTGATCCCATTAGGACCTGTCAGGGTAATTTTGTCTCCCGGCTGATAAAGCGCTTCTTTCACACACCCTTGCTGTGCGATTTCATCACTGTAAATCACATATTCTCCGCTGCTCCATTTTTCCTCATCAAATGTTCCCTCAAAATAAGATATATCCTGCGCCAAAGCAGAGGATACGGAATATGTTGATGTAAATTCATTACCGTCATATTCTTCCAGCGCGGCATACCCAAAGCCCTGTTTTTTAGAGTTTTTCTCCATCCATGTTTTCGCATAGTCAGACAGTTCCACAAAATAGTTTTCCTCACAATAGACCTTTTCTAATCGTTCCAGACCGGGAATCTGTCCAACAGCCTCAACAAATTCTTCAGGAATCCCCTCAATATTTTTTTCAGTGTATCCCGGTGCCTGCACAGTCCAGTGTGTTACCTCGAAATCGCCGTTTGTCTGTGTTTCCACATAGCGTTCCAAATTGAAACCGTTTAAAATTGTATAGGTAATATTAAACAAAGTTAAGCTCAAAGTCAGAGATAAAATCACTAACACGGCTTTTTTTCCATCTCGCCGTACATTTCCCATACCAAGAGAGCAGGGAGAAGTATTTTGGGTTCTCTTACTCTTCTTTTTACTTTTTTCTTTTGCGTTTCCATTGTAGCGAACAGCTTCAACAGGTGAAACTATGGCAACAATACGCCCTGGCTTCAGACAGCTTACCCATATTGTGAACAAACTGAATAATGCCGCGCCAAACAATACCCAGGGAGATACAGTAAAAGTTCCAAAACCTTTAAATGCAAGCGCATCCATCACATTGGGAAGCAATACTTTACCGATAACATATCCGGTCAATACTCCTACAGGAATACCGATAGCAGAAAGCTGCATCGCCTGTCTGTACAGGATACGGCGAAGCTGCTTACCGGAAGCGCCGATGGTTTTCAACAGACCGTAAAACGCAATATCCTGTGTTACTGAAATATAGAATACATTATAAATAATCAAATATCCGGAAATCAGCACCACAAGCAGCATGGACAGCCCTGCCAGAACAGTAGCCATATCCACTCCCGAGGTTTCATACCGCGCGTTTACTCCCGTATTGGTACTGCGTGGCAGCCCTGCTTTTTCTATAAGTTCATCCAGTTGCCCCAAAACATTTAAACTGCCGGGAAAGTCAATCTGAGCGCAGATTGTTCCTTCATATATATGACTTTCAGAAAAAGAAGTCTGTTGAACAGGCGCAATTTCTCCACTATATTCCTTTGAAATCCAAACCTGTTGTGCCGGCGCCAGCTCATCCCCCTTCCAGACACCGCAAAGTGTAAAAGTATCCTCATAAATCTTTCCGTTCACCTCTATGGGAAAAGTAATCCGGGTTCCCAATTCACAGCTAAGTCCCAGCGCCTCCAAAACAAGTGTGGACATTGCAATTTCCATTTTCTTTTGCGGCATTTTTCCTGAAGAAGGATAAGAAAGCATCATTTGGGCTGCACCGTCTTCACCATAGCGCACTTCGCTTTTCAGCCGCTCCAGCCGTTCATCTGCTGCCATACCTGTAATAATCGTATAATAAAGTGTTTTATAGCCGCCTGCTTTTTTTAACTGTTCATATTCCGGCTCAGAAAGAAAATCTGCCGATGCCTGTCCGATTGAACCATTGGAACGCATAAGCGATTGCTGCGCCTGCTCAAAAACACCTCCGGCAACTGTAAATAAAACTGAGAACAGTACAGACGTTAAAACAATCGCTCCAACTGCAATCCTATTTCTCAGACGACTCTTTTTCATCTGACGTTCAGCCAGCAGTCTTAAAACTGCTTTATTTTTCACCTGAAACATAGAATGAGTCCTCCTTAATACGCCCGTCTTCAATACGTATAATCCTGTCTGCCATCTGTGCGATTTCCGGATTATGGGTAATCATCACCATCGTCTGTAAAAAACGCTGGTTGCTGGCTTTCAGGAATGCCATAACATCCTGACTGGTTCTGCTGTCCAGATTCCCTGTAGGTTCGTCTGCTAAGATAATCGCAGGTTTACTCGCCAAAGCTCTGGCAATTGCCACTCGCTGCTGCTGACCGCCGGATAGCTGATTCGGAAGCTGTGTCAGCTTTTCCTCGATTTTCAGCAGTGAAACGATTTCGTGAAAATAGGTTTCGTCAATCCTGCCTCCATCAAGCTGAATTGGCAGCACAATATTTTCACGGACATTCAGAGTTTGTATCAGATTGAATTGCTGAAAAACGAAGCCGATATTCCTGCGTCTGAATGCCGCCAGTTTTTCATCATCCATACGCGATAATTCTTTATTTCCTACTTTTACACTGCCCTCCGTAGGGAAATCAAGACCTCCCAGCATATGAAGCAGGGTAGATTTGCCGCTTCCGGAGGTTCCTACAACAGCAACAAATTCGCCGTAGCGAACTTCCAGATTCACGCCATCCAGAGCTCTGGTAGTGTTATCGCCTGACTTATAATATTTTTTCAGCCCAGAAGCTTTTAAAACAACAGGTTTCATTAATTGCAGCCCTCTCTTTCATTTGTTTCCTTTATTATATAGTTTAAATGTAACAACCCCCTCACAACAATCTCACAATTTTGTGAGGATTAAAAAATCAGGCAGGTTATCCCGCCTGATTTTCATAGGAACTGGATTGTAAAGGTACTGCCCCGTTCAGTTGAAGCAACTGTGACATAACCACCCTGTGCTTCTATAATCTGTCGTGTCAGATAAAGTCCCACGCCTGCTCCAGACAGATTATGTACGGTCGGTGCCCTGAAAAATTTTGAAAAAATCGCACCCTGTATTTCTTCCGGTATCCCCATCCCCGTATCACTGATGCGAAGATAAGCTCCTGCTTCCCGCATTACAGCCCGAACCTCTATGCTTCCTCCGGAAGGTGTATATTTCACTGCATTGTCCAGCAAATTAAAAATGGCTTCCTCCGTCCACTTCGGGTCATGGAAAATGAAAAACGGCTGGGGACATTCTACAGAAATATCAATCTTTTTTTGTTCTGCAAGAGAGCTGATACTTAACAGTGCATTTACCAGTGTCTGTGCCAAATCCGCTTTGGATGGAACAATCTGAATTGCTCCGCTTTCCAGTCGGCTCATTTTTATAATTGACTGGATAAGAAAATCCATTTTATCGGCCTGATGTGACGCCCGTTGTAAAAACTCCTGTTGCTTTTCAAGCGGCATCTGTCTGGAAGACAACAGCTCTAAATCCATTTTAATATTTGCAACAGGTGTTTTTATCTGATGGGATAAGTCTGCCACCATTCCCTGCATCATTCGCTTTTCGTCTTCTGCGTCTGATTCGGCAATCCGCAGCGCATCATACAATCTTGCCAATTTTGCCACAAAACGGGCAAAGACGCTTTCATTATCCTGTACTTCCGGCAATTCTGCTTCTTTTTTTACAGAGAGCATTTGCTCCATCCCGTTGTTTACGTCATCGAAAAAATCTGATACTTTTCTCTGATATGCCAAAAACAGCAGTAAATATAAAATACTCCCCACTGCCATAAGAATATAAGCCAGCCAGTTTCGTTTGCAGATTATCAGTACAGGCGCACCTATAAGCACAATCGTACATACAGCAAGGGCGCATAAGTTCAGGCGTTTAAAGGACAGCGTATTCATAACATCTCTCCATTCCACATGTATCCTATTCCATAAACTGTTTTTATGTATTTATGACCGTCTTTTTCTAATTTACTGCGTAACCTGCCTATATTCACAGTCAGAGCATGTTCGTCAACGTAGTTTCCGTTAACGTCCCAGAGACGTTCTAAAATAACCTGTCTGGTCAGAACCTTTCCCTTATTGTCAATAAAGAGCTTCATCAATTTATACTCTGTCGGCGTTAATATCAAAGGTGTTCCGCCCAAACTGATATTTGCCGTATCAAAATCCACTGTCAGAAATCCATCAGAATAACCTCTGCATTGACAGGTCTTATCTGTGCGTTTTAATACTGCCTGAATACGTTTACGGAGCAATGCCATGCTAAACGGTTTGGTAATATAATCGTCTGCGCCGCAGTCAAATCCCCTCATTTCATCCTGTTCCAAATCACGGGCAGTCAGAAAAATAACCGGAACATCTCTTAATTGTTTCATTTGACCACATACAGTAAATCCATCGCCATCCGGCAAATTCCCATCCATTAATACAAGATCCATATCCTGTCCCTTAAAAATTTCCAAAGCAAGAGATGCGGTAAGAGATGAATAAATTTCGTAGCCTTCTTCCTTCAGATCGTACATAAGACCATCGTTTAATTCTTTATCATCCTCAACTATCAGAATCTTCTTTCGCTTCATTACTCCTGTTTTCCTTTCTTTGTTCTTTATGAACATACATGCCAGCCCGGACTCTTAGTGCTCTAAAGTCATTCCTCCAATCCGGCTGGTCTTGTTTGTCAAAGCATCTTGTTTTCTCTGTAGCATTCAAAAATATAAGATGGATTTTCGTAATATACGCTGCTGTTATAGTCATCGATTTTCTCGCTGAGAAAAGAATTGTACACCCTGATCAATGCATCAACGACACTGATTTCTTCGAACTCTGCGACCTGCTTGATCAGTCTTTTATATACCTTTCCAATATCCCAGTGTGTTGGAATGGAATATCCACATGTCCCAACATTATCAAATGTCCCGGAAGTAATTCCTGTCTCTTCAATAAAATCATCACTCACCCTGTCAATGTTATCACTGTGATAAACATCTGCAAGATCGTATATCTTCTCCAGTCTTCTTTTTCCCAACGCATTTACGACTGCCGCTCTGGTATTTGTTGTTTTTCTTGCAATATAATCGATTAAACTGCATGTATAAAACAAATCATTATCTTTCTGATTTTCTCTTCCTTCCTGCATTAGTTTATCACCTCGTAATTTCTGAATTTTAAGCAAGTTAAAGCTTCTGACGTACAAAAATTTATCTGATGTGTTGGATATTTGAATTTAGCCAAAATCCAAAACTGCTCTCTTGTAAGTATTCCTTCCATATAGTCCGAAATATAATTGTAAATCTGATCGTTTGCCATAGCTCCAATTACAATATCATATTTATGCGGTTTCCCACTTCTGCAGGCAATAATAAAATCAAGCCATTCATCAGTCATTTCTTTAAATTCTTTAATGGACAGGTTTTCCTTCAAAATCGCATCATACACAGACACAATCTTTGTCTCGTATCGTTTCGCCCATCTTCTGGCTTGTTCTTTTATAACAGTACAATAAAATCCCGGTCCAAAATCCTTTGTATTTCTCCCTACACGAATTTCCGGAAATTCAACAGGTGTATAACCGCCATGATATACCGTGATTTTTCCCATATCAATACTCCCTTCTTTCTTTTTTCATAATTACATTTACCATATCCTCTTCAAACTAATGGTCATTAACTCTGCGTTACATTCTCCGGTAATTCCATTTCATTATTCATTTTGACAAAGCCATATTTTTCATATAATGCCCTTCCCATATCCGTTGCTTCTAATGAAATGGACGAAATTCTTTTGCTCTTGGTATCTTTAATCAACAGATCTAATGTTTTATAGGCAATCCCTTTTCTTCTGTACTCAGGATCGGTATATATATTCATTATATATGCCTTATTTCCGCTGGGATTATGACAGGTTGGCATCACTTGAAAAAAACTGACACCACCAGTTCCAACGCACCGATTCCCATCAAAAACCAAATATGCAATATGAGAACCGTCACAAAGTGCTTTTTGATAGTAGTGATACGAATATTTTTTCACTTCACTCATATCCACATCAGCAGAAAGCTTGTTTGCTGCTCTTAATACCTCAATTCTTGTTTCTGTCAATATTTCTATATCTTCAATCGTTGCTCTTTTGTATATCAGGTTCATATCGTATCCTCTCCGGTAAATGCTATCCCTGACTTTTTAACAGTTTCCACTCATCTTCCAAAATTGACATCAAAATATTGTCCGCATATTTATCTCCATCCATTATGGCATCTCGTAAAACACCCTCTCGCTTGAAGCCAGCCTTTACATATGTGCGCTCTGCTCTTGGATTAAATGAATATACCTCTAACTGTAATCGATGCAGTTTCAATTTTTCAAATGCAAAATCACGGGTCATTTCTGTTACCCAGGTTCCAATGCCATTTCCCCGCTCTGCTGCATGAAAAAGACAGATTCGGAAATTAGCACAACGCAAATCCCAATTAATTTCATTAATTACACTTTCACCAATTATTTTTCCATCAGGCTCTATGATCAAAAAAAAGTATCGATCCTTATCCTCCAGTGATTTCAGAAAGAAAGAAGTTACCTCTTCCTTTGTAAAAATCCCCTTGCAACCGGTTAATCGAGCTACCTCCTTATCCAAAGGACAATAATTCTGGTTAAAATAATCTTCTGCATCCTTATCTTTAGCCAATCTGATGATATATCCATCTCTTTCACCAATTATATCCATGTTCATAATAATATCTCCATAAATTCCCAAAACAAAAAGCAGCACCGGACAACTTTTTGTTATCCAGTGCCCATAATCTCGAAAAAACAGTTTTATGCCGGCTGTCAGACGCTGATGAAGCCTTTCCATTTACTTGTATTATAGGTGATACCCTGTGAAATATCAACTGTTTCCGGAAAAATTAATCAACACAAGCCCCCTTTGTATCTAGCTTTTCGCTATTTTCCTAACATAATCCTAAAAAAATTTTTAATTGTTTCAAAATACTGTTAAAATATATCCTTGTACACCACCACTACTTTTGCCCAATATCAATTTCCTCTATAAGACTTTGAAATTCTGGATTTTCTTTTAAGAACGCAGCATTTTCGTCTGTATTGATTGATTGTATAATTGCTTTCTGAAATTTTGGTCCCATTGTCTTATCAACTTCTTTTTTTGTATATGTCGATATAGCGGTGATTTGTTAATATCCCATTTTCTTGTAAGTGATTTTAACATAGGGAACAGTATTTTCAAAAATTTAACCCTATTTTTTGTGGCATCGTAAAGCTGAGAATGCGCAACATAAGAATTATATTCCCATAGGTCAAATAACTGCGCCGCCTGCTTGTCAACATCAGCAATATATTCAGCATCGTCCATTCGTTCTTCTTTAAGGGCAATTTCCATTAAGGTCATTAACGAAGAATGAATTTCATTGGTGACAGACAAAAGTTTTTCTTCTATTAATCTTGCTGCTGTTTCCAATTTTCCCTGTGCAATATATATGTTTGCCTGAGCCTGTTCTCTGTCCACAGGACTTTTTTTAGGAAGTGTATTAAGTATTTCCTGAGCTTGCTCGTAATCTTCTTTCTTCATTAATTTAGAAATCAAACACGATTGAGCTTGTTCTCTGATAGTTATATTTTCACTTTGAGCTGCACGATAATATAAAGATTCGATTTTTTCTCGATACTTTTCTTTTGACTTATTTTTGTTGCCATGAAGCATTAATGCACCATCTAACAACATGGCTAAGTTGCCTGCCAATAAATCACAAGCAGGATATTCTTTCAACTTCTCAATGGCAAGCAAATATCCTGTTTCAAAGCCGCTTTTATCTATTGTTTCAGAAACTTCATTCATAAACAATGCAACTTCTTTTTCTGACAGATTATCTTGAAAAGATAAAAGCGTATTTAAGTCTGTATCAAGAAGTCGGGCAAGTGTTGGCAATAAAACTATGTCAGGATATGAGGTTCCTTTTTCCCACTTGTTTACAGCAGGTGCAGAAACACCAAGGTAATTGGCAACCCATTCTTGAGTAAAGCCTTTCGCTAAGCGGCGTTCACGAATTATTTCATTTATTTTCATAATACTATCCCTCCTCCTACACTTTAACTTTTTTGTATCTTTATTTTAGCATTTCTTACTTGTATTTTCTATTTACCGCTTATTAGTTTTTCAGTCCAAATATTAACCAGTAGTTAAGTTTCTTATCAAATAAACGGCATTCCTGCTTGTCAAGCAGAAATATCACTATGTTTTTACGGATATCTAATTTCATTATTTGCTGTTTCTATTGCACAATTCAATTACTTTTATATGGGTTTCTTGATAACTGTATACAAACCATCTGGATTGTAGTATGTAAAAGCACCTGGAGCACGATACCATTGTTATATAGCGAAAGAAAAATCCGAACAGTTTTTCTGCCCGGATTTTCCTATTCACTCCATACGAAGCCGTTCTACAATGCTTTGTTTTTCCAGATTTTTGAAACACAGGTACGGGATCAACATTGCAAATATCAGCAAGATTGGTGTACAAATCATAAGAGGAAGCAAGGTGAAATGGAAGGTAGTAAAGCCTCCTTCTACCATTGCTCGGATGCCCACGCCAACTGCCACCGCACTGATCAGATAAGAAGCGGCCAGGGTAATCCCTGCATAGTACAGTCCTTCATAAACCAGCATCCGGCAAAGCTGCTTTTTCGTCATGCCGACGCTCTGGATCATGGCAAATTCCCGTCTTCGTGACACAATGGCTGTCACCATGGAATTGATGAAGTTCAATACGCCTACCAGTGCAATGATGATGCTGATGGCATTTCCCATGACTGCGGAAGAACGAGTTTCCCTCTCATACTGCTCTGCCATTGTCTTTCTGGAGGCGACCGGAAGACTGCTGTCTTCATGTTCCGTATAAGCCTCTATCCATTCCTGCATTTCATTTACATGTGCATCATCTACATTCACAAAAAGTCTCCGCAGAGTATTCTCTGGCCATTGCGCCCGAAATGTATCTGTTGGAAGAATAAAATGCATTTCCATAGATGCAGGCGCTCCCATTTCCGATGCTCCGTCATCAATGGGCATGAGTGGGTATACCACAGCCATCACTTCATAAGATTTTCCCTCCAGTTCTATGGTGCTTCCCACAGATGGCGCCGGAAGGGAAGGATAAACCTCATCCTGCTCTATGGCCGGTCCCACTGCCAGAACGTAGTTTCCACTGGCAAAAGCTTCTGGATCAAAAGTTCCCTCCATAATATAGGCTTCCTGTGTGACAGCTTCAAGGGGGATACCGTCCATACCAAATATCACAGCGCTCATTTCTCCGGTATCTATTGCTTCGTGAAACTCTTCCGCTCCCGATGGGTCGTAGGTACTCCAGTCTGCAAGCATTTCTTCTGTATAAAAACTCTGGAGATTTTTTGTGGTCTGCTCGTCTATCTTCCATGTAAACTGTGCAGAATACTGATGGCCTGTGGACTCTACCCCTTCAAAGGATTCCAGGGTTTTCACCAGTGTTTCATTTAAGGTATCGCCTTTTGGATTATAACCACCAAAATAATCTTCGCTGGTCACATCCGAAAGTTCGAAATCTGCAATGGTCAGATTTGCCAGATATTTCTCCATATCAAAGGCCGCATTCTTTGCATAAAAACAGCTTAGAAGTACAAGCCCCAGTGTCAGAGAACATACGACAGTAATCGTTCTCTTTTTATTGCGCCCCAGATTTGCCCATGCCATAGATGCAAGAGAAGTCTGTTCCTTTTTTCTTTTGTATTTTTTGCTTTTTCCATCTGCATCGTTCATCCGAAGGGCTTCCACAGGAGAAACCTTTCCCGCCAGTCTTGCCGGACGCAGACAGGAAATCAGCACAGTAAGCCATGCAAAAACAGCCGAGCCGATAAAAATGACCGGGCTTGCCGATACGCGGCTCTCTCCTTCTATAATCCCGGTAAAAGCAGGTACCAGTACCATGCCGAGAAGCCATCCAAGAAGCAAACCTGCCGGAATGCCGATAAGACACAAAAGGTTGGACTGTCCGAAAATCAGTTTTTTGATCTGTTTTGTGGTCATTCCCAGTGTTTTCAGCTTACCGTAAAACTGTACGTCTGCGGTAACACTGATCTGAAATATATTGTAAATGATCAGATAGCCTGCAAGAAATACCAGAACCATGCCAAGATACATGTGCAGGGTTTCCTGAATCGCTGTGGCGCCCATCTCCGGGGAATAAGCAAGATTCACATGATATTCCAGATCGGTAAGTCCGGTATCCGAAAGCACCTGCTCCATGGTGTTTTCAATCTTTCGGTCATTATGCAGAGTCACCTGAGCCATATGCATTCCGAATACATTCCCATCCTTTATACTTTCTGCCCCATTTTCCAACATGGTATCCACATAAGCGTTTGATACCCATGCCATGCTGGCATATACCGATTCATTTCCTTCCCAGAAGCCACTCAGCGTAAAAGTGGAAGAAACCGTTTCTGCTTCCGGATCAGACAGATCCTTTCTCCATTCCAGGGTAACCGTCTCTCCAAGCTTCGGTTCCACACCAAGACGTTTTAAGGTTAAGGTATCCAGTGCTGCCTCATTCTCCTTCTCCGGCAGATGCCCGGTGGTAGGCATACCAAAAGAATGGGATGCATAACTTTCATCTGCCCAGCGGATTTCTACCTGTTTGCCGGAAAGCGCTTTGTTTTCCGCAAGTCCTAAAACCGTGCTTTCCCCCACTTCTTTGACATCCGGATGGTTTGCCAGCATTTCTGCCTGTTCTGACGTAATGGATTTGAAAGAAACCTGTGCGTCATATCCTGTCTGACGGAAGGTCATCTCCACCAGATTTTCACTCATACTCTGTGCCAGAGTAAATAAGGTGGCAAACATCATCGTAGTCATCAAAATTGCCAGCACCGCCACCAGATTTCTTCCTTTGTTTTTCTGAAAAAGCCGTTGCTTTAATACACGGACCGGCTCAAATTTTTTTCTGCTTCTTTTCTCTCTGCTCATATCTTCTGCCCTTCCTGCTTCCTATTCTGCAATCCTTCCATCCTCAATACGGATAATCCGGTCAGCCATCTGTGCGATCTCCGGATTATGGGTGATCATCACAATGGTCTGATGAAATTCCCGACTGGTCATTTTCAAAAGCCCGATCACATCATCACTGGTCTTGCTGTCCAGATTTCCCGTAGGCTCATCTGCCAGAATGATCGAAGGCTTGCTTGCCAGCGCCCGGGCAATGGCCACTCTCTGCTGCTGCCCGCCGGAAAGGTTATTGGGAAGAGAATCCAGTTTCTTTTCCAGCCCCAGAAGCCGGACTACTTCCATGATAAACTTTTTATCCGGTTTTCTTCCGTCCAGCGAGATAGGGAAAATGATATTTTCCCATACGCTTAACACCGGAACCAAATTATAATTCTGGAAAATAAATCCAATCTGTTTTCTCCGGAAAATCGTTGCCTGCTCACTTCCCAACTTGGCAAGATCCGTAGTCCCAATACGGATGCTTCCCTCTGTAGGCGTATCCAGTCCTCCCAGCATATTTAAAAGTGTGGATTTTCCGGAACCTGAAGTTCCGATGATCGCAGTAAATTTTCCACGCTCGATCTCTAAGTCCACGCCGTCCAACGCCCGTACCTGTGTTTCGCCTTTTCCATAATATTTTTTTAAGCCTGTGGCTGTTAAGATTGCTTCCATCTATCTTTCCTCCCTGTATCCTGTCTTTTTTAGGTTGGTTTTACTATAACAGACCAATGTCTCAATCAAGGTACAGGAAAGGTACATTTTTGTAACTTTCAGGAAAAGAATATGTCTACAGAGAGAAAAAAAGTAATGACATCCACTTCGATGCAATGATATAATTATTAAAAATCACGGAAGTGCAGGGAAAAATATGGATTTCATTATTATATGTTTGTACCTAAGAGCGTTATTTTTTGCCATTTTAATCATATGGTTTTTATATCAGGTGCTCAAAAAGAAACGATGGGTTCGTTGGGAAAGAGCTGCGCGGGATATGAAAGACTTTATAAAAAGAAATGAAAAAAGAATTAATACTATTTCAAAAGTGATTGTAGGGATCTTTTTAATACCTTCGTTTCTTGGAACGACAGTTCCTGCTGTAATAGACCTTCCAAACGTAATCAATAAGAACTATCTTCAGTCAGAAGGAATCGTAACCTCCTGGGATTACAGTGACGAAGATAAAAATGAAATACGATGCATTGGCATCACAGACAAAGACGGAAATGAAATATTTGTAACGGTTTACAGCAAGGGAATTCATAAAGGGGACTATTTAAAAGTAAAATATTTACCTGTCAGTAAATACGGAACAATCGAAGAATGATCAGTTCAGGAAAACGCCAGCGTTTTTGCTGCGGTTCTGAAAATTATTTCTGGCACGGCAGGCTTTTAGAGCCATACGCCGTGCCAGTTTTCTTTTTTAAACTGTGAAACGATCAGTCAGCCTATGAACGATGCTGCTGCCTAAATCGTTTCTTCTTTATTCATGAATGGTGTAATATTCCAATCCAAAAATGCTGTGTTTGATACAGATTTTTCGGATATCCCCGATGGAAGATCTGCCATAAACACTTCTTGAAACAGAAAAGCGCTCTTCTTCTCCCTTCCAGTTGCCATACAGATAATAATCCAACGTTTTCCCGGCTGTATTTATCTCTTTGTCCGTTATCGTTATCGTTTCATGTACTGGTCTCGCAAACGTCAATAGATAATTGACGGGAAAGGTGATTCCAAAAGAAAGTACAAATACAGCGAACACAACGGAAATCTTGCGCCCCAGTCTTTGTGGCGTTTTTGTTTTAGAAGATTTGATGAAATAGGGAATCACAAGCACAACCGTAATACAAACCGCTATCTTCGTATAAACAACAAAACTGCATTCATAGACATTCAAATTAGACAAACATAAGATTAACGCGATTCCGGGTCCGACAAATGGAAGCTGAAAGACCAGTCCCTGTACTTTTTTGCTGATTGTATCAAAATACATATAGGGATAAAAGCTAAGATACATGGCATATGCAGCCAAGGGTATCGCGGTCAGAATAAAAAGCTTTATTTTTCCGCCGATCAAAACAGCGGCAAGATTCGAAAATACAAGAATCCACCCGGCTGTTTTGATTTTCTTTTCTGTCTCCGTAATGTCTATTCCTTTTTTTCCTCTTACTGATTTTTTCATCGTTTTATTCCCCCTGTCTCATCCGCTCTGTCAGGCTTCCTTTCGTGAGAAAATGAAGGCAAAGCAACGGTACCGCCGCTGCGAGTATCCCCAGCACTGCGGTAAAGAGCCACAACGGCAGGAAGGAACAGGTATAAACCATGCTCCACGACCCCGCAGCTTCTACCACCTTCGGCATCAGAAAACGGTCAAAAAGTATGGTCACAGGAATCAGGATCACAAGCATCAATCCTGCATGGAAAATTCCCTCCAGAAGAAGCAGGTTTTGAAGCTGTGCCCGTGTCATACCAAGACTTTCGTATACCGCAAATTCTCCTTTCCGGCTTACGGTTTTGCTCACCAGCATATTGATAAAATTCATCAGCGCGATCCCAGTGAGCACCAGTCCGATCACCAGATCCGGAAGTACCAGGTTCAGCCGCGCTACGCGGAAGTTTTCCTGATACTCGCTGCGCCGTACGACGCCGACTCCCCGGTTTAATCCATGCTCGTATTCATCCAGATAAGCTTCAAATTCTTTCTGCTGCCCTTTGTCAATATTTACTGCTAACTGACGGTACGCCTGTCCCGGAAACAACTGATCAAAGGCTTTCATCGGGAGGATGTATACAATGTTAAAGGCAGCCTCCAGACTTTCTGTTCCTCGAAGATAGGTTTCATCGTGCATCACAGAACCCATAACAGTAAACTTCTGTCCCATGAGTTCCACCTCTTCTCCTTCAATGGGCGAGGACAGCCCCTCGTGATAAGCGCCCCCAACCAGTACAAATTCTCCGGAAGCAAATGCCTTTTCCTCAAAGCTTCCGCTGGTAAACGGAGAATATTCCTGTAGATAATCCAGATACACCCCATCCATCCCAATGACCAGACCGGTATACGTTCCTGTTTCTTCCAGCTTTGCCAGTCCGTCCAGCCATTCAGGAAAGGCTTTCTGAGTTTCCCGCAGGGTCTGTGTCTCATCATAGGGCTGGTCATAAAATGCCGTGATTCGTTCAATCAGTTCTTTCGGAGCTTCCATAGGAACTTCATGGCTTTTCAGAACACTGACAGAGGCAATCTCCGGACGCCTTTTTAGTTCTTCTACGGTTTTCTCTGTAATACCCTCATTTCTTTCGTTATACTGCTGCTGGGAAAGGTATGCAGAACCGTCGCATAAACTGTAATCCCAGGGAAACATGGATGAAAGATAGCGATCTTCTTTGACGCTGATATATCGAATCCACACGGAATTTAAAAGAAGTACCGCTAATAACAAGGATACCACTGACAAAAGGGTACGCCAGCGGTTTTTTCCCAGCGTCCGAAACGCAAGCTGTGACAGAGTCATACGGCCATCTGCCTTTTGTTTTCGTTTGGGAAGCCGCGCGTAAACATTGCCTGTCATTTCTGCCGGAGTCTTTCTGGAAAGGCGGAAGGACGGCAAAAGATACGCCAGTAAAACCGTTGCTGCTGTACACAAAAGCGCTGCTGCAAAGGGCTGCCAGGACAGGAAATACAGAGCCGGATTTTCCTCCATTCCAATAATCACGCGCCCGGTAATAAAATAATGGAGTACGAATCCGATCAGCCATCCGGGAACCATTCCCAACAGAGAAACCAACATACCCTGTTCCAGCAGCATCTGCCGGATCTGCCGCGGGGTCATTCCCAGAGATTTCAACTCTGCATAAAACAAATGCTCTCTGTCCGCAGCCACGTGGACAATACTGTAAACCATCAGATATCCGCACAGCACCACCAGAAGAGCCGGCATATAATAGGGACGCGCCTGCCGTCCTGCCATTTCCGTACGGGCATCCTGATAAGCCAGATTCGTGGTATAAGTACAGCCTGTCACTCCCTGCTGGGAAAGAAGCAGTTCTGCCTGTTCCTCTAAATTTTTCGGCTGATGCAGGTTTACCCCAAGCGTTACATTCGTAGCGTTTTCTTCATCATAGTCAGGCAGGAGCTTCTTCGCCTCCTCCCTCGTAATCCAGGCGCAGGCTTCCGAAAAATTGGTAGGGCTTGCCCACCATCCGCAGAGGGTAAAGGATGTGGTATGTTCTTCTCCATTCGGGTCTGTCCAGTCAATGGATACCGGGCTTCCCACCTCGTGGGGTACGCCAAGAGAATCCATGGTAAACTCATCCAGAGCGATCTCTCCATTTTTCCGGGGCAGCGTTCCCACAGTGGGAACAGATAACACCGTCTGGGCGTAGGCACGGTCTGTCACCGCCAGCTTAACGCTTCTTTGTCCGATTACCGGGTCGGATAACCTTCCGATGGTACTTAAACGAACGGTGCTTTTGATATTGCTGTTCCCGGCAAGGGTGTCCGCCTGTTTTTCCGTGAGCCCTGTATAGAGAACATGGCTGGTGGAGCCATAAGAATACTGGTAATTCAATAAATAAGCGTCTTCTACGGAAGTTCCCAGCAAAAAAACAAAGGTATAAAGTGCTGCCACCAGCATCGCCGCGCAGGACAACAGGACATACTTTACAGGATGAAACTTCACATCTCTTCTGACCAGAGTACGGCAGATCTTCAGATTATTATTTGCAAGCATATCTGTCTCCTCCCCTACGCCAGAATCCGTCCATCTTCCATTCGTACCACCCGGTCTGCCATCTGTGCGATTTCCAGATTATGGGTGATCATCACCAAAGTCTGGTGATAAGTTTCCACGGACATTTTCAAAAGTCCCAGTACGTTCTGTCCGCTTTTGGAATCCAGATTTCCCGTGGGCTCGTCCGCCAGAAGAATCGAAGGTTTTGCCATCAACGCTCTTGCAATCGCCACCCGCTGCTGCCCGCCGCCGGACAGCTCATGGGGATACGCCGTGAGCCGGTCTTTGATCTGCAGCAATTCCGTGATTTCCTGAAAAAACACAGGATCTGGTCCGGAACCTGCCAGACTTAACGGAAACAGAATATTTTCCTGAATGTTAAGCGTAGGGATCAGATTGAAATTCTGATATACAAATCCTACCTTGTTTCTTCGAAATACCGCAAGCTCTTTTTCTTTTAATCCGGACAGATTTACACCGTCTACAATGACTTCCCCCTCGTCGGGAATATCCAATCCGCCCATCATGTTCAGAAGGGTCGTTTTTCCGGAACCGGAGGCTCCGATGATCGCGGTAAATTTGCCCTTTTCAATAGTAAGATCAATACCGTTTAGCGCCTTTACCTGTCCCTCTCCTTTTCCATAAGCTTTATGCAGGTTTTTTACGGTTAAAATATCCACTTCTTTTTCCTCTCCCTCTGTAGTTTCTTTCTTTTATAGATTTCCCAGTTTTTATTGGTTCTCCACTTCTTTGGAAGGCTTTCACCGTGGGATCAGCTCAGTAAATACACGGAAAAGGTCGTTCCCTCTCCCAGTTTTGATTTTACACTGATATACCCCTTTTGCCGGGTAATGATGCCATTTGCCAGATATAATCCAAGTCCGACACCTTCCTGCGCCGATGCCTCCTCTGCCCGGTAAAACCGTTGAAACACATCCTGATAGTGGGATTCGTCTATGCCCATCCCTGTATCTGCGATATCCATGCGGGTATAAAACTGCCACGGACGCACCGTAATGGACACATGACCGCCCGCCGGCGTATATTTCACAGCGTTATCCAGAATATTTCCAATGGCCTCTGCCGTCCATTTCGGATCGTGCTGTACCGTAATCTCCGGATCACATTCCACAGAAATTTCAATATCTTTCTGTTCTGCCTTGACCCATACGGTACTCATTGCCCGCGCAATGGTTTCATGGAGTCGTCCTTCTGTCGGATGCAGGACAAACGTCCCTGTTTCCAGCCTGGACATATGGATCAAAGACTGCATAAGGAAATCCAGTTTATTAATCTGTTCTTCCAATGTCGTCAGAAACATCTGTCGTTTTTCTTCGGTCAGATTCGGTTTTTGCAGAATCCCTGCATACAGCTTCATATTTGCCACAGGAGTCTTTACCTGATGAGAAATATCGCTGACCAGTCCCTGAAGAATCTCCTTATCCTGCTGGCTCTGGTTTCTTCCCTCCTGCATAATATCATAATACTGCAAAAGCTTGCCCTGTACCTTTGCTGTCAGAGAATCCTCATAAGGCTGAAAATGCTCCGGCTGGCGCCCTGCGATAACCGCATCCAGCGTCTCACAGACATCATCGGAAAATCCATTGATCTGTTGTCTTTTTAAGATGGACCATAAAAGATTTAAAATTACGATACCGCCGCAGACCGCCAAAAGCCCATACCGTACCGATGCCCTTGGTACATACTCCCATAAGATCCAGAACAATGCCCCCACAAGAAAGAGTCCTGCCAAAACCAGAAGCGCATACAGCCATTTTGTCTGTTTCTTTTTCATTGCGGATTTCCTTTCCAGATGTAGCCCATGCCCCGCACGGTCTGAATATAAACGTGGGAAGAGTCTTCAATCTTTGCCCGCAGGCGGTTCATGGTTACGGTCAGTGTGTGATCGTCAATAAAGTTTCCATCATTGTCCCAGAGGCGTTCCAGAAGCACCTGTCTGGTCAAAATCTGTCCGGCATTTTCCGTCAATGTCCGCAAAAGCTTATATTCATTGGGCGTGATAGACAGTGTTTCTCCGCCTCGTTGTGCAGTCAGGGCTGTAAAGTCCAGCACCAGAAATCCGTCACTCCAAAGCATATTTTTTCCGGAGGTCTTCTGCCCATGTGTACGGCGCAGAGCCACTTCCACCCGGCGAAGAAGAATCTTCATATTAAAGGGTTTGGTCACATAATCCTCTGCCCCAAGGTCAAATCCTTCGAGGACGTTCTGTTCCAGGTCATTGGCGGTCAGAAAAATCACCGGAAGCTCCGGATAAGCGTTCTTGATCTCTTTGCACAGCTCAAATCCATTTCCATCCGGCAGATTTACATCCAGAAGCACCAGATCCAAATCTCCATTTTTTAATAGATGGCGGGCTTTCTGACAGTTAAATGCCGACATGGACAGGTAACCTTCCGTATCCAGTTCAAAGCAAAGACCTGTGCTCAGAGCCAAGTCATCCTCTACCACTAAAATCTTTTTCATGTTGGTACCTCGTGTAACATTTATTGTCTTAATTATACCAAAAATTCGGAATTTTGTATAGAATCCAGATGCAGTTTATAAGCAAAAAACAGGCAGAATCATTCCCTGCCTGTTTTTTCCATTCATTCCGTTTTCGTATATTTTTTTATTCTTCCGATTTTCTCCCATTTCTTTGGAAATCCCATTTTCCCAAGGACTTCTTTATGTACTGGATGTTTTCGAAAACACACTTTTAATTCATGGAAAAATGCTTTAAATTCATCTTCCGGCAACAAAAGCTTCAATATAATCAACTGTGCGAACAGGTCATTTTTTCCATACACATATCGCCCAGATACTCTTGGTAAAGAAAGCCTTTCATGAATCTTCATATCACACAAAGCATCCTTTGTACGAAAATCGAATAAACGATCATTATGAGCACACACATTTCTGAACTTTGTCATAACAGCCAACATCTTCGTCATCTCATTGACCTTAATCGGTCCAAAATCCTGACAAACCTTTATTTGTACCCGACCTTTTTGGCAACTATATATTTTGGATAACTGTCCAATCGTCAACACATTTAACAGTACCCACAATGGTACATACTTATATTTGGTCATATAATGGCGGATATACATATAATCACTATCGTCTCTAAGCTGCCCCTTCATGATCTTTAACATATTTTGAATCATAGATTTTTTCTTTCCTGAATAATCATAATGACTGATATCCAGATAATCATCTTGCATATCACCATATGTATGGCAAAAATGATATGATAAAGACGACTTAACATTTCTCTCCACCATTAAAATATACTTTATAAAAATACTCCGCAAATTATTATCAAATTGATATAATTCATAAATATCTTCAAAAGTAATACCATCTTGAAATTGGTTCGTTACAGGATTCTTATATACCTCTTTATATCCATTAATCAACGGGAAATATCCTGTTTGAAACAATATCTTTTTAGCATATTCTTCATCCTGTATTTCCAGATTCTTTTCCTCTTTTAAAAAAGTAATCTGCTCATCATATGTTAAAAATCCCTTTTTTTCCATTTTCCCGCCGCCTTTGTATTTCCCTGCAAATAACGAAAGGCCCCCGCAGGAGCCTTCCGGACTACGGGCTTCTCAAGTTTCCGTAGTGCGATCACTAGGTATAGTATATCCTCGACACTCCCTTATGTCAAGAACAAATCATACCTATTTTATTCTATATACAACACATATTTTTTATGCATTTATCAGCATTTTAGAATTTTTCCTCCATCTTATTTCCATACAAAAATGCCAAAAACAAAGAAATATAAGATTGAAATTTCTATCTTTTCCATGCTATACTCAAAGAAAAGGGAGGATTGCCTATGGATTATAGAAAAGATGTTTATATTGTCATTGCAGCAACTATTTTTTTCGGATTCCTTTCCAAAGTGACTGTGAATATGCCATACATGGCATGGGGATATTTCGACCAGTTCTTCCTGCTGTCCCTGCTGTGGTGGTTCCTGTACACAGGGGCTCTTTATGTGGCAATTCGGGAATACATGTTCAATATTGACAGTTATCCCAAGGTTCTTAGTCAGGCAGCTCTCTTTGGAGCCGCTGCCACATTATTAAAAACAGGAATTGACGCGCTTACCGAAATATTTGTCCGCCAAAGCGGAAATACCATGATTTCCATATTTGTTATGGAACTGGTTCTGTTGCTTTTCGGAAGTGGAGTTATGATATTCTTATTTTATTTCGTTGCAAAACAAGGCATTTCTTCCTGGAAATCTTCCTTGAATCTTTATGCCGGAATTATAGGCGGAACTCTTGCGCTTTACATAGGAATCGTTTTTTATTACCTGCTGAAACTGGACTGGGCATTGGAAACTTATAGCGGAGCAGTTGCCGAAGTTGGCGCAGAACAGGCGAAATTCAACCTCTCCACGAAATTTGCCCGGGAATCTGCCGGAATCGGTATGTTGGTCTATGTCGTTATTTTCATTACCATGTGGCTGGCGCTTCGAAAAAACGCAGAAAAACTGGAGGACGTTCACTGAACGCTCTCCAGTTTTTCTGTAGCAAAGACCACACGGCACCGCTTTTTATAAAATGCAATTCCATATTTTAAAATATGGAGTATCCCTTCCTCTTCCAGTTCTTCCCCATATCTTTTCTGTTCTATTTGCTTTAATGCTTTTTTACAGGCAGCATCCAGATTTCCGTCTTCCGCATATTTCAATTCCAGTACGATGCCTGTTTCACCATCATCTGTTTCTACCAGAATATCGCTGTATCCATCCCCTGATTCTCGATTAGAAGAAACGCTCCAGGAATCTCCGAATCCCAAAATTCCCAACAGGAAACCGTGATAAAAATTCTCTTTCATTGGTTTCTTTACGAAGGTATCACGTATGCTGACCGTACGCCTTAAATATTCAGACAGGATCTTTTCTACACTCTTAGCATTTCCAGTCTTTAGTGCCTCGCAAAATTCTCTTAAAGCATCTCCGTTCTTCGGCACATTTTCTTTAAAAAAATCCATAATCTGTGCCGTAAAAATATTTCGGATCTCCATATTCGGAATTGCAAGCTGGAAACGGTTTCCCTCCGGCTTTCCTCTCTGGGTAAGATAGCCTGTCGTAAACAGAACACTCCACAAATTGTCAAGAGAAGCATACATGTCTTTGTATGTCAGTTCCTGATGAATTTCCTTTGTGATTACTTCACCTGCCACCAGACGTTCAATCTCACGACGAACTGCTGCCTTATCTGATTCCCGAATAAATCTTCTAACTGCTTCATTGCTGCTGGTATTAGACCAGTAATTTTTAGGCTGTGCATCCTGATCTGCCCGCAAGGCGTCACAATAATTAATCACATCCCACGGACAATAAACTTCCACATTTCCGAATTGATAGCCATCATACCATTCCCTGATTTCTTCGTAGTGTTCAGAAAGTCCATAATATTCCAACATTTCTCGTACTTCCTGGTCTGTAAAACCAAAGGCTTCATCAAACTGGACTTCTGCAATTGACAGAACCTTCAGATTATTTAATCCGGTAAAAATACTCTCTTTAGAAATACGCATACAACCAGTCAGAACAGAAAACTTCAAACTGTCATTTGTCTTCAAAGCATGTTCAAACATATTCCGGAGAAACAATACCATCCGATCGTAATATCCACGCTCAAATGCCTTGGCTAGAGGAACATCGTACTCATCAATAAGCAAAATCACCTGACGGTCATGGTGTTTTTCCAGTAGTTCTGATAGAATCTTCAAGCTGCTGCACAAGGTTCCTTCTGTCATATGCTCCTGCAAAAGTTCTGTAAACGCCTCTTTATCATAAGAGGTAAGGCGGTCGCTGTCCAGAAGATACTGGAAACGTCTTGCTTCCCCACGTATATTCTGCACTGCCATCTCCAACGCACTTTCGTACGTATCTGCATTTATTCCTTTCAGAGAAAGAAATATCACAGGAAATTTTCCCATATATGCCTCACAAACAGCCGTTTCCTTTGAGATATTCAAATCTTTAAATATGTTTCTGTCTGTACCCAATTCAAAGAAGCATTTCAGCATGCTCATATTTAAGGACTTTCCAAAACGCCTTGGCCGCGTAAACAGGTTTACTTTTGCCCATCCTGCAAGAAGATCCCTAATAAAATATGTCTTATCAATATAATAAAAATCTTCTGTTTGCAATTCTTTGAAATTTTCAATTCCTATGGGAAGCTTCTTTTTTCCTACTGCCATTTCCTCACCTCGCCCTCTGACTCAAACCTCATCCGGCTGCTGCCCATCATGGGCATTCCATTGGCATTCTGTCATCTCCATATGACTGAACACCGCTTTGAATGAGGAATTCTCCGGGGAACAGGCATAAATTCCAAAAGAAATTTTTCCATTGCCCTGAAACATATGGCATACCCTCATCTGGCTGAAATGAACCCCGTCACTGGAACATTCGATGCAATAATCATCTTCTCTTCTGCTCAGGCGATACCACATAGATTTTATTTCTGCATCTATGGCAGTTGTCGCCCAGTCAGAATACCCATGATTGGTCACAACACTTCCAAGATGCTGAAACTGCTCATTTTCATATTCAATAGAACCTTTTAACCAGTTTTCACTGTCCAGATACATCACAACACCACACTGGTCGAAGCGATGATGACTTTCTGCAAATTCTGTTTTTACAACAAAGCTGAAATACGTTTCCTCTGTTTCCATTTGAAAGACCGGTGCATTGTCGTTTTGAAAATGATAATATGTCCTCTGCCACAAATCGGTATGCGGCTTTGTTACCACGATAATCTTATTATCCAAAATCTGGAAACTCTCCGGCTGGCGTGTCCAGTGAAATTCTTTGAAATCCATATATTCCCCTCTTTTCATAATTTTTCACCATATCTCTGCAATACGGATTGAGAAAACCTCTCCAATACAGTATAATAAAGCGACAGAGATTGTTGTCTCTGTAAAACTTTAATTCTAAAGTTATTTTAACATAATTAATTATTTTAGAAAAGGAGAAAAGTCCCCGCTCCCTCAATCTGAGGGCAGTGGGTCTCTGTACTCATTCAATTATATGAAGAAAAAAATACTAATCATTGAAGATGATTCTCGCATACAAACACAACTAAACATTCTTTTGTCTGCAAATGGATATGAGGTTTTTGCAGTTACAGATTTTGCACAGGCAATCCGGCAGATAAAATCTTTTGCACCACATTTAGTTGTTTTGGATATAAAGCTTCCTGTAAATAATGGCTTTGAAATATGTTCGGAAATTCGCACCTTTTCAGATATGCCGATTGTCTTTGTAACAAGCAGCAATACAGATATGGACGAACTGAACAGCATTATGCTTGGAGGAGATGCGTTTATCACAAAGCCTTATAATACCGCTATTCTGCTTGCCAAAATTGCTTCATTGTTAAAAAAGGCATACCCTTCTGCTCAAACAGAAATTTTTACATGGAATGGGGCTGCCTTACATTTGGAAAGCAGTTTTATAGAATACAAAGGACAGAAAGCAGAATTGACAAAAAATGAATTAAAAATCCTTTATTACCTTTTTAAGAATGCCGGAAAAATCTGTTCCAGAAATGATATTGTAGATTTCCTCTGGGATAATCAATTATATGTAGACGATAATGCTTTAAGCGTAAACATCACCCGTATCCGCGACAAGCTGACAACGATCGGACTTACAGATTTTATCAAGACAAAACACAGACAAGGATACACCTTATGAGCCCAAAACAATATCTGAAAAATCAAATCCCTGTCATTTTAATCAATCTGCTGGGCATGCTTGCTCTTGCCTTGTTTTTAATTGCAAGCGGCAATCCTGTTCAGGCAGTCCTGTTTATTCTTGCTGTCTGGTCGTTCGTCCTTATTTTATGTCTGCTGTCTTTTTATTTTTCCCGAAAAAAATATCTAAATAAATTACTGGATATGACGGAGCGATTAGACGAACGATATTTACTGCCGGAAATCATGCAAGTGCCGGAAAAAACGGATGATCAGGTTTTTTACCAGATTCTGAAAATGACAGAAAAATCCATGCTTGAAAAAATAAACGAAGTACAAAAGGAACGAAAAGAATATAAAGAATACATCGAGCAGTGGATACATGAAGTAAAAACTCCTGTCACAGCAATGAAGCTGCAGCTTGAAAATAACCGCTCTCCTTTTTCCAGAGAGTTACTGGCAGAACTGGAGAATATCAATCAATATATGGAACAGGCTCTTTACTATGCCCGAAGTGAACACACAGAAAAAGACTACCTTATTCGTGAAATCAATTTATGTGATATTGTGCATAGTGCAATCGCGGATAACAAGTATCTCCTGCGTCAAAGCAACATGACGATCACGATAGGAGATATCGAAAGCAGAGTTTACACAGACGAGAAATGGGTGCGGTTTATCTTAAACCAGATTATCGGAAATTCTGTAAAATACCATGCAGAACAGCCCATTTTACATTTTGGGGCGACAAAAACCAATGACAAAATTGTTCTATCTGTCAGTGATAACGGGATTGGTATTCCTCAAAGTGATCTGCCCCGCATTTTTGAAAAAGGATTTACAGGGCAGAACGGACGAACTGGGAAAAATTCTACCGGAATTGGCTTATATCTTTGCAAAAGACTTTGTGATAAACTGGGAATAGGACTTACTGCTTATTCGGAAAACAGAGGGACAACAGTTTCACTTATCTTTCAAATAAACGATTTTATCATCGGAGTGCAGGACTGATATATCCTGCACTTCTTACATTTTTGTAAGAACTGTGTAAGAAAACCTGATACAAAAAATGATATATTCCATTTACAATAAGGATATGGAACAGTTAAGGAGGGTTATTAGATGAATACAATTTTGAAACTGGAGCATATCCAGAAATATTACGGCAATGAAGGAAATATTACCAAAGCCATTAAAGATATCAGCTTTTCTGTGGAAGCCGGAGAATTTCTTGGAATTATGGGAGCGTCCGGTTCTGGAAAGACAACGCTGCTCAACTGTATTTCTACGATTGATACCGTAAGTGCAGGGCATATTTTTTTAGAAGGAACAGATATAACGGAAATCAAACCAAAATCTCTTGCCCGCTTTCGCAGGGAGAATTTAGGTTTTGTATTTCAGGATTTCAATTTACTGGATACATTGACTATTTCAGAAAACATTGCGCTGGCACTGGCAATCAATAAAGTTCCTGCCAGAAGTGTAGAACCCCACATTTTGGATATAGCCAGGAAGTTGAATATCAGCGATATTCTAAACAAATATCCCTATCAGGTATCAGGCGGTCAGAAACAGCGTTGCGCCTGTGCAAGAGCAATTATCAACAATCCGAAACTCTTATTGGCAGATGAGCCGACAGGAGCATTAGACAGCCATTCCTCACAAATGCTGCTGTCTACGATTCAAAGCATCAACAAACAGCTTGGAGCAACCATTCTTATGGTAACCCATGATGCTTTTACCGCCAGTTATGCCAACCGTATTCTCTTTTTGAAAGACGGTGAAATCTTTATGGAACTGCGTAAGGGCAACAACAGCAGAAGTGCTTTTTTTGAGAAAATTCTGAATGTCCTTACCATGATCGGAGGGGGACAGAGCCATGTATGCTAAACTTGTTTTCAAAAATGCAAAGCGGTCTGTAAAAGACTATTTGGTTTACATTGTTACAATGACCATCTGTGTTACCCTGTTTTATGCATTCCTGTCTGTTTCCAGCAGTTTCTATAACCCGGATATAGGCAGCGAATATGATTTTACTCTGTTAAGCGACGGGATGAAAATTGCAATCTGTACGATTACCTTGCTGCTGCTATTTTTGATACGGTTTGTCAATCACTATATGCTCCAACGAAAGCAAAAAGAGTTTGCCGTTCAGTCCATTATGGGAATGGAGCAAAAAACCATCGGCAGGATTTTCTTTGCAGAAACGCTAATCATGGGAATGTTTTCTATTTTGATTGGAATTTTTTTCGGTGTGTTCTTCTCTCAATTTATTACCGCAATGCTCCTTACTGCTTATGGAAAACCTTATGAAATCTCATGGACATTATACCCGGATACTGTTTTGTTGACAGTGGTATTTTTTGTGGCAAGTTTTTTTGTGGTAGGAATTTTCAATACCCGTACCATTCAGAAAACAAAAATTATCGATATGCTTTCCGCAGAAAAAAAGAACGAACCCGAACTGAAAAAAAGCCGCTTTATTTCTGTTGTAGCAGTCCTCTTTGAATTGGTTACAGTATGGGGATTGATTACAGGAATACAAAAAGTATTGTTTTATTATGACACCCGTTTTGCGCTTCCGGCACAGCTTATGTTTTGGGGAAACATTCTTTTTCCTTTGCTCACTCTGCTTTGGTCGATATTTTGCATAATCAGAAAGAAAAAAAGAGAATGTTTTATCACTGGTTTGCTGATATGTTCTGTATTGAACGCTTTTACAGCAGCCAGCGTTGCAGCATTAACAAATAAATATTATCTGCCTTTAGGTGGTGGAACGCTCAATCAATATCTGCTTTTTGTTTTGATTGACTTACTTTTCCTCATTTGTGCCTTCATTTATCTTAGCAGTAGTTTGATCGTAGCATGGAAAGTAAAATCGCCGGAACACCGCTACCATGAGGAAACGCTTTTCTTTTTCGGACAGATTATCTCAAAGCTGAATACAACCAGTAAGACTATGGCAATTATTTGTATCACTTTGGTATCCGCAATTTTCATGTTCATTGCAGCGCCTGTTTTGACCGGTTGGGCGTCCGGTTATTTGGATATACGCTCTATGTATGATGTGCAGGTATATTCAGAGTACAATAATGTGTACGAAGAAAAAAATCTGCCACAGGACAATTACGAAATCATTACTGATTTTCTGAAAGAACACAAAATAATTACAGACTATGATTGTACTTTCAACTTATATCTGCCAGAGAAAGACGATTTTCACAACAGACAGAAATATGATTTCCCGATTGCAGCGATTTCTTTAAGTGATTATAACACCATACGGGAAATGTTGGGTTACAAGCAGATTTCTCTGGGCGAAAACGAATTTACGACACAATGGAAAGCAATCGCCACCGAGGATGAACGGAATAGCTTTTTGAAAGAGCATACCCGTATTATGACAGACGCAGGAGCATTGACTCTTTCCGGGCAGTCCTATTATGAGGACGCAATCGGAGAAACAGCGTACAATTCCTATACAGATATACTCTATGTACTTCCAGACAGTATTTGTGAAAAACTGTTGCCAGTAATGAAAAACCGCTATATCACAACAGCCCAAAACATCTCTTATGAAAACGCAAGGGAACTGGAAAAACTTTTTACAGACGAATATCCGGAACAAACAGAAAGCGGCGTTATGTATGGAATACGGTTCAGTACATTACAGACGAACAGTACAATAGCAAATAATTTTGTTTTGCAGGCTGCAATGCTTTATGGCGCTGTTGTATTGATGGTAATATGTCTTACCGTACTTTCTTTACAGCAGCTTTTAGATGCAGCACAATATAAATATCGCTTCTCTGTACTCCGAAAATTAGGTGTAGAGGAAAAGCATATCAGTAAACTTATATTAAAACAGTTAAGTGTCTGGTTCGGTCTGCCAATCATTACAGCAATCCTTGTAGCTGCTGTTGTAATAACTTATTTTATCCAAACGATATCAGCTGAAATTTCAGCCTATATTGGGTTTGGGGCATTGATATTACAGATTGGGGCAACCGTAGGGATTTTGGTACTCTTATTGATTTGTTACTTCATAAGCACTTGGATTATTTTCAGGCGTTCTGTTAATCCATAGTGCGGCTTATACTCCCAGATGCTGCCGCTATTTATAAGTTTCTCCTATATTATCTACTGAGATAATTCGACTCATCTATGGTTTTCAGGATATGGATAACATCCTCGTATCTGGAAGCATCGGATTTAGAGCCCAGACTGCAGATTAAAAATTCTTTTCCATGCTGCTGATAGAGCACAATTAAGCTGTAATTGTCAGACATAGAACCTGTTTTTATTCCAAGGACATTTTCATTATAATACTCTGAGGAAGGGTTCAGGAAATTATTGGTGTTCTGCCAGTTTACTGTGCTTCCATCCGGCAATGTAGCTGTATAGACATTCTGAGATACCATATCCCGAAACCATTGGTATTCCAAAAGCCGTTCTGTAACAGCGGCAAGGTCTGATGCCGTTGTTACAGCTTCCTGATCAAAACCGCTCGGATCGTATAAAACCGTGTCCTCATACCCTTTTTCCTGTAAATGCGTATTTAAGCAGTTCATAAATACCTGAATACGTTCCTGTGTTGTTCCGGATTGGGGGGAAAGAATCCCGCCGCAATAATCAGCAACTACATATGCGGCATCATTTCCGGACGGAACCAGCATGGCAGCAAAGAGATTATGCAGAAAATATTCTCTTTCCTGTATCCATGCAACAGAAGATCCCTGCTTTGTCATGGAAATTGCTTCCCAGTTGGCAGAAACAATCGCATCCGGCGCTGCGATTTCCGCGGCATATTCCACAACAAAAAGCTTTGCCAGACTGGCAGGAAGTTCCGGTTTCTCCTCTCTTTTTGACAGAAACACCTCCCCATTGGAACGATCTGTGAGAAGCAATGCGTTTGCATCATAGGAAATGCTTATATTTTTCAGATTTTTCACCCAGGGCAGAATACACACACCAGCAAAAATGATGGCGAACAAAAATAAAAAACTGATTCCCAGGCATCCTATGCGTTTTCTTCTCTTTCTTCGTTTCTTTTTCATATTCTGTTTATCCTATAGTAAAAAGTTTTATTGTTAAAATGCACTTTCATCCGGATTACTTGCACGGATACTCTCCATAAATCCGGACGGATCTCCTTCTTTTGCTTTTCTGATGTTGTCACGAAGGTATCTTCTGGTTGCATCATCACAGCGGTCTTCTCCCATATAAGGCATATCGAACGCTGTTTCCAGCGTTTCCAATGCTTTCTCTGCCTGTTTTGGCTCTGTCTGATAAGTATCCAGCCATTCTTTTATCCATGTATATTCCCAGAGAATGGAAGCTCTTGTATCCCCATAGCCTACCTGAAAAGATGTACTTTTCTCTTCTCCTTCCAGTGTTTCCGGTAATGTCGTACCTTCCGGCCAGTCCAGCTTTTCCAATGTTTCCAGATATTCCGTTTCAATGTGTGAAAAATCTGTAAATCCTTTTACATCAGAATCTGCGTGTGTCCATCCTGCCGTTGTAAGACAGAGAAGCATTGCAAAACTTACAAGAATTGGTTTTACTGTTTTCTTTTTTTTCATGGTCATATCCTCCTGAATGATATTGAAATATTTTTCTGCGTTGTTTACGCATTTTCTCGGAGCATTTGTACGATCATAAGAAAAAGACCTTTGCTCTGATAGGGTTATTGTATCAGAACAAAAGCCTTCTTTTCTTTGTTTCCTCACAAGGAATTCCTCATATTTTATACGGAATTTCTTACGATTTTCTTACGAAACGGGAAGAATGACCGTAAACCGGATGATTTCCTGTTCACTCTCAGCGAAAATCCTTCCCTTATGAAGCTCTACAATCTGTTTTGCAATGGCAAGACCAAGTCCTGTACCACCGCTTGTACTTCTCTCCACATCCAACCGGTAAAACTGTTCAAAAATCAACGACAGTTTTTCTCTGGAAATGGTGTTTCCGTGATTCTCAAATCGTATGGTTATTTCTTTATCCGCCAATTCTGCAGTAATGGTAATCGTGGTATCCAAAAAGCTGTAAATGATTGCATTACGCAGCAAATTGTCAAACACCCGCTGAATCTTATCCGCATCGCAGCGAAGAAACAGATTTTCGGGCACGTCAAGACTGCATTGAAGACCCTTTTCCTTCAGCATAGGCTGAAATTCAAAAGTCAACTGTTCCAGCAGGAGGGTCAGGTTGATTTCTGTGTACTGTAATGTAATCTCCGACAGGTTGAATCTTGTGATCTCAAAAAATTCATTGATCAGATCTTCCAACCGCTGTGCCTTATTTCTGGCAATTGCAAGATATTTTTCCCTCACTTCCTCTGAGATCTGAGGTTCATCGTGTAATAATGTCAGATATCCGATCACGGAAGAAAGCGGCGTTTTCAGATCATGAGCCAGATACATGATCAGATCGTTCTTCCTCCGCTCATTTTCTTTTGCAAGACGCGCATTCTGCTCGGCTTCCTGTTTTAACGCGTTGATCTTCACAGCAATATCACTGAGTTCTGGCGAAAGCTCAATATAATCCGTATTTTTATCAAACATTTTTCCAGTTGCCGCCTGTAATTCATAGACATAGCTGACCACTTTTTTTATGAGCCGATAGGTCAGCCACATAATACAGAGCACCCATACGACAATCCCCGCCACAAATGCATAAAGCGCTCTGTAATACAAAAAGAAAAATTCCCCAAACCATCGACGCGACAGGCTCGAAGCAGCCAAATCCAGCACAATGGTACCTATCATTACGATCACGGAGCAGATTACAATCTGTACAAAATAACCTTTTAGCAGAGTTCCCAGCAGAAAATTTTTTCCCTTTTTATTCAATCTCATATCCCACTCCCCATATGGTTTTAATAAATCTTGGTTTCCGTGCCGGTTCTTCCAGTTTTTCCCTGAGACGCCCGATATGCGCCATCACCGTGTTGTTATTGTTCAGATATTTTTCCTTCCATACCGCCTCAAATAACTCTTCTGATGGAACAACCTTGCCCTGATGTTCACACAGATACCAGAGGATAGAAAACTCAATGGGCGTCAACGATACTTCTTTGCCAAATAAAAAACATTTGTGACTGTTTTTATTGATCACAAGCCCTCTGATATCATACTCTGTTTTTTCCGCAGGCTGGCTGGAAATGGATACATTATATCTGGAACACCGCCTTAACTGGGTTTTTACCCGCGCCACCACCTCCAGTGGATTAAATGGCTTCGTAATATAATCATCCGCTCCAATGGTCAGACCCATGATTTTGTCGCTGTCCTCGATTTTGGCAGTGAGCATAATTACCGGAAAGAAAAACCTTTCCCGAATCTTCTGGCAGATACGAAATCCGTCAATATCCGGCAGCATCACATCCAGAATAGCCAAATCGATTTCCGTTTCTTCCACACATCGCAAGGCATCCCTTCCATTATAAAATTTGTAAACCTCGTAATGATCGTTTTGCAGATAAACCTCCAGCAAATCTGCAATCTCCTTCTCGTCATCTACGATTAAAATCTTCTCATTCATCCTGTATCTCCCTTATCGTCCTGTTCATCTTTTCCAACTATTTCCATTCCTAATTATATCAAAAATAAGATATATAACTGTCAAGACCAAAATTATCAGCGGAATAATTGTCCCCATAGGTTTCGGTAAAACCAATGCCAATATTACAGCAACCGAAATCAGCAATAAAATAAATTGTTTCTTCATTGATATCACCCTCGTTGTCCTTTCCTTTTGTGACACTCCACTCTTATGATAAATAATTATACTTCGTTCCCCAAAAGAATGGATATTATCTTTATTGAAAGTTTTCTTTTTCCAAGAAAATCAATCAGGATCACCCGAAAATGCTCCTGATACAAAGGAAGCAGCGGCTCAAACATCCTTCCGGAAGCCGTATCTCCATGAAGCAAAACTAACGGTTCCCCACATCCAGTTTCTTTATAAAATATTTTTTTACCTTCAAAATTAAAATATGGCATCTTATATTCCCTTCCTAATCCTTATATTTTTATCCGATCAGCAAGGCGTAATCCATCAGCAAAGGTACACCTTGCTGCTATTTTACAAAAATTCCCATACCCATATCCTCCTTCTGATTATTCGTTTTCATCCATTTCCTTATACGCCTGTTTTTTAAACCAATTCTGAAACTCCGACGCAAGAAAATCGGAAGAAAATTTCAATTTACGTGTTTTTCCATCCATATCCTCATACACCACATAATAGACTTTTCCTCTGGCATGCTCTGCAATCTCCGTTTCCACCTGGCGACCAACGATTCGTCTGATAAAATTTCTGTGACAGAGAATAAATCCGCCCCGGTCGCAGGTCAGATACCAGTCTCTCTCCCACTCCGGACGGTCGTAATCTGTCCGGTCTTTCCAGTAAACACCAAGCTTGCGTTCCTGCTTCCATGCCTTAAACAGACTATACAGAGGGATTCCATAAGAACACGGCACGACCAGAGCCAAACAAAAAAGTATAATTTTTATTCCTTCAGAACCTGTACGCCTGTAAAACAACACCGTAATGCCTATGATGATGCAGGCAATCAGCAAGATCATAAACATAGTGAAACCCGACCACAAAAATATTCTGGTCAGAGAATCGTCATAGATTGTTTTTTCTCTTTTTCCACTGCTTTTCATTTTTCTTTTCTCCTGCTTTATATACCGCTGTTATGTCAGCGCCTTTTTGGCAAGCCTTGTTTCTCCCCAAGGCGTCTTCAGCATAGTATCCTTCCCGATGATTCCTGCTCGGACAACTTCAATAGGTTCTTCCAGTTCAGAAATCCTGTTACTGTTAATACATGCCTTTGCCTGAAATTCATCAAAGTCCTGAAATACCTGATCCTGAAATACAAAGGAAATATTTTCCTTCCGTTCTTCTGCTTCCGGCGGAACCACACATGAACCCATAAGATATGCGCCTCCCTGATAATGAAATTCAATCAGGGTAAAGGCCATCCCTTCGTCATAGTCCGACCGGATAATCTCCATTACATCTTTTCCCATAATCCATAATGGTTTCTGTTCTTTCTTTTTGAATCCAAACATAAATCGTTCCCTCCCCAGTTTTTATTTTTTCTTTTTGGGCTTTGGAGCTGGCAATTCCTCATACATAGCCTGAAACAAGCCCGTTAAAAATTCCTTACTGTCCACTTCATCGACCAACAACATTTCCTTTGCCCCCTCATAGGGTAATTCATACTGAACGGTTGGCATATAACTAATTGCTGCTTTCACTGGCTTAACAAGTAATCTGTCATCGTAAATACCGCCTACCATCTTACCACGATAATAAATAAGAAATTCTCCCATCATAGCCCGATAAGAAATTTCTTCCAAATCAGATAGCTGATCCAAAATAAATTTTAAATATTCTTTACTTGACCCCATAATTCCACCTCAAATTTCATATTCATCTGCTCTACAATAATACAGCCTTCAATGCTTCTTCTTTATGAACATGGAAACCAGCATAGCTGTGATTCCTAAGAATAAATAAACCAACGCATATAAAATAAATGCCTTTTCACCCATATCGAAAAACAACCATGTACCAGCCAAAAAGAATAATGCTGTGAGAATTGGCAATGCCCATAATCTTTTTTTGTCCTTACCAGCATATACTCCGGCACAAATTACATAAATTGGGTTCAATACAAAAAGCAAAATAAAGCAAACAGCCATTCCACCATCACCTTTTATGAATGTAACCGCAAGCCAGGGAAATGCCAGCATAATCACTGCCGATGCTATAATCCAATGTATCAATTTTTTCATGTTTTCCCTCCCACTCAAGTCGAACGCACGTGAAACCTGAATTCTTGCATTATACTTTATGTTTCAAAAGAATGAAATTTTTTTCTGATCCCTGAACCATCGGGCAGCCCTCCATCATTTTATTTCAATGTTTCTCATTTTTAACATTCCAATTCGGACTAAAATCCCCTCCGCCTGACGAAAGCAAATGATAAAAGCAACCAGCATAATTGCATACAATATAATAGAGTCTCTTAAAAATTTTCGAGTAAAATATACAATGACAAATAGCGGAGACATTAAGAGTAAGAAAGTACTCATACACCATACCGTATTCTTAACCGTATTTTTATTCCATTCATGAAATTCAGCTCCACAAGTGCACCTATTAGGAATCATTCCAAATCTTACAGGAACCTCCTGCCCACACTTCATGCAGTACATCTTCTTCATTTTAGCACCACCAGACATATAATTTAAATATTCGAAAAATTCCCAACGATTATCTATTTGAAATTTTTTTCAGCGTATCTTCTTTTATGGCTTTTCTTAAATCAGACAAGTATTTTGAAAAACTTACTTTATCATCTGCATAAGTTAAATTCAACGCGAATTCATTTTCAGACCATGTTGATATGTCAGAAAAGTTATGTTGAATCAGTGCTTCCAAACTATCTATTGCCTTATATATTTTCGATTCAATAGTCTGTCTTTCTTCCATTTCTTTATACAATTCTTTCATTTCCATTTGAGCATCTTTCGGTAAGGAGTTTATCCACTCATCAAGTAAATGTTCTTCTATGTATTCATGCTCTTTTGTTTTCATGAAAGTTGGAATATCACCTGTAAAAGATTCTCCAAGATCATGAATGATGCACATTTGAATTACTTTATTCATATCAACGTCTGGAAACTCATTCTTCATAAAAAACGCCATTACAGTCATCATCCAACTATGTTCTGCAACACTCTCATGTCTTCCTTTTGATGTGTAACAATGTCTAGTCGTATCTTTTAATCTTTCTGCTATAACTAATGCATTTAACAATTCTCTTACTTCCATATTTTTCTCCCATAAAAATTTAAAATTTCTGCTTTTTGGAGGTCTAATAGTTTTTCAGGTGTATCGGCTATACGGACAGATCCCATATCCTCATTCAGCAGGGTAATCTGATTTGAAGTAAGTTCTTATGATACACACGGTGCAACACTGATTTTTTCTATCTTTCATCCGTTACAATATGTTCTATTCCACTATGCTCTTTGCTAAGATAAGTTTTCAGAAAAGTCGGAAATGCCTTATATTTATCCAAGTCTTTAATCGGTATCCAACGCATTTCCTCTTTTACCCCCTGTGTCATGCTGTTGCTGTGAAGTTCTTGCGTACCTCTTGATTTCATCAGAAAATAGAAACTGAGTTCATGACAATTCATACCCTTTAATGACCCATTGCTCTCGTCAAAGAAGTTTTCATGTATGACTGCTGGTCTATCTCATAATGAACTCCCGTTTCCTCAAAAACTTCCCGGCGCACTGCATCTTCTGCTGTTTCGCCATGATGTACTCCACCGCCAATAGAATAAAAATAGTCTTCTTTTTTATTACAGGCAAATAAAACACAATCATTTTCTACTATAATTGCCGCCGCACGATATCTGAACCAGTTATTCTCTTTTGCAAATCCACAATCACACATAATCTTTTCACCTCATTGAAATTCTATTTTACCGCATCTTTTATCCAACCATCTATTTCTGTGTCTCCGGCAGATGAATCTTCAACATCTCCATTCCCAGAGGACTTTCACTGTGACACACAACTAACGCTTCTCCCTTCATCGCCATCTCATAAATGGCACCCGATACATGAATTCTTTCCTCACTTCCATCATCTAAAAGGGCCGTTAAGGTGTAGTCATCACCTTTTATATCGGGGTCTTCCTTATGACTGTCAACAATGACCGCTTTATAATGGCGGGCTGGTCCGCATAAAGCCGCATTGGCACAATAAGAAATACTCATGCCCAAGGACATACTCACAAGTATCATAAAAACTCCTGCTTCCAGACGTTTCCCCTTTGGTGTGCGGTAAAGGCATAAAAAAATCACGGGGACAGCAATGAGTAAACCTTGGATAATCCATATTCCGCCATCGCCTTTCGGCTGCATTGCACTTCGGCTCCATATATAATGAACCTGCCAGAGCATGGCAAGAGCCGGAAAAAACATGACGGGCAAAGAAAGGCGGATATGCATGGAATTCCATTCTGCTGTGGCATTTTTGGGACGATCTCCCCAAATAAGCACCGGGGCAAATACAACACAAAAAATAAGAAAAGGAACCGGTGCTACGGCAGCAATCGCCATAGTTGTGCGAAATTTTACCCCTGCAAAGAGATATAACGGAATAGGCGCAATAACTCCAACAAGATACAAAATCATAACGAACCACAATCCCATACGGATTGCTTTCAGATGGTCATGCCAGTGGGTACGATATTCCTCTCTCCACTGCATGACGCTTTCCTCTTTTACCTGATTCTCTGTCTGACGTTCCATGGCAGGTGTCAGCACTGCTTCCAGATCCGTGCTTTCAATCCACTCTGCAAGCCGGGATACCCCACGCATATTTGTCTCCACAGAAACCAGTTTCTTCCCGTTTGCATTCAATAGCTGAATGGAACGGTTGACTGTGAGACGAGCAGATGCCACCTGTCCCTCTTCCAGTTTCTTTTGTCTTCCTAAGCTGCTGATATACAAAACAGAATGATCCTGAAATACAAACATAGAACGATTACGGCCTGCCAGAATCATCCATACTCCAAAAAACGTAACAAAAACACCAACTGCTCCAAGAAAGATTGTACTTCCATCAACAGGGACAGCCAATGCAACCGCAACAGCCATAAAGAGAAAAACACTTCCCAACAGCCACAGGAATATCCCAACCCCTGTGACTTTCTTCTGTTCCCGCAGCACAACAACAGGCTTTTGTATCTCCTCTGGTTCTGTATGCCGATGCAGCAAAAGAATCAGTCCGAAACCAAACCATATCAGAAGCAGAATCAGTTCTGCTGCTGCGTTTTGCGGCGCTAAAGGATCGCCGGCAAAAAACAGTATCACAAAGAGAAACAAAGAGACAGCCACAGAAATACAGCCGGTCAAAATGCAAGGCCATTTCTTCCCGGCCATCGGCGGATTCCTGTCCGGTTCCAGTTGTTTTTTTGGAGCATCTGGTTCCAATCGGACCGGCTCCAGTTCCGGCGCTTTTTCCAGCACCCTGCCGCAATGTGGGCATTGAGACACATACTCCATCTGTGGAAAACGGCTTTTTTTATCAAGGGGCAAATCCTGACCGCATCCCGGACATACCCAATACTGATAAAAAGCCTTCTGACGCATCAGGCGAAGATACAGATACCCTCCAGCCGGACATAGAAAAACCAGAACCAGATAAAGCAGATCCTTAGTTAATAGAAATATTATGAAGCATCCCACTGACAAAACAGCCGAAGACAACAACGCCCGTGTTCCCCCGCGTACTGCCTGATTATTTGCAGTGATATACGTCTCATTTCCACTGGTCATCCCTAAATGCTGCATCTGTAACAGAAACGCCTCTATCAATTCGTAGAGATCGTCTATATCGTCTACTTCCTCACTTGGCAATTCATCGTACAGCTTTTCATTTACAAAGATCCTGCACCCTGTTCGATTCACTTCCACTTTGGCGTAAAGCAGCGTCAGTGTGAAATTGTCACCATAAAATTTCATCCGATACTTCGGGTATTGCGCTTTCAATCTGTCATAAAGTTTTTTTAGTTCGTCCATGTCATACATAAGCCTGCCCTCCCTGCTCAATTATTCCAAAGCAACATTATCATTATTTATTGAAATCAGAATTCCATATTTCGAATGGGGTAAATATTTTACAGTCAGAACGTCTCCCTTGTCTATTCCTTTGGAATAAGGAAATTCTATATATTCTTCATGACCATCATCTATACTGATAATCACAACACTTCTGTCATTTCCTTTTCCATGAGCATTGTCCCTGGCATAACCGGTAATGGTTTCAAATTGACTATTTCTGTAACAGGGAATGTCCAGAATAATCGGCAGAAACATTTTATACAGGAAGATGCACACAAGAATTGCTGCCATTATCTTTAAGACGGTATCTTCTTTATCTGTCAATTTATTGTGGAATTTTTTTCTCTTGATAAGAAAGAAAAACAGGGTGATCACCATTGCAAAAATGACTATGCTTCTGCTGAGCATTTTAAATCGTATCGCATCCATTCACATTCCTCATTTCTTACTTTTCATTGCTCTGAAATCCTTATCTCTTATCACATTTTTCAATTTCCAATTTTTTGACAGCAAAATATTTCACCAGATGAAACACGCCCAAAATACAAAGTAAAGAAACAAAATAAAAACCGAGACTTGCCATTTTGATCACAGTGGTATACTCAGCTTTCGTGCTGAGCACTTTTGCAGCGCCTATTCCAAGCAGAACAAAACTGGTTATGCACCATCCTCCTGCCACTTTCTTTGAGGATGAGGGATTGTATACATCCTTTTTTATCAAGAGCATGGTAAGAAAAAGATACGCCGCGATTGCAAGTATGTAAATGACAGCAAGTACAGCCAAATACGCTTTATAACTTTCTTTTTCTATGGTCGTCAGCATGAAAATCGTTCCTGCCCAGCAGAATAAAATTGAAAAAGTCAGACTTTGTATTCCGTATATCCAAAAAACTTTTTTTCCGGTCACTTCTGTTCTTGAAAAGCTCAGAATGACAAATCCGAGGTACACAATAACCAGAAATATTTTTGAAAAAACTGGTAAGGGAGATGCTTCTGCCAGAAAGAAGAACAGGAATACCAAAAACAGGATCGCTCCATCTAATTTGTAAATTTCTTTCGGCTGGATCGTATGATCTATGCCGTATAATAAAAAATTTTTTGTCTGTTCGCTGATTTTTTTCATAAATATACCACCTTCACAATTCCTCTTCGGATACTTCTATCTTTGCGTGGAACATATTTTCCAAAGACGTTCTCCGTTTATTCCTTTCACAGTCTGTCAAAGAATAAATATAATGCCACCATAAAAATAACACAGCCACAGAATGCGCCCATAGCCTTCCTCAGTTCGTTGTCTCGAAATTCTTCTCTTGGTAAAATCCCGTCTTTTTCATAATCATAGTAAACATGATCTGTGGTATAAGCTGGAATAAGATCTCCCACTTCATGTTCCTTATATATTTTCCCTGAGACCTGCATCCTCTTATCTGTATCATAGTAGAAGAAATAATTGGTAGATAAACTATACTTTCCGCCGGAGGAGGTGTAAGTGCCTTTTTTCCTGATCACAACATCCTCTATAAAATAATCTTTTCCCAGAACCATTTGCTCCATCTGCTTTTTAAATTTCACAGAGGTGATTGCCACCCTTGTCCAAAGGAACACAAATAAGATACTAACCATCACCAGCAAAACTGCCAAAAGTTTCCTAATTCTTTTTCTTCTTATTCTTTTTGCTTCCAGATCTTTTTCCTTAATCAGTTTGTTGCTCATTTTTTACTCCCTCACCTCCCAGAAGATCAAATCGTATTATCCCCTTAAAACATTTTGGGACTATTTAGATTTCTTTTTCATTTTCAGATAAAAACCATACCTCCAGACGGGAATATGTAATCGGTTCATTTGCTCGATAAACAAAGAATTGTCCATATTGTCATCAAAGGTAAAGATTCTTTTTTCTCCTATGTAAACGCGAAAAGCGCCGCTCTTTTTATACACTCCCTTTGTGATATCTCCAAAATAATACGTTCTTACACGACCGAATGTAGAGCGATACACGATTTCCATATCGTTTACTTCTACTTTCCATAAACCGATATTCAAAGCTGCGATTGTCATTGCTATGGAAACGAACAGAAGAAACAGGATTGCCCATAAAGCTTCTTTTATGATCACGCTATAAACCAGCAAACCTGTACTGCACACTCCAAAAAAAGCAAACAGCCAGCCCAAATAGCTTTCTGAACGGATCACATAATGAGATGATCGTTCTCTTCCATTTTGGATTTGATTTTTGCGATTCTTCATAAGATTCCCTTTCTCCTGCGAGTTTTACCTTTCATCCTCTAATTGAATTCTACAAGTTCCAGCCCTGTTTCCAGTTGGAATCCTTCTGCCCACTCTTTATCGCGATAAAAAACAATCCCTTCCTGATATCCGTCGCTGGTAAAGAATAACTGTTTTTCATCTCCATATTCTTTAATAATCTTATTCAATTCATTTGCAACACTTACATCAAACCAGTCATCATACACTTCTGCCTCCAATGTAAACTGCCTGTTATTCCATTCAAAAGAAACCGTTCGTTGTCCTGTTCCTTCTTCCCAGTTTACCTGACTGGTATCCTCCTGTATATTTTTGAAATCAAGTTCTTCTTTATCCAAAGACGAAACGCCCGTCAAAAAATCGGTATACATTTTTTCTACATTGAAAAATTCCACATCAAAGGTATACACACCATTTGCATAAGGAGTCCATGTCATGTTTTCGTAATCATAATCTCCCTGCCCCAGTACAGTCAGCAGTGTTGCAGCCTTATTTAATTCCACTTCAGGCGGCATCGCTTTATAATCCTGTTCCAGATCATCTATCATTTGATCGGTCGTTCCCTGTATCTCATATTTCTCAAAAATTTCAGCAAGTTCTTTATATGTTTTTTGCATGGTTTGTCCTCCTGGCAGATTATTTTTTAGGCTGTCTCCATTTAAGGACAGCAGCGCAGATAAAGCCAATATGAATAGTTGTTTCATAATCACAGTTACCCTCCTTTTTTATCATATATCAGTGACTTTCCCTTGCTCTAAGTCATTCAGCCAGCTTTCCATATTTTCAAAATTATCAAACTGTCGGGTAATCGTGAAAAATTTTTCATCATTATAATACAATTTTATTTTGCAGCTACTTATCTTTTTATATGTAATTTTACTTTTTGAGAGAATACGGCTTTTCCTTCCTTTTACGACTTTTATTTTGTCATTGTCCAAAACGATAATTTTGTTATTTTTATAATAATTCCACATGGCAAAATCTGCAATACTTACAAAAATCACCACCGCTGTATAGCACATATTTTCCCAGTCCTTAGACGAAAGAAATGCGAAAAAAGCGACCACTGCCATAGCTCCCAACGGAATGCAGATAATGGTCATAATCTTCAATACTTTCATCATATTGCTGCGCATTTTAACAGTATAAACCGCAATATCATCTTCCTTACTTTTTGCAGTGAGATATTTAAAAATAATCGGGACAAGCAAGGTAATACCTATAAGAAATACGCTTCTGTAAACAAATTCCATAATCTTGTTACCTCATGTATATTGATTTCAGTACCAGTAGTAACATATAGCGTCAGATGCTATGCTTTTTGTGGATATTTCATAGTGATATTATATATTATCACGCGATAGTTGTATATATTTTTTTTGAAAACAGGAAACAAAATTAGAAAGCAATACAAAATTTGATAATTGTGACCAATTTTCCTGATAGCATTATAAAAGATTGCAAATTCCGGCTCATCTGAGCACGGTTTCCGATAAAAACTGAACACGGATT